>NZ_JBSWXN010000001.1:0-744448 GCF_056160625.1 Alteromonas sp. ABH4_457
TGGAAGTGTTGCAAGGCATTAAGCTAACCTGTACTAATTGCCCGTGAGGCTTAACCATACAACGCCTAAGTAGCTTTTACTTAGAAGTTGTAAGTTAAAGACTGACTAATTAATGAGTTAGAGTAGCGTTACTCTGATTGATGAAGATATCCAGCTTTCCAGAATTGTTATAAAAAGTTTATGCCTGACGGCAATAGCGACGTGGTACCACCTGAATCCATTCCGAACTCAGAAGTGAAACGCGTTAGCGGCGATGGTAGTGTGGGGTCTCCCCATGTGAGAGTAGCACACCGTCAGGCTCCCAATTCGAAGAAGCCCGCTCATTTGAGCGGGCTTTTTTCGTTTCTTTTCTCTGGTCAGAGTCTCTGCTAGTCAAAAGTCATAACATTAAGGCTGAATCACTTTTTGCCGGAGCCAGCCACTCAGTTATTTAAAATATAATTGTCTGTCTACCGAAGGATTTCAGAAGAGGGATGATCATTGAAAAGTTGATAGAAAAGGGGAGCAGAGAGAGAAACGGATAGCCAAACCGGACACCGATTGTGAGTATCCGGAGGGATCATAAAAAAGAAGACTTACTGAGAAGTGAACTTAGTGCGCTGGAAAAACATCCATTCCAGAGACACAAATGCGATGAGCATGGTTACCGGCACCTGATGTGACGGAATGAATCCCAGAGATTTGAATAAGATACTGGCAATAAATGCATAAGCGAGCAGGCCGGTATGCTTAAGAATTGAGGCCCTGTCCGCGGGCTTCAGTATGGCTTTCCAGTTAAACACTGTTCCTCCTATCCGGTGACTAAGTCGAAGCTCCCTGTCAGCGCCTGAAGGCCGTCCTGCAAGGGATGTAAACGTTATATCGGATAAAGTGTGCCAGTGAAATGGCTCTGCGTTGAATTACCGGAAGGGACGGCTAACGGGTTAAAATAAACCCAGTTGCTGGTTGTCTATATCATCATAGTTGATCCCTGTTGCCGGCAGGATGCTTTCAGCAATGGGTCTGATTTGTTTTTCAATATAGTGTTCATAGTCATGTGGTTGAGTGACATACCCGACAGCCTGCGGTCCTGCTATAGTGACAACATAACGCACTGTAGTTTTGTGCTGGTATTGCAGAGGTTTGCCTGTTGCCAGATTCATCTCATCAGCCTGACGTGCAGCTTTAACATGAGGCGGTTGCGTGCGTGTATAAGCGTTCAGAGGCTTTCTGAGCCGCCTTGCGTACACCAGAAAGTCATCCAGTTTACCGGCGCGGATATCACTGAGTAATGTTCTGATGTAATCCACAGGAGACTGTTCTGCGAAGACAAGGGCGTAAAGCTTTTCCTGAAATTGACGTGCCAGCGCAGTCCAGTCTGATCTGACATTTTCCAGCCCTTTGAAAATCAGTTGTTCCTTACCCTCTTTTACCACCACGCCGGCATAACGCTTCTTGCTACCTTCTTCTGAACCACGGATTGTGGGCATAAAAAAGCGGCGGAAGTGGGTTTCAAATTCAATTTCAAGATGACAGTGTAAATCAAAATCCTGTTTTAACGTCTCACGCCAGCGGCGGTTGATCATGTCCTGTAACTGCGTACCAATTAATTCAGCTTGCCGGGGTGTGCAGTCATCACCTGTGAATACAAATGTAGAGTCCGTATCGCCGTAAATCACTTCGTAGCCGGCTTCTTGTATCCAGCCGGCAGTGGTTTGCATGATGTCGTGTCCCCGCATAGTGATCGAGCTGGCAAGACGGGGATCGTAGAAAGGGCAACCGCCACTACCGAGCACACCGTAAAATGAATTCATCAAAATTTTTATCGCCTGAGAGCGCGGCGCATCCTGCTGCTGTTTAGCTTCATCACGTTGTTGCCAAAGTCCTGCAATGATATCGGGCAGAAAATGCTCCGTGCGGGAGAACATGGCTCCTCTGTAACCTTCTATGGCGTTTTCAGGGTGCAGTAACCCTTCAGCCAGACCAAGGGGGTCAATAAGAAAAGTTCTTATGATAGAGGGATACAGGCTCTTAAAATCCAGTACCAGTACATTCTTATACAGCCCGGGTCTGGACGTCATCACGTAGCCTCCCGGGCTTGCAAGACCGCCATTCTCCGGGCGGATTCCACATATATATCCCTGTCTGTGCAGCTTAGGCAGATATACGTTTATAAACGATGCAACTGAGCCGCCGGGCCGGGTCATATCCAGTCCGGTAAGGGTGCTGCGTAAAATGAGAAAATCAATGAAACGTGTATGTTCCGCGATGTCGTTTACCAGAACACAATCCTGATGATTGTATGCGAGTAGCTGAGAAGGATTCTCGCGGTATAAGGTTTTAATTTCTTCAAGTTTATCCCCGCCGGTAATCAGCTTTCTTTTATTCAGCAAGGCATTTGCAACAAAGTCCAGTGCGAAGCTTTCGAACTGCCAGGTCATGGTTTTCAGCGCATCAATGCCATCAATGATACAGCGGCCGGGAATCTCTGCTATCACCTGTGAGCCGTCTTCCCACTCCCGTACGGTAAGGGTTTCTCCCTGGCGGCCCAATGTCAGCGGAATGCCTTGTCGCCGTGCCATTCTGTTAAGCACAGCGAGGTCAAACTGCTTGATGTTCCAGCCCAGTATGACATCAGGATCCAGCTTTGCGACAGCCTTGCAGAAAGCGGTAAGGACTTCTTTTTCACCGGGCAGATTAATGACATCAAAGGTCGCAAATTCGTCAGTGACCGGTGTGGTTCCTGCAGTATTCAGCCATACACGGTTCATGGTCTCAGAAGCAACAGCGATGGAATACAGGTTTTCCTTTTCATCACACTCAATATCAACAGATACGCTGGTCAGTTGCGGACGAAACTGTGCCCCTTTCACTTTGGCGTTCACAACCTCATTATGAACCTGCGTCCCGTAAAAACTTACAGCTCCGTACGCAAAACGCTCCATCAGAAAACGGTCTTCAGACTTAATATCTCCCTCGTACAGTGGCAGCCCTGCGCTCTGCATCCCGCGACGTAATTTGTGCCTTGTGAAGTCGTCAGCACACCGCAGTAGTATGACTTCTTCCTGTTCCAGGGTTTTGAAATTGACCGCTTCCGGGGTGATATCCAGGCCTTTCGCCCGGATCAGATTTTGAACCTGTTCCAGATGAGATGTTCTGATGAAGCAAACGCTGGTTTGTGGCTCAGAGATAAGCCGCACCGGACCATTCTCAGTGGAAATCCACAATTCAACGCATTCGCGGCTATCCCTGCGAATGGTCCGGCGGGATAAAATGAAGCCTTTGCCTGTCACTATTGAGATTGTCCGTCCGTAGCAGAGGGCTGACCGGTCACTATTTTATCTCTGCCAGTTTCCTTTGCCTCGTACAACGCTTCGTCTGCGACAGCAACTACTCTGGTCATATTGGAAAACGAAGTGGCATCGACAAGGCCGACGGATAACGTGACCTGCATCGTTTTGATTTTCAGTTCATCAGGAATTTTCCGGACGCTGCCGGCAAAACGCTCAAGCATGTCCAGCGCGTCGTCCGTCCCGGTATGGGGAAACAGGAAAAGAAATTCCTCTCCACCAATACGGCCCAGAATATCCGTTTTCCTGAAATGCTTATGCGCCTTTCTGCCAAAGGCCCTGAGCACATCATCCCCGGTTTGATGGCCGTACTTGTCGTTAATTTGTTTAAAATGATCGAGGTCAATAACCGCTGCTGTCAAAGGCGTTTTGTGTCTTTGGGCCATCTGATACTGTAACTCAGCATCTTCCATGGTTTTCCGGCGTGTCATTAAACCAGTCAGGCCGTCATAGTTTGCCAGTTGTTCAAGGCGTTTCTGATGACGTTTCCCATTAAAATACAGCCAGCTCAGCAGGCCACATACCACAATAAGCAATCCGATAAGTGCAATTGTATAGCGCTGAAGGCGCTGTTCATTCTTTAACTGGTTTTGCTGACGTAAATTTTGCTCTTCCAGCAGGGCATTTTGCGCCCGCTGCTTTTCCACATCGAAACGGGTCTGTAATTCCAGAATTCGCCTGGAGTTAATTTCTTTCTGTAACAAAGCGCGGTTCTGCCTGTTTTGCAGTAATACCAGATAGGCAGACTGGTGCTCACCTTTGGCGGCAAAAGCGCGGGCTTTTGTATCTGCAATGGCAATTCGTTGTGACAAAAAGGATTCACCCGTGGCCATTTCCTCAGCTCTGGCCAGTCTGCGTAAAGCCTCTTCCGGCTGACCCTGATCAACGGCAATTTGTGCCTTTTCAATTAAGACTTTAATTTGCATAAACGGATTGCCAGCCTGCATAAACAGACTGAGGGCATCATCTAAAAACGGCGATGCATCGGCGGTCATCCCCCGGTCAATCAGCTCAGATGCAATAGCTTCATAACTGAATGCAGCACCCTGTAAATCGCGGATGTTAAGGGCAATATCTGCAGATTCAAGAAGCAGGGTCATGCCTTCATCACCATCGCCGGTTTGGATAGTGGCTTTGCCTAATCCAAACAGGGTATTCGCCAGTTCAAGGCGCACATTATTTTGCCGGTACCAGGTTTCAGCTTCGCGATAGAAACGCAATGCCATTTCAGGTTCCTGCCGGTATTCGTATACAAGGGCAATCATGCTGGCAAAATCAGCCCGGCTGAAAAAAGCACCCGGAGATTCAAGCCGGCGGTAACCTTCCTGAAATAACGCAAGGGCTTCGCTGTACTGGTTTAAAGTTACATTGATATAACCGTTCACACTGATTGCATAAAACAACAGGGCTTCGTCATCACCGTCACGGGCCCGGGCCAGCGATTCTGCCGCAGCAGAGATCATGGATTGAGCAAGACCCAGTCCGTCTCTGGCTTCTGCCAGCGCCAGCGTCAGATAGTCATTTAAAGGGGGAGGCGGTGCCAGTGCCAGACCTGCTAAAGCGGCTTCTTCCGCTTTTTCATGCAAAGCAAGCGCGCCATTTGCACGGCTGATGAGGTAAAAATGCAGGGCTCGCTGTTCTGAAGACAGTTCATCATTGCTGGCCGGTAATGCGTCGAGTACGTCCTGCGGAGAGTTTCTTACACCGGCAAGATGCACGGCGGCATCACCTGTCCACAAGTCTGCGAATACGTTGAAACTGAGAATACTGAAAGCAAGCAGGCCTGCCAGGTATCTTTTAAACCGGTAAGCCGGATACATCACTGTTCCTGTCAGCATAAGAAAAAGACGGTGTATCATAGCCTGATGCGGGCGGGAGGCCAAACATAACCTGCAACAGTTCAGCCCGGGAATATTAATGTGCTTCGTCGTCCGGGGTCAGTACCGGTAAAGTGACTTCAAATACGGTACCTTTACCCACCTTACTACTGACTGAAATTTTGCCTTCATGTTGTTCTATGGCTGTATAAGCCACTGATAACCCGAGCCCCTGACCCAGCCCTTCCGGTTTGGTTGTGAAGAACGGATCAAATATCTTCTTAACGTGCTTTTCTTCAATGCCTTCACCACTGTCGATGATCTTGATGCGGACCGTTGTGTCATCACCATGCACATCTACTTTTACAAACCCTTTATGATTGATGGACTGGGCCGCATTGATCACCATATTCATCAAAGCCTGTTTAAGGCTGCCCGGCTCGCAATAGATTTTCAGGCCGGCGGGTTCACAGGTGACTTTAAACGTGGGCTTTTTGTATTGGACTGATACCAGCTCTGCCATCTGCTTTACCGCTTCATCCAAATCCATCAGTTGCCATCCGGCCGAATCTTCCAGTGCAAACCGCTTAAGGTTCTCGACAATGTCCCGCACACGGATAAGGCCGTCTCTGGACTCATCAATCAGCGGAGTCATATCGTCTTTTAATAAGTCGTAATGATGCTCTTCCAGAAGGCCCGTGATTAGCGTGCGTGTTTTTTCATCGGTATTTTCAATATTGTCTGCCAGCGTGTCGCACAAGGTTATCAGGTGTTCACCGTATTGCTTTAAAGTGTCCAGATTGGCTGAGACAAAGCCAATGGGATTATTGATTTCGTGGGCAATGCCGGCTGCCAGTTGTCCCGTAGAAGCCATTTTTTCTGCCTGGATAAGCTGGCTTTGCGCTGAGTCGAGTTTCTTGATGAGTTTAAGTTGTTCTTCATGCTCACGTTTCAGCGCTTTGGATAATTCCTGCTGGGCAATGAAGTAACTGGCCTGGGCGGTAACGTCCTGAAGGAAAATACACGCCAGCTTGCCATGCTCCGGAGAAGATAAGGGCACGATTTCCATATTCTGGTACATCTGTGTCTCTTCACCGGTAATGGGGCGGCTACTTTTAAACGGAAAAATATGCGGGCGTTGTTCCCAGTAGCTGAAACTGGGATGTTGAAGAACGAAGACAGATTTAATTCTGCGGCGCAGAAACTTTTCCTGCTCTGGAAAGAGCTCTGCTACCGGCTTTTCCATGTAGTCAGCACGGAGTCCGGTTTCCATGCGGTCGATAAAAAAGTCGTTGAGGAAAATGACCTGGTAATCTTCATTTACAATGCAGATCCCAACCGGTAATTTGCCAAAAAGTTGCTCGAACATTAACCCAGCAATTCATCAATAGTTTCGGTTAGCCGTACTAGTGACGCACGGTCGAGACAAAAGACTACCCGCATGGAAAATGAAGAGAGCTCAATATCGAACTGCACTTCCATTACCAGGCTATGCTGCCAGTTAAGTTCGGTGAATGATGCCTTATTCGGAGAAAACAGCGTCGGCATATTCAGGTTGGTTGCCAGTTCAAGCTGGTTCGATAAACCGGCCAGACAAGCGCCGGCCAGAATATTTGACAGCTCCAGTATGGTTTCTTCAATATCACTCTGGCTGAGCGGTGCCTCGTATTCGAGCAGGCTGGCCACTTCGGTTAAACCCTGCTCTGATACTACCGCCATCACTTCACCCTGGATATCTCCAAGGAAAGATTGTCTGGTGTAAAACGCATTTTCACTGCGATTAATAAGTGTAAATAATTCGGCTGGCGTAACGGCTGATATTTTAGGTATGGAGATACCTATTTTAGTTTCTATCAGGTGCGCCAGCGAATTAGCAGCTTGCCCCATAGAGATATTCATTAGCTCCTGAAGGGCGTCACGTTGATCTTCTGTGAGGGAAATAACACTGCTCATAGATACCCCAGCTCAAACAATGTCATGGCTAATTCTTCTTTATCGAGAGGCTTTCTGATGAATTTGTGCGCCCCCAGATCCATAACAATGCGTTGTTTTTCAGGCTGGAAGTCAGCACTGATCACAATCACATCTGGTCTTTCTTCTTTGTCCGCGAGGTATTCAAGCACACCAACACCGTCCACCTCGGGCATAGTCAGGTCGAGTAATAGTAATCTGAACCCGTTCTTTTCGAGCAGATCAATTGCTTCCCTGCCATTCGCAGCTTCTGTGACAGTAAACTCGATTTCAGGCGGAAGCGCTTTTAGTACACTTCTTCGTGACAGACGCGAGTCATCGGCCACAAGTAGCGGAACTGTCATTCTTACCTCCAGACAATTTCGAACCTATCATGAGTATTTGCGATATTTTCATTCCTGCAAGTCCACCTGAAAAAAAATCTTTCAATTTCGACTATTTGCTAATATCACGTCATTTTGAGTATAGGTCTTTTGTGACATTTGTGTGTTATTCTTTAGGTGAAATTTTCTGCACAAATGTCACTAAAAGCTTCCCAAATCCAGTGTAGCTAACTTCTCACCTGTGCTACCGGATGCAACGCCATAATCTGATATAAGCCGTCATACTTAAGAATGTTACAAACGGCTGCCTGCCTTCATTTTCTCCAGTTGAGAAACCATTGCCTGAGCGATATTCTCAAGTGGCAAAATCTTTTCCGCCGCCCCCAGCGAGACGGCAACTTTAGGCATACCGTATACCACACAGGTATCTTCATTCTGACAAATGGTGAATGCGCCTTTCTCTTTCAGAGCCAGCAACCCGTCAGCGCCGTCTTTACCCATACCTGTCAGCAAACTGGCCACTACGTTACTGCCGGCAGATTCAACCAGCGAGGTAAACATCATATCCACTGAGGGCTTGTGGCCACTGACACGGGGCCCGTCATTTAATCTGATCCGGTAATCGGCACCACTGCGGATGATCTCCATATGTTTATCGCCGGGAGCCAGGTAGCCGTGGCCGGGAAGTAAACGCTCATCACCCCGGGCTTCCACAATTTTTAACTGGCTGCAGGCATCCAGCCGCTTTGCAAAGGTGCTGGTGTAACCCGGTGGCATATGCTGGGTGATAACCGTCGCCGGTGCATTGGCCGGTAACGCACTGACTATGGTTTTTATCGCTTCCGTGCCGCCGGTAGAAGCGCCAATGGCGATGATTTTCTCAGTACTTGAATAGGTGAGTGCTGTCGTTGTTTTAACTGTGGCCGGCTTTTGCTGACGTACCCGCGAGCGGGCTGCCATACGTATCTTTGATAAAATCAATTCGCGGTATTCTTCTATTCCCTGCACAACTCCCAGTTTGGGTTTAGGGATAAAATCAACAGCGCCAAGCTCCAGTGAACGGATGGTGGCATCAGCGCCTGCTTCCGTGAGGGTGGATATCATTACCACCGGCGTGGGACGAGCTTTCATCAGTACATCGAGGAAACGCAGGCCGTCGACCTTGGGCATTTCTATATCCAGAGTGATGACATCCGGATTGTGTTCCTGCACCATCTTTTTAGCGACATAGGCATCGGGTGCGGCACCAACCAGCTGCATATCGCTTTCGCTTTTTACGATTTCGCCAAGCAGATTTCTGATTAACGCGGAGTCGTCTACAACAAGTACTTTTATCGTCATGGCTCACCTAATCAAACTGTTCAAATTCACTCTGTTCAGGCCCTTGTTTCAACTTAATGCGGTAAGCACTTTCCCGGTCCATGATCGTTGAATTATTGAATTTCCGTATCCGTTTCACGAGTACCTGTCCTGAGTCAGGGAAGAAATATATTTTGCGGGCGTAGTCTTCCATTAAATCGCTGGCAACGATTGGAATGCGCTCTCTTCGTAAGTAAGCAGTTACAAACTCTGAGTTCATCTGGCCAACATTGGTGACGGATATACCCGCAACCACATTTCCGCCGCCAAATACTTTGGCTTGCAGATGCCGCTTATCGGCACCTAAATTCATCATCTGATTAATCAACAACTCCATGGCATACATGCCATATCGGGAGGCTTCACAAAATTCACCTTCAGAGCCTCTGTCTGAGGGCAGCAAAAAGTGATTCATGCCGCACACGCCGTTGTGCAAATCCATCAGACAAGCAGACACACAGGAGCCGAGAACTGTGACCATCAGTGTGTCATTGCCGGTAGAAAAATACTCTCCCGGCAGAATTTTTACAGCCTGCCGGACAAAGCGGGGATCATAATATGTGTTGGCTTCGTGCCCCACGCCGTCCATGAAGGTTTCAGCCATAGCGTCTGTCTTCACGGGCCGGTTTGTAAATGGTTTTCCCCACTGGCGTAACGATCTGTGAATCCTTATTGAAGTTCTCTGAATGTCCGGCGATGTATAAACCGTCATCCGGTAACAGTGCCACCATGCGTTTCAAAATATTCAACTGGGTGGGCTTATCAAAATAAATCATCACGTTACGGCAGAATATGACATCAATGGGTCCCCGTATTGGCCAGGTCACATCCATCAGATTGATGCGTCTGAAACTGACATTTTTTCGCAGTTCCGGTACTACCCGCACTTTACCTTTCTGGCTGCCTTTACCTTTGTGCAAAAACTTCTTGCACTGGTGCGGTGTCAGTTTGGTTGTCGCCTCGCTGTTGTATATGCCTGCGCTGGCTTTCGCCAGTACCTGGCTGTCAATGTCTGACGCAATGATCGATACCGGATTATCAAAACTGTCGAACACCTCTGCCACTGTCATTGCGATGGAGTAGGGCTCTTCGCCGGTACTGCTGGCTGAACACCATATTGTCCGCTGGCCCGGATGCGTCCGTAGGTAATTTGCCAGCGCATCAAAGTGGTGGGCCTCACGGAAAAATGAAGTCAGGTTTGTCGTCAGGGCATTGATGAAGTTCTCGTCTTCTTCAGGCGTACGTTTCAGGTATGTGAGGTAGTCATCGAAGCTGTTCAGCGACAACGCCCGCAGTCTGCGGGCGAGTCTGCTGTACACCAGTGAATCTTTTGTATCTGTAAGATTGATCCCTGCCTTTTGATATAAGGTTCGTCTGACTCTCTCAAAATCCTCTTTATTAAACGCAAATTCTTGCCGGGCGCTCTGGCTCATACCGGCCCATCTCCTTTAAAAACTTTCCCATTCTTCCGTATCTTCAGGGGCCGCTGCCTTTACTGCAGGTTTGCTGCTTTTCCCGTTTGATCCGATTGCTGCTGCCGGCTTGCGGGACTGAGATTTCGGTCTTGCACTAATGGCAGGTAAGTCTTCCATCGGGTCTGCTGAGCGGTCTTTATCACTTAATTTAAATGTGGCCACACGCTCTGACAGTTGTGCTGCCTGCTGACGCATACTTTCCGCTGCTGCTGCGGCTTCTTCGACCAGCGCCGCGTTCTGCTGCGTCATTTCATCCATTTGCGTAACGGCTTTACTGATTTCGTTTATGCCGTTGGACTGTTCAGAAGACGCCGCAGCAATTTCTGACATAATGTCGTTAACCCGCTTAATCGAGGTAACCACTTCGCCCATGGTGTCGCCGCTCTGTTTCACCAGCGTGTTGCCGCTGCCAATCTTATCTACCGAGTCTGAAATCAGCTCTTTGATGTCTTTTGCAGCTTCTGCAGAGCGCTGTGCCAGCGTTCTTACTTCTGAGGCGACTACCGCAAATCCGCGTCCCTGTTCACCGGCACGGGCGGCTTCTACGGCGGCATTCAGTGCCAGAATATTGGTCTGGAAGGCGATGCCGTCTATTACGCCGATAATGTCTGAAATTTTCTGGGCTGACTCGTTGATGCTGCCCATGGTTTCAACCACGCGCTGAATCATATTGCCGCCGTTTACGGCGATAGATGAAGCCTGTGATGCAAGGCTGTTGGCCTGCTCGGCATTCTCTGCATTCAGACGCACAGTACCGGTCAGTTCTTCCATTGAGGACGCCGTTTCTTCCAGACTGGACGCCTGCTGCTCTGTCCGGCTGGATAAGTCTGCATTTCCGCTGGCGATCTCACTGGACGCACTGCTGATGGTTTCAACAGCGTGGTTGATGCGTGAAATGGTGACCCGCATATCACGGATAAACTGGTTGATAGACTCGCCCAGCACTTTGAACTCGCCTTCAAACTCGTGTTCAATCTCGCAAGTCAGATCGCCCTTCGCCAGTTGGGTCATAACTTGTTTAATATCGTAAACTGCAGTGGTACGGGCGGTGACATCGGTTGCGTATTTCACCACGCGGAAAGGTTTGCCATTCTGGTTCAGAATGGGGTTATAAGAAGCCTGAATCCAGATTTCTTTGTTACCCTTGCCAAAACGTTTGTACTCGCCAGACTGGTAGACACCGTGATTCAATTGATCCCAGAACGAACGGTAATCATTGCTGTTGCGGGTTTCCTGGTCCACAAACATGCTGTGATGTTTACCTTTAATTTCATCAAGGGTATAGCCCACTGTGTTCAGGAAGTTATCGTTGGCATTCAGGATCATGCCATCCATATCAAACTCAATCACAGCCTGAGATTTACCAATAGCCGAAATCTGGCCTTCGAAATAAGCGGTACGTAACTTTTCTTCGGTAATGTTGGTCGCGTATTTCACTACTTTGAAAACATTGCCGTCCATATCCAGAATAGGGTTGTAGGAGGCCTGAATCCAGATTTCTTCACCGGCTTTATTAATTCGCTTAAACTCACCGGAGAAGAACTTACCCTTCTTCAGGTCAGCCCAGAATTGAGAATATTCCTCTGAACCCCGGGTTTCTTTATCTACAAACATTCTGTGATGCTTGTCTTTTATTTCATCAAGGGTGTAACCCACTGTGTTCAGGAAGTTATCATTAGCCCACTGGATAATACCGTCCACATTGAACTCAATGACCGCCTGAGATTTCCCGATGGCGTTAATTTGTCCTTCAAAATAGGCATTTTTCAGTTTTTGTTCAGTGATCAACGTGGCGTATTTAACGACTTTGAAAACCTTGCCGTTCATATCGATAATCGGGTTGTAGGATGCCTGAATCCAGATCTCGTTGCCGCCTTTGGCAACCCGTTTATATTCCCCTGACTTAAAGTTGCCGCCCCGTAATTCATTCCAGAAATTGCTGTAAGCAGCACTGATTTTTTCAGACGGCTCAACAAACATGCTGTGGTGCTGGCCCTTTATTTCATCCAGGTTGTAGCCGGTGGCACTTAAGAAATTATCATTGGCCCACTGAATGTTGCCGGAAGTATCAAATTCAATAACGGCCTGAGCTTTACCAATTGCTTCAATCTGGCCTGAATAATCGGCATTTTTCAGTTTTTCTCTGGTTATATCGATAGCAAACTCAACCACTTTGGTGACCTTGCCGGCAGTGTCGAAAATCGGGTTATACGAAGCCTGCACCCAGAACTCTTTGTCATCTTTGCCAAAGCGTTGATATTCCCCGGAGTCAATTTCGCCGCGCCGTAATTTATCCCAGAAGTCTTTATATACCTGATTGTGAACCAGCTCCTGTTTCACGAAAGCGCTTTGATGTTTTCCCAGTGCTTCCGCCCGGCTATAGCCGGTGAGCTTCAGAAAATTCTCATTCACGTCGATGAGTTCACCCTCTGCTGTGTATTCGGCCAGAGCCTGAACCCGGTGAAGGGCCTCCAGCATGCCGCTTTTCAGCAGAAGTTCTGTTTGATCCACCCATTCCACCATGGTGCCCACTGAGTGGCCTTCTTCGTCCTTCAGCGGGGTGAGGGTGAGTTTAAAATTAACTTTGCCCACAACGATGTTTGACGACATCGGACGCTTGAGCTCTGCCAGCATGCCTTTTTGATGAGCGGGATTCTTATGGAACTGATCGATGTTCTCGCCAATCAGATTGTCTGCTGAAAAATGCGGCAATACTTTCTGTAATTCTGCTTCGTTATCCTTTAATAACTTAACGACGGCTTTGTTGGCGTAGACAATATTTCTGTCTGCGTCAGCCATCATGATGCAGCAGGTAGAAGCATCGACAGCCTGCGATTTACGCAGCATCTGAATTTTCTGATCACGCGAAGCTTCGCTGTTGATCCAGTCAAACATACCCATAATTACTCTCCCTCACCGGTCAGTTGCTCTGCAACAAGACCGATTTCTTCGCTGGAAATTAGTTGTTCAATGTTAACCAGAATGACCATATGGTCATCCACAGTTGCCAGCCCTTTCAGGAACCGGCTGTCGAAAATCACCCCGAAATCAGGTGGTGGCCTGACTTCATCTTCCGTAAGGCGTACAACATCCGAGACGCCATCAACGACTATGCCCACAACACGGTTATGAACATGCAACATGATGACGATGGTGAATTCATTGTAGGTCGGATCCGGAATATTGAATTTAATCCGCAAGTCGACGATGGGGACGATGTCACCGCGAAGATTCAGCACGCCTTTGATAAATTTGGGCGCATTGGCGATGGGGGTGACTTTCTCGTAGCCGCGAATTTCTTTTACTGAGGTAATATCGAGGGCATATTGCTCAGAGCTTAAAATGAAACTTAAGTATTCCTGAACATCTTTAGATGCGAGATGGTCTCTGGCATGGGCACTCATAATACTTTTTCCTCTTCATGAACAGGTTTGCACAAGTCTGCGATGGCATCTGCATCCAGGATCATGGCAACACGGCCATCTCCCATGATGGTGGCACCGGATATGCCGGGCACTTTACGGTAGTGCTGTTCGAGACTCTTGATCACCACCTGTTGCTGGCCGAGCAGAGAATCGACCTGAATAGCAAAGCGACGTTTGCTGCTTTCCAGCAGTACAACAATCCCTTTCGTGGGGTTCGTAACAGCATGGTCCACATGCATCATCTGGTGAATCGGTACCAGAGGCCAGTACTGCTCTCTTATCCACAGCAGATGTTCGTTCTTAATCAGTTTGAGCTGTTCTTTTACCGGTTGCAGCGATTCGATGATATTGACCAGCGGGATGACAAAAATCTGGTCGCCCACGGCAGCACAAATACCGTCCACAATAGCCAGCGTCAGGGGCAGGTGGATATGAAAGGCTGACCCGAGACCTTTATGTGAATCGATTTCTATGCGGCCGCCAATCGCTTCAATATTCCGGCGGACAACGTCCATACCAACACCACGACCGGACACGTCAGTTACTTCCGCTGCCGTGGAAAATCCGGGCTGGAAGATCAGTAACCAGACCTCGCTGTCAGGCATGTCCGGTGTCACCGGCAGGCCATTTTCTGTTGCTTTGGACAGAATGCGTTCACGACTGAGTCCTGCCCCGTCATCAATAATGCTGATGACAATCGAACTGCCACGCTGTGCAGCCCGTAAAATCACGGTACCATTTTCAGTTTTGCCTGATGCGACCCGGTCTGCCGGCTTCTCTACACCATGATCGATACTGTTTCGTACCAGGTGAGTCAGAGGGTCGACCAGTTTTTCAATCATGCTTTTATCGATTTCAGTTGCGCCGCCTTCAATAACGAGGTCAACCTTTTTGCCGAGTTTAGAAGACAGATCCCGCACAACACGGGGGAAGCGGTTAAACGTCATATTCACCGGCAGCATACGCATGGACATTGCCGATTCCTGAATCTCGCGGGTATTGCGCTGCAGTTCTGCAATGGCTGTTTGCAGCTTCTGACCTATGGCTCCGGTGACTTCATCACCAATCATCGACAGCATGGACTGGGTAATAACCAGTTCACCCACCAGGTTTACCATCTGATCAATTTTAAGGGTGTCAACACGAATAGAAGACGCTTCTTTGTTAGCCGCAGATTTCGCTGCAGCTTTCTTTGCCGCAGGTTTAGCGGCTGCTTTCGCCGCCTCTGCCGATGCGGCTTTGGCGTCTTCTGCAACGGCTTCAACCGGTTTGAAGAAACCGTAACCTTGCTTTTCTTCCGGTGATGCAGCAGGTTGAGGCTCATCATCAAAGAAGCCAAACCCGTCTATATCGTCATCTTTTGTTTCTGCTTTTGCCGCTTCATTTTCTGTGTTTTCTGCGACTTCCGCTGTTTCTGCTGCGGGCTCGTCATCATCATCATCGAAAAAGCCGAAACCATCGATATCATCGTCATCTGCCGCAGCGCTTTCTGCAGCGGGTTGCGGAGCATCTGCTGCCTGTCCGTCGGCTGCAGCCAGCGCTTTTTCGAGGGCTGCTACACCGGAGTCTATGTCAGATTGAGGAAGCTCACTACTGGTTCGATATGCATCCAGAATGACCTTGAGTAAGTCTACCGTTTCAAGAAACAAATCAACGGTAGGCACGTCCAGCGAAATGGTTTGTTTGCGGGCTTTGTCGAGCAAATTCTCCATGACATGGGTGAGCCCGGTAAGCGCATCAAAACCGAAGATTCCACTACCGCCTTTGATTGAGTGGGCGGCCCTGAAAATACTGTTGAGTTGCTCAAGATCGGGATCTTCGACATCCAGTTCCATGAGGAGCTGTTCCATGTCATCCAGGTGTTCCTGACTTTCGTCGAAGAAGACCGCGTGGAATTGTTCGATATCGATAGACATAGTGACGCTTCCTGTTACAACTAACCGAGAACCTTACCTACAACCGCAAGTAATTTGGCAGGGTCGAAAGGCTTAACCATCCAGCCTGTGGCACCGGCAGCTTTCCCTTTTGCCTTCATGTCGTCACCCGCTTCCGTGGTGAGCACGATAATGGGCGTACGGGCATAGGCTGACATACCGCGAAGGTTTTTGATCAGCGTCAAACCGTCCATTCTTGGCATATTCTGGTCAGTTAAAACGAAGTCGAAGCGTTTCACTTTGCATTGATCTAACGCATCCTGTCCGTCTACGGCGGTAGTTACAGGGTAACTGGCTGACTTTAAGGTCACTTCTACCATCTGGCGGATTGATGGTGAGTCATCAACAATGAGGATATTCTTACTCATAATACTCCCGACAATTTTTTCACGTGTTGCGCCGAATCCGGCGATTCCATGTCATCCCGGCTAACAAGC
Source organism: Alteromonas sp. ABH4_457 (assembly GCF_056160625.1). Lineage (NCBI taxonomy): Bacteria > Pseudomonadati > Pseudomonadota > Gammaproteobacteria > Alteromonadales > Alteromonadaceae > Alteromonas > Alteromonas sp. ABH4_457. The sequence goes on from NZ_JBSWXN010000001.1 coordinate 16,071, forward strand.
GAGCCGCGCTGGTGGTTGCTAAAATAATTCAATTTCTCCGGCATCGATGCTGCTGGCAGATACCGGATTATGATCGAGGTTAGCCCGGTTTTTCATGCTGCTCTGCAGCTCTTCCAGGTTCTTTTTAACCGTGGCAATATCATTGGTTCCCAGCAGAGGCAGTTGCTCATTAACGATGGTGAGCATTTCCTGGGTATAGGTGAGGTTCTGACCGTTAATGTCGCCAAACTGCATGCCGCGGATAGCAGAGCCGATAGCACTGTCCAGCTGACCGGAGATCCCTTCAAGTTCATTCGTTGTGTTCGCGTCGCTCTCAGCTTTTACGATAATCGCGTCCAGCTCTCCCTGAATGTCCCGCTTTGCTGTAATGATATAGCTTGTATCCTGGGCGGCGAGTGTGCGGACATCCTGCGTGAGTTCATCAATTTGCACGCCGATGTTTTCCATCTGTTTCTTGATAACGCCGCTGAACTGAGTGGAGCGGTTCGACAGAGCACGAACTTCGTCTGCAACAACAGCAAAGCCGCGGCCTGCTTCACCGGCACGTGCCGCTTCAATTGCAGCATTCAGTGCCAGCAGGTTAGTCTGGGCAGAAATATCATCAATATCGCCAAGGGCTTTAAGCACTGTAGGCATGGTGTCGTAGATACGGTTTACTTTTTCCAGAATGGTGGTGGTGCCTTCTGAAATCTGTTCGGTAGACTCAAGGAATTTATCCAGTGACTTCTCTGTTTCATCAGCAAAGGTACGCATGCGGTTTGAGTACATTTCGCCGCTGTCAGAATCTGCCTGAATCAGTCGGGTAATACAGGTGTTTTGCTCGCCTACAAGGCGTTGCAAATTGAGGAAAGCTTCACTTAGAGTGGTTACCGCATCGGTTTGTGTATTGAAAATGTCAGACAGGTTTTTCTCACAGTCACTGATAATTTTAGCCATATCCTGAGTTACCGACATCATATCGCCGGTGACTTCCTGTTGTTCAAATACAGGCTCAGCGTGTACAGCCTGAGTTTCGGCCTGTGGTTCTGTATCTCCTGATTGCATTTTTGCTGCCAGAAAAACGCCGATGGAAGAAACGACTATTGCCGGATAAGCAAGACCCATTGACACTAAACCAAAGCCCACAACAAGGCTCACGCCTGCACCAATCATTGCAATTGGTGGTGTATTTTTTATTCCGACCATAATTTGATTGTCACTCATCATAATACATTCCGGGATTGTTACTGCCTGCACGTTGTCGGCTTTTTCTGTCTCTTTGGGTCCAGACTGTGTGAAATTTTAGAAATTTACTGACCAAAAGGATTTGCCTGATGCGTTATCAGGCGCACGTTAATTTAAGTTATAGACAAGAATTTCAGTAATGAAAGGAATGTAGAAAAAAAATTCTCAATCGTCAGGAATGTCGTGATTGTCGCAATTGCGAACCGGATTAAGAGGGGGGATTATCAGGCATGCAGCAGAATGAGAGGCGCCTTACAGCACCTCTCATCGACCAGATTACATTGTGTTTAACGTACAGTTACGCCTTGTACATGGCTTCCAGCGCTTTTGGCATTGCGTCGACGTACATCTTCACATCTTCGATTTTACCGGTACTCACCCGCGACCAGGGCTTGTAAGTCCGGTACTGTCCGCGGATCAGCACATTTTCTGTTTCCATAGCAGCACGGAAGGCATTGGCATCGCCATTATCACCCAGATTCACAAAAACAAAGTTAGTCGCTGATGGCAGTGCCGTCAAACCATTCGCTTTAACTGCCGACATAATCATGTCTTTGGCTTCCATCACTTTATCCCGTGAGAAGTCTTTGAAGGCTTCATCTTTAAAGCTCGCAATCGCTGCTGCCAAGCCGGCCTGGTTGATGGAATAGCCGCCGAGACCATATTGATTGATAAAGCTGATATTTTCTTCTGAGCCAAGCATGTAACCCACACGCATGCCGGCCAGACCATAAATTTTTGAGAAAGTACGCGCCACGATAATATTGTGGCCCTGATTGATCAGCGGGATCATTGAGTGTGCAGGGCCATCACTGATCAGTTCGTTATACGCTTCATCAACCAGCACCAGCGTTTTCTTCGAGGCTTTTATACAGAAATCCTGCAGCTTTTTCGTGTCGAGCACTTTGCCGGTCGGGTTATTCGGGTTGCAAATATGGACCATGGCAATGTTGTCATCGATAGCGTTGTACAGTGCATCGAGGTCAATATCCAGATCAGCTGTGTTGGGTACCCGCACAATATCCGGTCCGCCCTGACTGATTGGCGCCTTGGATGTGGTATCCCAGAAAAGATCCGGACCCAGTATTTTTCCCTTTGATGTGGCGGCATAAGCGGCGAAGGCCAGAATCAAACTGGAACCGGCGGTAATTGCCACATTTTCTTTTTTCAGGCCATACTCTTCTGCAATCATGTCAGTTAAGTACATGCCCGCCTGATAAGCATAATAGGCACCGCCGGTGGACGAGGCTTCTGCAATGGCTTTAAGAGCAGCAGGGCTCGGACCATAGGGGTTTTCATTTGCATTCAGCTTGGCGATGCCGGCCTGAGGGCCGTACATTACGTGAGGCGCCGCCACTGAAGAACCTGCTGCCAGCGCAGCAGGAGTAATAATACCGGTTGCGCCGGCTGCTGTAGCAGCCAGGCTGCCGCCTAAGAATAAACGTCGTGCAGGGTTGTAAGTCATAAATAAGTTCCTTTGAAAGTGAAAAGACTAAAGGGCTTTATAAAACATGCCGAGTGACACGATGATTAAGTAAATGCCAAACAGTCTTTTGAGCATTTTTTCACTGAAGTTATGCGCCATGTTGGCACCAATAGGGGCCGTCATAATCGAACCGATACTGATGGCAATAAGGGCGGGAATATTGACATATCCCACGGTACCCACCGGCAGGGCGGCAGTTTCAGAGTGGCGCATGAACAAAAAGCCCAACGCGCCTGGCAGGCCGATGAGAAAGCCGACACCTGCAGCAGTGGCAACTGCCTGCTGAATTGTGCGGCGGCACATGACCATGGTGATAACGGTGGGCGTTCCACCGCCAATACCCAGTAAGGCAGAAAAACCACCCAGCACAAATGCGAGGGTGGCTTTACCGATACCTTTGGGCATAGAGAAATACATTCCCGGACGCACGACAAAATCGGGGAACAGGAAGTAAATTGAGTAAAGCAGTACACCGGCTGCAAAGACAATTTTAAGTCCGCCTGCACTGGTGTTATCTGCAATGAGTAATCCGCCGATGACGCCAAGGACTATCCATACCGACCAGGATTTCAGTACGGCAAAGTCCACAGCACCTTTCGCTTTGTGGGCAATTACAGAACGCAGGCTGGAAACAACAATAGAGGCTAAAGACGTGCCGATAGCCACTTTCACGATTTCATCAGAATCGGGAACAAAGAAGGGAAAGACAATAGACAGGGCAGGCACGACAACAAAGCCGCCACCGTTGCCAAACAGGCCTGACGTTATGCCTGCAATGGCACCTGCAGCACATAACGTAACAACAAACCAGACCAACTCGATTTCCATAACTACAAAACTCCGCTAAACATTAATTAAAGAGGGTATGTCCTCAGGGGCTATCTCAGCTGTAAGCAGCGAAAGTGAACTCCCCCGGCCCTTTCACAGCAAAGCCGACACGAGGTCGACTTGCCGTAAAACAGCTACCCGCCAGTACAGGTCAGAATGTGTATTCCAACTTGGTGTAGTAATAACCACCCTGCCAGTCGACGATAGAATCTGAACGGTACAGACGGCCATTCGACGCTTCGATTTCGTCATACTGTGGATAGGTATCAAACAGGTTACGAACACCCACCGTGATGCGCAGACTTTCTGTTGCAAGGTAAGAGCCTTCCAGGTCAAACAGCATTTCACTGTCGAAGTCCTGAATAGTCAGTACTTCAGTGTTGGTGTTGTAATCAGAGTTTGAGTTTTCGCCATAGTAATTAAGGCGGGCGACAACCTGCCACGCGTCATAGTTATGTCTTGCTGACAAAATCGCGCGGGAATTCGGCGTGTTGTTCAGGAAGTCATAAATATTTTCAGGGTTAAACACCTCGCTCGGGTCAGAATCAAACTCTACATCGTTGTAGTTGTATGAGGCTGAGAATGTGGTATCACCGTATTGCGAAGACAGGCGGTAAGTTGCTACCAGGTCAACACCCTGAGTGGTGGTGTCAAACGCATTCTGGAAGTAACGTACGCCACCGATGGATTCAGCGCCTGAAACACCGGCTGCCACCAGGGCCAGATAGTTGTCATACTCGTCTCCGGCAGTAGGATCTGTTGAAACTTCCAGCGTTGAAATCGCGTTGAAACGGTCTTCAATTTCGATGTGATAGAAGTCAGCAGTGAAAGTGAAGTCACCGTAATCCGCAGTTAAACCAAACGTAATGTTAGTGGAGGTTTCCGGATCCAGTGTGCTGGCACCCAGGGCCTGGGCAACGTCACTGCTGGCAGGGAATAAACCTACCGCAACAGGCTCAGAGTTGATAAACGTCGTCGCAACGTTTGTTGTACCCTGCTGGCCCGGCGTCGGAGCCCGGAAGCCTGTACCGTAGGAGGCACGCAGAGCAATTTCATCCGTTGCCTGATAAATACCGGCTACTTTGTAAACTAACTCAGAACCAAAGTCTGAATAGTCTTCGTAACGCAGCGCTGCCTGAGCAAAAATACTGTCGGTGATATCACCGGATATATCTACATAAGCTGCATAGGAATCTCGGTTGTATTCGCCGGAGAACTCAGGAGAGTATCCCGGGAAACCGTTTGATCCTACAGCCATTACGGTATACACAGGGTCAGAGCTGTCTGCACAATCCAGGTCTGCAATAGCAGAACCGGCTTCAGTGGCTGTGCCGTCATCGTTACAGAATCCCCATGGATCTGCCTGAGAATAAGCGCCGGCAGTGTATGATGCTTCCTCTCCTTCCTGAATCTCATAAGATTCATCCAGGTAGCTCAGACCGAATGCAAAGGCGTAACCGTCAAAGTCATAAACAAAATCAGCTTGTAACTGCATTTCTTCGTTCACCAGATCGCCCGGTTCAAATGAAGTTTGTGATTCGTTACCTAATGACGGGTTGAATGTATTCCAGATGGAGTAAGAAATTTCGTTTGAACCGTAACGGGCAGAGAAATCATAGCTCAGATCGCCTGAGGCACCTTTCACGCCGCCTGCCAGTGAATAATCAGTAATATCACCGGCGAAGCGGGGAGTAAAGCCGCCCGGGAAGAACTCAAGTGCATTCCATGTTTCACCTGAAGGCAGGCGAATATCGGCATTCACACTGTTGGTTGGGTTACGGTAGTTGAACGCACCGTCACCGGAGCTTTCTGAGTAGTTACCGAACGCATAGAGTTCAGCTGCTTCAGAAAAAACATAGCCGGCATTGAAGAAGACCTTTGCTGATTCATAATTTGGCTGGCCCCAGGGCTGTACGACGTTCGCGCCCTGCGATTCCTGCCCCATGGCTTCTGCGGCTGCAAGGAAGTCATCTGTCAGATAAGCGTTATAAGATGCGTCGGGATCGTAGTTCGGGTTGGATTTATCCAGACAGAATGACGATACACAATATTGCTCGCCACGGCTGGTGGCTTCGTTATCGGTGTACTCTGCAGAAATACTCAGGAAACCATCATCTCCAAGCGCAAAGCCTTTGTTTCCTGTCAGCGTGAGCTGGTCGCCGTCACCTTCATAGTACTGGCCCCATTCTGCAGAAAAACTGCCACCTTCAGAATTGTTTTTCAGGTTGAAGTTCATTACCCCTGCAATCGCATCTGAACCGTACTGTGCAGCAGCACCGTCGCGGAGCACTTCAACCGAGCCGATTGCGGCTGTAGGAATTGTTGCAAGGTCTGGTCCCTGGGTACCTGAGCCGCTGGTTTGCACCAGAGCTGCACGATGGCGGCGCTTAGAGTTAACCAGTACCAGCGTCTTATCCGTTGGCAGTCCGCGAAGAGAAGCCGGACGGATAAACGTACCACCATCTGAAATAGGTTCACGTGAAACGGTATAAGAAGGGACAAGGGTGCGGACAACATCGTTCATATCGGTAAAAGAAACCGCTTCCAGATCTTCCTCATTGAATACATCAACGGGAACCGGAGAGCTGGTTACTGAACGGGGGGCACCACGGGCACCGACAACCGCTATACGTTCCAGAGACGGATCGGATTCAGCATCGGGGGTATCAGTTTCTTGTGCGTAAACAGAAGGAGAAAGAGCGAAAGCCAGAGTCACGCCGGTTAATCCGGCATAGATTGACGCACTGAGCCTTTTTATTTTCATTAATGTGTGTTCCCAAAATTTGCCTGATTGCTTTTTTCTTTGGATACAGGCCAGGGAGAAATCTCGACACTGCACCCAACAATAATTCACAGCCGCCCCTGGCGGTCAGAATATTTGATACAACGTTGTATCGGTGGCGTGCTGTGTGTAATCGAGACTAAAAAAACAGACCTGTATCGCGGAAGAAAAAAGAATATGTAGGGCTATAGGAAAAATATGGAGGGGGTGACAAAAAGTATAAAAATCATGGAGTAATGACTAAATCAGGCAGAAATTTTTTTTAATTTCAGCGTCCTGTAAACGAATTTTTAACAACTAATCGCCGGCTGGTATTTATACGCCTTATCTTAATTTATTGAAAATAAAGTGTTTTTTAAGTTTTATGTGGCCGTCACAATAAATTAATAATTGCCATAAAGAAGTTTTAAGTCATTGTTTATTTGTAGTTTGTTGTGTAGAGGCTTATTTTGATTGTTTAGTTTTTCTTATCGCATTGTTAAGGCTGGTTGCAGGTGGATAACTAAAGCTAAAATTTACACCCTGCGTTCGCACAAATACGGCTATGCGGTTACCTGTCAGGAACACGCTCTGTACATATGAAGTTAGTTGCCGGTTGAAATACCGTCAAATTATTCTTCTATCTGAGAGTAAATACACATCAGTGGCTTCTTATTCGGGAGTAACAGAAGGGGAGACTGCCTTCGCCTGCGGAGAATTTAACTGCACGGACGCGGATATAAGCGCAGGCACAAACCGTGTGCTTGGAGGGAAAAAGAAAGGCCGGCAAGAAAGCCGGCCCTGATTGCTGTTTAAAGAGGTTGTGTGTTCTTAGAAGGTATAGTTTAACTTGGTGTAGTAATAGCCACCCTGCCAGTCAACAATAGAGTCTGAGCGGTAAATACGACCACAGCAGGTTTCACCCATTTCGTCAGTACCAGCGTCCGGATACTCATCAAAGAGGTTACGGGCACCGGCACTGAGAGACAAACTTTCACTGATGTGATAAGTCAGCTCAAGGTCAAACAGGATTTCTGTACCAAAGGTTTGAATCACATCCAGAGAACTGCTCGCGGCATTTTCATATTCGCCGTAGTAGTTCATACGGGCAACAATCATCCAGTCTTCAATGCTGTGTTTAACTGAGGCAGTACCACGGAAATCCGGCGTCCCGTTTTCCAGGTCAAACTCATCTTCTTCGTTGTAGAAGTTTTCAGGATCGTTGTCCAGTGTGGTTTTGTTGTAGTTAAATGATGCTGTGAAGGTAGTGTCACCCATATCTGACTGCATATTGTACGTTGCTACCACATCCACACCTTCGGTTGTGGTGTCGAAAGCGTTCTGGAAGTAGAACACACCACCGATTGATTCTGCACCGGAAACACCGGCATTCGCCAGGCTCAGGTATCGCTGATAATCTTCCGGGTCTTCTGCATCAGGATCGGAACTGACATCCAGCGTTGAGATGGCATTCAGACGATCTTCAAGCTCAATATTGTAATAATCCACAGTAAGGGTGAAGTCGCCGTAATCCGCCGTCATACCAAAGGTAATGTTGGTGGATTTTTCCGGTGCAAGTGCACTGGCTCCAAGCGCCTGAGCAACTGCGCTGCTGGCAGGGAACAGACCGGTAGCAACCGGGAAGCCGTTAGGCAGCCGGGTGGATACGTTTGTTGTACCTTGCTGTCCCGGAGTCGGAGCACGGAAACCCGTACCGTATGAAGAACGCAGTGCGATTTCATCGGTAAGCTGGTAAATACCGGCCACTTTATAAACGAGTTCAGAACCGAAATCAGAGTAGTCTTCGTAACGTAATGCTGCCTGAGCAAACAGTTTGTCTGTTACGTCACCGGAAATGTCGGTGTAAACAGCGTAAGAGTCACGGTTATATTCACCGGAGAATTCGGGAGAGTATCCCGGGAAGCCGTTGGAACCTACGCCAACTACAGTGTAAACCGGGTCGGATTCGTCTGCACAGTCCAGGTCTGCAATGGCTGAGCCTGCCGCCGTCGCTGTGCCGTCATCGTTACAGAAACCCCATGGATCCGCTGAGGCATATGGACCTGCAGTATAGGAATCTTCTTCACCGCCGGAGATGTCGTAGGACTCGTCCATGTAGCTCAGGCCGAAAGCGAAAATATATTCGTCCAGATCATAGGTGAAATCAGCCTGAAGTTGTTTCTCTTCGTTGGTCAGAGAGCCCGGCTTGAATGAAGTCGGGGACTCGTTACCCATCGACGGGTTGATGGTATTGCTCAGGGTGTAATCAATTTCACTGGAACCGAACCGGCCACTGATGTCATACGTCCACTTACCACTCATCCCTTTCACACCGGCTGCCAGTGAGAAGTCGGTAACTTCACCTGCGAAGCGCGGCGTAAAGCCACCGGGAAAGAATTCCAGCGGGCTCCAGACTGAACCATCCTGCAGACGGATGTCTTCAATGGTGCCGTTGCCCGGATAACGATAGAAGAAGGAACCATCGCCCTCGGTCTCTGAATAGTTACCGAATGCGTACAATTCTACTTCGTCAGAAATCGTATAACCGGAGTTAAAAAATACACGGGTGCCTTTAGAGTTTGGCTGGCCCCAGGGTTGTACTTCATCTGAACCGTGAACGGCATTAGCACTTGCAATAGCAGCAGCGATATATTCTTCAGACTGGTCGGTCACACAGAACCAGCTTTCACAGTACTGTTCACCACGATAGGTCGCTTCTGAATCAGTAATTTCAGCAGAAATACTTAAGAATCCGTCTTCACCTAACGCAAAACCTTTGTTACCGCTGATCACCATCTGATCGCCGTCGCCTTCGTAATACTGGCCCAGCTCGGCTGACAGTGAGCCACCTTCACTGTTATTTTTTAACTGGAAGTTAATGACCCCTGCGATGGCGTCTGAGCCATACTGTGCGGCCGCACCGTCGCGCAGTACTTCAACAGAACCGATAGCCGCAGTCGGGATGGTTGCGAGATCAGGCCCTTGCGTACCTGAGCCACCAATTTGCACCAGCGGAGAGCGGTGACGGCGTTTGGAGTTAACTAAAACCAGTGTTTTGTCGGTGGGCAGACCACGCATCTGTGCAGGGCGCACAAACGTACCGCCATCAGAAATTGGCTGGCGTGACAGGGTGTAAGACGGCACCAGGGTCATCATTACATCGTTCATATCTGAGAATGCTACACCTTCCATGTCTTCAGCTGTCAATACATCAACTGGCACAGGAGAGCTTGTCACAGAACGCGGCGCACCCCGCGCACCAACAACAGCAATCCGTTCCAGGGAAGGATCCGATTCGGCATCAGGAGTATCAGTTTCCTGTGCATATACAGAAGGAGTCAGCGCTAATGCCATGGTCATGCCGGTTAATCCGGCATAAATAGACGCACTTAATTTTTTTATTTTCATGAGTGTGTGTTCCCGGTTTGTTGCCTGATTGCTCTTTTTGCGGGCGCAGCTCATGGAGGATCCGGTGGCCGCGCCCAACTATGGCTCACAGCGGCACCAATAAGATGCACAAGCTTTGAACAGCGATGCTGCGTAGCTGTAAACTGTGTTCATAAAGACTAAAAAATGAGAGCGGCGTCGCGGAAGAAAAAAGAATATGGAAGGGTATAAAAAATATGTTGAGGGCAAACGGGGAACACCGGAAATAGCGGGCCGGGCAGGGATATCAGACCAGAAATGTTTTTTTTCATTCAGGGGATTCTTACCTTTTGTTAACAATTGATATCTGTAAATGTTCGCTGCAATGGCATATAAGTTGCTGTTCTGGAATACAAAAAAGAATACCGTTTAGGTATTAACAAGAAATTAAAACGACAAGGCGCGTAGGCACCGGCAGAAAAACTTTGATGGAGGCGCCAGGAGACATGCCATGAATTCAAAACAGTTACAGTACTTCCTCACCACGTTGAGAAAAGGAAGTATTGCCGCAGCCGCAAGAGAGTTAGATATTGCACAACCGGCAATCAGCCAGCAACTGGCCAATCTTGAAAGAGAAATGGGCACACCGCTGTTTCAAAGGAGTTTCAAAGGGGTTTCTTTAACCGAAGCCGGAGAGGTTTTTGCGAAGCATGCAAGACGGCTGATTGACGATATCAATGCGGCTAAAGCCGATTTACAGCACCTCGTTGCAGAACGGTCAGGTACTGTGAAAGTTGGCATGTTGCCGTCTATCGGTAACGTGCTGTCCATGTCGTTATTGTCGGAAGTAAAAAAATCGGCTAGCAAGCTGAAACTGGATATCAGCACCGGCCCGTCGTATTCAGTCCGGGGCTGGCTGGAGACCAATCAGATTGATATCGCCATTACCTATGAGCAGGATGTTGATGCTGTTTCAATGGTTTGCGAGCCGCTGATCGAGGAGTACATGTATCTGGTGCTCGGCGTGAACGACCAGTCAGAGCTGTATCAGAAATATCAGGATCGTAACACGATCAAATTCTGGGAACTCAGCCAGTTTGAGTTACTTACACCCGGAAGCCGGGATGCGCTGGGGATGCTCATCGCCCATTACGAAAAAGTGACTGGTGTTGCGTTGAGGCACAACACGGCATATTCGGGCCAGCTGATGACAGGGCTCAGGCAATTGCTGCAGGGCGAGGGGGCGATGATTTTACCATCGTCTGCCATTTTCCATCTTGAAGAAAGTGGCCTGGTGAAAGCCCTGAAAATTGAGCAGCCGGAAATGCGCCGTCAGGTATTAATGGCCACTAACCGAAGCGGATCACTCACAGATGCAAGCATAAAAATGCGGGATGTTATCCGCAGGGTGACTGCCTGTGAGCAGGAATTAAATCACTGGCGTGGCGATCTCAAATATCGTCAGCCAAGCATCGCCTGTGCCTGAAACGGTTCCTGTAAATCACTGACATCCTGTTCGGGGAGGCGAATGTCTACCTGAACGGGCAGGTGGTCAGAGAGAATTTTCGTGCGGGCATTTTTCAGACGGCGGATCCGGCGTAGTTTAATGTCCGGTGAAGTCCAGATCCGGTCCAGGGAAAATAGCGGAAACTGACTGGGGAACGTGGCCCCCGCTTTGTGCTGGTTCAGCACGCTGTCCAGAGCACGGAATGCGCGGGTAAAAAACTGCCATTCATTGAAATCTCCGCCGAGCACAATAGGCGTCTTATTCTCTTTCATTCTGCCGGCAATGTATTCATGAAGCTTTGCGAATTGTGAACGGCGTTCACTTTTCTTCAATCCCTTGTGAGTATTGATTACTGTCAGTGGCCCTGACGGCGTGAGTAAATCTACAGCCTGAATATTTCTCGGCTGAAAACCATCCTGACTCACATCAAGGGTTTCATTTTTCAGCACGGGAAAGCGGGTCAGTACTGCATTCCCGTACCAGCCCCCGCCGGCTTCTGTAATAGCCGGTGAAGGTACCAGTTGAAACACCTGACTGGCGCAAATATCTCTGATGTCCGTTTCAATATCTCTGTGTTCAGGCCGCGTATCCATTTCCTGCAACAACACAATATCTGCACCCAGTTCGGCAAGATAACTGCCAATGCGGCGATAATCATGCTTATTGTCGCGACCAATACCGCTATGGATATTATAACTGACTATGCGACACATTCTTCACCCTTTGTTTTTTCTACCTGTTTGCTTTCCTGGTATCGCTTGGCAATTTTCTGTGAGCCCCAAATCATCAGGCCCCACAATACGATGCCGCCTACCAGATAGGAAATCGTCTCCGGTGACGGATTGCGGAAAATCTGAGTAATAGAATCGCCTACCAGACCTTTCGCTATCATCGGCGGGAACATGCCCAGGAATGTTCCAATCAAAAATTGCATCAGACCAATTGATGAAATGCCGGCAACCAGATTAACCAGACTGAATGGTGCGATGGGCAACATCCGGATAGCGGCGACACCAACAATACCACTGGTTTTCAGCTTCTCATCAACAGCAGCAACTTTCGGCCCGCCAACTTTACGCAATCCCGCGTTACCTGCCAGCTTACCTACACCGAACATGCTCGCGGAACTCAGCAGGGCGCCCATAATGCCGTACAATGGTCCCCAAACCGGTCCAAAGATGGCAGAGACCGCCAGTGACATTACGGTGACAGGAAAGAAGAAGAAGCCGCCAACCACATAGACAAGTAAAACCGTCGGAAGTGCGAAATAGGTGCCCCGGCTTTCCTCCAGGAAGGCATTGATATTGTCTGTCGATAACCACGGAATAAAGTGACTGGCGAGCAGCAGCGTGGCCGCCAGGGCTGCAATCACCAGAACGCCGATACCAACCATGATCGTGCGGCGGCGGGGATTGCGTACCGGTGTTGCTTCACCGTTTAATCCCGGAATTGGCGGGATCAGCGGCTCTTCCGGATCGGATAAGGATGAAAAGAAATTTTTACCTGATTCCTGACTGGTAAATATTTCGTCACGCACCTGGGTAAGCACATAGCCATGAGCCAGCTGGCCTTCCATTAGTGCCCGTGCCGGATTAGGTTCCTGCATGATTGCGGTAACTTGTTCAACGGTTCGGCCGGTGTGCTCTGCCAGTAAATCGTCACGGATACGGGCTATCTGGCGGCGGTTTGCATCATTATTACCAAACAGAACAAGGTCGATTTCAGTATCCAGACTCATTGAACGGTTACTGATATTCGACGAACCGATAACGGCGTAGCGGTCATCGATGGTCATCACTTTAGAATGGATACGCTTAGTCGCATGTTGTCCGTGCTCGTCGGTAATGGACGAATACGACATAATGATGCGTTCAGGCTCGATGTCTTTTTCAAGAATTTTCTTAAATTCAATACGACCTGCCCAAAATGCCTCACACTCGAATTTACCTTTTGGTTCATAGGAGCTGACAATAATGACATGCAGTTCAGGCTTTTCTTTCAGACGGCGGTTCAGCGCTTCTGCGATTTCCTGACGGGAAGTGAATTGGTTTTCAATATAGATTACCCGTTCTGCTTCATTGATGAGGTCAAGCAACATGTGACGGACTTCCTGTACAGGCTCAACTTCGTCCATGAACGGAATAGTGCGGGCAAGGGCGCAATCGACCTTCTCAAACCAGGGCTCAAAGCCGTCCGGCCATGAAGCGGGAACAGGACTGTCCAGGTCTGTTTCAGCTTCTTCACGGATGGCGATAGGCTTTTCTTCGGCTACGCGCAACCAGCGCCAGCGCACCAGTTCGGCGAACCTTTCTACCACAGGGCCGGCAGAGACAATCTGGACGTCATGTAGTGGCGTGTAAGGTCCGTCAGGACCGTTGCGTTCTTCACTTTCAATGGGGTGGTCACGGGTATCCCAGCGGTTGGTCGAAATATCCATACCGCCCGAAAATACCAGTTCATCGTCGATAACAATAATCTTCTGATGCTGACTGCCTCCCATGGGAATCGTGTCATCGAGTTCCGTGAGTACGTTGTCAGGTGTTTTCTCATCCCATACTTCTTTCGCCCACATTTCCCGTTGAGCAAAAAAGGCCAGAGAAGAATCCCAGCGCAGGAGGTAAATTTTCATGTCAGGGTTTTGCTCAGCTTTCCACGCCAGCAAATCACTGACCACTGAGGGGGCTTCGGAGTTCGCCTCGTCTTCACCGCGCAACAGCCTGATCCGGCTGTCGATATCCCATCCGACGATAAATATACTGTGCTTCGCTTTCAGGATCGCCGAATGCAAAGCTTTGTAGTAATTACCACAATCAATAAGTGGAGTGGCGAAGCTGGCGTGACTAGTCGCCCAGCAATTTTCTCCCTGTTTGAAAATAGATTGTTCTGCTGACATCGTTCCTCCTCATGCCAACCCGGAATGAGCATATTAAGTGACAAATGCATTATGAAATGCAGAAACTATTCCATACGACCTGATACCCGTCTTATATGGTTATCTTGCTGTTTTAAATTGGAAAATTTGTCAGATGTTAAAGTGAGGGTGTGAGCCTGCTTCCTGCCTTCAGGTAAGTTTGTCCGCCGGTTTGTAGAATTTTCCTGAAGTTAGTACACAGGAGTGACCGGCCGGTTGTCAGAATCAAAAAAGCCTCCGGAATGCCGGAGGCTTTGAGTGACATTTACAAATCAGAAGCGGTATTCAACACCTACACTGGCTTGTTTTAAATCGGTATTAAAGTCCACATCGCCGGGATCATCGGCCAGGTCATTGGCATCCAGATCCGCATCGTAAACTGTGTATTCTGCATTCACGAGGAAGTTCTCAGTGATATTGTACGCAACGCCGGCACCGATGAATAAACTCTCGTCGTCGTAGCTACCGGATACACCATTCACTGAATAATCAGTATCCCACCATAGTTGTCCGGCTTTGGCATAAACAGAGAACTGATTAGTAATTGGTAAGATACCTTTTACACCCGCTGTCCAGCCATCAGTATCGGCCCGTGACAGGTTATGGCCGTAATCACCGAAGTCGATAACCGATCCCTCTACGGCCAGATAGCGGTTAAAACGATAACCGACCAGACCCTGAATGACGTCATTATCATCATCAAAATCGTCCTGCCCGTCTACTTTCAGATATCCGTAGTTACCACCTACGTAGAAACCCGGTTGATCCTGCCAGGGCGTGTCCAGAGATTGTGCGGAAGCACTGAAAGCTGATAAAGAAGTGAGCGCTGCAATACCCGCGAATGCTGTGATTGATTTTTTCATCAGAAAATTCCTCTTACTTTGTTTAGCGTATGGGCTGCACCTGTAAACCGGTAAAAGAGACCGGTAAGGTGAGTACACCTGAAGAGAGTGCCGCCCGCTGATTAAACAGTTTCAAAGAGCATGCCATACACGTTTGTATGTAAACTGACCAATAAACGGGGTGAAGAGGAGAAATCCGGTGAAATATTGGCCGTTTCAACGGGTGCTCATGAAACCTGTTCAAAACTCTTTGTAAGGAATACAGTCCCGTTCTGCGGTTACTTCATCATGCAACACAAGCATGTGCTCTTTCTCCGGGGTATAAATAACGGACAACAATGACAATCAGTAAAAAATGATCAGAAAGAGGGAGCGTCGATGTCAGGCAGATTAGTAAAAACAGTTCTGGGGGCAGGATTATTGTCACTGTGTTTTCCGTTGGCGGCAGCGCAGTACGATATTCTGATCCGCGGGGGAGAGGTCATAGACGGTACCGGCAAACCGGCAGTGTCTGCTGATGTTGGTATTAAAGACGGCATCATAATCGCTATGGGGCAGCTGTCAGCCAGTGATGCTGCACAAGTGATACAAGCGGACGGACTGGTGGTCAGCCCGGGGTTTATCGATCTGCATTCTCATGCCGAGCGCTCTGCGGCTACTCAACCAGGTTTGGAAAATCTGGTTCAGCAAGGGATCACTACGATTCTTGGCGGTAATTGCGGATTTTCACCGGTTCACACCGGCGAGTTTCTCGGAGAGGCTGCCACGACACCTCTTGGTCCAAATCTGGCGTTGCTGGTGGGTCACAATGATGTGCGCCGTGAAGTAATGGGAGAAGCTGGCAGACTAGCCACAGCAGATGAAGTTAAGGCCATGCAGGCGCTTGTGGCCAAAGCGATGGAAGAGGGAGCATTCGGTTTGTCGACCGGCTTAAAGTATGTGCCGGGTGTCTACTCTGATTACGCTGAAGTAAAGGCTCTGGCCGGAACCGCACACCAGTACGGTGGTATTTTTACTTCGCACATGCGGGATGAAGGGGCGCTCATCACTGAAGCGCTGGAAGAAGTTATTGCGATTTCTGAAGATACCGGCATCCCCGTGCATGTGAGTCATCATAAGCTGGTGGGACTGCCAAACTGGGGCCACAGCGAAACAACGCTGGGTATGATTACCGCGGCCCGTGAAAAGGGGATGGACGTGACACTGGACCAGTATCCCTATACCGCTTCATCAACCCGCTTCAGTATTTTGTTTCCGCCCTGGTCGCTGGCCGGTGGTCACAGAGAAGTGTTAAAACGTCTCAGTGACCCGGCAACACGGGCAAAAGTGAAAGCCGGCATTGAAAAGAACATTCGTGAAGACCGCGGTGGTGGCGATCCGGAAAGGCTGCAGATAGCCCATTTTGCTGCAAATCCGCAATGGGACGGGTTGACGTTTGGTCAGGTACTGGCTCAGCAGGGCAGAGCGCAGACGTTGGCAAATGCAGCGGAACTGGCTATGGAAATTGAAGAGCAGGGAGGCGCGCAAGGCATTTTCCATGCTATTGACGAGAAGGATGTGGCACAAATCATGGCATATCCGTTTACCTCAGTAGCCACAGACACAGCCGGTGCAATACCCGGTGAAGGGAATCCTCATCCCCGCAGTTACGGCTCCTATCCCCGGGTATTGGGTCGTTACGTCAGAGAGAAGGGAACTCTGACGTTGCCTGAGGCAATTCATAAAATGACTGCACTACCGGCACAACGCATGGATCTGACCGACCGCGGTACGCTGGCAGTACAGTACCGTGCTGATATTGTGATTTTTGATCCGCAGACAGTGATTGATAATGCAACATTTACCGCACCGCATCAGTACCCCACCGGCATAGAATATATCCTGGTGAACGGGGTTGTTGTGAAAACGCCGCAAGGCATGACCGGGCAGCATGCCGGTGAGATCCTGACTCACCGGGCGGGAAAAGTATGAGGGCCTTTCTCTTCCAATGTTTGTCGCAAAGATTATCGCTGCAGCGCCGCAAGGCCGGTTTATCCGGTATGATACTGATTGTTTTGATTAACAGCGGAGTTGCGGTGTCAGCAGAGCAGGTTCAGATAACCGGATTAACACTTTATCCTGAAGGGATCCCCGGGGAAATAGCCCACACACCCACAGAGTTTCAGGGACGAGAGGTGATAAACGACCGCTCAGTTGTCGCAGTGGATTCTCCTGAGCTGACCATGGTTGCGCCTCCTGAGGATGAGCGCAACGGTACCGCTGTTATCATTTTGCCCGGTGGCGGTTATGAAAGGCTGGCCATCGATAAAGAAGGCTTTAATGTCGCCCGCCGTTTCGCCGGGGCAGGTGTTACCGCATTTGTGCTGAAATACCGTATGCCACTGAAAGACATTATGGATTACCCTTCCTATGGTCCTCTTCAGGATGCGCAGCAGGCCATCAGTCTGGTGCGTCAGCATGCAAAAGAGTGGGGAATCGACTCAGACAGGGTGGGCGTAATGGGATTCTCCGCCGGAGGACATCTGGCTGCCACACTGGCAACTCAGTTCAAACAGCCGGTGAATAAAGCGCATACGAAAAAAATGCTTCGTCCGGATTTCCAGGTGCTTATCTATCCGGTGATCTCAATGAAAGAAGACGTAACGCATCAGGGATCACGGCTGAATTTACTGGGCGAATCGCCGGACAACAGATTAATTTCAACTTTCTCCGCACAAGACAATGTCACCACCAATACACCGCAAGCTTTCATTGTTCATGCTAATGATGATAAAGCCGTGCCTGTAGGGAATGCGTTGCAATTTCATGCCGGGCTTGTGGAAAAGCGGGTGCCTGTACAGATGTTACTGCTGCCTGATGGCGGGCACGGATTCGGGATGAATCATCCCACTGACTGGTTCAGTAATATGCTGGAATGGATGGAAAACTACGGGGTTATACCTGCCCGGGTGATAAATCAGTGAGCATGATATGGCGCAGGTACTTACCTGCGCCATAGTTGCCCTGCGGGCAACGTTTCAGATTACTATCTGTTCAGACTGTTATTTATAATCTGCCGGTGCGTAACGGGCTAACCAGTGTGCATACTGTGCAGGCAGTACCCATGAAGGTGACTCTTTACCCAGCTTTTTAGCCACATCATAGCTCCAGTGCGGGTTTGCCAGGTGCGCACGCCCTACCATCACCAAATCCAGCTGTCCGTCTTCAATGGTTTTATTGGCCAGCATCGGATCATCAACACCCCATGCTGTAGCGACCGGAATGTCAGCTTCTTCGCGAATTTGTTGTGATACCGGCGCCAGGAATGCAGGGCCCCATGGAATATTGGCTTCAGGTGTATTGAAGCCAACCGATACACTGACAAAATCGACGCCGTGGTCTTTCATCTTTTTGATCAGCTCAATGGATTCAGGTACCAGCTTGTCATCGTTACCATCATATTCTATAACGCCTAAACGCACGGTTAATGGTAAATCTTCCGGCCACACGGCTTTAACTGCATCGATGGTTTCCAGCAGAAAACGGGCGCGGTTTTCAGGGCTGCCGCCATATTCGTCATCCCGTTGATTGGCAACCGGCGACCAGAAGCTTTGCGCCAGGTATCCGTGGGCAAAGTGCAGCTCTAACCACTTGTAGCCGGCCTCAACAGAGCGTTTCGTGGCAGCAACAAAGTCTGCTTTTACCCGCTCGATATCATCTTTTGTCATTTCCGTGGGTGTACGGGGTAAGTTTGCGCCAAACGGTACCGCAGACGGCCCGATGGGTTGCCATCCGCGGGGATCATCTTCTGCAATGTGGTCGTCACCTTCCCAGGGTTTGTTCGCAGACGCTTTTCTGCCGGCATGAGCAAGCTGAATACCCGGCACCGCGCCTCCCTCATTGATGCGCTTAACAATAGCGGCATGGCCCTGGGTATGCTCATCGCTCCAGAAACCCAGACATCCCGGGCTTATGCGTCCTTCAGGGGCAACACCGGTTGCCTCTACGATCACAAGACCAGCGCCACCCCGTGACAGTGACGCATAGTGAACCTGGTGCCAGTCGTTAGGAAGACCATCGTCTGCGCTGTACTGGCACATAGGCGGTACAGCAATGCGGTTTCTGAGTTCCACTGACTTTAGCGTGTAAGGGCTGAATAAATCGGGCATAACGTTTCCTTAATGGTAATGAGTTGGCCGGGAACAAAATGCTCCCCTGACTTGCTATCAGTAATAGGGGCGGTTTATGATTTTAAAAAGTGAATGTTTTCGAAAATATAATTCCAATTTATGAATATCGCATCAAAAGACTTTAACCTGTTGTATTTGTTTACTGTACTTTACGAAGAGCGCAGCCTGAACAAGGCTGCGCTTCGCATGAACCTGAGCCAGCCCGCAATGAGCCACAAACTCAACAAGCTGCGTGGTGAGTTTGATGATCCGTTGTTTATCCGCACCGGACGCGGCTTTACACCCACGCCCAAAGCGCATCAGATGGCTAAACAGGTATGCTGTGTGGTGAAGTGTCTGGAAGAGTTCTACGTTAATGCAGAGGGTGATGCCATCGGACAGCGGGAAGAGGCAATCCATATTTATGGCACCGATCTGGTGGATTTCTTACTCCTTCCCCGTTTACTGGATAAAGTACAGACGGAAGCGCCGGGCGTAACCATCGTCATGCACAATACGTCCGGACGCTTGCCGGTGCAGGCGCTGGAGCAAGGTGATTGTGACATAGCTATTGCCGGCTTTTTCAGGGATCTTCCCGAACATTTTTATCGTCAGTCACTCATGGTTACACCGTATCGGGTGGTGCATGACAAAGCCCTTATCCCCGCGGGTACGCCACTGGATGTGCGAACTTATGCCAGCAAGCCCCATGTAGTGTCAACGCTGACCGGCAACCTTAACAGTGATGTGGACACTGCCTTAGCGGAAGCGGGGTTAACCCGGCGGGTGGTAGCCGGCGCATCAGGTTTCATGGTGCTACCGCGACTTGTGACCGGGCGGGAGGTCTTTCTTACCTGCCTGAAGCCCATCGCTGATTATGCAACCGCTACCTGTCAGCACCTTACCAGCTGCGAGCCGCCGGTATCGCTGCCCGATGTGAACATAGAGCAGATCTGGCATCCCCGTACCCATGAAGACGGCCTGCGAAAATGGATAAGGGAGCAAATTAAAATTATTCTGAGCGAGGTGTGATACCCCGGGAAGAGAAGTGAACAAAGGAAATCTGTGTTGAAATAAAAGCAGTGCACAAACAAAAGGGCCGCTCAGTTGAGCGGCCCTTTTTCGTATTCACAAGTCTATAGCGCTAAGGCGAACAGTTTAGGTGCTACATCGTGGTAGTCTACCGCCATGGCTATACTGAGGATCGTGATGTTCAGTATGGAGAAGCCGAACACCTGACGCGCCCAGCGTGTCATGTCGGTATCAGGGCGATAACCACGCAGTGCCATCAGTAGCCACCAGAAGCTGGTGGTACAGGCGACGGCCAGGAAACCGATACCTGTGTAACCTGCAATCGACAGCATCATGGTTACAATCGCGTATACCGCAATGTAAAGCACGATATGCAGTTTGGCTTTTTCGATACCTTCTGCAACCGGCAGTACCGGAATATTCGCCGCTTCATAATCTTTGAAACGGAAAATCGCGATGGCATAAGAGTGGGGCATTTGCCACAAACTAAACATCACCAGCAGAATGGCAGCGGCAGCATCGAACTGGCCACTTACCGCGCAGTAACCCACAACCGGGGGAACCGCACCGGACAAGCTGCCAACCAGTGTGCCGTACACAGAGTTACGTTTCATATACAGGCTATAAACGCCCACATACACCACATAACCCAGTGCAGCGAAAAACACCGCAGTGGCGTTGGTGTACGCCACCAGCAGGGCAAAACCCGTCACACCCAGCACAATGCCATGCCAGAATGCGGCTTTCAGCGACATTTCCCCGGTCACGGTAACCCGGGAGCGGGTACGTTGCATCTTGGCATCAATATCCCTGTCAATGCAGTTATTAATTGCACATCCGGATGCAACAACCAGTGATAAGCCAATCAGCGTTGCCGCCATCAACATAAAGTCAACGTCACCCCGTGATGCCAGCAGAAAACCACCGGCGACAGAGATCAGGTTGCCCATAATTATGCCGGGCTTAGTCACGGTTAAATATCGACGAAATACAGGTTTCATATTTCCAGTTTACCTCGCGTACGCTCAGAAAATGTACCAGCCGGGAGGCTAGTACATCATCATCGCGTTAGACTCGTAAATGATCCAGACAGACAGACCGACTACCATGAAGATAATCAGGGCACTGAACAGGAACGAGAACGTGCTTGCACGGCCATCTTCGGTAACGAAGTTCAGGTGCAGGAAGTATTTGAGGTGAACCCAAATCTGTACCAGACCTAAAGTAACGATACTCCAGATAGTGGTGCCTTTAGAGAAGTCGCCTTCCATAACCATCCAGAAAGGGATGACTGTCAGAATTACCGACAGTACAAACCCAATCACATAGGATTTCACATCACCATGGTCGTTTGCATGGCTAACAGCGTGAGAATCGTGCTGACTCATTACAGTGCTCCCATCAGATAAACAACGGTGAATACGCAAATCCAGACGATGTCCAGGAAGTGCCAGAACAGGCTTAAGCAGCTCAGGCGCGTAACAGTTTGATCTTTCAGACCACGACGCATCACTTCGATGATCATGATGGTCATCCAAATCAGACCTGAAGTTACGTGCAGACCGTGCAGACCTACCAGCGAGAAGAACGCGGTAAGGAAAGCACTGGTATCAGGGCCGTTACCGTGAACGATCAGGTGATGGAATTCATAGATTTCCATACCGATAAACACGGCACCGAAAACCCAGGTCACAGCCAGCCATAACAGCGTGCCGCCTTTGTTTTGCTTGTGTGCTGCAATCATTGCAAAGCCGAAGGTGATACTACTTAACAGTAGTGCCGCGGTTTCAACTGCAACGAAGTCCAGTTCAAAGATGTCTTTACCAGACACGCCACCGGCAGTGTTCATGAACAACACTGCGTAGGTTGCGAAGAACGAGGCGAACAACAGACAGTCGGTCATCAGGTAAACCCAGAAGCCGAAAACGCTATTACTCTCGTGATGCTCGTGGTCGTGATCGTGATGCATATCAGTAGCTACTGAGCTCATGCGTTCACTCCTTTAGCATTAGCAGATAAATGCTCTGCTTCGATTTTCTCTACTTCATCAACCTGTACGTAGTAATCTACGTCGCTGGTGTAACAGCGCTTGATGAATACTGCGATACCGGCGATGAAACCAACAGCGGCCAGCCACCAGATGTGCCAGATAAGTGCAAAACACATTACCGTGAAGCTCATGCTCATGAAGAAACCAGCAGAGGTGTTCTTAGGCATGTGAATCGGGGCATATTTCTCAGGCTTCTGATACGCTTCGCCACGTTCTTTCATGTCAGTCCATGCATCAATGTCTTTGATGTGAGGAATAACAGCGAAGTTGTAGTACTGAGGCGGAGACGCAGTTGACCACTCCAGCGTGTGACCATTCCACGGATCACCCGTAGTATCTTTCAGTGCTTCTTTGTTCTTGAAGCTGATGAACAGTTGCAGCAACTGGAAGAAGATACCTGCAGCGATGATGAATGCACCACCCGCAGCAATGTACAGCCAGATGTTCCAGTCCGGGTTGTCAGTGTGGTTCAGACGACGGGTCATTCCCAGGAAGCCCAGAACGTACAGTGGCATGAACGCAACCATGAAACCAATCTGCCAGCACCAGAATGCCGCTTTACCGGTTTTCTCATCCAGTTTGAAGCCCATCGCTTTCGGGAACCAGTAAGCAAAACCTGCCAGGTAACCGAATACCGCACCACCGATGATGGTGTTATGGAAGTGAGCAATCAGGAACAAGCTGTTGTGCAGTACATAGTCAGCACCCGGGATAGCAAGCAGTACGCCTGTCATACCACCAATGGTGAAGGTAACCATGAAGCCTAACGTCCACAGCACAGGAGTTGTGATAGTCAGACGGCCACGGTACATAGTGAACAGCCAGTTAAACAGTTTAACCCCGGTCGGTACGGCGATAACCATCGTCATGATACCGAAGAAGGCGTTAACGTTTGCGCTGGAACCCATTGTGAAGAAGTGGTGTAACCAAACAATGAAGCCCAGGATTGCAATTGCACCCGACGCGTAAACCATTGACTTATAGCCAAACAGACGCTTCGCAGTGAAGGTAGAAATGATTTCCGAGAAGATACCAAATGCTGGCAGAACCAGAATGTATACTTCAGGGTGACCCCACGCCCAGAACAGGTTGATGTACATCATCGAGTTCCCACCTAAATCATTGGTGAAGAAGTGGAAATCAAGATAACGGTCAAGCGTAAGCATCGCCAGTACTGCAGTCAAAATAGGGAATGACGCAGCAATCAGGATGTTACCCCAGGTACAAGTCCAGGTGAAGATAGGCATTTGCATCAGTTTCATGCCCGGCGCACGCATCTTGAATACAGTTACCAGGAAGTTAACCCCGGTCAAGAGCGTCCCGAGCCCGGATATCTGCAAGGCCCATATATAGTAATCAACCCCGACACCCGGAGAGTACTCCAGACCCGCCAGTGGCGGATAAGCAACCCAACCGGTTTTCGCAAACTCACCCACACCTAAAGACAGGTTGATAAGAATTGCACCACCAGCAGTCAGCCAGAAGCTCAGGTTGTTCAGGAACGGGAAGGCAACGTCACGAGCACCAATCTGCAGCGGAACGATGATGTTCATCAGGCCCACCATAAATGGCATTGCCATAAAGATGATCATGATAACACCGTGCGCGGTGAAGATTTGGTCGTAGTGTTCCGGCGGCAGATAACCTTCTGCTCCGTTTGTTGCCGCAGCAAGCTGCGTACGCATCATGATGGCGTCGGCAAAGCCACGCATAAGCATGATAAGTGCAAGCAGGATATACATGATACCCAGGCGTTTGTGGTCGATGGACGTGATCCAGTCGCGCCACAGCGGGCCCCATGCTTTGTATTTGGTGATCAGACCTGCGATCACCAGACCGAGTACTGCAACTACCCCAAGCGTAACCATTACGATTGGCTCGTGGTACGGTACAGCCTCAATAGATAATTTACCTAAAAAAGACATACTTACTCTTCAACCCCCATGTGATGGCCTTTGTGCTGCATCGCTTCGGCTTTTACACCGGTAGCGGCATTAGCTGGCTTACCATAGAAATCCATAGAGCCATGATCTTTCATGTACTTCATGATGATTTCGTGGAACAGACCGTCGCTGACCGTGCTGTAATAAGTGACAGGGTGGTTTTCACTATCTTCAGCTAATTGCGTAAAGTTCTCAGAAGTCAGTGAACCGCCTTCTGATTTCACTTTCTGAACCCAGGCATCAAAGTCAGCTTCAGTTGGCGTTGCAATGGTGTCGAACTTCATACCAGTGAAACCTGCACCGCTGTAGTTTGCAGAAATACCTTTATAGGTACCCGGCTCATCAGCAATCAGGTGTAACTGAGTTTCCATGCCCGCCATTGAGTAGATTTGGCTACCCAACTGAGGAATGAAGAACGAGTTCATTGTGCCTTCAGAAGTGATTTTGAATGAAACTGGCTTGTTAGCCGGAATCACCAACTCGTTTACCGTTGCAATGCCTTGCTCAGGATAAATGAACAGCCATTTCCAGTTGAGTGAAACCACTTCAACAGTCATGTGCTCGCCTTTATCTTCAAGCGGTGCATAAGGGTCTAATGCGTGGGTTGATTGCCACGTAATGATGCCCAGTGCAATGATGATCAGAATTGGAATAGACCAAACCGTGGCTTCAATCTTGGTAGAGTGAGCCCATTTCGGTGTGTAGACTTCAAAGTCGCGGCTCGCGCGGTATTTCCAGGCGAAATACAGCGTCAGTACAATCACCGGAATAACAACGATAAGCATCAGAATCGTACACAGAATGATCAGGTTCTTTTCTTCAATACCTACCTGTCCTTTCGGATCAAGTACGCCACCGCTACAACC
This sequence comes from Alteromonas sp. ABH4_457, assembly GCF_056160625.1. Classification (NCBI taxonomy): domain Bacteria; kingdom Pseudomonadati; phylum Pseudomonadota; class Gammaproteobacteria; order Alteromonadales; family Alteromonadaceae; genus Alteromonas; species Alteromonas sp. ABH4_457. Next base: position 41,035 of record NZ_JBSWXN010000001.1, read on the forward strand.
GGCCAGTAACAGCACGATTGACGCAAAAGCTAATTTAGAAAGGTTACGAATAGACAAAAGCATTTTCCTATAACCCGGGTTCAACGTTATTGCCGTCAGAGACGACACGCGTAATATTCCGATAGTGACTATCGAAGGTTTTCGAACAAGTGAACACGGCGTGAACCAGCAGAGGAGTGACCCGCGACGCGCTCTTGATTACAGACGTACCTGAGGCACGTCTGTAATCAACAGAAAATCACTTGTCAGAAGGTGGTGCGCGACTGCCAGATTGTTGTACAAACGGCTGTCGGTAATCGTCGTTAACGATTAAAACTGGTTTCGGGGAGGCAGCTACACCGGCGCGCGCTAACGGGGCGGGCTGTAGCTGTATACCCAATAAACAGATAAGCAGGACTGCTGAAAAGAAGAACACAGATAATGCTTCGTGCATCACTGCCAGGGAATGAGGTTCGACAACAAGGTTGTCATGCAGGGCACCAACAAACTCCGATGAGTCCGCCATGATACCGCTGATAATTAAAGACACATTGAATACCAGTACGAGGGTCGCCAGCCAAAGCACCACCCCAACACGCGTGGTGCTGTCAATTGCCATACGGTTTAAAGAAACCGCATAAGCATTGTTGGTGAGCAATGAGGTAATCATGCTGACTATCTGTCCTCGTGTGTACCGGTCATGCTGAATTGTCTCGAAACGACTTTTCAACAGGAAATTAGTCTTCGGGCGTCAGAGAGTAGAGAAAAATCACCGGGGACTCAAGTGAAGTGAAAGAGACTGAGAACAGATTTCCGGCAGGCGTGAAAACGCATTGTGATCGCAGTTAACATTTTGTTTTCATTTGGGGCGGGGTTGATCCATATCAATTTCAGACAATATGAGTCAATATCCGACCTGATCGCTCCTAAGGTCTTATGGACGCATGACCAAAGTCGTAGTTTTTTCCTTTTATCCTTACCGATAGTCCCTGATTTTGTTGTGGATTTAACAATCGCGCAACAATAGTTAAATAGTGGAAATATTCAGATAAGGAGCGTGAACCTGCGATTTTTGCAACTACGATTCGGTTGTTTTTTGTTCGTTAGTAAAGGTTTTTGCGGGCCGGATGGCGTTGTTGAAATGAAACCAGCCGGTAAAACTGTAGAGAATAGCAATGCCAAGTACCAGCAGGTGATACCATAAATAAGGCAGGTAAGCTGCTGTGGTCACACCCAGGGTAGTGGCCATGAATACCCCGCCGTCTGACCACGGAATCATCGGTGTCACCACCGTTCCGCCGGATTCTGCATTACGGGACAGTACCCGCCGGTCCGTACCCGTCGCATCATAGTTTTTACCGGTAATCGTGCTGGCGGTAATCAGTGATACATAGGCCGCGCCACCCAATATATTGCCAATGATCCCTGCCAGTAGTGTGGATAAACCCAATTTTGTTACGTTATCAGCCCAGCGTTGCAGTGAGGTGGTAATGGTAGCCAGTACACCGGTGGCTTCCATCAGGCCGCCGATGCCCAGAGCCAGAATGATAAGCAGAATATTTGGCAGCATAGACACCATACCGCCGCGGTTCAGCAGCACGGCGATAACATTGTCATCAGATTCGATGTAGCTTCCGCCATACAGCGTTTCCAATGCCGGTATGACATCCTGCTGCTGAAATAAGACGGCCCAGACAACCCCAAGTAAAGCACCAAAGAAGATAACCGGAACCGCCGGCTGACGAAGAATTAGCAGGGTGATGACCGCCAGTGCTGGCAAGATCATAAACGGACTGACCGTGAACCAGGCATCTATAACAGCCATAACTTCTGTCGCCCGTCCGGTACTTCCCTGATGGCCTGTGAGAATGCCGGTGAACAAAAACAGGGTACTGGCAATCACGATTGCAGGTACGCTGATATAAAGCATGGATTTAATATGTTCGATGAGGTCAACTCTGCATAATGAGGCCGTCATCACGGTTGTGTCAGACAGCGGGGACAATTTATCTCCCACATAAGCCCCTGATATGGCAGCACCGGCGACAAGAGGAGCGGGCAGACCAAAGCCTTCACCAATCCCCATCATGGCGATGCCTGCGGTACCGATAGTACCGAAGGATGTACCGGTCGCCAGGGAAGTTACCGCACAGATAAAAAAGGCGGCGAACAGGAATATCTGAGGTGTCATTACAGACAAACCGTAATAAATGATAGAAGGCACAATGCCGCCGGCCATCCAGCTGCCAATCAGGGCGCCCACTGCGATGAGTACAAGAATGGCTTCCATACCCTGAGAGATGCCGGTAAGCAGTCCGTTTTGCATGGATTCATAACTGCGACCGAGCCATTTCCCCAGCCCGAGGGTGGCAAACCAGGCGCCCAGAAGCGCCAGCTGAATAGGAAGCGGAGTATATTGGGTCATAACAATTATCATCAGAATAATTACGCCGGCGAGTAATCCGACCTGGAGCAGAGAAGGTTGTCTGACTGTTTGCATGATTCTGCATCCTTGTATATGTTCCATTCCTGCTGATAAAAGCGGGCTCTTTTATTATCTCAGTGGCCGGAGAAGGCAGGTAAGTTAATCTAAATCAATAGGTTATTATTCTTCTGGCTAATTTCTACCCTATCGGAATCAACGACACAGCGCAATCACAACATCGCGCAATACTGACTATTCAACGGAAATTACCCGTCTTGTATGAAAAACAGCTATTGCTGATAACAAATGCTGCTGGCAAAGCCGTGACTTTCTTTATAGACTGCGGCCTTTACAACAGGTTTCCGGTGAACAACGGCAAAAGATAAAGAGCCCGCAAGAGGTTTTGCCGTCAGACAGGCGCCGGGAAGGACACAAGAAGGGTTCAGAGAATGTCTCAAAATAAAGTTGGTTTAGTTGGCTGGCGCGGTATGGTCGGCTCTGTATTAATGCAAAGAATGCAGGAAGAAAACGATTTCTCATTCATTGAGCCAACCTTTTTCACGACCTCTCAAAAAGGGTTACCTGCGCCGGATTTCGCCGGTAAAGATTGCGGTGTACTAGAAGATGCCAATGACATCGAAGCACTGGCAAAGCAGGATATTATTATTACCTGTCAGGGTGGTGATTACACTAAAGAAGTCTATCCGGCCCTGCGGGAAAGCGGCTGGAATGGCTACTGGATCGATGCTGCCTCAGCACTGCGGATGAAAGATGATGCGGTGATCATTTTAGATCCGGTAAACCGTGGTGAAATTGATAAAGGTCTGCAGGGCGGCGTAAAAACCTATGTAGGTGGTAACTGTACAGTATCGCTCATGCTGATGGCGCTGGGTGGTTTGTTTGAAGCCGATCTGGTTGAGTGGGCATCGCCTATGACTTATCAGGCGGCCTCCGGTTCCGGTGCAAAGCACATGCGTGAATTGCTCAGTCAGATGGGCGCTGTGTACGGTAATGTGAAAGCGTTGGTAGACGACCCGTCAACAGCTATTCTCGACATCGACCGTCAGGTCGCTGAATTTATCCGCTCTGATGAAAACCCGACAGATCAGTTCGGTGTGCCACTGGCCGGCAGCCTTATCCCGTATATCGACACACAACTGCCGTCAGGTCAAAGCCGTGAAGAATGGAAAGCGCAGGCTGAAGCCAACAAGATCCTGGGTACTCAGGACTCACCGGTACCGGTAGACGGATTATGTGTTCGTGTTGGTGCAATGCGCTGTCACAGCCAGGCCATTACTCTGAAGCTGAAAAAAGACCTGAGTGTCGAGGAAATCGAAGGTTTACTGGCGAAGCACAATGACTGGGTGAAAGTGATCCCGAATGACCGTGAGATCACCATGCAGGAACTGACGCCGGCAAAAGTAACCGGTACTTTATCGATTCCTGTAGGTCGTATCCGTAAACTGACAATGGGGCCGGAATACATTTCCGCCTTCACTGTCGGTGATCAGTTATTGTGGGGCGCGGCTGAACCGCTGCGTCGCATGCTGCGGATTATCCTGGACGCATGAAACGTTAAAAAAGCATAATACGGAAGGGCGATGTGAAAACATCGCCCTTTTTGTTTGGTCCGGAATTCCTTTTACCAGTGGCTACTGGTCTTTGTCTGACTTCGCCTCTTCTTCGCTGAGATCGGTGACAGATACCGAGCCCCGGGCCACAGCGAACCGGGTACGCAGATCATCAAGTACTGCCAGTTGAGACGGCGATAAACGGGTGCTCGCCGGCGTTTTAGAAACCCATTCCTCCATCATATGAGTGGGAACTAATGCGCTGCCGCTCACTACAACTGAATCTAACATAGCCGCACTGTTGGTCGCACCAGACCCGCCGTAACTACGCTGATCACCCATTACGCTTGCCAGTTGCCAGTCTTTCATGGCGAAATCCAGCGATTCTGCCTTATCGATCTCCTCAGTCATTTCACCGCCGAGATACATCAGGATATGCGCTTTCAATGCCGCCTCATCGTTATGAAACCAGTTCAGGTTGCGCTCATAGAACACTGAAACCTTGCCGTCGTAGTAGGTGCCACGATTTGAATTAATAAATTCAGTGGCAGACTTCTTCAGTGTCCGCCATATTCCGCGACTACGGAATGCCCGTTTCTGGATGCCGGGGCCGCCAATATTGCCCTGAAACAGGCCATACAGGATAAGCGGATTGCTGTCATATTTTTCCTTCAGGATTTTGTCTTTAATGTCATTCAGGCTGAGAGGGATCCCTGCCACTATCGTGACTTTGTCATCAAGGAAATACTTGTCTTCTTCAGGATCGAGGTAGCGACTCATGCTGTAGACCGGATAGCGTTTAGCAATCTCATTTAGCATGGTGAAGTTATAGAGATTCAGCCAGTATGCCAGTTGCTCATCTGCACTGAGAAGAGGCAAAGGAATTTCATCCGGCAGAGACATCAGACTGGCCTGCATATCTGCCAACGTGGAAACCACCTGTTCATTGTCAAAGGCGGTAAAGTAGAATTTATTACCCTCCAGTACCGTCAGCGGATTAATGCGTACTTTCAGGCGCGTACCCACTCTGGAATCTATGTTCTCCGCTTTTTGCCTTTCAGACCAGCCGGTCACGGAAACAAATGTTTTTAAAAATGTGTCCAGATCGTCATATTGCAGATAAAGCATGTTGTCTTGCGCATGGCCCCTGAACACCTCAGGTACGTCAGCTTCTCCGGCGTAACTCAGCAGGCTGATAAACAGGAATGCAAAGCACAGGCAACAGGCATTCTTCATCACAATAATCCTTTTGTTTGAACACTTTATGTACTGTCTTTTATACGCCCCGGGACAAAGGAAAGCAAATAGGGAGGGCCGGTTATGCCAGGCATGTGCGGAAGTCTGCCGCACTGAGTATGACACCGGAAGAAAAAGGCCGGGAGCCGATGGAAGTAACAAAGATGTTACTGTAATGTCTCATTCAGCAGATTAGGGACACACTTATCTGTAAACCTCGGGAATATTGTTAAGGATGGTCTGTGAAAATCAACCAACATAAGAAATTGCTGCTGGCAGTGTGTGCATTGTCAGCCTTTAGTGCCGGTTCAATGGCTGCTACATCTTCATCTCAGCAAAATGTGCTGACCACAACTGAAGTCAAAGAGGGTTGGAAGTTGCTGTTTGACGGCAAGACACTGGATGGATGGCACTTATTTCAACATCCTGATGCTAAGCCTTCATGGATAGTGCAGGACGGCACTATCACTGTCGATCTGCGTACCAGCGGTGTTCAGCATGGCGACCTGACATCAGATGCTGAATTTGAAAACTATGAACTGGCCTTCGAATGGAAAACAACCGTAGATGGTAACAGCGGTGTGTTCATTAATGTTCAGGAAAACCCGGAAAATCAGCTTGCCTGGCAAACCGGACCTGAATATCAGCTTCTGGGTCCTGAACATATCGATAATAAAAAGCCGGCGAAAAATCCGGGGTGCCTGTATGGTTATTCCGCACAGCTTACACAAACTTCAGTGCATGAGCAGGGGCAGTGGAATCAGTCGGTTATCAAGCAAAATAACGGTGAAGTGGCCTTTTACCTGAATGGCAATTTAACCGCGAAAGTTGACCTTGGCAGTCAAGAATGGAAAGACTGGGTATCTCAGTCCAACTTTAAAAGCTTTGCTGATTTCGGCAAGGCTACCAAAGGGCACATCGTGCTGCAGGAATGGACATCACCCGTTGCTTTCCGGAATATCAAAATAAAAGAATTGTAAGCTGGCTACAACGAAGCGGAGAAAAGGGCTTCCTGCGCTCAGGCGGCAGCCTGTTTAAAGCCCGTAACGCTTTGAGAGCCGTCAGCGTTTGTACTGTGTCGGGCAGTAAGCGCGCTCAATGCCGGGATGACGTAACTTCAGATGTTTAGTTTGTATTCCCTGCATACGTTTCCGCCACATGCGAAAGGATGATGGTTTCATCTCCTTTCGCATGAGCTTTATTACTGCGGACTCATTGAGTCCGTAGAGTTTCTCTATTGCTTCAAACGGGGTTCTGTCTTCCCACGCCATTTCTACTACGCGGGACAATTCTGCCGGTGTCATACAAGCTCCTCTTTTACGGGCAGGTAGCATAGCGGAGATCAGGCAGTACAGAACAAGTCTGCGGTATGGTTTAATGATATTTAATGTCTGGCTCAGCAAAGAGAGTATCTCTTTGCATTTTTATTCTCTTTTAAGTTCATAGTCTGCAATTATTTTTCTCTTTCGCCGGACTTGCAGCCAAAAAATGCGGGAAGATTCCCTGCTGATGCTTTTATACTGACTTCATACAAACAAAAACGGACCTCACTATGAAAAACTGGGTTGCAGAGGCGATCAGGAAAATTAATGCGGATTTTCAGCGCTCCGCTGATACGCACCTTATTAAGCTCGAAGGACTTAATCTGAAGGGTATTGATATCTATCTGAAAGATGAGAGTACCCATCCCACCGGTAGCTTAAAGCATCGTCTGGCCCGTTCCTTATTTCTCTATGCCCTGTGCAACGGCAAGATTGGTGAAAACACGACTATCGTTGAAGCATCCTCCGGCAGCACAGCTGTATCTGAAGCATATTTTGCCCGTATGCTGGGTATTCCGTTTATCGCGGTAATGCCCCGCAGCACGGCACAAAGCAAAATTAACCTGATCACCCGTTTCGGCGGGCGTTGTCATTTTGTGGAATGTCCCACCCATATGCACGATGAAGCCGTCCGGCTGGCGCAGGAGTGTGACGGCTATTTTATGGATCAGTTCATGTTTGCTGAGCGGGCCACAGACTGGCGGGGCAATAACAACATTGCTGAAAGTATTTTCGGCCAGATGTCGGCTGAACCTCACAGCGTGCCCCACACCGTGGTCATGAGCGCCGGTACCGGCGGTACCTCAGCGACGATTGGCCGTTATATCCGTTATAAGGGGCTGGCGACAGAGCTGGTTGTTGTGGATCCTGAGCATTCCGTGTTTTACGACAGCTATCAGTCCGGAGACCGCACGTTAACCAGTCAGCGGGGGAGTGCCATTGAAGGTATAGGAAGGCCCAAAGTAGAAGCGTCCTTTCAGCCGGATGTCATCGACAAAATGCTGAAGGTGGAAGACAAAGCCAGTATTGCCACCATTCACTGGCTGGCAGATATTGCCGGGATCCGCGCCGGCGCCTCAACCGGTACTAATTTGTGGGGCGCATTGCAGGTGGCTGAAGGAATGCAATCCCGGGGAGAGCAGGGGTCTATCGTTACATTGATGTGTGACAGTGGTGAGCGTTATCTTGATACTTACCACAATCTGCAGTGGGTAGAGAAAATGTTCGGGGACATCAGCGTTTACACTGAGCAGTTGCAAAAATTTGCATAAACCGGCTGGTAAAAATGACACTTTGAATAATACTCAAAACAGGTATGAGTTTGGATAAAGTGATCTCACAGGTTGAAACAGTCAGGTTTAACAGTTGTCTTCACTGCCGCATTGTTGTTCTCACCCTGCAATAATGCCAGTGACGACTTCCCCGTGGAATTTTCAGGGTTCGCCCGCGTGGTGGCCGGCTATCTGGATACTGATCAGGCTTACTTTGAAGGCTATGAGAATAAAGTCAGTGTCTCAGAGAAGTCATTGCTGGGCTTACAGGCTGATTATGCACTGACCGGCACGGTATCGGTCTCCGGGCAGGTGCTTCTGCACAGTGATGAAAGTCGCGGCTCCGGGCTGGAATGGCTCTACTTAAGCTATGAACCCAACGCAAACTGGCAATTTAAAGCAGGCCGGTTGCGTACACCGTATCTCCAGTATTCTGACGTATTTGACGTGGGATACGCCTATCCCTGGATATCTCCTCCCCGACAGTTGTACGGCAGCTATCTGTTCTTTCCCCGCTACGAAGGAGGGAACGCTCGCTATCAGTTCAACATTGACGATGTCTATATAGGGCTGGAAGGATACTACGGCTCTTTTTCTGATGACATTGAAGCCAGCGGGGAGAGCTTTCACATTGAGGTGAAAGAGATTTACGGCGGTATCGCCGAAATCAGTTACCGGGGCTGGCAACTGCGCGGTGCCACGTTTATTTCTGCCGATGTGGAAGCGGATATTGCCGGTCTGGGAGAATTGACCGGCGGACTGAAAGCCACCGGATTTGATGATTTAGCTGATTATTTTTCATTAACGGGACAGGTGGATGCCTACCTTGTGGGAATAAGCTACGACAGCCTGGACTGGTTTATGTCTGCAGAATATGTAGACGTGGAATCCACCATTAATATTCTGGCCGGTATCGAAAACTACTATGTCACGCTGGGACGCTATTTCGGTGATTACCAGTTACTAGTGACCTACGCCAAATCCAATCAGATCCTCGGGGAACTGAACAACACTATCCCCGTTGGTCTGGATCCTCAGCTTGATATGCTCTACTACGGCGTGGAGCAACTGCAGGCCAGATTTCCCACCGATGTGCTGGATTCTGTTACCCTGACCGGGCGGTGGGACTTCCGCCCGGGCATGGCACTGAAAGCGGAAGTAACGTTTTTAGACGGTGAGCCCGGTAAAACCTCTTTGTTCGAGTTAAAAGCGGGCTCCGAAAACTTTGACCGTCAGGCCGTGTTGTACCAGTTCGGACTGGAGTGGGTATTCTGATGAAGTTGATGAATCTTACTCTCACCCTTGCGCTGTTAATGTCGTCACAGCCTGCAAAAGCCAGTGATGAGATTATTGTGGTAGCAAATCTTGCAGAGCCGGCAGGCACCATGGAAAAGCATGAAGTGCGCAATCTGTTTATGGGCGGAGCTTCGTCCGGGCTTGAACCGGTAACACTTGTCCCCGGCGCGCAAACCAGGCTTATCTTTAACGCACGTATTGTGGGCCTCACAGAGTCACGCATTCAGTCATACTGGGCGCAAATGCGGTTCAGCGGCAGAAATAAGGCGCCGGTTCAGGTGCAATCTGTGGACGCCATGATGGAATACTTACTGGAAAATCAGGGCAGTGTGGGCTATCTCCCTGCAGATGTGACGCTGCCGGAAACACTGACAGTGCTGTACACCTCGGGCTGAAAGGTGGTTTTGCTACATACTATGCTGGCTTTCGAGGGCGGGAATTAACCCGTCCTCTTCATTATTTTCACAAATCGGCTCTGGCCGGCCGTAATAATAGCCTTGTAAAAGGTGACACCCGTGATCTATCAAAAACGTTGCCTGGTCCAGGGTTTCAACGCCTTCGGCGCAGACTTTCAGTTTCAGGTGACGTGCCATCTCAATAATGGTGACGGTGATAAGTTCTGAACGTTGTGAGACTCCAATCTGACTGACAAACTGACGGTCGATTTTCAGCGTATCAATGCTGAATTCGGTGAGGTAGCTTAAAGAAGAATACCCTGTACCGAAGTCATCAAGTGCTATTTTGCATCCCAGTGCGCGAAGATCATCAAAAAACGCGTTCCCCGCCTGAAAACTTTTGAGGTAGGCAGATTCCGTAATTTCGAACTCAATGGCGCCAGCCAGTCCGCCAAGCTCTCGTATTTTTTCCAGAACAAAAGCAGTGACCGTTTCGTCCTTTAAATCATTGGCTGACAGGTTCAGGGAAATCGTTGTGGCTTCTCCGTATTGTCTGAGAATGTGTTTTACGTCCTTGCATACCTGCGCCATGACCCAGAGTGTGATGACTGATATTTTATTGCTCTGCTCAGCTATGGGGATAAATTCTGCCGGTGACACCATGCCAAGGTGAGGGTTATACCAGCGGATCAATGCTTCAAAACCCATCACCTTACTGCTCTGGTCCACTTTAGGTTGATAGACAAGGAAGAATTCATTGTTTTCAATCGCCGTGTGAATACTGGTAGAGATGCGGATCATACGGTGGTTGTCGTCCTGCATCATGCGGGTGAACAGGGTGAACTGACCCCGACCGTTTCGCTTGGAATGATACATGGCAATATCCGCATTGCTCATTAAGGTGGTCAGGCTGAAGTCGCAGTCCTTTGCCAGCGCAATACCGATGCTTACGCCTGTTTCCAGTTTCCATTGATCGACCAGTTGATCACTGCCGATAGCCTCAACCAGCCGTGCAGCTACTTCTTCAACCTGTTCCACCGAACTGCATTCCCCAAGAATGATGACAAATTCGTCTCCGCCAAGCCGGCCGACAACATCATCCAGCCTCAGGCTGTCACTGATCACATCAGCAATTTTACAAAGCAATTTGTCACCCACGTCATGACCGAAGGAATCGTTCACCATTTTGAACCCGTCGAGATCAAGAAACAGCAGAGCGACATCTTTTTCTTCCCGCTTGGCTCTGGCCAGCTCGATGTTCAGGCACTTCATTAAAAACTGCCGGTTCGGCAATCCGGTAAGGGGGTCGAAGTTCGCCAGCTTTTCCATTTGCTCCTGCTGACGGGTGAGTAATTTATTTTTCTGCCGGTTAAGTTCGGTTTGTTTGTTGATGTCTGACATCATGCTGTTAAAGCCGTGGGTGAGAGCTTTGATTTCCGACTTCCCTTCAATGCTTACTTCTATGGCGTAATCTTTGGTTTCTTCTACGCGGCGCATTTTCTCAATGAGTTTAAACAATGGTTGCAGGGAGCGGCGTTGTAATTCCAGTACGAGAAACACGGCGATAAGCAGAATGAAAATAACAAAGGGCACAATGGCTACGATGAACTTTCTCTGGCTGTCTGCAAGTGACTGCTCAATAAGATAGGAAATGACAAGTTTGCCCTGAGGCAGGGCCGGGTCACCAATTATTTTAACTACGCGGATATGGCTGTCTTCAATATGAAGTCCGTAGTCCAGTTCGTGTAGCCTCACATCTTCGGTAGAGCTTTCAGTTCCTGAATGCTGCCTGTGTTTAACAAGTGCAGAGCCGATGTAAGCACTAACTATCTCGCTTTGCGTATTATAGACACGGGCAAATTCCACATTGTCATATTCATCTAAACGAAGCAGTACACTGATGAGCGGGAACTCGTCATCTGCGGTCATATGTGGCAGCAAGTCATTCGCCAGGTTCTCAGACAGAGCCTGCAGCTCCTGAGAGACAAATTCTTCGTAAAGACCTTCGTAAACACGCAACGACACCCACATCACCAGCGCGCTGATGACGGTAATAGAAATAAGCGTTATTGCCGCAATTTCTGTGCGAAGGCTTTTCAAACATTAACCCCGGATGGCGTGACTTTTATATACTTGGTCTATTCAGAGTATAGTCACGGATTTATAAAGCGCATTGGTGTTGCTTGTGCAATTTCCTGCATGGCGATTTTATAATCATAAATATAGAAAATAACGGGCCGGCGAAGATTAAAATTCTGTCATTGAAAACCGGTTAAAAAATAAGCTGGATATTCTGATAAACAACTGGTAACATCGCCGCGCCTTTTGAAGGTCCTATTCAAACTTGTTAATGCTATTTCTTTATATTCTTTGTAAGTCTTCACAGAATTACTTCCGGAAAACTACTGATCTACGCCTGTTCCAAACCTGAAAGACCTCATACGTAAATAGGCGTATTTAATTTAACTTATTATTTTTTTGGAGTAATTTATGTCTCAGGTAACTGGTACAGTAAAATGGTTTGACGAAGCTAAAGGTTTCGGTTTTATTTCTCAGGAAGGCGGCAAAGACGTTTTCGTACACTTCCGTGCGATCAAATCTGACGGTTTCCGTTCTTTAAGCGAAGGTCAAAACGTTCAGTTCACTATCGAACAAGGCAACAAAGGCCCACAGGCTGCTGACGTAGTAGTACTGTAAGCAAACGCTTATCCTATTTATAACGGGCGCTCACTGGTAGCGCCCGTTTTTCTGTAAGTCATTTTTTCCATTCTTTGAGGTTTTCATGCAGTTTTCTGAACTGGGCTTAAGTGCACCGTTATTAAAAGCGGTTTCCGCACTTGGGTTTGCGTCTCCGTCTCCTATTCAAAGCCAGGCTATTCCGGTCATTCTGTCCGGTAAAGATGTACTGGCTGCCGCGCAAACCGGTACAGGTAAAACAGCAGGCTTTGCACTGCCGATAATGGAAAAACTGTCTTCAGGGCAAAAGGCACGTGGTAACAATGTCAGAGCGTTGGTTCTGACACCGACGCGGGAATTAGCCGCGCAGGTAGAAGACAATATCCGTGGCTTCAATGAATTTTTGAATTTAAAAACCACCGTGGTATTTGGCGGAGTAGGTATCAACCCGCAAATGAAACGCTTGCGTGGCGGTACTGATATTCTGGTGGCTACGCCGGGACGTCTGTTAGATTTGTACCAGCAAAACGCGGTGAAGTTTGATCAGCTTGAAGTACTTGTGCTTGATGAAGCCGACCGCATGCTGGATATGGGGTTTATTCACGACATCAAACGTGTGCTGAAGCTGTTGCCGGCCAAACGTCAGAACCTGCTTTTCTCTGCCACGTTTTCGCCTACCGTAACAGCCCTGGCAGAATCGATTACCCAGTCAGCGGTTAAGATTTCCGTTGCGCCTCCGAACACCACCGTGGAAGAGGTTCAGCAGATCCTGGTCAATGTGGATAAATCGAAGAAGGTTGGTGCGCTGACAGCGTTGATTAAGCAGCAGAAATGGCGTCAGACACTGGTGTTTTCCCGTACCAAGCATGGTGCTAACCGGATTGCTACCCGTCTGACCAATTCCGGTATTCCAAGCGCTGCCATTCACGGTAACAAAAGCCAGGGCGCCCGAACCCGTGCACTGAGCGAGTTTAAAGACGGCACAGTCAATGTGCTGGTGGCAACAGATATCGCCGCACGTGGTATTGATATTGCCCAGTTACCGGTGGTGGTGAACCTGGATTTACCCAATACCGCAGCGGATTATGTGCACCGTATTGGCCGGACAGGCCGTGCCGGTGCCAGCGGTCAGGCATGGTCACTGGTCAGTGCTGATGAATTACAACAACTTAAGGATATTGAAACCCTTATCCAGAAGTTGCTGCCACGGGAAACCCTGAGTGGATTTGAGCCGGATCTTAAGTTAGCAGAGACTACCTTGTCAGCGCCCAAAAAACCTAAGAAGCCGAAGAAGCCCAAACAGCCAAAAGAGGCAAATGCCGGGGATAAAAAGCCCCAAGCAAAGGCTTCTCCATCCCGCCGCAGGCCAGCCCGCATAAAGCCTGCGAGGGCGTCAACGGGTTCGCACGCTTCTTAATTTAGTGTATAGTGCGTGGCCTGAAATTTCGTCAGTACAACCTGCCAGAGAGACCTATGAGCGGACAAACCGATACACAGTCTTTGATTTCCTCGTTAGGCGACGTCGTTGGACAAGCCCACTTACTTACCGATAAAGAAAAGAAACAGCCTTATTGTAAAGGGTTTCGTTTCGGTTCCGGTGAAGCTCTGGCCGTGGTCCGCCCGGCAACATTAGTGGAAATCTGGCGGGTACTGACGTTATGTGTGGAAGCGGATGTGGCCGTTATCATGCAGGCAGCCAACACCGGTTTAACCGGCGGGTCAACGCCGGATGGTAAAGATTACGACCGTCCGCTGGTAATCATCAGCACCATGCGTATTGATGATATACAGCTGATTGACGAAGGTAAGCAAATTGTCGGTCTGGCGGGCAGCACACTGTTTGGTCTGGAAGAAAAGCTCGCGCCTTACGGCCGTGAGCCTCATTCGGTGATTGGCTCGTCCTGTATCGGCGCTTCTATTGTCGGCGGGATTTGCAATAACTCCGGCGGTGCGCTGGTTAAACGTGGCCCGGCGTACACCGAAATGTCTCTGTTTGCCCAAATTGATGAGAGTGGCAAGCTGTCGCTGGTCAATAACTTGGGTATTCATCTTGGTGACTCTCCGGAAGAAATCCTGACCAATCTGCAACAGCAGAACTACGCAGCAGACGATGTGGCTTTCCCTGAACTGAGAGCATCAGATAACGAATACGATGAGCGTGTGCGGGATGTCGATTCTGACACGCCTTCACGTTTTAATAATGACGGCCGCCGCTTACATGAAGCCAGTGGCTGTGCGGGTAAACTGGCGGTATTCGCTGTACGCCTTGATACCTTTCCGATTCCGGACAAAAAGCAGGTGTTCTATGTGGGCTCTAATGATGCCGCCATGTTCACCCAAATTCGCCGGGACATTCTTTCTACCTTTAAAAACTTACCGGACTCCGGTGAATATCTGCACCGCGACTGCTACGACGTATCGAAGAAGTACGGTAAAGATATGTTTATCGTCATCAGCAAGCTGGGGGCGAAATTCATCCCTAAGCTGTTTGCCTTTAAACGTAAGTTTGATGCCTTCACTGACAAACTGGGCTTTTTGCCAAACAAAATGTCAGACCGCACCATGCAGTACTTAAGTTATCTGTTCCCCGGCCATTTACCGGCCCGCATGGAAGTGTATCGTGACAAGTACCAGCATCACTGGATTTTAGAAATGAGTAACGACGGTGTAGATGAAGCCCGAGCGTATCTGGATAATTTCTTTAAAACCCATGAAGGCAGCTACTTCGAATGTACGGAAGATGAAGCAGATAAAGCGATACTGCACCGGTTTGTTGCCGGTGGTGCTATCGGCCGCTACCACATTATGAACAGTAAAAATGTGGGTGCGATGATGACTATCGATGTGGCATTACGCCGTAACGATCCCGACTGGTTTGAAGAGCTGCCGGAAGAAATCGATGAGCAGGTTGATACTAAACTCTACTACGGCCACCTGTTTTGCCACGTTATGCACCAGAACTACGTGTTGAAGAAAGGCGCGGATGCAAAAGTGCTGAAAAACAAAATACTGCAGACCTTTGATGCGCGGAATGCTGAGTACCCCGCAGAGCATAACGTGGGGCATGAGTATTTTGCCAAAGACGCACTGAAGTCGTTCTATCGCAAGCTCGACCCGACCAACAGCTTCAACCCGGGGATCGGTAAAACTACCAAACTGAAAAACTGGGCTGAGCACAGCGACAGCTGTTGTGGTGGTCACGATTGATGTGGCCAACCCCGGCGGGCCTGTGTGCTATTTAGCAGGATACTGATTTCTCATCAGGCTTTTAATGTAAGCGACAAGTTCACTTTGCGGGCGTGAAAAAATGGGCTGGATCGGCGTGGGCAGCTCCGGGTTTACTATCATCAGCATCATGCAAGGTGCTAATAATGTGAATAAGGCGTAGACAGGAGTAACGTCATCGTCGGTAGCGTTAAAATCGCTGGCCTCCATCACCATCTTCTTGATGATGCTCGCCCTTGTGTGAGCTTCGTTTACTAACACCGTATTAATCATCGGCGATGGCGTGACAATTTCCCGCGCCCACACTTTTCCGTGCCAGCTTCGCTCTTCCAGTATGTTGGCCACCACATGCTCAATGAGTTCGTCCAGCTTGTCTTGCGCTGTTGCGTGACTCTCATCGAGTGCCTGTAAAAAGTCTAAATGCAGAAAATGTTCTATCGCCGCAGAAAATACCTGCTCATACAGACCATCTTTACCATTAAAATGATAATTGATTGCAGCGGCATTCACGCCTGCTGCACTGCAAATATCCTTGGCTGACGTGTTGTGATAACCCCGTTGAGCGAATAATTCGGCGGCGGCAGCGAAGATGCGCTTTTTCGTTTCTTCACCATCGGCACGGCCCTTTCGGTTTTGCATTTATTTCATCACCAGGTCGCTTATGTAAATTATCAGGCACTTTACCGCTGAACTAGTTGAAATTCAAATTTGAATTTCATATTGTGTTATGTGTTGATGTTTACACAAGTGAATTCTTCTATGAACAAAAAGCTCGCTGTACTCATTGTCGTCGCGGTAGCGGCGGCAGTTTCCGTCTATACGTTTTGGCCTGAACGCGGGGCTGAGCAAACAAAACTGTTCGGGAATGTCGATATCCGCCAGGTGTCTTTATCGTTCACTCAGTCCGAGCGGGTAACAGCTGTGAATGTGGAAGAAGGGGATGTGGTTAAAGCGGGTCAGGTTATTGCCAGACTGGATGATACCGTGCCAAACCTTGAGCTGGCGCAGGCCAATGCGCAAATTGCCGCCCAGGAAGCGTTAGTGGCAAAGTTGCAGGCGGGCTCAAGACCCCAGGAGATTGCACAGGCAAAAGCGGTGGTGGTGCAGCAACAAGCGAATATGGATATTGCATCAGCCCGGCTTAAAAGACTGCATTCAGTTGACAGCAAAACACTGGGTAAAGGCGTAAGCCAACAGGATATTGATGAGGCGAGGGATCAGGTAGTTGCGCTGCAGGCAGCACTTGCACAAGCGAAGGCCAGTTTAGCACTGGTTGAAGAGGGGCCGAGAAAAGAAGACATCGATCAGGCCAGAGCACAGTTACAAGTGCTGGCTTCACAAAAAGCCTTACTGGCTGAACAGGTTAGCCGCACTGTGTTACTCGCCCCCAGTGATGGTGAAGTGCGGGCAAGACTGATGGAACCCGGCGACCTTGCCACCACTCAGCGTCCTGTTATCACGTTGGCGTTAACGTCACCCAAGTGGATACGGGTTTATATTAATGAAACCCAACTGGCGACCACCAGGGTAGGTGAAGCCGTTGATGTTCATGTTGACGGGCTGAATAAAACCATCAAAGGCACTATCAGCTTTATTTCTTCTGTCGCTGAATTTACGCCGAAAAATGTGCAAACAGAGGATTTGCGCACGTCACTGGTTTATGAGGTTAGGGTCAGGGTTGATGATGCTGACAATACCCTTAAGTTGGGGATGCCTGCCACTGTGATGCTTGTTAACAACGGACACTAATCATGAGTGAACCGGTGGTGAGTGCCAGCGCGCTGGTTAAACAATTCAACGGAGACGGTCAGCAAACCGTAGCCCTCAAACAGGTAGATTTCGAAGCAAAGAAAGGGGAACTCACCGCTCTGGTGGGGCCCGATGGTGCAGGAAAAACCACGCTGCTGCGCCTGGTCGCAGGGTTGATGGTTCCTTCTGATGGCAGCTTACGTGTACTTGGCTATAAAACGGCGACAGACGCACAGCAGGTACAAAATTTAATTAGCTACATGCCCCAGCGATTTGGTTTGTATGAAGATTTAAGCGTACAGGAAAATCTGGATTTGTACGCAGACTTACATGGTGTGGATAAAGCAACCCGTGAGGCGCGGTACGAGCGCCTGCTAAGCATGACGAATCTCTCTGCATTCACTTCAAGACCGGCTGGAAACTTGTCGGGCGGCATGAAACAAAAGCTCGGTTTAGCCTGCACGCTGGTGCGCTCTCCGGCGCTTTTACTGCTTGACGAGCCCACTGTTGGCGTTGACCCTCTGTCACGACAAGAGTTATGGAAGATTATCAGTCAACTTGTGGAAGATGAGTCGCTCACGGTTATGGTCAGCACCTCTTACTTAGATGAAGCTGAACGGTGCCATCAGGTGTACCTGCTTAATGAAGGAAACATTCTGGCAAAAGGTACCCCTGAGAAATTAAAGCAGGACGCAGCGGGGCGGTGTTTCGTGGTAACTCCTTCATCAAGCCAAAAGCCGCGGGATTTACAAAGTGCACTGCTTAATAACGAAGAGGACGTAATCGATGCCGTCCCTCAGGGGGGGCGGGTACGCTGCGTGTTACATCAAGACAAAGATATAAAAGCCATCGCGCATCAGGTAAAAGCCGCGCAGTCTGAATCTGTGCCTCCCCGCCTGGAAGATGCGTTTATGATGCATTTGAAGACTCATATTAAACCCGCCGCAGTGGATGTATCCTCATTAGCGCAGCAAAACCAACATACCGGGCAATCTCAAACGCACGGTAAGCCTGTCGTGTCTGTTAACGAGCTGGTTAAACAGTTTGGTGACTTTACGGCAGTTGCCAAAACGTCTTTTGAAGTTTATCCCGGTGATATCTTTGGCTTACTCGGGCCAAATGGTGCGGGAAAAACAACGACTTTCCGGATGCTCTGCGGATTGTTACCCGCCACATCAGGCACGCTGGACGTAGCAGGAAAAAACTTACGAACGGCCGCTGCTGGCGCACGGTCCCGCATTGGTTACGTGTCACAGAAATTCGCGTTGTATGGCAATTTAACCGTTTTTGAAAACCTGCGCTTCTTCGCGGGTGCATACGGGCTGTGGGGAAAGCAGCGAAAACAAGCCATTGACCGGGTGATTTCCCAATTTGATTTAGCCTCTCATGTGCAGCAAAAAAGTGCATCATTACCCGGAGGCTACAAACAGCGGTTAGCCATGGCGGCCAGCCTTATGCACCAGCCCGATATATTGTTTCTCGATGAGCCAACCAGCGGAGCGGACCCGTTAGCCCGCCGGGCTTTTTGGCGACGTATCACGGCACTGTCAAAAACCGGCACGGCCATCATCATTACCACCCACTTTATGGAAGAAGCTGAATACTGCGACAAGATTTTGATTCAGGATGCAGGTAAAAAGCTCGCCATGGGCTCGCCTGAGGAGATACGGGCTGGCATAGACGGCGATTCGGCAATGAGCATGGAAGAGACATTCATCAGTATCATTGCGCAAAGTCGACAAAAACGAGACGGGGATGTCGCTGATGTCAAGTGAGTCCCGTCCTGTTCGCGCCTTTGCTATTCGCTTGTGGGCATTGGTAAAAAAGGAAACCCGGCAATTACTACGTGATAAAAGTAATCTACTGATTGGTATTGGCTTACCCATCGCGCTCATTTTTATTTTTGGCTTTGGCGTTACGCTGGATGTGAAAGATATTCGTTTAGCCGTGGTGACTACCCGGCCTGCGCCAGAGACAAATGATTTCGTTTCAACGATAAGGCTGTCGCCTTATTTCATACCCAGTGAGATGACCTCCTTGAAACAGGCTGAAAAGGCGTTGCGCGCGCGGGATGTTGAAGCCATTGCCATTCTCGATGACACTTTCGCCAGCAAATTAAAAACCGGAAATGCAGACATTCAACTTATCGTGCTGGGCAGCGATGCAACGCGGGCCTCTTCGATAAGTAGCTATTTCTCAACGCTCACCGGTGTGTGGGCGTCAAAGCAGCAAGACCGCCTCGGAGCAAACGCGCATCAATCCGGAGGCGTGACTGTTGTTCCAAGGCTTTGGTTTAACGATGCCAACACCAGCACATGGTTTATTGTGCCCGGGCTTATCGTACTTATCATGACATTGGTGGGCACGTTTCTCACCGCGCTCGTCATGGCCCGCGAGTGGGAGCGGGGCACACTGGAAGCACTTTTTGTTACCCCGGTCCGGCCTGCTGAAATCATTCTGGCTAAAATAATTCCCTATTTTGGTGTCGGTATCATCGGCCTGGTATTGTGCGTGCTGGCGTCGACTTTTCTTTTCCATGTGCCCATTCAGGGCGCGTTTTGGGTATTGGTATTAGGGTCAGTGATATACATGCTGGTGGCATTAGCAATCGGGCTACTTATTTCGGCACTGACGCGCAACCAGTTTCTGGCAAGCCAGATTGCCATTCTCGCCAGCTTCCTGCCCGCGATGATGCTTTCCGGCTTTATTTTCGATTTAGGTAATTTACCCGCCGGCGTTCATGTTATTGGTAGTTTGCTTCCTGCCACGTACTTTATTGAACTGCTGCGAACGGTGTTTCTGGCCGGTAATTTCTGGCCCGTAATTATTAAAGATTTGGTGTTGCTCACAGTGTACGCCGTGGTGTTACTCAGTCTGGCCCGTTTTCTTACTAAAAAGACACTGGATTAAACTATGGGAAGTGTCCGTCACTATTTTTTTCTTATCTTTAATTTGTGCCAGAAAGAATTTCTTTCTGTTTTAAAAGATCCCTCAAGCCGTGTCATTTTGATCATGCCAATCATTATGCAAACATTGCTGTTTGGCTATGCCGCCACATTTGATTTGAAAGAGGTGCCTTATGCCGTGCTCGATCAAAGTGACAGCCAGGCCAGCCACGAGGTACTTCAGAAACTGCAGGGTGCCGGTCTGTTTAATCAGGTGGCTACGCTGTCGGGAAGTACGGAAATTGCTGACGTTATCGGTAATCAAAAGGCGCTGATGGTGGTGTATTTTCCCGCTGACTTTGAAGACAAATTATCCCGCGGGGAAAGTAGCCAGATACAGCTTATTGTCGACGGCCGGAATTCGGCAACAGCTAACGCGGCCCTTGGCAGCTTTAACGCCATTACCATGTCTTACAATGCGGAAAATGATCTTGGGAGGCAGCTTCCTGTGCAGGTGAAAAACCGCGCCTGGTTTAACCCGAATATGGAAACACGCTGGCTTATTTTACCGGGAATGATTGCCGCGCTGAGCATGATTCAAACAATGATGCTTACAGCACTTTCCGTTGCCAGAGAGCGTGAGCAGGGCACATTTGAGCAGTTACTTGTGACACCCAGCCTGCCTTCGCAAATCTTAATCAGCAAAGCGCTGCCGTCGGTGTGTATAGGGCTTATTCAATCTTCGCTGGTGCTGCTTATCAGCCGGTACTGGTTTGAGATCCCCTTTCAGGGGGCGTTAACGACGCTCTATACAGGGTTATTTTTATTTACACTGGCAAGTGTGGGGATCGGTCTGTCTATCTCTGCCGTTTCTCTGAATATGCAGCAAGCCATGCTGTATACCTTCGTTTTACTCATGCCGCTCATGCTGTTGTCGGGTTTTGCCACGCCGCTGACCAACATGCCTGAATTAATGCAGGATATTACCTACATTAATCCACTGCGTTTTTCGGTCAATATTGTCAGGCGTGTTTATCTTGAAGGGGCAACGTTTGCTGACGTTTATCAGGAGATGATCCCGCTGGTTATTATCGCCACCATTACTCTGCCGGTAGCCAGTTGGCTTTTCAGACACAGGACTTCATAAGGACATTCATCATATGAAAGTTTCGCTTATTTCTTTAACGCTCATCACTGCATTGACCATGTCGGGATGCACAAAATTGGGTCCTGAATATGAAAAACCTGAGGTGGCAGTACCGTTGACCTGGCCGTCTTTGCAAGGCATTGATGGTCAAACACAAAACCACGCGGTGTCGCGTTGGTTAAACGACGATAAGACGCTGATGGCGCTTCACAGCATGTTAGAGAAACATAACCAGAGCTTACAGGTGGCTGCACTGAATTTCGCCAGCAGCCGTGTTTACCGGCAGGTAGCCGGAAGCGGTGGCGAGCCGGAGGCAGGCTTTTCAGGCAGTGTAAAAAGGCAGCGGTTGAGTGAAGACGGCAGTATGACGAGATTTATAAAGTTGTCGTCCTCTGGTGAGCAACAGGATGCCCTGACGGATGCTTTGGCATCACCTTTTACCGTTTACTCAACGGGCTTTGATGCCAGTTGGGAACCTGACCTGTGGGGAAAAGTAGCTAATCAGATTGATGCAGCAGATGCTCAGCAGACAATGGCAGAGAGTGAACTGGCTGATTTACGTTTGTCGTTAACGACAGAATTAATGCGCCGGTATGTACAATACCGCGCACAGCAAGCTGTACTGGTATTGCAACAGCAAAAACTGACAAACCTGCATACTCAATTATCTATACAGGAGGCCCTGATTGCTGCAGGGCTGGGCGATGAATCAGAACGTTTAGCGTTAGAAGCACAAACTCATCAATTAAACGCTACGCTGGACGGTCAGCGCAGTGAAGTATATGTGTTAGCCAATCAGCTTTCGCTGCTGGTGGGCGTACAACCGGGTTCCTTGACACCTTTGTTGGAAGCGCCACACGATGCGTTTCATGAGTATGTGCTCTCTACACTCAACGTACCTTCCAGTGTATTAAGTCAGCGCCCGGACATTCGCGCGGCAGAAGCCAAAGTAAGAGCGGCGACCGCAGACATAGGCATTGCAGAAGCGGCGCTGTTCCCACAATTCCAGTTAACAGGTAATGTGGGCATTGAAGCGCTAAGCAGCAGTGCGGTATCCGACTGGTCGTCGCGAACCTGGCAAATTGGCCCGGGCTTTTACTTACCGCTGTTCAACCGGAACCAGCTTCATCGTCAGGTTGAGATCACATCAATTACGCAACAGCAAACCATTGTGCAATATCAACAGCAAGTGTTATCGGCATGGACAGAAGTTGACAGTGCCATTGAGCAGGCCAACAGCGCCGGAAGACAACTGGAGCAAAGTCAGCAAGCGCTGTCCCGCATAACCCAAAGACTTGCACTGACTAAAACAGACGCAGAAGCTGGCCTGACAAGTGAATTGCCTGTTCTGATGGCGCAACGACAATGGTTAGATGCTAAGGTTGGTCACATTCAATCTCAGTTGAATGTGACCTTAAGCCAGCTTAGCGTGTACAAAGCGACGGGAGGCCCGGGCATGCATTAGTGCAACGCCTTTAATCCGCTTCCAGCGTAAGCGTTGCGCCACTCACATCTTCCTGCAGATGGTGGCGGCTGTTTAACTGGAACAGGCGGTTGGCATCTATAGCGGCATCGTTGATCAGATAACGTTTTACTGCTTTTGCGCGCATGTCTGCCAGTGCTGCCAGCTGGCCCGGGGAAATGTCGATATTACTGCGCACAGAGTTGTACATGGCAATGTGCAATGCCCGTTGAACCCGGATTTCGTCTACCTCAGGAGGTGTCTGTTCCGTTTGCTCAGAGTCACCTTTTTCATTCGTTGACGGCGTAAGCTGAGCGATGATTTTAGCCCGTTCTTCTTCCACAGTGATCCCCAACGTCTCCGTAAAAGCCTGTTTAAGTGCATCAGATAACGGGCCTTCGACGGGATAACTGCTGGCAGTCAGGTTCGCTGGCAGTGCGACGGCACCGGACAAGCTCAGCAGTCTGTCCTGTAAGGTTTTTTCTGCCAGAACACCAGCGTCGGTTACCGCATTCACTGTCCCTTCTATATTCAGTCGCAGGCCGGGACGCTTTTTCAGCGCTTTTGCCAGAGTAGTTAATGTGGCTGTGGCTTCATCATCAAGCTCGCTGCTACCGGCAGCAAAAGACACCTCGTTGAGGGTATCGTCACTGCCCGCTAAGCTGGCAAGGAAAGAGAAGGGCGCGGTAACGGCTTTGGTGATGAGGTTGCCAATGGCATTGAGGATAATCGAGCCAAAGCTGAAGTCCGGGCTGTCTACATCACCGGAGACTTCCAGGCCTAAATCAATCACACCGTTGCGGTCCTGTAACAACGCGACGGCAAGCCCGAGAGGAAGACTTAAGGCTTGCTCAGAGTCACTTTTCTGACCAAGCGTTAGCTGGTCGATGACTACGTGGTTTTCGCCTTCCAGCGCATCACCCTGAAGCTTATATTGTACATCCAGCGACAGCAGCCCTTTGTCAATGTAATACCCCATGTAGGTGCCGGAATACGGGTTCACTGAAGTCAGCTCAGCACCGCTTACCGAGAACATCAAATCAAGATTCAGGGCGTCTCTGAACGGGTCAATATTGCCTTTGAGAGATACCGGCGCATAGTTATCGATTTTGCCCGCTATATCTACGGCAGCCGCTTTTCCTGATACAGAGTCCAGCTGGCTGACAGTACCGTTTAACGATTCTATTCCTGAAGCAAAGCGGGGTGTCAGAGAGTTATCGGCAAAGTAGGCGTTACCGTTCTCAATGCTGATATGATTAACCGTTATAGCCAGTTGTGATTTTTCATCTGCTGCATTCTCCGGCGTGTCACCTTCCTTGTGTTCTGCACCCTCTACCTGCGCAGACTCTTCCTGCACGGCCTGTTCGCTTGCAGCGCCAGAGTCTTCTGTTGCCGGAGGGCGGCTCACAATAATATCGCTGATATTGGTGTGTTTGTTTTCGTCAATAACCAGCTTCGCAAACGGCTCACTCAACACCACATTATCAATGCTCAAGGTATTTGCCTTTTTACTGAATGCAAGGTTGGCGATATCAAGGGCCTTCCATTTAAGTAATGGCGCTTTCTTTTGTGTGTCCATAATGGCAAGGTCAGCAAGACTGACAGAAGCGTTAATGTCTGCTGTGCCTGATGTGTCAGCAGTGAAACTGGACTGCGTGCTGAGGCGTCCGCTTTCCATTACCACATTCGCATAAGGCGAGATATATTGTTGCAGCGGCGCGAGAAGGAAATTATCCAGCGTCAGTGCACCTTTCACCTGCTGTGCCGTTACATCGATATCGCCTTCAGACCGGAGCGTGCCGGTGGCTTCACTAGCAAAACCCTCAGCATTGCCGCTGGTGGACAGGGCTAAGTTATAATGAACCGGTGAGGTAAACTGACTGTCAACCGGACCTGTTGTCAGGTTTATATTGAAAACCCGCCAGAACATATTGTCAGCAATGGCTTTCTCGTTCAGTGCGACTTCACCGCCGGTAAATTCAAAGGCATTTAATACAACATGCCAGCCTGATTCTTCCTCGCTGGCCGGCGTTTGAGCAGATGTGCTGCCCGTTGAAGACGCCGTGTTTGCTGGTGTTGTGTTTGGTGTTTCTGTCTCAGGTGACGCTGTGTTTGGTAAAAGGTATCGCTGTAAATCCAGGCCATCATCATCGAACAGGGCATTTACCTGCATGTCTGCTACAGCAATCTTATCAACGCTGACAGACTTATCCGCAAGGCTTGCCTCTATGCCGTCGACGGCAAGTTCCGGTAAGGTTATCTTCGGCTCGTCCTGATGGGAAAGGGTAAGAGAATGTAATCCGAAACTGCCGTCTTTCACGGTCACATTCAGTGACGCATTGTCCTCGAATAAGGAAAACGCCAGCGCCAAATCAACACGGCCGTCTGTCAGTTCAACATCTATTATGTCGTTTGAAAGTGGCCACAGGGGGGCCAGTGCAATGTCCGACAAACGGATGTCGCTGTTAAACATCAGCGGTGAAAGCTGAAAATCACCCTTAAGATTGACTTTGCCGCCCTCTGCCGTGTTTAGCTGAAAGGCGTAAGCGTTGTCAGTTTCACGGCTTGCGGTTTCGCTGCTTTTTGATTCGGGGCCATTTGCTGATTTGCTGGGCTGTTCAGTGATAGTGGCCAGTGTATCCAGTCCGGTAAGCGTGATATCCAGCTCAGGGTAATCCAGCCGGGCACCGGTGACTGCGTCGCTAAGTAAAATGTGGCCATTTTGCAGTGTAAAATGATTCAGCCTGATGTGTGGAATACCAGCCTGTTCCTCCGGGGCTGTTTCAGGCTCTTCCGGTTGCGCATTCTTTGCCAGCGTATCGATGATGTCAGAGACGTTCAGCCGTGTATTTTCTCCGCCAGTTAAGCGATGTAATTGCACGTAGGGTGCATGCAAGGCAATATTTTCAACAGTGGGAGTAAAGCTGGTCAGCGTTTGCCAGAAACCCAGATCGACGGTCAGTGCCTGTAAGGCAAAGAAGTTTTCGTCGCGCTCAGCTTCTTTTATGCTGAAGTCACTGACTTCAGCCCGCAATAAAAACGGGTTCACTGAGATGTCTTTAACGGTGACTTCCCGCCCCAGCATGTCAGTGAGTTTATCCGGCACGGTGGCCTTCAGCACTGCAGGTAATACTACCCCCGCCAGTAGCGCGTAAGTGAGATAAATTAACAAAAAGTAAACGGAGAAACGAAGCCACAGGGGTTTACGGCTGAAAGAAGAGATCCGGTTCTTTGAATGCATGTTTAACTATTAAATGAGAAGCCGGCAGACAGACCAGCAACAATGATGTTGCCGGTCTGCTCTGCATGAATGAGAGGTTTTACCCTAAAGGGCGGAGAGCAAATTATCCAGTCCTGATTGGAAAATAGACTGGGTTTCGGTGTTATTTTCACTCTTGAAATAGCTGCTGGCCTGAGAGACAAAGCTGCTGATCATTTCCGGCGTCAGACCCAGTGCTTCAAACTGCTGCTTCAGATCGTTGATGGATTTTGCCGTGCTGCTGTACTCAGACGCTTTATTCAGCAAGCCGGACAAGGCATCAGACTTTGAAGATGAAGAACCGGATGTTTCCGGTACGCTGGATAATAACCCTTCCAGGCCAGGAATGTTGCCGGCAAGTTCACTGTAATCCGTACCAGAAAGGTTCCCTTTTACATAATTAAACAGAGAAGCCAGTCCGCCTTCCGATTGCGCTTCAGTTACACCTAAATTGCTGCTGACTGAGCTGATTAAACCTGATAAATCTACTGATTCAGACGCGCTGGCCGTTGCGGATTCTGTGGTTTCCGTCTTAGTAAGCGCCTTCTTTAAATCCTGCAATGATGATGCAGCATTTACAGGGGCCGATAATATAAATCCCAGTGCAGCCAGAGCGGCAACAGATTGTACTTTCATAAAAACTCCGGAGTCACCCTGTGAGGGTGTAATAGTGAAAAGTATGACAGGAGCAGGGGGACAGACACAAGGTCCGGCTTCAGAGACGCTAACTAATGAGGGATCACGTTAACACTGAAGCATTGCCCGTTGATTGTTGAGGCAACCTTAACGGGCAATGCGGGCTAATGCAAATGCTTTTACAAAGCAGGGCTGGCAGGCGTGCCGGTACGCAGCGCTTTGGCAAAAAACTGCGTTACACCATTGGTCCAGCCGAAGCCATGTTGTACTTCGTATTCGCCGCCGCTGGCAGAGATGGCAATGTCTTCCACATTGTATTTCTCCATCAGCGTATGGTTGGCTTTGTAGTAGGTATCCACCGTATTTAACCAGCGGGACATCACTTCAACTGCCAGCTTGTTGTGTTCATATGACTGTAATCCCTGTACCGCAAACCACTGAAGCGGCTCCCTGCGAAGGAATATTCCCGTCAACGTCGTACCGTCATAGGCCACCGCTGCATTTCCGAAGGCTGCCGGCATTAACCCTGACAGAAGATTAAACTGTTCATATTGGTGTGTGCAGTGAAAACCTGCGTCGTTTTTGTTTACGGGATCAGTGAATAGGTAACGGCCTTTTGACCGCCAGGGCAGCTCAAACGATAAAGTCACCCTTACACCGGCACAGCAGTACTTTTCCTGGGGGATTTCAGCACAAAAGAGGAATGCACGCCGCTGACGCCTTCTACACGGGTGAGTTTATTAAGCAGGAATTGCTGAAAGTCATCCATGTCTTTTACGATGACTTTTAACAGATAATCTGCAGACTGACCGGTGATCAAATGGCTTTCGAGTACTTCAGGAAAGGTGGCAATAGCATTATCGAACTTCTCGAATCGTTCGGGGGTGTGCTTGTCCATGACGATCTGAATAAACGACACCAGGGTCAGTCCCAATTTTCGTGCATTAACCAGCGCAACATAGCCGTCAATAAAGCCGCTGTCTTCCAGTTGCTTTACCCGCCTCAGGCAGGGGGAAGGAGAAAGGTTGACGGCTTCAGCCAGTTCCTGATTTGAAATACGACCGTGTTTTTGCAACGTTTCCAGTATTTGTCTGTCAGTCTTGTCTAATTCCACTTTCGCTCTCCTGTCTGGCATTAAAAGTCATTGAAGTGACAATTTGAGCTATATTATTGCTTCAAGGGTGTGAAGTAAGCAAGTGATGGCAATCCTCTGCCAACAGATATCGCGTACACTACGTGAACCGTTATACATCCCGGAGTCTTCGTTTCATGCTTACTCATCCTCATACCAAATATCAGCGATTCATTGGCGTATCCTTACCTGAACGTCAGTGGCCAAATAAAGCCATTACACAGGCACCTGTCTGGATGAGTACAGACCTCCGCGATGGGAATCAAGCGCTTATCGACCCGATGTCGATTGAAACCAAATTGCGTTTCTTCAAAAAGCTGGTGTCCATCGGTTTTAAACAAATCGAAGTGGGTTTTCCATCGGCATCAGATATCGATTTTCAATTTGTCAGGCTACTGATTGAAGGCAACCATATTCCTGATGACGTCACCATAGAAGTGCTGACTCAGGCCCGCTATGAATTGATTGAGCGCACTGTTGAAAGCTTACGGGGCGCCCGCAATGCTATTTTACACATGTACAATCCCCTTGCGCCGGACTTCCGTGAGATTGTGTACAACACTGATAAAGCTGGGGTGAAAGACATCGCCCTGACCGGTACCCGCTGGGTGAAGGAACTGACCGCCGGCGCACCGGAAGTGAACTGGACTTATCAGTATTCCCCAGAGGTGTTTTCCAGTACCGAAATCGACTTTGTTAAAGAGGTCGTGGATGAGGTGGTGGACATCTGGCAGCCAACCACAGAGAACAAAATCATTATCAACTTACCGGCGACGGTGGAAATGAATACGCCGAATACCTATGCCGACCAGATTGAGTGGATGCACCGCAACCTGAATCGGCGGGATTGTATTGTGTTAAGTGTGCACCCGCACAACGACCGGGGTACCGCTGTGGCGGCTGCTGAACTGGCATTAATGGCGGGAGCTGACCGTATCGAAGGCTGCCTGTTCGGCAATGGCGAACGTACCGGTAATGTGGATATTGTGACTCTGGCAATGAACATGTATTCCCAGGGCGTGTCACCGGAACTGGATTTCTCTGATATCGATCAGGTCCGTAAGCTGGTGGAAGAGTGCAATCAGTTGCCTGTGCATCCCCGTCATCCTTATGCCGGTGAACTGGTTTACACCGCTTTTTCCGGTTCACATCAGGACGCTATCAAAAAAGGGATGGCGGTGCAGAGTAAAGACGGCCGCTGGCGTGTACCTTATTTGCCCATCGATCCGGCAGATGTGGGGCGCGGATTTGAAGCGGTTGTCCGCGTAAACAGCCAATCCGGTAAAGGCGGTGTGGCCTTCCTGCTCGAACAGGAAGCGAATCTGCAACTGCCGCGAAAACTGCAAATTGAATTCAGCCGTACTGTGCAGCGTGAAAACGACAGCACCGGCAAAGAAATGTCGGCAAAACGTATGAAAGAAGTCTTTGAGCAGGAATATTTCGATGCCGCAACGCCTTTCGCCTATACCGGCAGCACGATTACGTCGGTGGCAAGCGGTGAGCAATCGGTGAGTATTCAGTTTGCCCTGAATAACGAAGTTTACACTATAGGGGGCACCGGTAACGGTCCGGTTGAAGCGGCGGCCAATGCCCTGAGCACTTTCCTGAATAAAAAAGTGGAAGTGGCAGATTATCACGAGCACGCGGTGGGTGAAGGTGCAGGCGTAAAAGCCGTGTGCTACATCGAAGTGAAATTGGAAGGGGCTGATTCCACCTTCGGCTGTGCCAGCGACAGCAATATCATCACTGCCGCGATTAAAGCGCTGTTGTCAGGGGTTAACCGGTTGATGTGATGCTGGCATATAAAGCCATAATTAGTAGGGATGCGGACAAGAAGAACATCAGTCCGCTTTCTTGCTTATGAATCTTTTTCGGTTTCTTTGTTATGCCAGATGCGCAAAATGTAGATGAGTCCGGACGATTTTATTTGGTAGCGAATCGTGTAATTGCCAATATAGATATCTCTGAAACATTCTGGTGAAGGGCTTGCCAGAACCGGTAAACCTATTTCCGGAAAGTGCTTTAACCGTTACGCTGCGTCCTGAATTTCAATTGCAATTTTTCTTGCCGCTAACGGGCTTTTTAATACGACGAAGTCGTGTAAACGTTTCAAATCATCCACCGCTTGCGGCGTATACTGAAGTTTCATATTGAAGGCGTTTTTTTCAGTTTGTCTGAACCCCAGCTATTGAGCCATGCATTCACTTCTGAATCATCAATCAGCTCCCCCCTGTTGACTGACTCTATTGCTTCCAGAGTTTCTTCCCATCGGGCGTCATCAACAGCTTGCCTGGCAATGAACTCTCTCACCGCCTGATTGATAAGGTAGCTTTTACTTCGATCCAGCTTTTTCGCAAGAGAATCCAGTGGCTTCTCTATATCGTCATTGAGACGGACACTCGTAATACTCATAAGTTATCTCCAAAGATTTTGTATTACAGCGTAGTACATCATGTTAAAAAGAGTCCACACATGCTTTATTTGTCGAAAAAATGCCCGCAAAAAAGGCGACAACCGTCGCCTTTCTATACATTTTTATTAATCGTCCGCGCCCGTTACTTCGCCATTAACTGCTCTTCTGATGTAACCTTTTCAGAACCGTCAGAATGGGCAACCCGTGTAGGGTGAGATTTGATGTCGAACAACCCGTAGCCGGCGACCAGCAGGAAGCAGATGGCCGGTACGATATATGACACAACGATGCCGGATGAATCGATAAGTGCAGCCTGGAACAGTGGCAGAATTGCACCGCCGAGGATGGCCATGACCAGACCAGCCGCGCCCAGTTTGGTGTCTTCGCCCAGTCCGTCCAGTGCGATACCGTAAATCGTCGGGAACATTAAAGACAAACAGGCAGAGATTGATACCAGTGAAATGACGCCGATGAAATCCGGTGACTGAGTCATGATGATGCACAGGCCTGCGGCAACTAATGACATGATCATCAGCAGGCGGGCAGGGTAAAGGAACTGCATCAGCCAGGTCATGACAAACCGGGAGATCAGAAACACAATCATGCTGTACTGCAGAATTTGTCCGCCATCTACTTCATTACCGCCCACGGCCTTCATGGCGTACTGAATTGTGAAAGTCCAGACGCAGGTTTGCGCGCCTACATTAAAGAACTGAGCCAGCACACCTAAACGATAGTGGCGGTTACCCAGCAAACGTTTCAGTGACGCGCCCAGCTGCACATTTTCACTGCGGGATTCTGTGGATTCATTTACCGGCGTTTTAATACATGCAATGGCAATCCATACCAGCACCAGCACGCAGGCCATGCCTACGTAAGGCAACATAACGGCGTCGAGCTCAGCACCAATGACTGATTTCAATTCTGCAACCGACATGGCCGCCCGCTCTTCCGCTGAGGCCTGATTAAGGTTGGGTAAGATTAGGGTTGCCGCCAGGAAAACCCCTAAGTTTGTGCCCACAGGGTTAAACGCCTGGGCCAGGTTTAAGCGTCGGGTTGCGCTTTTTTCGCATCCCATGGCCATAACATAAGGGTTAGCAGAGGTTTCCAGAATCGACAGACCGCCGGCGAGAACAAACAGCGCCGCCAGAAAGAAACCGTAAGTCATGGTCTGGCTGGCGGGGTAGAACAGAAATGCGCCGGTGGCAGCACAGCCCAGGCCTGTTAACACACCTGTTTTGTAGGAAAACCGTTTGTTAATGAATGCTGCGGGAATTGCCAGGCAAAAGTAAGCGCCGTAATATGCGAACTGCACCAGTGCAGACTGTAATGACGACATGGTAAATATTTTACTGAATACCTTTACCAGCGGGTCCGTCATGTTGGCGGCAACGCCCCAGGCTGCAAAGCAGATGGTGAGCAAAATGAATGGGACAAGCGTTTCTTTAGAAACCAGTGGCGCGCGTTTTTGCACGGTCATTCCTCAGCATGTAAACAATTAGTTAAGCGATTTAAACAACAAAAATTTTATGTGTCAATAAATCAACATAATTTATTTAATTGTTTTTCTTTCTTCCGGATGACTTTAAGGGGGCATTTTGCCAGGGGACTAGGCAGCAGGGAATGGAAGGACTACTATACGTTGTTGATTTAATGAAAATAAGATGTCTCATATGCCTGCAAATTCTTCCGGCCAGCAAGTTGAACCCCATGGATTCTGGCAAAAAAGCACCCCGCTGAAAGGCCAGTCAGGTCTGCGGGCACTGAACGAACGCCGCATTCTGACGCTGATCCGTCAGCATCAGGAATTGCCCAAAGCCCGTATAGCCAATGAAACAGGCCTGTCAGCCCAGGCCGCCACTGTAATAATCAATAAACTGGAAGAAGACGGGCTGTTGTTGCGCGGGGAGCCCCAAAGAGGTAAGCGGGGACAACCCACCGTACCCTTCTCTCTTAAGGCAGACGGGGCTTATGGGGTCGGTATCAAAATTGGTCGCCGGAGTATTCAGATCACCCTTATCGATTTTTGCGGCAAAGTACGCTCGTCACTTCGGGAGCAGTGGGACTATCCGGCAGTGGATGCCATGATCCGCTTCGCAGAAAAGGGGATACGGGCGATGTTATCAACCTTAAGTGACGGGGAAAAACTGCGTGTGAGTGGTGTGGGTGTCGCCATGCCATTTGAAATCTGGCGCTGGAGCGAGCAGGCCGGCGCGCCGGAAGAGGCATTGTCAGAATGGCAGGACTTTGATGTTCCTGCTGCCATTCAGAAGATCACCGATTTGCCAGTTTATCTGTGCAACGATGACACCGCAGCCTGTGCTGCCGAACTCTGGTTTGGTGAACACCGGGATCTCAACGATTACCTGTATTGCTTTGTCGGCACCTTCATCGGTGGCGGTATGGTACTGAACCGGCAGTTACATACCGGTCGTCACGGTAATGCCGGTGCGGTGGGATCTCTGCCTTATCCGGGCAGTCTTGCCGGCGGCCAGCTTCTTGATGTGGCATCAATATACCTGCTGGAGAAAACCCTGAAAGAGGCGGGGCAGGACACGGCATTCCTGCATGGAAGGCAACAAGTATGGCCTGAAGATGTGCCCGGGATCAGCGAATGGCTGGACTCTGTGGCTACCGGCATTGTGCACAGTGCCATGAGTGCCCATGCCTTTCTGGACCTTGATGCGGTGGTTATTGAAGGCGCTCTGCCAGACAACATCAAAGCAGAATTGCTCAGTCGCTGCGGGCACCTTTTACAGTCGGCTGACTTCCGGGGATTATCTTCGTTAATCTTACGCGGAGGCTCGGTCGGGGCGGATGCCCAGTCCTTTGGCAGCGCCAATTTGCCCTTACTCGCGCAGTACAGTCTTTAACAATTCGTCAATAATTATTAAATAAATATAGTTGATTTAATAATTCAGCTGCATTAAATTGCGTCTCCTTGAAGTCACTGTTAACACGGTGTGATCGTGTTGTGGATTGAAATCACACTTTGCCAGGGGATGCTGCATGCGTTTTTTTCCTTCATTGATATCTGAAATTTCCTCCCGTAAACCGCTGATGACAAAGGTGTCTCAGGCCGGTTCAACCTGTGGTGCAACCATCGCTCTGCTTCTTGCCTCCGGGCAGGTAAGTGCACAGGACATGCCTGATTACGTTAATTTCCAGGCCAGCTATACCGGCGAAGCGGCAGCGAATGTGAATGGCGGCCAACAGCGGGGCAGTGCCTATGCCGGGCAGCTTTTTGTGGGTGCAGATTTCGACATGGAGAAGGCATCTGACTGGAAAGACACCACAATCCATGTGGCAGTGACTAACCGTCACGGACAAAACCTTGCACCAAAATACATTGGCAACAGTACATCGGTGCAGGAAATTTATGGCGGACAGAACAGCCGTCTGGCCCGTTTTACCGTAGAAAAACACTTTCTTGACGGGCAACTTCAGGTTGAAGCCGGCCGCACTGTCGCCAATATCAGTTTTCTGGGTTCCGAGCTGTGTCAGTATTTTCAGACCAATTCTGCGTGCGGCAATCCCACATTCGTCTTCCGTACCAGTAACTTTACCTGGTGGCCGGTGTCCAGCTGGGGTGGTCATGCTAAATTCTGGCTTAATGACAAAACCTATTTCCATGCCGGTGTTTACGAAGAAAATACGCCTCACCAGGCGTCAGACGATCATGGTCTGGATTGGGGAGTTGAAGATTCTACCGGGGTGGTGGTGCCTGTCACGCTGGGGTATCAGACGACATGGGACAATGATGACTATCCGCGCCGCTATGAAGTGGGTGGCTGGTATGACGGTGCTGATTATACCGACCCGTCAAAGGACGAGAACGGTGATTATGCCGCATTGAGCGGAAATGACTACGCCACCCGCAACGGCCGTTCCGGTGTATTTGCAAGATTCGAACAGACCGTGTTGAGACCCGACCTGAACTCTCAGCGCAGCGTTACCTTGTTTGGTGCTGTGCTTACCGGCACCTCCGGTGAATTGATTGAAGATTTTTATTTTAAGGCCGGCTTTGTGAAGCGGGGGACATTCCCGGGCCGCGATAAAGATACGGTCGCCTTTGTGTATACAGAGCAACATTACAGCCATGACGCCATTGAAGACCAGTTTATTTTGCGCAACCTTAACGAAGGTTCAGGCCGTCCCGCCAGTATGCAGGCAATGATGGAACTGAGTTACGGCATTCATGTGAACGACAACATCCGCATTCAGCCCAACATCCATTACATCGTTAATCCCGATCAGTTTGGCGACAAAGCCAGACAGGAAGACCTAAGTGATGCCGTGGTGCTGGGGCTGCGCTTTGATATCAATCTCGCAGGTTTGCTTTTTCAGTAAGCCGGTTTATCTGTTGCACAATCAGTAAGGAGAATGCAAATGCAAGTGTTATGCATGGGAGAAGCCTTAATCGACATGCTGTCTGACAAGGGGCAGCCCGGAATTACAGACGCAACGGAAAGCTTCAGAAAATTTGCCGGTGGCGCACCTGCGAATGTTGCTGTTGCAGTTGCCAAACTGGGTGGCGAAAGCTATCTGTTCGGTAAGCTGGGGAAAGATCAGTTTGGTCATTACCTGCACCGAACACTGGAAGCCCTTGAGGTGAATACCGCTTTCACCACATATTCTGAAAAAGGGAAAACCGCTCTGGCTTTTGTCGGCCTTGACGCTGACGGTGAAAGATCTTTCGATTTTTATATCGACAATGCGGCCCATACTGATATCTCAGAAGCAGACCTGGTGCCTGCATTATTTGAGAAACCCCGCATTGTCAGTTTCTGCTCGGGCTCAGTGAGCACGCCGGATTTACGCCAAGTCACCTTGTCTGCCATTGACGGGTTCAAAGGGGCAGGCAGCATTCTGTGTCTGGATATTAATTTACGTCCTGCATTCTGGGCAGAGCCTTCCCTGGCACCGTATTTTATTGATGAAACGGCAAAACAGGTGGATGTGATAAAGGCCAGCAAAGAGGAGCTCATTGAGCTGTATGGCGAGTCGAATATCGACGGGCAGATTCAAAGCTGGATGGACTGCGGTGTGTCGCTGGTATTGGTTACGGATGGCGCAAATCCGGTGGCTTTTTACAGTCACGACACCAACGGTATTTATCCTACGCCTCCTGTCAGTGCAGTAGATACCACAGCAGCCGGTGATGCCTTCGTGGGCGGGTTCTTATTCACGTTAGCAGAAGAAGTACAGGATAAAGCGTCATTTGTGGCCTGGGCAGGCAACTTTGAAAGCATTATGTCTTCTCTGCGTTTTGCTACCCGCTGCGGCGCCCATGCAGTTTCAAAGTACGGTGCGTTTGATGCGTTGCCCTCGCGCAGTGATATCGAACTTAAATAATCCGGCTTTACTGAAAAGAGCCGCAGCAACCTGCGGCTCAAAAACAGTCTGCTTATTTCGCCTCTAATGATGCGATGTAATGGGTAACGAGGTCACGGACAAACTGCTGACAGTCCTTGGCCGTTGAAGGATCGTAGTGTCCGCCGTTAGTCAGATTGTTCGATAACACCCGCACTCCCAGAAACGGTACATCATACGCGTGAGCAATCTGCGCCGCTGCGGCGGTTTCCATTTCCTCTGTACTGGTACCGAAATGTTCATGGAGCCAGGCAATCCGGTCTAACTCGTTATTCCAGAAATTTGCGCTGGCAATAGTGCCTTCCGTTACTTTTCCCCGTTTGTATTGACCGCTTATGGCATGGGCGGATGCCAGCAGTTTACTGTCACCCACATAATAGCGGATCCTCTCTGATTTCTTTGCTGACTCCCCTTCACCGGCACTGCCTGACGAGGCCAGTAAGTCCATGGGTTTCCAGCTTAATGGCGCAGAGCCTTCACCCTTTTCCCTGAAAGGGGTTTTAAAATTTCCTGCGTTCAGTGCACGTTTACCGAGCACAATATCACCGACCAGCAAAGCCGGATCGTGACCGCCTGAAGTGCCCTGATTAATAATGGCTACAGGATGATACCGGGTGATGCCCACCGCAGTGGCCGCAGCGGTATTCTCAAGGCCTTTGCCGGTTTGCGCGACCACAACAGGGTAATTATTCAGCAAACCTTTATAGAAGGTGGTGGTGCCTGATTTCTCTATGGTGACGCCGGTGAGAAGACTGGCAAAATATTCAGCTTCAATGGGCATAGGTCCCTGAATCATTACCGGTGCACGGTAAGGTGTGGTGGTTTCTATATTCGCGGCGCTGAATTCGCCGGCGCAAATCATCCGGCTGAACAAACAAAAGATTAAAACGAGAAAAGCAGTTTTCATGGGTAGCTGGTTTCCGGTTTGAAAAACATAAACGCTATGTCTCAGTATGTTATTGTTCTCACAAATTTCTGGTGGCATTTTAAGCTGCGTGACCTGTTAAAGAAAAAAATGGATCTTTCTACTCTGGCCGGCAGCGGTCAGGCTCAAGTCAGGCTGACAATGAGTCATGAACCACAACACGTTCCCACAAGTGCGAGCATTCTTCTACGAACTTCAGGTGAACCGGGTGGGTTTGATACGCATCCTGATCTTCTACAGAGTTGAATATCATTAATTCAGACACGTGAAAACTATTGTCAATCACATCCCGCTTCAGGGTTGAGGCCGGTACACCTACGTGCAGCGCCTGAACCTGAGGAATAGCCTGAAGAGATTTCAAACCTTTAATCAGTATCGCTTTATCTTCCGCTGAGTCCGGATTTGCCAGCCAGAAATACACTATGTGGAGTACGGGCGCATCCAGCGAGCAGTTTGATGAGGCAGCTTGCGCAGAAGCGGGCAGGGCCGCGGCGGCTGCCAATGCTCCGGCGGTGGTCATAAATTGTCTGCGGGAAGAGTCCGTCATTGATAATCCTTGTAAATTTTCAGGCAAAGTGTCACTGAGTGTAAAGGCGACAATCATGCTATGCAATCATACTGTGCTCACGAAGCAGACAGAAGTCAGGTTTACAGCGACAAGTGTAAGATGACACTGGCTGCCGCTGATACGCCCGTATCGTATCATGGCTTCACCGGTTCCGCTTGAGCCTTCCGGGTCTCCACCGGGCAGTCCGCAAAGGACCTTAACAACAGCTTCTGGCTGACAGCAAATTTTAAAATTCTTTGCATAAAATATATAGCGTCACTTTTTGCAAAGTAATTAGTCACTTTATGCCATTCTCAGAATGTGTTTAATTGTTAATATCGTGTTTAACGATTACACAAGTCATTTACGCCTGACACCTTGTTTTCTTTTTGCGTATGTGACTTAGAGGATGGTCACTATGTCTTTAACTGCAATTCTTGATGATTCCAAACTGAGCCCTGTGCAATGGGTGGCAATTATCATTTGTATCTCTCTTAATGCGCTGGATGGCTTTGATGTTCTGGCTATCAGCTTTGCTTCGCCGGGAATTGCGGCAGAGTGGGGGATTAACCGCGCCGAGCTGGGTGTGGTGCTGGCCATGGAGCTGGTGGGTATGGCCTTCGGTTCTATTTTTCTGGGCGGCATTGCCGATAAGTTTGGCCGCAAACCTACGATTCAGTTTTGTCTGGTACTGATGACCGCTGGTATGTTTGGTGCAGCGTTCGTCGATAGCGTGATGACACTGTTGATCATCCGCTTCATTACCGGTTTGGGAATTGGCGGAATGCTGGCTTCTACAAACGCCATGGTATCGGAATTTGCGAATAAGAAAAGCCGTAACCTTTGCGTCATTATCATGGCCACCGGCTATCCCATCGGCGCAGTGCTTGGCGGAAGTATTGCGTCAATGTTGCTGGAAACCCACACCTGGCGTGCCGTATTTATTTTCGGCGGCAGCATTACCGGTCTGTTCATGCTGGTGGTGGCGTTCTGGCTGCCTGAATCTCTGCTGTACATGGTTAACCATCCGAAAGAAAAAACGCTGGACAAGGTTAATCATATGCTTGCGCGTATGAAAAAGCCTCTGCTGGATGCATTGCCTGCGCCGGCAGTATCAGCCAAAAAATCCAGTTACAGCACACTGTTTTCGCCTGAAATGCGCAAGCTCACGCTGCTGTTAATGGTGGCATACTTTGCACAAATCATGACGTTCTACTTCATTCTAAAATGGATCCCGAAAATTGTGGTGGACATGGGCTTTGGTGCTGCACAGGCCGGTCAGGTGCTGGTGTGGGCAAACCTGGGCGGTGCGGTTGGTGCCATCTTACTGGGACTGCTAACCAGCAAGCTGAATTTACGCCTCACCATGATACCGGTACTTATTCTGGCTTTCGTGATGGTGTCGGTTTTTGGCATTGGTTACAGCGATTTAAGCACGCTGGCGCTGGTTTCCGCAGCCACAGGGTTTTTCACTAATGCCGGTGTTGTAGGGCTGTACGGACTAATGGCACAGGCGTTCCCGGCGAACGTGCGGGCAAGCGGCACAGGCGTGGTCATTGGTATCGGCCGCGGTGGTGCGGCACTGAGCCCGGTGGTTGCCGGATTACTTTTCACAAATGGTGTCAGCCTGCAGGGTGTTGCCATTGCCATGGGCACCGGCGCGCTGGTAGCCACACTGGCGATTTATTTCTTAAACAATAAACAGGGCGGACGGGGAGCAGCAACGCATTCTACTTTGTCTGCCGTCACAAAATAACTAATCCACCGGAAAACGGAGTGTTGATGAACTTTACCCGCTTAAACCCGCTCACCGGCGAAATTGCCAGTGAGGCACCGGCAATGAAAGGTGCACACATGCAGGCTGTTGCCGAAAAAGCACAGCAAGGCTTTGAAATCTGGTCCGGTTTTGGCCCTAACCAGCGCCGTGCCATCCTGTCTCAGGCTGCCATTGCCCTTGAAGGTAAGAAAGACGATTTCGTCAAAGCCATGATGGAAGAAACGGGCGCCACTGCAGGCTGGGCTATGTTCAACCTGATGTTAGCAACTTCCATGCTGCGTGAAGCCGCCTCACTGACTACACAAATCAGCGGTGAAGTTATCCCGTCTGACAAACCTGGCTGTGTTGCTATGGCTCAGCGTGTTCCGGTTGGTGTCATTCTGGGGATTGCCCCCTGGAATGCGCCAATTATTCTGGGTGTTCGCGCCATTTCCACGGCACTTGCCTGCGGCAATGCAGTGATCTTAAAAGCATCGGAAGTGTGCCCGCGCACTCATTCGCTGATCATCGAAGCGCTGGCAGAAGCCGGATTCCCTGAAAATACAGTAAATATCGTCACCAATGCGCCGGAAGATGCCGCAGATGTTGTGGGCGCGCTGATTGATGCCAAACCGGTAAAACGCATTAACTTCACCGGCTCAACCGCCGTGGGCCGCATTATCGCAAAACGGGCAGCAGAACATCTGAAGCCCTGCTTGCTGGAGCTGGGTGGTAAAGCCCCTATGCTGGTACTGGACGATGCTGATCTTGACGAAGCGGTGAAAGCGGCCTCCTTCGGCGCGTTTATGAATCAGGGCCAGATCTGTATGTCTACCGAGCGTCTGGTTGTGGTAGATGCGGTGGCTGATGCTTTTGCCGACAAGCTGGCAGCGAAAGTATCCACCATGAAAACCGGCGATCCCCGTGAAGGGAACACCCCGTTGGGTGCGGTGATTGACCAGAAAACTGTTGAAAAGGTCAACGGGCTGATTGACGACGCGGTCAGCAAAGGTGCTGTGATCCTTACCGGCGGTAAAGCTACATCGGTGCTAATGCCGGCTACGGTGCTGGATAAAGTCACCGCGGACATGGCGATTTACAGTGAAGAAAGCTTCGGCCCGGTGGTGGCGATGATCCGTGCAAAAGACGAAGCGGATGCGGTGCGAATTGCCAACGATTCTGAGTACGGACTGAGTGCGGCGGTATTTACCCGCGATGCGGCACGGGGCATGAAGGTCGCCGGAAAAATTCGGTCAGGTATCTGCCACGTGAATGGCCCTACTGTGCACGATGAGGCGCAAATGCCCTTCGGCGGTGTGGGAGCCTCTGGTTATGGACGCTTTGGCGGCAAAGCCGGTATCGACCAGTTTACAGAACTGCGCTGGATCACTGTGGAAACTGAACCCGGCCACTATCCCATTTAATTTTTTAAAGTATTGAATTTTATCGTTTTGAGTAAGGAATGATTGTGAGTACAGAAAATCAGGAAGCAAACACCGTAGCGGTGACAATCGAAAACGGGGTGGCGTGGGTTGCCCTGAACCGTCCGGAAAAACGCAATTGCATGAATCCGGCGCTGAACCGCCAGATGATGCGGGTACTGGATGAGCTGGAGTACAGCGACGATGTAGCCGTACTGGTGCTGACAGGGGAAGGCACTTCCTGGAGTGCGGGCATGGATTTAAAAGAATATTTCCGAGAAAACGAAGCGAAAGGCCTGGGCGCAACACGCAGGGCGCAGTCAGAAGCTTACGGCTGGTGGCGCCGTCTGCGCTGGTACCACAAGCCAACGGTTGCCATGATCAATGGCTGGTGTTTTGGCGGTGCGTATGGCCCGTTATTCGGCTGTGATCTCGCATTTGCGGCCGAAGAAGCCACATTCGGTTTGAGTGAAATTAACTGGGGTATTTTGCCGGGCGGCGGTGCCAGTAAGGTCGTGGCTGATTTGCTGCCACTGCGTAAAGCTATGTACCACGCCATGATGGGTGAGAACATTGACGGTAAAACTGCGGCTG
Source organism: Alteromonas sp. ABH4_457 (assembly GCF_056160625.1). Lineage (NCBI taxonomy): Bacteria > Pseudomonadati > Pseudomonadota > Gammaproteobacteria > Alteromonadales > Alteromonadaceae > Alteromonas > Alteromonas sp. ABH4_457. The sequence goes on from NZ_JBSWXN010000001.1 coordinate 81,730, forward strand.
AGTGGGGACTGGTTAACGAAGCGGTACCGCTGAGTGAGCTGAAAGCCCGCGTACAGACGGTATGTGATGTGCTGAAAGGCAAAAATCCGGTCGCCCTGAAAGCCACAAAAGATGCCATCCGCCGCGTGAAAGAAATGACTTACGACAATGCGGAAGACTATCTGGTACGTGCGCAGGAAGCAGCAAACAGCTTCGATAACGATGGCCGCAAAGAAGGCATCAAGCAGTTTATTGATGACAAGACCTATAAGCCGGGTCTGGGTGCATACGATAAGAGTCAGCAGAAGTAAGCGGAGTGAGCAGCATGGATTTTCTCTCTTTTCAGGCCCGTCTGCGTCCCGGAGACGAAGCGGTATACGACATTACCTCGCAGCGTCGCTGGACATATGAGGCGTGGGACGGTTTTGTTTCCCGCCTGGTGACCTGGTTGTCACAACAAGGTGTGCATAAGGGTGACAGGCTGGTTTGTCTGGCGAGAAATTCTGCTGAAACCGTGGCGCTGCATCTGGCTTGCGGACGGGCAGGGGTATTATTTGTGCCTCTGAACTGGCGTTTGTCTCAGGAAGAACTGATGCAATTACTGGATGATTGCGAGCCTTCGCTGGTATGTGGCGATAAAGAGGCTGACCGTGCCGGTTTGCCCTATGTAGCGCTTTCCACATTGCCTGATCTGGTCAGCGAACTGACACCCTCTGTTATCAGTAACGAGAACGCAGCCGCACCTTCGCTTATCCTGTACACATCAGGCACAACAGGGTTACCGAAAGGTATTGTACATACCGAACAAACCATTATGGAAACCACGCAGAATATGGCGCTGCTGGGGCATGTGGATGAACACAGTACCTTTTTGTGCGAAACACCTATGTTCCATGTCATCGGCCTGATTTCCTGTGTGCGTCCTGCGCTTTACTTCGGTGGGCGGTTAATCATTTCTGACGGATTCGAGCCGGCACGTACCTTTGACCGGTTGTGTGATCCTGAGCTGGCGGTCAGTCATTATTTCTGTGTACCCCAAATGGCCAATGCCCTTCGTCAACTGGCACATTTTGATGCGTCAAAAATGACAGGACTGAAAGCGCTGCTGACCGGTGGTGCGCCTCATCCGGAAGTACAGATCAAAGCATGGTTAAATGACGGCATCCCCATCGTGGACGGGTATGGCATGAGTGAAGCCGGCACCGTGCTCGGGATGAGTTTTGATATGCGTATTATCGATCAGAAAGCCGGTTACGTCGGTTTACCTACACACCGTATCGATGTGCGGCTGACCGGGCCGGGTAATCAGCCGGTGGCATTTGGTGAAGCCGGTGAAATACAGATCAAGGGTGCGAACCTGTTTGTGGATGTATGGAAGAACCACCGCGCTTATGAACGCAGTTTCACACCTGACGGCTGGTTTCAGACCGGTGATATTGGCGTGAGCGACGAGGACGGCTATATCCGGATTGTGGATCGCATCAAAGATATGTTCATCTCCGGCGGCGAGAACGTGTATCCCGCTGAAGTTGAGGCTGTAGCACTGCGTTTCCCGCAAATACTGGAATGTGCGCTGATAGGTGTACCGGACGAAAAGTGGGGAGAATCCGGTTGTCTGTTTGTGGTGCCGTCGGTGAGTCATGAATCCTTCGATAAGGAAGGCTTATTAAGGGAAATGGAAAAAGGGCTGGCCCGTTATAAACTACCCAAACATGTCCGGTTGCTGGACGCATTACCCCGTACAGGTGCCGGAAAGGTCAGGAAGAACATTCTTAAATCAGAACTCAGAGCACTGGTCGCAGAACATTGAAATAATATAAGGAAAAGCTTTACCACACCGGTAAATGACGATACAACAAGCCCGTTAAAAATCCTCAAACAGGTTTATTGATGGAAAATTTTGTTGCAGAGTTACAAAGTCAGTTTCAGCACGTACAGGAAGCGGTGGTAAGCCCCGGTTTCCTGTATCAGGTTGCTGCGTTGCTGGCGATTTATTTGGTGGGATGGCTGGTATCAAGGAAGATCCGCAGTTTGTTTGTGCTGACACGGCAGGAGCCGAAAGAAGGCGCACACTCACTGCAAATGTTTGTGTATCGTCTCGGCGGCACATTATTTCCTATTATTACTATCACCTTACTGAAACTGACTTCGGTACTGGGCAAACAATATCAGCTGGATGCATGGCTGCTGGAAATCGCAGTGGTTATCGCTGTGCTGATCTTCATTCATTCCTGCATCCGTGAGTTCGTCTCCAATAAAGGGATTGCGGCGTTTCTGCGCTGGGTGGGGATCCCCATAGTTTTCCTTCATCTGATTGATGTGCTGCCTAAAGTTATCGGCGCACTGCAAACCGTTTCTTTCAGCGTGGGTAACGTTGATGTATCAGCTTACGGTATCGCCCGTGTGCTGATTTTCGGTATTTTACTGTTCTGGCTTGGCCGTGCTTCAAACTCCATGGGTAAGGATATTATCCGCAACCATAAGAAGCTGGATGTCACCACCAAAGAAGTGTTCGCCAAGCTGTTCGAAGTGGCGCTGTTCTGCGTTATCTTCCTGTTGCTGCTTAATATCATGGGAATTAACCTGACTGCGCTGGCCGTATTTGGTGGTGCTGTGGGTGTGGGTCTTGGTCTTGGTTTGCAGTCCATCGCGTCGAACTTTATCTCCGGTATTATTATCCTGCTCGACCGTTCTTTAACTGTCGGTGACTACGTTGAACTGGACGACGGCAGCAAAGGGTTTGTCCGTGAATTTAAAATGCGTTATGCGGTGCTGGAGACTTACGACGGTAAAGATATCCTGGTGCCTAACGAGAAGTTCATCAACTCGTTGCTGGTAAACTGGACACACAAAGATTCAAAACAACGTTACCGGATTGATTTCTCTGTTGCTTACAGAACGGATATCCGCTCAATGGTTGAAATCATTAAAGATGCGGTGAGTGAACATCCTCAGGTGATCAGCGGCGATGATGTGGAGATTGAATACCGGCCGGATTGTGAAATCGACAGCTTTGGTGACTCCGGCGTAAACATGTTCGTTGAGTTCTGGATGGAAGGTGTGGATGACGGTCAGAACCGCGTGGGCGGCGACTTGCTGCTGATGGTATTTGAAACCCTCCGCGAACACGATATTGAGATCCCGTTCCCGCAGCGTGAAGTGCGGGTTATCAACGAAGACGCTATTAAGCTCAGTAACACTACCCCGTAGCACTGAGTCTGAACAAGGATGTTTACCAGCAGAAACCCCGAACCGGCCGTGCCTTACTGGCGGCTGTCCGGGGTTTATTTTTTTGTCTGTGCGGTACTCGGCACAATGCTGCCTTACTGGATGCTGTTTATGGAGTCGATGGGCTACAGCGCCTGGCAGACCGGACAGCTCACCGCACTGCAGATGGTGACAACCCTCATTGCTCCCTACGTGTGGGGCGAGGTGTGTGACCGCGCATCTTCCCGCCTGCGTGTTATCCGTGCCGGAAATTTAGCGGCAGCGCTGATTTTTCTGTGTGTGTTTGCCTTTTTTGAACATTACTGGGCGCTGGTTCTGGCAGTATGTGCCAGTGCGTTCTGCTGGCAGGGACTGAATGCCCAGTTCGAAATTATCACGCTGAATCACCTGGGAAAAGATTCTCACCGTTACGGCAGAATAAGACTGTGGGGTTCCTTCGGTTTCTTAAGCGCTGTGTGGCTTACCGGACAGATCATCAATCTTTATTCTGTGGCATTGTTGCCTTACATTGTCGCCGGCTTGCTGTTCACATTATGGTTGATGACGTTGGTCAATCGCGACCAGCCTGTAAAGGAACAACCGGACGGCAATCTGGAACAGCCCGGCGGGATTTGGCAAAATCCGGTGCTGTGGTTGTTGCTGGTGGTGTTCTTTCTGGTGAACTTCAGTCATGGCAGCTATTACGGCTATTACAGTCTGTTTCTCAAGCAGGAAGGTATCAGTGCGGCCGTTACCGGCAATCTGTGGACTGTCGCTGTTGCGTCTGAATTACTGATGTTTGCCGCTATGCCCTGGGTTATGCGCCGCTTCAGTTTACGGTTCATTTTGCTGGTGAGCCTGTGTCTGACAGCCTTTCGCTGGTTGGGAACAGGGATGCAGGCAGGCAATGTTGCAGAGCTGACTTTGTTGCAGTTACTCCACGGCGTGTCTTTCAGTGCAGTTCATACGGTGGCGGTGCTGCTGTTCAAGCAATGCGTGCACACTGCCCATGAAGGCAAAGCGCAGGCATTATACTGTGCTGTATGTATCGGTGGCGGACAGGCTGCGGGCGTTGCTGCCGGCGGACAAATCTGGGCCATATCTCCGGTAGCAAGTTTCTATTTCAGTGCCGCTGTCGCGGCCGGTGCAGCGGTAATTGCACTGCTGTTTCTCACTGCAAACCGCCTTGCGCCGGCAGGTAAAGTTCAGCAGGTATAAGTTGCTTTGCACAACCGGCCAGGCGCTGACAGCAATAATTTCAGGGTTGCGGTACAGGACCGGTACTTTTCCTCACTATCAGCTTATGGGGCAGAATATTCATCAGTTCTGCCGGCCTGTTACCGTCAATTAAATCCAGCAGAATATGAGCAATCTTTTCGCCAATTTCTTCCATTGGCTGGGCAATGGTCGTAAGCGGCGGCGCGCAATATTCGCCTAAAGCAATACCGTCTACACTGATAATGGATACATCGTCGGGTATGCAATATTCCAGTTCCCTTAAAGCATGCATTGCGCCGATGGCGGCGAGATCTCCGAAGCAGAAAATGGCGGTAGGCCGGTTGCGCTGCTGCATCAGACGGTGTACGCCTTCGACCCCCGACTGACTGGAAAAATCACCGTGGTACAGCAGGCGCCCGTCAACCGGAATGCCGGCCTGCTTCATCGCATCACGAAAGCCGGTTTCTCTCAAACGGGAACTGTTAATAGAATCAGGGCCGGCAATGATCCCGATCTGACGGTGACCCAGCCGGAGTAAGTGTTCCGTGGCTTCTACGCCGATACGGTAATTGTCTACGCCTACCTTAGGGATCCCGCCAATTTCAGTAAATTCAGATGCGTTTACCAGCGGAGGAAGTTGTTCTTCCACGGGCAATGACGGGTCTATGTCGAAGGGGATACGGCTGGAATTCGTGATGATGCCGTCCACCTGACGGGTCTTCACCATACCTGCGAAGGTTTTTTCCAGTACCGGGTTGTCCTGCGTATCGTTCAGGATCACTGAATAACCCCGCCGGTGAGCAACGTTCTCGATACTGCGGATAACCGGAGAAAAATAGGGATTGGTAATATCCGGCAGCATAATGGCGATATTGCGCGACTTTCCCTGACGCAATCCGGCAGCCAGTTTGTTCGGTGTGTAACCCATTTCCGAGACGACGGCGAGCACCTTATTACGGGTGGCTTCACTTACACGCTCCGGTGTATTTAATGCCCGTGACACCGTCGCTTTGCAGACGCCGGCTTTGCTGGCGATATCACTCATTGCCAGTTCTTTATGGCCACTTTTCGACAGGGCCGGCAAACGTTTATTCATGAGCCTGATCCTCTTTGTTCTGCGGGTTGTCGGGATAAGGAAAAACCGGCTGATACTGAGCTTTTGTGTATTTCAGCACGTAATATTTTTCAGTGAGTTTGGCAGTTCGGGACAGTAAAGGCAATAAAAGTAATGGAAATCGGTTTCATTATTTGTTTTTTAATTCTTTAAATTAATGTAAATCAATAGTTTGCTTTGAATTCTCTGCTTTATCACACTATGTCATGATATCCGCACTCTCCGGAAATGCTTAGTGGCCGCCTGTCTTTTCCTTCCAACCTGTCTGTTTTATGGACCTCTCTATTACCTCATCCGTATTAACATTTTTGTAAAGGTCATATTTATGTAAGTTTATGTATTTTAATATTTAAATCGGGTTTTTAGGTTATTTTAGTGAACCGGATTTGTTAATTTTTTGTATTTGACTTTAGACTAAAGGCTAATGTAGATTTGGATCCCAGACGCCGGATCGTATCCTTTTCACCTGGTTTTCATTGGATCTATCCGGCGTTTTATTGGTTTGTTGATGAAATCGGTTTCCATAGAGTGGTAGTTGTGCAATCAGGGAAAGCGTATCGACAGTGACATGACCAGGCTGAGCAAAAATGGACAGAGATCCTCCGCTCAGTGAGCGTTACCGGCAACAGGTCATAACAGATGGATCGTGGATATGAAGCCGGCCACTATTTTATGGAGAGACACAATGAAGAAGACACCACACTGGCTGAAGCGCAGCGCCCTGACTATTGCCATCGCTTCAGCGGGGATCAGCAGTTTTCCGGCACTGGCACAGATTGAAGGTGCCACTCTGCGGGGTAAAGTAGAGAGCACCACCGAATCGTTGGCCGGCAAGAAGGTCATGGCCCGTGATACCAAACGGGGATATGTCAGTGAAACCACTACCCGTGAAGACGGCTCCTATGTGTTTGTTGGTCTGAAACCCGGTACTTATCAGGTTATCGTGGACGGTGATGTTGAAGAAATCACTCTTCGCGTAGGGCAGACAGCGCGACTGAATTTTGATGTGGCAGCCAGCGGAGATGACAATATGGAAGTCATCACGGTGTCCGGTACCCGCATTGAGGCATTCTCCGGAGGAGAAATCGGCACCAATATCACCCCTGAAATGATGATGCGCCTGCCACAGAATAACCGTAACTTTCTGGCCTTTGCCGATCTTGCCCCTGGCGTGCAGGTAAATACCTCGTCAGACGGCAGCGTGAGTCTGCGCGGCGGGGCTCAGCATCAGCGCAGTGTTAACGTGTTTCTTGATGGGGTGAGCCAGAAAGATTATGTCCTTAAAGGCGGTGTCACCGGTCAGGACTCCAGCCGGGGAAATCCGTTCCCGCAAAGTGCCATTGGCGAATACAAGGTGATTACGCAAAACTACAAAGCCGAGTATGACCAGGTCGGCAGTACAGCCATTACCGCCGTCACCCGTTCGGGCACTAACGAATTTGAAGGTGATTTCTTTGTCGACTACACCGATGAAGGACTCCGTGAGGCTGAACCAAACGAAACGCAGGGGAAAACCCGCTCACTCATCCGTCACGCCGGTGCAACCTTTGCCGGCCCCATTATCAGAGATCAGTTGCACTTTTTAGCATCTTACGAGAAGAAAACCATTGCCCAGCCTCAGGATGTGATCGGTGGAGAAGGGGTTAACTTTGTCACTTTGCCTGATGAATACGCATCTCAGATCGGCCGTTTTGCTTCTGATTTTGAGGAAGATCTGTTTTTCGGCAAAATTGACTGGATGATCAATGCTGACCAGGCGCTGGAATTGTCCGTGAAATTACGGGATGAAAGTGATGTATCCGGATTTGGCGGCGCCAATGCCTATGAATACGGTGTTGACCGCGAGGTAAAGGACCACCGTTATCACATGAAATATACCTACACAGCAGATGCCTGGCAGAACGAATTCCGACTGACTTATGAAGATGCTGCCTGGAACCCCCGTGCTTTCACTGATGAACCCGGCATGCGTTTAGTGACCGCAGCGCAGCAGTCGATCATCAACGTCGGCGGCGGGCAGGACTATCAGGAAAAAGGTCAGAAAGGGTGGGGGATCCAAAACGATTTCACCTGGCTTGATCTGGACTGGCACGGTTATCACGTGATTAAAGCCGGCTTTAAATACAAAGACATCGAATTACGCACCATACAGCAACAGCCAATTAATCCGCAGTATTACTACAACGTTGAATTCAATAGTCAGGGCAGCTTCGACATCGTGCAGCCCTATCGCGTGCAGTGGGGGATCCCGGCAGACGATTCAGTGGGCGGTGCTGTAGAAGCGAAAAACCGTCAGTTCGGTATTTATATTCAGGATGACTGGGAAGTTACTGACAGGTTAACGCTGAACATCGGGATCCGCTGGGATTACGAAGAAACCCCAAGCTACAAAGACTATCAGACGCCGGATGAATTAGTCGATGCCTTAAGGGGTTGGGAGAACATTCAGAACGCCAATTTTGATATTGAAAATTACATCAGTACCGGCAGCGAGAGAGAATACTTCACCGGTGCATGGCAGCCCCGTCTCGGTTTCAGTTATGTGATGGACGAAGACCGTAACCATATGCTGTTCGGTGGCTATGGCCGTTCCTATGATCGTAATCAGTTCGATTTTATGCAGCTGGAACAAAGCTCCGGTTCGTTTGCTACGGCGGAATACTTCTTTCAGGGTGACAGTGCTAATCAGTGTGATGCTTCATCGTCAAATTGTGTGGCATGGGACCCGGTTTATCTCACGCAGGCTGGGCTGGATTCTTTAATCAGCAGCACAGAGGTGAGGGGCAGCCGTCATCTGTTGCCTAACGATTTAAAGATGCCGTACTCCGATCAAATGAGTTTAGGTGTACGCAGTGTGTTCGGTGACTGGAACTCAGAAATCAGTATTGCCAGAACGGTGAGTAAAAATGGCTTTAACTGGCTGCTGGGCAACCGCTTGCCAGACGGCGAATTTTTTCAACCCGGCACCAACTGGGGCTCACCCTGGGGATACGGTATTCCGGGCTGGGGCAGTCTGATCATCGGAACTAACGACGGTGAAACCCGCGCGAATAACCTCTACTTTAAACTGAACCGTTCTCATAAAGACGGCTGGGGCGTGAACATCGCTTACACCTTCACTGATGCGGAAGAAAACCGTGTTTACAGTGAAGTCTATGCTTTTGACTATGAGTCAGTCAGCGATTACGGCTGGAACAAGTCTGTAGGCGTGCCTGATCACCGGGTTGTGCTTACCGGTTCTTACGACTTACCCTGGAATGTGGCGCTCACTGCCAAATACACCTGGTCTTCTGAAACTATTTATCAATACACCCTGTGTGATGAAAATGACCAGTGTGCTTTCCGCCGGGCAGAGCCACCGGCCAGTGACTATTCACGCTTTGATCTGGCACTGAGTAAAGACTTCCCGACAGATTATATCAGTGAGAACTCCGTCGCCTGGATTCGTTTTGATGTTCAGAACCTGTTTAACGAAAATAACTACAACACGTTCTATCTGAATCCTGATGAAAGTAACTTCCGGCAGCCGAATATGACTGCGGCAACTAACGGCGGAAAACGTCAGTTGAAGCTGTCAGCAGGCTGGCGCTTCTGATGTAACAACGCAAACATCAGATATTTTAATTCAAAACGGGGCAGCATGACTGCCCCGACTTTATCAATAAAAAACATGACCTTAATCAGAGGCCAGACAGCATGAACAGTAAACGCTTTTCCGGCGCAATTTTCGCCATTATCACTTTATTTAATCTGCCCGTATTCGCTGCCGGATGGCAGATAACCGGTTACGACAGTCACGTAGAACTGAACTGGGAATCATTGCATGAAGAAGGTACCCGCTATCGTGTTCAGGTAACGCAGGACGACAAGAACTGGCACACGCGACTGGAAACGAACAGTGCATTTGCCATGGATTTTGTCCGTGATCTGGGCACTAATCTGACCTTGCAATACCGGCTTATGGAAGTAAACGGCGATACAGAAACAGAACTGGCGTCAGGAGAAGCCAAAACCCGCGATTTTACCGATGATGAGCTGCTGGATATGGTGCAGCGTTATACTTTCCGCTATTTCTGGGACCATGCTGAACCTTCCAGTGGCATGGCGCGGGAACGCATCCCCTTCATGGACCAGGATGGTGACATCGTGACAACCGGTGGTACAGGGTTTGGTATTGCTGCCATCATCACTGCTGCGGAACGGGGTTGGGTAACCCGCAAGGCGGCTGTGGCGAGACTGAACAAAATGACAGACCACCTGGAACAGTTCGAGCGTTTCAAGGGCATGTGGGCACACTGGTATACCGCAGATGATTTGAATGCTTTTAACTTCAGTAAATACGATGATGGCGGCGATATTGTTGAATCCGCATTTATGATGCAGGGTCTGCTGACTGCCCGTCAGTATTTCAACGGCGATGATAAAGAAGAGCAGCGTTTACGTAATCGCATTACTGCATTGTGGGAAGACATGGACTGGGAATGGTATACACAGGGCAAAGATATTCTGTACTGGCACTGGTCGAAAAATTACGGCTGGAAAATGAATCACCCTATCAAAGGCTACAATGAGGCGCTGATTGTCTACATTCTTGCTGCGTCATCCCCGACTAATGCTATTTCCGCTGAACCTTACCACGAAGGCTGGGGGGGCTGGGAAGTCAAAGAATTCAGAAACTACTCAACCTATTATGGTATGACATTACCGCTGGGTAATAAAGTGAACATGGGGGGCCCTCTGTTCTTTGCTCATTACAGCTTCATGGGGCTGGATCCGAGAGGCTTGCGTGATCGCTACACGAATTACTGGGAGCAAAACAAACGCCATACACTGATAAACCGTGCGTACTGTATTGATAATCCCTTTGGCTGGCAGGGCTATGGTGAAGATCTCTGGGGGCTGACAGCCGGTGATATGGTGCCGGTGGGTTATACGGCACATGCACCGGGCGCTGAACGGGATCACGGCACTATTTCGCCAACGGCCGCCTTATCCTCTATGCCGTATACACCGGCTGAGTCGATGAAAGTACTGAAAAACCTTTACCGTAACCATGGCCGCCACATGTTTGGCCGGATGGGCTTTTTCGACGGCATTAATTTAAGTGTGTCAGACAATCCGGAAACCCAGGTAAGAAATACCTATCTGGCCATCGATCAGGGGCCTATTGTAGGTATGATAGAAAACTACCGGACAGCTCTGTTGTGGAACACTTTTATGAAGGATAAAGATGTTCAGCGGGGACTGAAAAAGCTGGGCTTTACTATCGACCATAAAGTACAGTCGAACATTCAGTCCATTGGACACTAACAGGGAAAAAGATGATGGGAAGATTGGCTAAGTTTTCAATCAGTGCTGTGGCATTGAGTGTTCTGCTGGTAGGGTGTACCACTCACAATACGCCTGTTGTTCAGGCGCCAAAAAAACCTGCGGCAGAGAATGTGAGTGCACAGGAGTCCGCCGCCGGGGAAGTCTGGCGACAGTATTATGAAGCCAATGTTTTTGACAGCGGAAGCACAAAAACACCTTATCAGATGATGTTGCCGGAACAATTTGATCCGCAAAAAAACTATCCGGTGGTGCTTTTTCTGCATGGTGCCGGAGAGCGTGGCAACGACAATCAGGCGCAGTTGAACAACGGCGGTAAATTGTTTGCAGAGCACCGCAGCGACTTTCCCGCCATCGTTATTTTCCCTCAGGCGCCTGCAGAAGATTACTGGGCCGCTGCCATCGCTGACCGCAGTCAGTTACCCTTTAGTTTTGACTATCCGTATACCGGCGAAAATGACGTGCCGGCCACCGACGCGCTTAAAGGCGTCATAGCGATAACTGACTGGTTGTCAGAGCAGCCTTTCGTGGATACATCCCGCATGTATTTGATGGGATTGTCTATGGGGGGCATGGGCAGCTATGAGCTGTTAGCCAGAAAGCCTGACACCTTCGCTGCCGCAGTGATAATTTGTGGCGGTGCAAATGCTGAACTTGCCGGTAATATCCGTTCTGATCTTCCCGTCTGGGCATTCCATGGCGATGTGGATCAGGTGGTGATCCCCGAATATAACATTCGCATGGTGGAAGGGCTGAAGGCACAGGGCAATCCGGTCAAATTCACCACCTACCCGGGCGTGAATCATAACAGCTGGGATCCGGCTCTGGCAGAACCCGGACTACTGCCATGGTTGTTTTCACAGAAGAAATAAAATGCCGGTGTGTCCGGCTCAACATCCGCCGGTGATCAGGTCAATCACCGGCTTTCTCAGGTATACCTACATTTTACCAAACTGTTCGTAGTTCTCATGCCAGCTCAGGGCTTCGCCGAGAATGTGAGGGGTATGCATACCGCGGGCGCTGGCACAGGCTCTTTCGAAATAGTCGTGCAGTCTGTCGCGATAGTCCGGATGGGCACATTTATCGATGATGACTTTTGCACGCTGACGGGGTGACAGGCCCCGTAAATCAGCCAGACCCTGCTCGGTAACAATGACTTTTACATCGTGTTCGGTGTGATCCACATGAGACACCATAGGCACGATAGAGGATATTGCGCCGTTTTTAGCGGTGGACGGGGTGACAAAAATAGACAGGTATCCGTTACGGGCGAAGTCGCCTGAGCCACCAATACCATTCATCATTCTGGTGCCCATCACATGAGTGGAATTCACATTCCCGTAGATATCTGCTTCCAGCAAGCCGTTCATGGCAATGACGCCCAGACGGCGGGCGATCTCAGGGTGATTACTGATATCCTGCTGGCGGAGAATGATTTTCTCGCGGTAAAAATCCATGTTTTTATTCAGCTCGTCCAGCGCCGTGGGGCTGAGTGAAAATGCTGTGGCCGAGGCTACTGATAACGTACCAGACTTGAGCATTTTTAGCATGCCGTCCTGAATCACTTCCGTGTACGCTGTCAGGTTTTTATAGCCGCCGGTATCCAGGCCTTCCAGTACGGCATTGGGAATGTTGCCCACGCCTGATTGCAATGGCAGCAGTTCTTTGGGTAAGCGGCCTTTCTGAATTTCAAAGCGGAAAAAATTGAGAATATGGTCAGCAATCTGTCTTGAGCAGGCGTCCGGCGGCGTAAATGGACTGTTCCTGTCAGGGGCAGAGGTTTCTACGATGGCAAGGATCTTCTCCGGGGGAATAGTAAAATACGCATCGCCGATACGGTCATCGGCTTTGGTTAACATGATGGGCTTGCGGTTTGGCGGTAAGGCGGTGCCGTAATAAATATCATGCATGCCTTCCAGTTTCAGACTTTGTCCACTGTTCACTTCCAGAATGATTTTATCAGCCTGTTCAATCCAGGTTTTATTGTTGCCAATTGAAGATGAAGGCACTAACCGGCCATCCTCATGAATAGCCGTCACTTCAATAACCGCAATGTCCAGTTTGCCCAGAAAGCCTGACCAGGCGTACTGGGATACTTCAGATAAGTGAATATCGATGTAATGCATCTGACCATTATTGATTTGCTTGCGGCAAACAGGGTCGGACTGGAAGGGCAAGCGCATGTTAATACCATCCACGGCTGCCAGCGCACCATCAAGCTCAGGCGCTGTTGAGGCACCGGTCCACAAATTGATTTGGAAATGATTGCCTGCCTGACGTTGTGTTTCTGCACGTTTAGCCAGGGCACCCGGCAGGGCTTTTGGGTAACCGGCGCCGGTAAAACCGCTCATACCTACTGTGTCACCGTCATTGATGAATGCAGCAGCCTGTTCAGCACTCATCACTTTATTTTTTAATTGCGGACACAAAATTCTGGATTCAGAAAACATGATCACTCCGGTAAATCGCTTTTCAAAAAAGATTCCAATGCGATGGTAAAAAGAAGAGGGGAAGCAGCAATTGAACAAGAAAGTCCGCTGCTAAAAAATACAGCAATGACTTTACATCGAATTAACGGGAACGGAATAAGACGTCAGTTGTATACGGGGCAATTTTACCAACAAAAACCGGTTTCAGGCCTTTGCTGGTAAGGGTTTGTGAAGCATAGCTGGAAGACAATTTCAGCTCATGTTTAATAAAGGGCTACGTTTCATCGCACCGGTTGATCTTGCCTCACTCCGCTGAGTACCAATCTTGTACTTATGATTTTTTTGCCCTTCTTCCAAACGGGCAAGCCTGAGCGACATACGCAGGGCGATAATCTGAAAGAGGAGTAAATCATGGCAAACGTATTTATTGTTGGTGCAGCAGGTAAAGTGGGTTCACGTTTAGTGAAGCGGTTAAGTGACACCGACCATCAGGTCACGGCCATGCACCGGAAGCCGGAACAAAGCGACAGCCTGACCGGGCTGGGAGGGAAACCCTGTCTTCTTAGCATTACAGATGCCAGCGTCGACAGCTTAGCTACAGCAATGAAAGGCGCTGATACCGTGGTGTTCTCCGCCGGTGCCGGTGGTGCCAGTGTGGAGTTAACGAATGCCGTAGACGGTGAGGGACTGGAAAAGTCGGTAGATGCCGCGCAGGCTGCCGGTGTGAAGCGTTTCATTCTTGTGTCGGTATTCCCGGATGCCGGCCGGGGCAAACATATATCAGAAACCTTTGAAAACTACATGCGGGTGAAGCGTCTGGCGGATGTTTACTTAGCGCAAAGTAAGCTGGACTGGGTCATCCTCCGGCCGGGCACGCTTACGCTGGAAGAGGGAACCGGAAAGGTAAATGCCGGACTCGCCATTAAATATGGTGATATTTCAAGAGATGATGTGGCTGAAACGTTGCTGGCTATTATCGAAAACGAGGGGATCAGCCGTAAAATTATCGAGCTGACTGAAGGTGAAACTCCGGTCAGGGAAGCCATCGCGTTGGTTCCGGACTGATTACGGATACTAAGTAGTAAATTATGCTGGCACTCTGCACCTGTGCAGCAATGCACAGGTGCAGAGAATACAGCATCAGCGTTTAATTACTCTGCAATGATGGCGTCGAAGCCGGCTTTAGAGGCGGCTACAGCGTCCATAGGAGAAAGTCCGTCAGGATAGACTTCCTGTTCAATGACAATCCATTCAGCACCACCATCTAACACTGTTGCACGGTAAATCGCAGACCAGCTTATGTCGTCTTTGCCGATAATGGGCAGCAAGTCACTGTCTTCCAGTACATCGGATTTAAAGTGAGTGGTTAATGTTCTGCCGGGATAGCGACGAACGAAAGCAATGGGATCTTTGTCAGCGTGTACTGTCCAGCCCACATCCTGCTGCAAAATGACTGACTCAGGCGTATGACTGGCTATATAGTCGAAATAGCTGGTATCGCCGTAATCAGCCCATTCCTGAGCATGGTTATGAAAACCAACCTTCATGCCATAAGGTGCCAGCGCTTCAGATAAATCAGTAAGTTCCGCAGCGAATGCTTTAACATCATCACCGTTAAATGCGCGGTCATCCCAGGGAATGATCAGAGCATCAATACCCAGCGCCTGATAAAACTCAACGGTGTCTTCCAGGTTATCCGTTAACTGCGGAGTTTGTACGTGTGCACCACTGGCCGTTAAACCAATGGAAGACAGATACGCTTTTAAGCCGGCAGGATCTTCTGCGTAGGGGCCGAAGTCGCCTGCGAATTCAACACCGTCAAAACCAAGAGCTGCAAGCTTTTCCAGCGTGCCTTTAAAGTCGTCTTTTAATGCGTCTTTTACCGACCACAGTTGCACGCTGATTTGCGGAGCAACAAAAGCTTGTTCTGTCTCCGGGGCTGCTACCTGTGCAGCCGGTTCAGATGCAGTTTGCGTGTTCTGAGCGGGTTGTTCACTGCAACCACCCAGCAATGCTGTTGCGCCAAGGCCAATAGCCAGAGCGACAGGAGAGAGTCGCTTCATTGTTTTAGTCATCATAGTCGTCCTGATTTGAATTCTTTTACTGCGTAATCAACTGCTCTGGCAGTAATTGCCATAAAGGTTAACGAGGGATTTCCCACGCCAGTAGAACAGAAACTGGCACCGTCTGTCACAAATAAATTCGGTACGTCATGAGCCTGGTTATAGCCGTTTAAAATAGAATCTTTCGGGTCCCGGCCCATTCTGGCTGTTCCCACTTCGTGAATAGCCAGGCCCGGCGCCTGACCCAGAATACGCTGTTCAATATTATTGAAGCCGGCTTTTTCCATCATCGAAGAGGCCACTTCCAGCGCACTTTGCATCATGGCATTTTCGTTATCTGACCACTTGCAGTTAATATTTAACTGGGGAATACCCCATTTGTCTTTTTTGGAACTGTGCAGCGCCACCTGATTATCGTGACGGGGAAGCATTTCTCCCTGAGCCTGCAGGCCAATTCCCCAGCCGCCAGGATTGTGTAACAGTGATTTAAAGGACTTCCCAAAGCCATCCATACTGCCCATCGATTGCCAGTCAGCCCGTGATGCACTGCCAGCTAACGCATAACCCCGTTTGAAGTCTTTGTGGTAGCGCCGGGGTTCATAATGGAAGTTAGGAATATACAGCGATGCCGGTCTTCGGCCGGAATAATATTCTTCCTCATAGCCGTCAATGCTGGCGGTCACCAGTGCATTGTAATTGTGGTCCATCAGATAATGGCCAAGTACGCCGGAGCTGTTAGCAATACCGTTGGGGAATTGTTTAGATGTGCTGTTCAGCATGATCTGAGTGGTCCCCAGAGTGGAAGCACATAAGAACACCACTTTGGCGTAATATTCCCGCTGTTTCAGGGTATCGTTGTCGATAACACGTACACCCTTCACGCGATTAGTTTTCTCATCATAGATGAGGCTTTCCACCACGCTGTTTGGCGCAATGTACAGATTACCTGTTCTGGCTGCAGCGGGCAGGGTAGCGCTTTGTGTTGAGAAGTAAGCACCCAGCGAGCAGCCTTTCTGACATTCGTTTCTGGCCATGCACTGTGCACGACCCATCTCCAGATGGATTTTCTTCGGCTTGGTTAAATGGGCGCAACGGCTGATGATGACAGGTTTATCCGGCTCCGCTTCCGCCATTTTTGCGGTGAAATCCAGCTCGGGTTTTGTCATTTCAAACGGCGGTAAAAATACGCTGTCCGGCAATTGTGGCAGGTTGGCCGCAGCCCCGCTGATCCCCACGAACCTTTCTACATACTCATACCAGGGCGCTAAATCCTTGTAGCGGATGGGCCAGTCATTGCCGTGGCCATCTTTCTTATTTGCTTCAAAGTCGAAGGCACTCATACGGTATGACTGACGGTGCCAGAGTAACGATTTACCCCCCAGCTGATTCGCTCTGATCCAGCTGAAATCCGTCCCTTCCTCTGTACTGTAAGGATAATCTTTATCGTTACCAAAGAAGTGTTTTGTCCCGTCATGGAAGGCGTAACACTGCTTTTGAATTTTGTATTGCTCATCAGTAAGTTCTTTTGCCACCTTGGTACGGTTGGCATATTCCCAGGGCGGTACGGCTTCTGAGATATAGTCTTTGCGGTGTTCAACAACACGGCCACGCTCTATCATAAGCGTTTTCATGCCTTTTTCGGTCAGCTCTTTCGCCGCCCAGCCTCCGGTCACGCCTGAACCAATTACGATGGCATCATAAACTTCTGAAGATTCATCTATATACATTTCTTTGTTCATTTCGGTACTTCCGGCTAGTAATAAGCTTTAGAGCTGTAAGCGCTGCCCACAGAGGCGAGAGGCACTGAGCCTTTAAAACCCCCGGGTACAGGCAGGTAAGTCAGTTCTTTTGTCGCGCCCGGCTGAGATGTGTAATAACCAAACACGATCAGGCTTTTAAGAAACTTGAACGTGCCCTTTTGAGCGGCAGAAAAGGGGGCTTCTGCTTTCTCCAGGGCAGTTAACAAGCGCAATTGGGACGCTTCGTTCAAGAGGGAAAACTGTTTAGCGCCAAAGGATGTGGCGTTCTTATCAATGCTGGCAAGCAGTGCGAGAGCTGACTGCTGTTCCTCTTCGCCGTACACCACACTTAACTGATGATCGATAAAGTGGTGACACATGACCTCAGCAGCACCGGGTGTGCTGGTTTGAGGAATAGTCAGCGCGCAAATACGGCGCAGGGTTTCTAATGCATTGACGCTCAATATTGCCGGTAAAGCCGCAGTGGCATCGCCTCTGAAGTGTTGAGCGGCAGCGATGGCATTGCCGCTTAGCAGGGATGCTGCGCCAATGCCCCCTACAGCGGTAAGTGTTTTAAGAAGTTGTCTTCGATTCATCATGGGTCTTGAAAATCCAACTGGTATCCGGAACGTTTTATTTTTGTGATGCTGTGTAAATTGATTTAACAATTTGCGGTGTACCTTAGCGTATTTATGTAACCGGTTTCAATGATTTCTGTGTTTTGTTGTTAGGTTTAATTTTAAATTATTGAATAATAGCTGTTTATTAGTTTTTGGTGCGGTTTTTGTTGCTGATAACGGTTTCTTAAACTGAATAGCGTTCCGTGGTTTCATCTGAAAAATAAAACCATTCATCGTGAAGTTTATCAGGCTTAATCCGCCATTTGGAGGCATGAAAAACCACCTTTTTAATAAGACTGATTTTGGTTAAGTTTAAGAATTATATGGTTTTTTGAATTATGTTAATTACGTGAGTATACTGCCTGCAATTTAGGTTGTGCTGTAAAATTGCTGTTATTGAAAAGTAAGTTTTAATGTAATAGATTGCCTCTGCCTGAAAACGGTTACATTACGGGTGTGGTATCGGGAGGACACGAAATTGCACCCTTTTTAAGAAAATTTTTTCGCAATTAGGGACCAGAGATGAAAGAGACATTTGCCGGAAAACATGGCGTGAAACGTTCGGTGTTGGCATTGTGCGTACTAGCGGCCATCCAACCTGTAACAGCCTTCGCACAAGAGACAGAAGTACCTGATGACAGTGATATCGAAGTGATTAACGTCAGCGGTATCCGGGGCTCTCAGGAAGCTTCCATTTTCAACAAACGAACGGCAGCCACTGTTGTAGACTCTATTGCTGCAACAGATATCGGTAAACTGCCGGATGTAACAATTTCAGACTCTTTGCAGCGTATTTCCGGTGTGCAAATTCGCCGTACTGCGGGTGAGGGTGGTTCACTCAATATCCGGGGATTACCTCAGGTAGTAACTCAGCTGAACGGTGAACAGTATCTTGGTGCAAACTCTGTTGTATCCACTCAACCTAACTTCAGCGATATCCCGTCACCTCTGTTCCGTGGTGCTGATGTATTTAAAAATGCCACAGCCAATCTGGGCAATGCCGGTATCACCGGTACTGTTAACTTAAAAACTTATCGTCCGTTTGATTTTGAAGAAGGCTCTACCTTCAGCGGTGCAGCAGAAATGCAACGTGGCGATGAAACTAAAAAGAACGATCCTAATTTATCTGCATTGTATAACTGGCAGAACGGCGATGTGGGTTTCATGATCTCCGGTACCTACGCCAATGTGAATCTGGCTAACTCGTATAATGGTATCAATACCGGCAGCCCGGGCGATGCCGGCTGGACCGACCGCACCAGTGCTGCGGAAGTTGGCGTGGACGGCCGTGATGGCCGCGTTATCTTAGGTTCACAAGGTTTTTCTGCCTGGAATCAGGGCACTGAACGTGAGCGTCTGGGTCTGAATACATCCATGCAGGTAGATTTGGGTGAAGGTTTTGTTTTCACCGCAGATGTGTTCTATACCGAGCAGGAAGAATACAACCGTAAAGTCGGTTTAAGTGCGACCAACAAGTGGGGCCCCCGCGGCTGGTTTACGCCAACACAGGAGCGTGCCACCGGTGCAATGATTGATGGCGGCGAAATGTATTCCTGGCAAACGGCTGAGCTGTATCCGTCACGTCTGAAGTCATTCACTCAGAATGATGTGTACAACAACAGTTCTACCAACATTAACCTGCAATTAGATTACGATAACGGCGGCGCATTCAGTGGTCAGTTCCGTGCAATTATCGGACGTGCCTCCCAGGAACACCGTCACGGTTATAACGAAGGCGATATGACCAACGGGTCAACCACGCTGGGTCGTACAACTAACCTGGTTCCGTCTGACAAGTGCGGACCCGATGATGTGGTTGTGGGCGATGACGGCGGCTGTCTGCAAGCTATTAATGCTATGGGCTACAGCGAAAATCCGCATCTGACTTATGACACTACCGGTGAGCACCCTGTGTGGAGCGGCTTTGACCGTTCACTGACCGGCGGCCTGGGCGACGGTGCGACTATTGCCGATTACATGGGCAATTTGTCCAGCTACAACATTGGCGCTTTCAGCTCTGAGAACAATGAAAACTCAGAAGGCGACATCAACGCCTTTAGCATGAAAGGCAAATATTTGTTCGACAGCGGTTACGTGACCAGCATCGAAGGCGGTATCCGCTATGGTAAACGCAGCGCAGACTACGAGCGTTATCACCTGTTTTCACCGGTACAAACCGCCGGCTGTATGGCACAGTGGAAAGCGACAGACGTATTGCTGAATGCTGATGCGCCAGCGTGTTCAGACGGCGAGATGGTAAACGGCGAATTCATGCCTTATGCCGCTCTGGAAAGCATTCCTCTTGATCAGTACAACAACGTGGTACAGGTCACAGACTTCGGCCCTGTTTCCGGTATTCCTGCAATCTGGGCGGTTGATCCTGCAGATTACGATGATCCTGAAGCCTTCCATAACCGCGTTTTCGGTGAATCGGTAAAACAAATCGTTCCCGGTTCCAGCTTCAGCGCTGATGTGGCTGAGCTAAGCTACTTCCTGCAGGCAAACTTCGAAGGCATGGACGGCTTGCTGACCGGTAACGTGGGTATTCGTGTTATCGAAACTGACCTTACTGTGAAGCAGAACATTGCCGGTGATAACCTGCCTTACAGTGGTACCGCTATTGATACCGGCGATGTGGTTTCAAGCCGTGACTATACTGATGTGTTACCAACTCTGAACCTGTCTTACAGCATCACGGACAATGTAATTGCACGTTTTGCTTATTCAGAAAACATGACACCGCTTAACCTGAATCAGTACGGTGAAGGTTTAACGTTAAGCAATGCGTTAGATTCAGTAGAAGGCAGCCCGACACAAGGTCAGTTCATTGTGACCGGTGGTAGCCTGGCGGGTAATCCGCAGCTTGATCCATGGCGCTCGACTAACTACGACGTGTCGTTAGAATGGTATCCCGGTCAGGCCAGTATGGTATCTGCTGCACTATTCCGTGTTGAAATTGACAGTTTCACTGTGAACCAGACGGTAGACATGGAAATGCCGGATGCCGACGGAATAGTACGTCGCAGCGTACCAATCACTACGCTGGTTCAGGGTGACGGTGGTACGCTGGAAGGTTTTGAAATCGGTGCGAAAATCGCGTTCAGTGACTTCATCGAAGGTGAGTCTCTGTTAGCCAGCTTCGGTATGGATACTAACTTCACTTATTCACCCAGTGAAGGTTCCGGTACTGACATTTACGGCGAAGAGAATATGTTTAACGACAACTCTGAGCGTCAGTTTAACGTTATCGGCTGGTATCAGGGCGACCGTTTTGAAGCACGTATTGCTTACAACTACCGCAGCGAACGCTTAGCCGGTCAGGGTGGTTGGGGAGCTTTGAACCTTTATCAGGCCCCGACATCTTATGTGGACATTTCTGCCAGCTACGACATTGATGAGAACTTCTCTGTCTATGCGCAGGGCTCGAACATCACTGGCGAGTACGAAGATTATTACCTGCAATGGGAAGATCAGTACGCCTTCCAGAACTACTATGAAACCCGCTACATCGTGGGCGTAAGAGCGAAGTTCTGAGCTTAAGCAGAAAGTCGTGAAGCGGGGGTACGAATAGTACCCCCGATGTTTTACACTGCATGAATTATTAAAAAAGCGTGAAGGGAGTTTGTTGAATTCCCTTACCATTCCAGCGTAGAAAGTATCGACTATGGCCACTATCCGTGATGTTTCCAGAGAGTCAGGCTTATCAATAGCCACCGTTTCAAGAGCTATCAGTAACCCTGAAATGGTCTCAAAGCAAAGTCTCCGCCGTGTGAATCAGGCGATAGAGAAATTGCAGTACCGGCCAAATCTCACCTCTCAAAAATTTCGCTTACAGCGCACTAACACCATTGTAGTGCTGGTACCTAATATCGCTAATCTGTTCTTCGCGCAGTTAATCAGTGGCGTTGAAGATACGGCTGCAAAGCATGGTTTTAATGTGTTGCTCGGTGATACCCGTGACAGTGCCAGCCGGGAGCAGGAATTTATTCAACTGGTGGAAACCCGTCAGGCGGACGGATTAATTCAGCTGACTCCCCACAATGACAAAGCTGTTTTGCCTATTAAAGATGTAAAAGCCGTGAATGCGGCTGGCTGTGCCGGTACCCCTTACTATTCTGTTCGCATCGACAATGAAGAAGCCGCTGCCAAAATGGTGACGTATCTGATCAGTCAGGGCCACCGCCGCATCGGTATGATTTCCGGCCTGAAAGACAACCTTCACTCCATGGCCAGGCAGGATGGCTATAAACAGGCGCTGGAAAATGCGGGCATTGCCTTTGATGAAGAGCTGGTGGTTGAAGGCGACTTTTCGTTCTGGTCCGGATTTAATGCAGTGAAGCATTTCGTCAACATGGACGAGCGGCCTACGGCGCTTTTCTGTGCCAACGATGAAATGGCAATCGGAGCACTTAAAGGCTTAAAAGAGAAAGGTCTGAAAGTACCCGATGACATTTCTGTCACCGGATTTGACGATCTGGATATGGCCAATTACTGCGATCCTCCATTGACCACTATCAGGCAGCCTGCTGTGAGAATGGGGGAAGAAGCTGCCGAATTGCTGTTCCGCATAATTGAAGGTGAACAGCCGAAACTTACCGAATACATTTTACCGTTTGAAATCATTATCCGGGAAAGCACGCGGGCGGTTAAATAGCACTCTTCTTGCTGCGTGCACGCCGGTTAACCTCAGGAAATTGAAATGAAAAAAAGCCTCTTGTGCATGACACTGTCCATTGTCATGTCAGTGCACGCATCCGCAGCAGAAATAGCGACGTTATTTACTGATCACATGGTGTTACAGCGTGACAAACCGGTCAATGTGTGGGGCACAGGTGCGCCCGGCGAAACTGTCCGTGTTGTGATAAATAACGTGGAACAAACCACAACGGTAACAGCTTCAGGGAACTGGACCCTTTCGTTACCGGCACAAGCAAAAGGCGGCCCTTATACTCTTTCTGTGCAGGGCGATAATACCTTGTCATTTGATGATGTGTGGTACGGCGATGTGTGGATTGCCGCCGGGCAATCCAACATGGAATGGGATTTAAAAGACCACGTTACAGGTAATGAAAAAGCACTGGCTGAAGCCGGTAATGCACGCATTCGCCTTTATGATGTACCAAATACCCTGTCGCCGGAAGTGCAGACCACATTGCCTGAGAGCAAGTGGCAGGTCGCCAATGCCAGCACCGCCGGTGCATCCTCTGCCGTGGCCTGGTTTTTTGCTGAAAAAGTCTCATCAGAAGAAGATGTAATGGTGGGCATTATTGAAAGTAACTGGGGCGGCACACCGGCAGAAGCCTGGATTGATTTGGCGACGGTTGAAACTGTGCCCGGCTACCGGGAACAGGCTGAAGCAGTAAAACGCAACCCTGACTGGGCAAAAACGCTGCGTGACAACGACACGCGAAATACCGAAAAGTGGCGTCGTATCGACAGTGAAGCCGTAGCACTGGCTACCGGTGCGGCTGAGGTTGATTATGATGACAGTCAATGGTCTGAAGTCGCCCTGCCGAACAGTACACCGTTTACTGAATTTACCTGGTTGCGACATACCTTCACGCTTACAGATGATGATCTGTCGAAATCTGTCACGATTAATGTGGGTGACATTGTTCAGAACGCTTTTGTGTTTATCAACGGTCACGTGATTGCTAAAGAAGACTGGCGCAATGGTGATTCACTGCATCACCTGCCTGAAAAGTGGCTGCGGCGGGGAAAAAACGTATTCGCTATCCGGGTGACGAACGACTGGGATAACAAAGCCTATGTGGGCCGGCCGGCACAAATCTGGCGCGAAGTCGGCTCTGAGAAAGTTGATATATCCGGACAATGGCGGGGCACTAATACCATTGAGCCCCCTGTTCCTGAGGTTGAAAACTACACCTTCACTCCCGGGTTTTTGTATAACGCGATGATAAATCCCTTGCTACCTTACCGGGCAAAAGGCGTTATCTGGTATCAGGGTGAAAGCAATGTCGATCGTCAGGAATACTACGCAGACTTATTTAAAACACTGATCAGGACATGGCGCAAAAAGGCGGATGACGGCACATTGCCATTCCTGTTTGTGCAGCTTTCAGCATTTTTGAAACCACAGGCCTTACAGCCCGACAGTGCATGGGCTTACCTGCGGGATGCACAAAAAGAGACGTTATCTCTGCCGGATACTGGCATGGCTGTGTCCATTGATGTGGGTAATCCGGACGACATTCATCCTAAAAACAAGCGGCCTGTGGGCGAGAGGTTATGGCGTCAGGCGGCCCGGCAGGCGTACGGCCATCAGGATATCGTAACGTCAGGGCCGGACTTTTCAGGTATGGATATTAAAGGCGATAAAGTGACGTTACGTTTCAGTAATGCTGAGGGCCTGACAACAACAGAAGGTAACGCACCTGCAGGCTTTATTATCGCCGGTGAAGATAAGCGGTTCTTTCTTGCTGACGCGGAACTGGACGGTGAGAAGATTATATTAACTAATGCGAATGTGAAGAAACCTGTTGCCGTGCGCTATGCCTGGGCTGATTATCCGGTCGTGAATCTGGTGAACGGGGAAGGCTTACCCGCAGTACCCTTCAGAACGGACAACTGGACCGCTTCATCGGTAACCGCAGGGCAGTAGCGTCACACCGTTTGACGGGTTACATTCGTTAATACATTGTTTATTGACGACAACCGGTTTCAAAAAGGTAAAATGGTGACTGAGCCTCACCGGCCTTAATGGAACATGCTATGAAGTTGTCGTCTTTTGACGTTCTCGTCATTGCTGGCTATCTCTGTGTTGTCATTCTGCTTGGAATGGGAATAGCCAGATTTAACAAAAAAAACACAACAGATTATTTTCTCGGCCAGAATAAAATCCCCTGGCCGTTGCTCGGGCTGTCCAATGCCTCAGGCATGTTCGATATCAGTGGCACCATGTGGATGGTGTACCTGCTTTTTATCTATGGTTTGAAAAGCGTATTCATTCCCTGGCTCTGGCCCAGCTTTAACCAAATTTTTCTTATGATTTTCCTTTCCGTCTGGTTGCGCAGGTCGGGTGTGATGACGGGGGCAGAATGGATACGGTTCCGGTTTGGCGAAGGGCGGGGGGCCACGCTGAGCCATATCATTGTGGTTGTATTTGCGTTGATCAGTGTGCTGGGGCTTCTCGCTTACGGATTCACCGGCATCGGCAAGTTCGCTGCGGCCTTCCTGCCCTGGCAGTTAAGTACAGATGTCAGGCTTAACGAAGTGCTTTACGGCGCTCTGATCACCGGGTTTACTGCGCTTTATGTTGTACGTGGTGGCATGGTGAGTGTGGTCTACACAGAGGTGTTACAGTTTTTAGTTATGACAGCGGCCTGCATTGCCATCGGTGTGATTGCAATGATGCAGGTTTCTCCTGGCATGCTGGCTGCAGTGGTGCCTGAGGGATGGACATCACTGTCGTTCGGCTGGCAACTGGATTTGGACTGGCAAGCGTTGTTGCCTGAGGCTAATGAACGCATTGCCGGTGACGGCTATTCGCTGTTTTCGCTTTTCATTATGCTGGGACTTTTCAAAGGCATTTTGCAAAGCCTGGCCGGGCCTGCGCCTAACTTTGATATGCAGCGTATTCTTGCTGCGCGCACACCGTCAGAGGCGGCTAAAATGAGCGGTTTTGTCAGTATTGTACTGTTATTTCCCCGCTACATGATGGTCACCGGCCTCACCGTACTGGCGCTGGTTTATCTCACGCCGGCTTTAAATCAAATGAACAGCGCTGCAGATTTCGAGCAAATATTACCGCTGACCCTGGCCAATTTTATTCCGTCAGGTCTGCTGGGGCTTATCATTGCAGGGCTGCTGGCGACTTTCATGTCTACCTTTGCCGCTACCTCAAACGCCGCACCGGCCTATGTGGTCAACGATATTTATAAACGCTACATCAATCCTGAGATACCGGAAAGAAAGGCGCTGAAACTCAGCTATCTGGTGTCTGTTCTTTTCATCGTCTGTGGTTCGTTACTCGGGTTGTTTGTACCGTCACTGAACAGTATGGTGATGTGGCTGGTGTCTGCGTTATACGGTGGTTACACGGCAGCGAACGTGCTGAAGTGGTACTGGTGGCGTTTCAACGGCATGGCATTCTTTTGCGGCATGACGGCGGGAATCATTCTGTCGGTCTTTCTTATGTTCACGGACATTCAGCCGTTGTATGCGTTCCCGTTTTTATTCGGTTTCTGCTTGCTGGTGTGCATTGGCGTCAGCCTGCTCACCCGACCGGATGATATGGGGGTGCTGAAGGCGTTCTATCAGAAAACCCGTCCCTGGGGCTGGTGGCAACCAGTCGTGCGGGCGCTGCAGGAAGATGGCGTCGCAATAACTGCGAACAACCAGTTTAAAAAAGATGCCGCTAATGTGGTGGTGGGTGTTATCTGGCATACATCATTAACCGCAGCACCAATCTTTATGGTCATTAAAGCGTGGGAGCCTTTTGCTATCAGCCTGTCTGTGATAGCTCTGTGCACTGCGTGGCTAAAAATATTCTGGTGGGAACCGCTGAAGCGCACGGCGGAGTGACAAGAGGTTGTATATGGTAAAGTCACGGTTTACTCTGCGTTCAGAATAGTAACAATGTTCAGGAATAACTAATGAACAAAGGATTGTCTGTATACCTTGAGATGGTCAGGGTAGTTGCCACCTTTCTGGTACTGCTATCTCACGCCGGTCACTTCGGGCCATTATGGCTTCAGGATATTCTTGGAGAAGCCCGCCTGGGCAGAGATGGCGTGGTATTGTTTTTCGTGCTCAGCGGGTTTGTCATTACCTGGTGCGGAAAAGAGAAAGATAAAAACCTGTATTCCTTCGCCACCAACCGGATGGCGCGGATTTACTCTGTGGCTGTGCCCGGATTGATGCTGGGAATCATTGCCAGCCTTATTCATACATCTGTTCAGGGCGAACCGGTAGACTACACCATCAACAAAGCCTGGTTGTACTACCCTATTTTCCTGTCTTTTTATTCCCAGTCGTGGCTGGGATTCCTGTTCCCCGCCGGAAACTTCCCGTACTGGTCGCTAAGTTATGAAGTCTGGTATTACGTATTTATCGCCGTGGTGCTTTATGCAAACCGCTACCGCTGGTTACTCATTTTCGCAGTAATTCTGATCATGGGACCGTATATTGCGCTGTTTCTACCATTGTGGGGAATGGGCGCATTGCTTTATGTGTGCAAAGATAAATACACGCCGGGCCGGGGTACGGCGTTATGCCTGTTTGCTGCAACCTTACTCGGATTTATTGCAACAAAGGTAACTGCTTTTGATTCTGTGCTGGATGAATTTAATCATTATGTACTCGGCACGCCGCCTAAATTTATTCCTGCCAAGCAGTTTCTTGGGGATTATTTTCTTGCTCTGCTGGCAGTCGTGAATTTTTACAGTGCATACCATCTGCGTATCAGGATTGGTGAGCTGGCAACCAAAGCTGTGAAAGCGCTGGCTTGTTTCTCGTTTAGTATTTATCTGTACCACACTCCGCTATTTCTACTGTTATCTCTGGTGCCGTTTTTCCATGATGCAGCCAGCTGGACCAGCTACATTTTTGCTGTCGTCTTCGCGCTGGTCGCCTGCCGGGTGCTGGCATCGTTCACGGAGCTGAAGAAAAAGCCGTTGAAGGCGGCCATTGACCGGACCGCAGACCACCTGCTTAAAATCAGCAAACGGAAAGTCACAGCAAAATAATGTGGATCAGCAGGCGCAGAGACTTTCTCTGCGCGCAGCATGAGTAAGGCGGTTACTTAACGCGGTAGAAATGCAGGACGACGCTGTTGGCCTTTCGCATACCGGTGGACACGATAACTGACTTATTCAGCCAGGCGTGGGGACTGTCTGAAGCGACTTCCAGTTTTGCGGCAGTACGCATGTAGTAAGACGCTGCAGGCATGTCTTCTCCTTTAGCCAGTCTGGCCAGCACTTCCGGTGAAGCGGTGCGGATCCCTTCATTATGCACATAGATGATTTCGCCGGAGTCGGTTTGCAGGCTGTAATCCGCCACCAGATCAGCGGTTCCGTCCTTTCTCACTGTCTGCCAGTCGGCGCCGCCTCCCAACACCTTTCCATTGAGTTCGGGGCCGCGAAATTCACCGCCATTAATGCCTATAATCCGGCGTTTACCGTATCGTGTCTCACCGACTTCAAGGGGCGGATCAAGTGTTACAACGGCTTCAAAAAGAAACTCAAACTCCGGAGCAGGAATGTCGGCATACTGAGGTGAATCTTTTGCATTGGCTGCCAGAGGAAACAACGAGAATGTTATGATGGCGGCAGACAAGTATTTCTTGAGTAGCGAAGTCATGGATATGTCCTTATTATTTGATGGTTTTTCAGGCAGTTTCATAGTGCCAGAGTTTGAAGTTTATGCAATCAGTGTGGGTCTATGACTGAAACGGATCCGGCCAAATTATTCAGTGACATACACCGTTGCACGCTGTGTGCAGGGGGATTACCTCATGCTCCCCGACCGGTAGTGCAACTGCATGCTGAAGCGAAAATTGTGATTGTCGGACAGGCACCCGGCATCAAAGCTCACGAAAGCCACCAGCCCTGGAATGACACCAGTGGCGATAAACTTCGCCTCTGGCTCGGGGTGAACCGGTCAGCATTTTACTCGTCTTTATTTGCTCACCTTCCTATGGCATTTTGCTTTCCGGGCTACAAGAATGGTGCAGATGCACCACCGCCTAAAATTTGTTCTGCCACCTGGCACAAACCGGTTCTCGATCAGTTGTCCCCTGAAATCATGATCCATATCGGGCGCTACTCACAGCAATATTATTTTCCGGAGTACAAAACCTTAACTGATGCTGTAGAACAAACAGCATCATCAGGTTCGGATGCTATGGTGCTGCCCCATCCGTCAGGCCGCAATAACCGCTGGCTGGCGAGGAATCCCTGGTTTGAAAAGAGGGTGCTGCCTTTACTCAGAGAGAAGGTTGCAGCGAT
The DNA here is from genome assembly GCF_056160625.1 of Alteromonas sp. ABH4_457. NCBI lineage: Bacteria > Pseudomonadati > Pseudomonadota > Gammaproteobacteria > Alteromonadales > Alteromonadaceae > Alteromonas > Alteromonas sp. ABH4_457. The sequence goes on from NZ_JBSWXN010000001.1 coordinate 110,394, forward strand.
CCTTGCCTGACGCTCGTCACAGCCCGGCCAGGCTGGCTTGTATGATGAAAACGTATGAAACCACATATCCATGTTGATCACCGGGCATTTTTCCTTCCCGCATAGCTCATTAGACTTAAGTCTAATTTCCGGTGTTGTGTTCACCGGACAACTGACCTGCCGGTTTATAAAAAAGGAACGAACATGGATGCACAATATCACCCCGGACTTGTTGCGCTCTCACTTGGTGTCGCATTCATTGCTTCCCTGACTGCACTGGATATGGCGGGACGCCTGCGTGCGACCAAAGGCATCGCCTCACATTTATGGCTGACCGGTGGTGCGTTTTCTATGGGCGTCGGGATCTGGTCCATGCATTTTATCGGCATGCTGGCAATGGATATGTCCACCCGGGTGATGTACGACATTCCTCTGACCCTGGTATCTTTTCTGGCAGCCATTCTCACTTCCGGCCTGGCGCTGGCGGTGGTTCGTAACGGTAGCCCGACAGCCGGAAGGCTGGCGGTTGGAGCTCTGCTGATGGGAGCCGGCGTGTGCATCATGCACTATGTGGGAATGGAAGCCATGCAAATGCACGGTGAACTGAGTTATGACCCGCTTATTTTTGCCTGCTCGGTGCTGATAGCTGTAGGCGCGTCCGCTGCTGCACTCTGGTTAGTGTTCAGCCTGAACCCGGTCGCTAATCAACGTCCTTCCTTCTGGTTTCGGGTAGCTGCCGGTATGGTAATGGCAGTGGGGATTGCCGGTATGCACTACACCGGTATGGCGGCAACCATTTATCCTGAAGGCATGCATATGATGCCGGTGGATGGCTTGTCTCCCGGCAGACTGGCTGTGTCAGTGGCCTCGGTATCGGTGAGCATTATGCTGAGTGCTCTGCTGCTGTCTATCTACGATACTCACCTGACATCGAAAAACGCTCAACTGGCGGCGTCGCTGAGTGATGCAAACCGTGAACTGAAAAGCATGGTCTACCGTGATTCGCTGACTACGCTCCCTAACCGATTGCACTTCGAAGAAAAAATCGAGGAATTACTGCAACAGGGCAGTGATTCCTTCAGTGTGTTTTTCGTCGACCTGGACCATTTCAAGAATGTGAATGACTCGCTGGGCCATCATGTGGGTGACTTATTGATCAGGCAATCGGCAGACAGATTACGGGCAGCGGTCAGGGAAACGGATCTGGTTGCCAGGGTTGGCGGCGACGAATTTATGGTGCTCATCCAGGGCAATCCTTCCCGTAAAGTGGCGGAAAGTCTGGCGTTTCGCATTGTTGAGTCTCTGCAGCAACCATTTCAGATTGAAGACATGCTGGTTCACGTATCCAGCAGTGTGGGCGTGAGCATGTATCCTGATCACGCTGCGCAGAAACATGAACTGATGGTTTACGCCGATGCTGCCATGTATGCGGCGAAAAAGTCCGGCAGAAACAATTATGTGTTTTATCAGGAAAATATGACCAGCGGCACAGAGCGCCGGAGCAAAATGGATGAACGTCTCAGACTGGCTCTATTAAACGACGGCCTGAGTCTGGCGTACCAGCCTAAAGTGGAGGTGAGCTCAGGCAAAGTCACCGGTGTGGAAGCTCTGGTCCGCTGGCAGGATGACGTACTGGGAACGGTTACGCCGGATGAACTGATTCCGTTTGCTGAAGATTCGAATCTCATTTTGCCATTGGGTGAGTGGGTGCTCAGAAAAGCGTGTCAGTTTTCAGCAAACTGGGAAAAGGAGTTTGGTGTGGCGCTGCCTATTGCAGTGAATATTTCAGCGCTGCAACTGAGTCACAGAGGATTTGTGGAATCAGTAAAATTAATTTTAGAGGAAACCGGTCTGGCTGCGAACCGTCTTGAACTTGAGCTCACGGAGAGCACGCTGGTGAAGGATCCCAAATATGCGCAGGGCGTTATGTCGGCCTTACGGGAGGCCGGGGTGTCGTTATCCATTGATGACTTCGGAACAGGTTATTCCAATCTGGCCCAGCTTCGCCGGTTCCCTATCGACCGCCTGAAGATTGATAAGAGCTTTATGTCGGAAGCGGTATTTAATGATCAGGACGCGGCTATTGTAAAATCGGTCATTGCGCTGGCAAAAATACTGAACCTGAAAGTAACCACCGAAGGTATTGAAACCGAGGAACAGCTGGAGTTTATCCGTTCACTGAACGGGCAGGAATATCAGGGCTATTATTACAGCAAAGCTCTGCCGGCAGACGAACTCAAAACCTTACTACTTAAAAAACTGGCGCAGGCCAGTTAGTTTCACGGGTTAGCCGGTATATGTTGTAAAGGTGCGCCGATGCGTCCGCACAGCACTACCTGCTTCCTGCGGACTGCCTGCTTGTCACGCAGTTCGAAAGACACTTCAGACACTTTACTGCCTTCGATACTTTCTTCCCCGTTGCTGCTAAGCCGCATTTCAGACGGCAACGGCACGGGATACCTGAACGCATTGGTAACAGAAAAAGCATGCTGCCCTGTGACTGTCGCATCGCTCAGCGTCGAGATGCATCGTGCAAGTACATGAGTGCCATGGGCAATGGCGTGTTTGAAGCCAAACAGCCTGGCACACCAGCGGTAAAGATGAATAGGGTTATAGTCGCCGCTGATACGGGCGTACCGGCGTCCTGCAGCGGCGTCAAAGTTCATTACAGAAGTGACTGCAAAGGTTTTTTCAGACCCGGAGACATCTGCGCCGTCACTTTCCCCGGTCTGTTTCAGCATGCCGGAAGCGCCCCGGTATAAATACGTACTGGTAATTTGCTGACGCACAATATCCTGTTGGCTCACTGTCAGCATAACGTCAACGGCAATGCCTCGCGGATGAAGTCGTACATCACTGAAGTGACAAGTTATCGCCATGTCTTCTGCTTTCAGCGGCAACAGTTGATTGATGGTATTTTCTGTATGCACCAGCCCCATCAGCGGAAAAGGCGACGCGTTAGCGGTAAGAACGTCGATGTGCAGTGACAACCCCAAAAAGAGAGGAAAGCAGGGATGCAGGGTGTCGTATTGCCAGTGATGAAGGCGGTTAAAGGCCCGGGATGCACGGATGACCCGCCGGGCAGGAAAATGCTGAGTGCGACGGATGTCTGGCAATCCGGGTGAACGCTGCTCCGTAATACACCGGTCCAACATAGGCTTGTCGGCTTTTTTGAAGGCCGCTTTCAGAGCCTGTTTAATATGCTGCACTGCGAACTCCTTTATCAACAGTGTTTTTCTTTACGCGGCGCTACGTTAACGCAATTTTACCGCTGTAGCACGGGATAATCACAGGCAGGCGGATTAATCAAAGACCAGGCGTTGCCGTTTAACCGTGATATCCCTTTCATTTATTTTTTCAACGGCAAGGGCCATGCTGTAATCCTGCCTGTAAACCTCACAACTGAATAGCCAGTGCCGGCCGCTGGTTTGAGAATCAGCGGTTGTCACTAACTCAGGCTGCAAAGAATCAATACCGGTAAAGTAAAAGCTGTCTCCGGCAATGGCCATACCTTTCCCCTCAGCTTTGATGAAAGCTTCCTTCAACGACCAGAGTGTATAGAAGCGATGCATAATGTCTGCGTCGCCCTTTGCTGCTGAGATTACATCACGTTCAGACGGGTGAAAGTAAAAATCCGCCAGCTCATTAAAATTGCGGGCGCTGTTCATCCGTTCAATGTCGACGCCGCAATCACGTCCACGGGTCATAGCAATTAAAATCATGTCACCGGAATGGGAGAGGTTAAAGTGCAGATTTTCCGGGTTTGTTGTGAGAAACGGTTTGCCATGGTCGTTGACAGTGAATTGCATGCCGGCCGGATCGCCGGCTTTCTGTAATCCGGCCAGAATGAGCCTGAGCGCACCGCGTGCTGCCAGAAAGCGGTGCTGGCTTTCCTGCTTGCGAAAACCTGCCATACGAAGCTTTTCATCTTCAGACAAATACGACTGCAACTGAGACATGACATTTTTTTCATGTGTATCAGCAACATCAACGAGCCAGAGGTGTACCTCCTGATCACTGATGAATTTTGCCGGTTTTGAAGGGGTAAAATCGGAAAGCATGCCGGTTTGCAGAAATAGTTTTTATTGTAACATTAGTTTAAACTAGCGCCCTTTCAGAGAGAAGCGTACATAGTAAGGACAGTATCAACTATGGCTACACAAACAGAATCCGAATTAAAAATGGCTCAGCTTTTGGTTGAAGCACTCAACCTTGAAGACATGGAAGCGGAAGAAATTGATCCGGAAGATCAATTATTCGGTGACGGTCTGGGACTCGATTCAATTGATGCGCTGGAAATTTCATTAGCGATATCAAAAGAATACGGCGTGCAAATTAAAGCTGAAGACGAAGGTACACGCGAAGCGTTCGAGACCTTACGAAGCTTAACCGCATTTGTTGAAAAGAATAAATAAAATCGGGCGGTTACCCTCGGATCGGCGGTAAATAAAGCTATTTGAGGGTTATCTTTGACGACATGAAAATAGATATTATCGATTACGAATCCTGTTCGGCAGCCGGGGTTAATCTCAGCGCCTTACGGACTTCGCTCAAACAGCATAAAAGCGGCCTGATTAAGAACAACCTGCCTGGTTCAGATTTAGACACCTGGATTGGCGTCGTTGAGCAAATCAACGGGGTGGATGACCTGGGTCAATGGCAAAGCCGGAACAATGCCCTTGCTGCATTGGGATATGAACAGGGCACGATTCGCCATACGGTTTCAGCGTTAATCAACAAATACGGCGCTGCCCGAATTGGTTTAGTCATGGGCTCAAGTACGTCCAGTATCGACCGTACTGAAGAAGCCTACACCAAACTCAACAGCGACAATGGGTTAACCGAAGCTTTCAAACAGCCGTTTGTGCATAATCCTCATGCACCTGCCTTATTTGCCGCTCACCTTTCCGGTATCAAAGGCCCGTCACTCACGATTAACACCGCCTGCTCTTCTTCCGCCAAAGTGTTTGCCACAGGCGCCCGCTGGCTGGAAACCGACATTGTTGATGCGGTGCTGGTAGGCGGCGTGGATACGTTGTGTCTGAGTGTGCTGCATGGTTTTAATTCGCTGCAGTTGCTGTCGCCAAACCCGTGTAAGCCGTTCGATCAGCATCGGGACGGGATTAACCTGGGTGAAGCATCCGGTTTTGCCGTACTCCAGCGCGCGGGCGAAAATGACAACGGCAAAGGCATTACACTGGCCGGTTACGGTGAAAGCTCAGATGCACACCATATGTCGCACCCGCATCCGGAAGGACTGGGTGCCAGATTGTCGATGACACAGGCGCTGAAACGGGCTGCATTGTCTCCTGAGTCGGTGGATTATATTAACCTTCACGGCACGTCCAGCCGGGCTAACGATTTGATTGAAGGAAAGCTGATTTCCGAATTGTTCCCTGCGTCTGTACGTTGTTCATCGACCAAAGCCTGGATGGGACATACCCTGGGCGCAGCCGGTATTACAGAAGCCATTATTGCCATGGACACCTTGAACACCAACGTGATCCCGGGCTCAAAGAACCTGGAAACGCTGGATGAAGCACTGGATTTCTCCATTAAAGCGTCAGACGAAGAGAAAGTGTGTCAGCACGTGATGACCAATTCATTCGGCTTCGGTGGTAATAACTGTACACTTTTGTTTAGCAGGGCAGAGTAATATGCAGACAAAAGCACTGAAATGTAAAATTGCAGGCACCGGAGCCTGGGGCAGCTACTTTGAAAACTGGTCTGCACTTCAAGCGCTGCTTGGTGGCGCAGACTTACCAGAAGCAAAGCTGAAAAGCCCGAAACCCGGTATTATTCCAGCCAATGAAAGACGCCGTGCCCCGTTGCCGGTTAAGTTGGCGGTTGAGAGTTCATGGCAGGCGACGCAAGATGCCGGTGTTGAGCCCGATACCCTTACTTGCGTGTTTGTTTCTGGTCTGGGCGATACCGACCTTACCGACTACATGTGCAAAACGCTGGCGTCTGAACATAAAGAGCTGTCGCCGACCAAGTTCCATAACTCGGTACACAACGCGCCGGCCGGCTACTGGACCATCAGTACGGGTACCATGAGCGCGGCCAATTCTGTTGCCGGATATGAAGAATCGGTGTCGTTAACCATTCTTGAGGCCATGATTCAGTGCGAAACTGAAAACGTGCCGATGCTGCTCACGTTTTATGATGCGCCGGTGGCAGATATTCTGAAGCCCGTGTTGCCAAATCAGGAAACCTTTGCGTTTTCACTGGTGATTTATCCGCACGATGCCGACGTGGAAGGCCAGGTGCTTACGGCAACGGTAAATCAGCAGGAAGATGCAAGCTGGCCGGAGCTCAACGCCGGCAGTACGTATCTCACAGAGATGTACGCCCAAAATCCGGCGGCAAAGGTATTGTGTGTTGCTGAGCTGTTGAATCAACCTGACGGGAAGATCACGATTCCGCTAAGCAGCGGAACCAGTCTCACTTTAGCTTGTGAAGGGTAAATGATGGATCAGATGAATACGGATATTATCATCGCCGGTGGCGGGCTGGCAGGCATGAGCCTGGCGCTGCAACTGCTTAACCGCGACGACACTTTCGCCATAACCATAATTGAGAAAAACACCTTTCCGGTACACGACACCACGGCAAAAGTGGGGGAGTCTACAGTTGAAATTGGTGCGCACTACTTTACAGATGTACTTGGCCTGAAAGACCATTTCAAGGAAAAGCATCTGCGTAAGTACGGCCTCAGGCTGTTCTTCGGGAAAGTGCAAAACGACTACAGCGATTATGATGAACTGGGCGTCAGCGAGCTTTTCGGCATTCCGGCTTACCAAATTGAACGTGGCACGCTGGAAAACTACCTCTACACCATGCTGAAAGAAAAAGGCGTGGTATTTCTTGATGGCGCAGTACCCGAAGACATTGAACTGGGCGATAAAAATCACACTGTGGTTTGCCGTCGCGGTGACGAAACGATCACCGTTCAGGGGCGTTGGTTAGTCGACGCAGCGGGCCGTCAGGCGTTGCTACGAAATAAGCTGAACTTGCAGACTGAAACCGGTCATCAGGGCAATGCGGTTTTCTTCCGGATCAATAAGCGGGTCATTATCGATGAATGGTCTGATAATGAAGCCTGGCAAAATCGTGTCCTCGAACCGGGTAAACGCTGGTTAAGCACCAATCATCTGATGGGCCCGGGTTACTGGGTGTGGATTATTCCCCTAGCGTCCGGCGCCACCAGCTTTGGTATCGTCATGGACGATAAAGCGCTGGCCGACAGCAAAATCAGCACCTTTGAAGACACCATGGCGTGGCTACAACAAGAACATCCACTTTGCGCAGAGGCCATTGAAGGGGCGGAACTGCTCGACTTTAAAGTCATGCAAGGCTATTCCTACGGCTGCAAGCAAATGTTCTCAGACTCTGGCTGGGCCATGACGGGTGAAGCCGGCGCCTTTGCAGACCCTTTCTATTCACCGGGCAGCGATTTCATCGCGCTGAATAATACCTTTGTTACCCATCTTATCGAGCGTGACAGGAAAGGGCAGGACATTCGTTTTGAAGCGGCCTTGTTCCACAAATTTTACGACTCGTTCTTTGAGAACACCCTGTCAATTTACAAAGATCAGTATGGCGGTTTTGGCGATCGTAAGATGATGTCGATTAAGCTGGTATGGGATTACACCTACTACTGGGGTGTGTTTGCCTTGCTGTTTTTCACCGACGCCATCGGCGATTTAGACACCATGCGTAAAATTACCCCGAACCTGCTGAAAACCCAGAAGCTGAATAAGAAAATGCAGATGTTGCTGGCCGAAAGAGCACAGAAGCGCTTGGTTTTACCCGCCAGAGGCAGCTTTATGGATCAGTTCCTGGTGCCTTGTCTGGGCGAACTTAACGATGTACTGAAAAACCCGGATATTGATGTGGAAATGGCACTGGAGAAGAACATTGCCATTATGCAGAAAATTGTCCCGTACTTTGAAAATATGCTGAGCGACGAAGCCACCACGCAGATTGATGATGAAGAACGGGCGGTGCTGGGAAATTACAGGCAAAGCGTGCTGGCGTGAGTGCATTACCGCGGCAGCGGGGCCCGAAGGATTTAATTCCGCTGCTCTTTGTGCTTGTGTCTGTGGCTTACCCGTTTGTAGTGTGGCTTAACATCGACACGATCGACCCCCGCTGGTTCGGCGCGGTATTACTGTTAGTGGCCATATTCAGGTTGGTGATTACAGGTAAAAGTCGTAAAACCAGTGACTGGTTGATGACTGCCGTGATTGCGTTATATTGCGCCGGGGTTATATTTCTGAACAGTGAAATACTGCTGAAATGTTACCCTGTGATCATGAGCGCCGGAATGGGCCTGCTGTTCCTGATTTCGTTGCTTGATGAACACACCCTGATTGAGCGCTTCGCCCGGGCGGGTGGACATAATCCGCCGGCACAGGCGAAAGGATATCTCAGGGCGCTGAGCCTGGCGTGGGGGCTGTTGCTGTTACTCAATGCAGCGGTGGCAGCCTGGACAGCCTGGTTCAGCAGTTTAGCAGTATGGACACTCTACAACGGTTTACTGTCCTACCTGATTTTTGCCGTATTTGTGGTTGCTGAATTACTTTTCCGGCGCCACTACAAAAAGAAGCATAATATTGTTGATGACTGATATACATGCGTTGAAAGCACTGTTTAACGCGCAGGAAGGGCCGGATATTACGGCCGTAAAAATGGATGAAGCGTCTGCTGAGATCACGCTTAAGGTAAGCGAAGATCTTGCCTGGTTCGACGGTCACTTTCCTGATCATAAAGTGCTGCCCGGTGTGGTGCAGATAGACTGGGCGGGAAAGCTGGCAAAAGCGTTGTTTATTCGCGATAGCCGTTTTCATCAACTCACCAACATCAAATTCAAAACCATGGTCATGCCGGGTGCACAGATGCAGCTCACGCTCAGTCACAATGCAGCCAAAGGCAGTGTTTCGTTTCACTTTTCCAACGAAACGGACTCATTCTCCACGGGCAGTTTTAAGTTTTCCGCATCATGAAATATTGCATTATTGTTCCTCATTACAAACACGAAGTGCTGTTTGAAAAGTTTCTGCCGGCGCTGGCATCACTGAATTTACCCTGCATTGTGGTCGATGATGGCAGTGGTGAAGAAAGTGTGGCAAAGGTAGATGCATTACTTAAACCTTACCCGGATTTTCATCTTGTCAGACACCAGACTAACCGTGGTAAAGGTGCTTCGGTGATCACCGGCTGTTATCACGCCAGTGCCATGGGCTTTAGCCACGTGTTGCAATTGGATGCAGACGGCCAGCACAACATCGATGATGCGCAAAAACTGCTGGATTACAGTCGCTCACACCCGGATTCTTTTATTTCCGGTCAGCCTTATTTTGATGAAACCGCGCCGTTCGCCAGAAAATACGGCCGCAAAATTACCGATTTCTGGGTAGCGCTTGAAACATTGTCTTTGCAAATTAAAGACGGCCTGTGCGGCTTCAGGGTGTATCCCATCAAACAAATTGAGCGGGTTTTCGATAATTACTACCTTGGCCCGCGCATGGATTTCGACCCGGAACTGCTGGTGAAAGCAGTATGGGCAGGTATCGATTTGCACTTCATTCCTACCAAGGTGATTTATCACGAAAACACCGTATCCCATTTTCATTATCTGAAAGATAACCTCATGCTGATCCGCCTGCATGTACGGTTGATGTTTGGCATGCTTATTCGCTTGCCAAAACTGATAGTCACCCGCGTTCGTGCCTTGTTGGGTAAGTAAAGAGGAAGCGATGACTACGTCAGATAAAACTTCAGAACCGCAGGCGCACTGGTCACAAACCCGTGAAGCCGGCACCATGGCAGCCATGCGACTGGTGTTTTTTATTTACCGGCTGTGCGGCCGCAAAGTGTTTTCGGTCATCATGTATCCGGTGGCGCTGTATTTTGTGCTGTGCCGCAAAGAGCAGCGTGAGGCATCGCTGCAATACCTGACCGCTCATTACCGGTTTAAGCCTGAGATCTGGCAAAGTAAGCCGGGTTACCGTCATGTGCTGCTGCATTTCAAAACCTTTGCTGAAGTGATTCTGGATAAGATGCTGGGCTGGCTGGATGAAATCTCGGAAAAAGACTTTGTACTCAGCTCGCCGGAGAATATCGAAGCCCTGCACAACGATGACAGAGGGCAGCTTATTATAGGCTCTCATTTCGGTAATCTGGAATTTTGCCGGGGCTTTATGCACCGTTACCGCAGCAAGGTCATCAACATATTGGTTTACGACAAGCACGCCGGCAACTTCGTTAAAATGATGCAGGACGAAAATAACGAATCCCGTCTTAATGTCTTTCAGGTTGATGAGTTTGATGTCACCACCATCATGATGCTGAAGGAAAAAATTGATGCCGGCGAGTGGGTGTTCATTGCCGGTGATCGTGTGCCTCTGAGTGGTCTGGAACGCACCGTTAATGTTCAGTTTCTGGGTGAACATGCGCCACTGCCCATCGGCCCCTACATGCTGGCAAAAGCGCTGGCGTGTCCGGTAAAGCTGATGTTTGCTTATCGCTGCGAAGCGTCAGACAACAAGGTGTTGTTTGATGTGGCACCGTTATGTGACAAATTGCAAATCAACCGCAAGACCCGCCAGCAGGACTTACAGCATTATGCGCAACAGTTTGCCTCGAAACTGGAAGAGCATTGCCTGAACGCACCGTATCAATGGTTTAATTTTTATGATTTCTGGCAGCCCGGCGACACCACGTCATTAACAGCGGTTACCACAGAGGAAGGGAAGTAATGGCGCAGGAAACCCGTTTCGACAGCCGGTTGTTTGAGTTAATTCCTCACCGTCCGCCCATGTTACTGATTAACGAAGTACTGGATGTCACCGAAACCTCATCGGCATCGCGCACGTACGTAGATGACGAAAGTCCGTTTTTTGAAGCCGGTAAGGGCGTACCTGCCTGGATTGGTCTGGAATACATGGGCCAGACTGCCGCACTCATTGCCGGTCATCAGCTCGCGCTGGGAAAAGTGTCGCCGCATCTGGGGTTTCTGCTCGGGACGCGCTCATTTAAAGCTCATTGTGATTACTTTGCACCGGGTAAGTACACGGTGCGCTGTGAAGAAAAAGCATTGGTGGGCGACGGGCTTGCAACGTTCGATTGCTTCATTGAAAATGAGCCGCAAGACGGCAGCGAAGTGCAGTGCCTGGCTACGGCGAGTTTGTCGGTATTCCGCCGGCCTGTTTAAAGAAAAGGATGTAGTTTGAATAACAATAATGACAGACGGGTTGTGATTACCGGAGCCGGTGTAGTGTCTGCGCTGGGTGATGACTGGTCGCAGGTAAAATCTGCGCTTCAGTCGATGAAGTCAGCAGTATGCTATATGGAAGACTGGAAAAAGTATGACGGTCTTGGCACCTATCTGGCTGCCCCCATTCACGACTTTGCTTTGCCTGATCACTATACCAAAAAGAAAAAGCGTAGCATGGGCCGTGTTGCCCAAATGGGTGTGCTGGCGACTGAGCGGGCGCTGGCTGATGCCGGCCTGACAGATGAGCCGGTGATCCGCTCTTCTGCGACCGGGGTGGCTTATGGTTCCGCCACAGGCAGCAGTGAAGCGGCACTGGAGTTTGCGCCTATGCTGGAGAACTTTTCGACTTCCCGCATTAACAGCAGCACCTATCTGCGCATGATGAACCACACCGCGGCTGTGAATATCAGTGTGTATTTTGGTACTCAGGGCCGCATGTACACCACTTCGAGTGCCTGTACCGCGGGTAGCCAGGCCATTGGCTATGCGTATGAAGCCATTAAGTTTGGTCAGCAAGATGTGATGATTGCCGGTGGCGCAGAGGAATTGTGTCCTTCCCAGGCAGCGGTATTTGATACCTTGTTCGCGGCCAGCACCAAAAATGATACCCCGGAAGCCACGCCCCGGCCTTACGATCGCGATCGTGATGGCCTGGTACTGGGTGAGGGGGCATGTACGCTTATTCTTGAATCCTACGAACATGCCAAAGCCCGTGGCGCGAACATTCTGGCAGAAGTTACGGGTTACGCCACCAATACCGACGGCGCTTATCTGGTTAAACCTAATCCGGAAACGGTGCAACGAGTTATGGCCTCAGCCATGAAAGATGCCGGTGTAACCGCTGATGACATTGGTTATGTATCCGCACATGGCACGGCAACGCAGCACGGTGATATTGTCGAAAGTAATGCGACCTATCAGGTTGTGGGCGGTAAGCCAATCAGTTCGCTGAAAAGCTATACCGGCCATACGCTGGGCGCTTGCGGCTCATTTGAAGTGTGGGCGACCGTTAAAATGATGAAAGAAAACTGGTTTGCACCCACACTGAATCTGGATAACGTTGATCCGGAATGTGCACCGCTGGATTACATTCGCCGGGAATGCCGCGAAATCAAAACCGATTGCTTCATGAGTAACAACCTCGCTTTCGGTGGTATCAATACCTCGTTGATCATAAAGCGGGTTTAAACGCAAAACATTGTCAGCCGGGCCGTGAAAAACAAACAAAAAGGGCGTCACGAATTTATCGTGACGCCCTTTTTTTACTTAACTGCCGGTACTTTGATTATCTTTTCTTTTTCAGTGATGCATGAAGCGCATCAATGTTTTTGCGCAGCAGCTTACCGTTAGGTTCACGGGGCAGGGCATCTACCACGTACACAGGTCGCGGCACAAAAGCACTGTCCAGACGCGCTTGTAAAAAGCGCACCAATTCGGCTTTTTCTACCCCCGGCTTTAGCGACACAATGGCGACAAGGCGGGTAACCGGTCCGGCTGATTCAGGATGAATCACAATACCATCTTCCAGGCCCTTAAACGTCAGCAGCGTTTGATTAATGGTAAACAGTGAACCCCGTTTACCGGCAATCTTTATCAGGTCGCTTGCCCGGCCAGATAACACAAAGTGATTGTCATCTTTAAATTCAATGAAATCCTGCAGTACGGTATCGGAGGGCAAATGTTCAGCGCGCACCGTGGTGCTACCGTCTTCCTGCGCAAAATCAATGCCTTCAAATTTAAACCAGGCTTGCTCTTTGGCAGAACGCCGCACCGCCATCGATCCCACTTCACTACAACCGTAGACTTCTCTTAACGGCGCGTTGAATTTCTGCTCCACTTCTGTGGCCAGTTCTGTGGTAAGCGGGGACGTGGCGCACAGTACGGAATTGGCGCGAACTTCAGACCTCATACCGGCACACAGCGCCCGCAAATGTACGGGAGTGGAAACCAGTTGTTTAGGTTCCGGCAAAGTCGCAAAAGTATCCAGAATGTCCTGCGGGAACAGGGGTTTTGCATCACTCATGCACACTTTACTGAATAACGGTAATAACGCGGAAGTTTCGAAACCCCACATGTGCTGGGCGGGCATGGTGGCCAGTTGATACAGGGTCTCCTCACAATCCGGGATCATGAAGGTGTAGTTAATCAGGCTGCTGCGGTGTAAGGTACGCCAGTATTTGAGATTAGGCTTTGATTTTCCGGTAGAGCCGGAAGTGAAACTGATACAGGCAAGAAAATCATCCGCAATGGCGGGTACCGAAAAATCGCTGCTGTCAGCCTGCGGGCATTTCACCGACAGGATATTAAATGCAGGGATAGTGGCACTGATTTCACTCCCGTCGTGAATGATAAAACAATCCCCGTAGTCCCCGTTCATCTGCTCCTGGGTGGCGATATTTTTATCCGGCGGTAACAAGGTTGTCGCGCCCCGTAAAACAGCGGCACACAGCCCCACCAGAAACAGATAACGGTTTTCACACAGGTTAATCACGTAACCCTGACAGGTCAGAGCCTCTGCGACCTGCTTCACATGAGAAAGAAAGCGGGAGGCAGTAACCGGCCCGGTATTGAGATCTGCTGCATCGACAGGCCGGGTCAGATAAGCAATTGCGTCTTCAGCTTCACGGGTAAAAAGGGGAAAAGTATCAGGCATGAAAGAATTATTTACTGGTGTTCACGAATGTTAACAGCCATGGTAAACGGTGAGTCCATTCGCTTTATTTTCAATTTTCGCTAGTTTAAACTACCGCCAGATTAAAAACTATTTTTGTGTCACGGAATGATTAACTGAAGCGGCGATTAGCGGCAGGGCGCGCAGACAGGCTGGGCCTTGTGTATTACCGCCGGTTTGCTGATATTTTTGCCATGTGAATGGCTGCCTCATTCCTGTTTGAAATTACACCACATCCAGTTGTCTCATGTTAAAACAGCATTTTTGTTCCACCCCCGCCAAAGCCCTGCAATCCCGTGAGGATGTTCTTGCGGTAATGCCTCTTATCAACCAGTGTGAACCTTTCGGGAACGGCCTGATTGCAACAGGGCTTGAAGAGGCGGGCTCTGAAGCAATCAATGAAATGTGGACGGTGAAGGGCAAAGTGACCCGTGGCCAGACCGGACGTTGTTACTGGTCTGAAACGGACGATGTAATTTGCGTTGCACACTGGCTGACAAAAGATGAATGCGGCGATATTGAGCAACACACGCAAACCGCCTACGGGGCAATTCTGGGTGTGCTGGATGAGAAAGGGTTCGCGCATCCGTTCCGCTTCTGGAATTATCTGCCGGCGATTAATGCCGGTGACGGCGACCATGAGGTGTATAAAAAGTTTTGCACCGGTCGTCTGAAAGCATTTGAAGAAGCCGGTATTTCCCCTCAGGCTTTCCCCGCTGCATCAGCTCTTGGGCATCATAACGATGGTGCTGTATTCTATGTGTTCGCCAGCCGCGTTAAGCCACGGCACTACAATAATCACCATCAGGTGAACGCATACGAATATCCCCGCCAGTATGGCATTTCCAGTCCCTCATTTGCCCGTGCTACCGCACTGACACTGAATGACTCTCACTTTTTATTTATCTCAGGAACGGCCAGCATTACAGGCCATCAGACACTGGGAGAGGGAAATATTGAGAAGCAGCTCACTGTGACCATGGGAAATATCAGCCATTTGCTTGATACAGCGAATCCGGAGCAGTGCCCGTTGTCAGCCTTTAAAGTCTATGTCCGTCACGAAAAGGATGTCGCCTATATCCGTGACTGGCTGAGCAGCCATTACCCTGACGTTGAAGCGGTGTACACTCTGGCCGATATCTGTCGTAAAGACTTGCTGGTTGAAATCGAATGTTTCTGTGTCTGAGCCGGTATCTGCCTCTGGAACAGCCTGGCGGTTGCCGCACCGGAGTGCTGGTATGCTGTTAGCTAAACTGCGCAAAAGCTGGCAAATCCTCAGCGCCGGTGTGAGTTATTCGCTGTTTGGCGTGGGGGCGTTGCTGGTCGGTGTTTTCTTCCGGCTGATGAGTCCTGTCACCATTATTTCGCCGGCTAAAAAGCAACGCATGATCCGTTGGTGTATTCATAAAGGGTGCCTGACATTTATTCGTATCATGCGATTTTTCGGCCTTATCCGGTATTCGTTCGATGTGGACTCTATGCACAAAGCCCGCCCCGGGCACATTGTTATTGCGAACCATCCGTCACTGATTGATGTGGTGCTGCTGCTTGCCGTGAATAAGCAGATGTGTTGTTTTGTGAAAAGCGCCATTTGGGATAACTTTTTTACCGGTGCGGTGGTACGCCAGGCCGGCTTTATTCCTAACAATGCTGAACAGGTCTTGCCTATGGCGGCGGCCAAACTGGAAGCCGGGGAGAATATTCTGATTTTTCCTGAAGGCACGCGGACCAAAGAAGATAACGTTTTGCGCTTTAAAAGGGGAGCTGCCAATATGGCGGTGGCCGTTAATGCCTCAATCATGCCTGTGATGATAGAGTGCTACCCCCGGGCGCTGAAAAAGGGCGATAAATGGTATGATATCCCGGAAGGCGGCCCGGCATTTACACTGCGTTCAGGTGAATTACTGGCACTGGATGACTGCATAGACACTACGTTACCGCGACCTAAGCAGTACAGACATCTGACTCAGTTTCTGGAAAACTATTACAACAAACAGCTGTCTACAGAGACAACGGCCATGCCGGAACAGCTGGAAAATCAAAGAGGGAATGCGTTATGAATGCGGAAAAAGAAAATATCCTGGCACAGGTCAGAGACACCTTAGTCGACCTTTTCGAGCTGGAACCGGCGGAAATCGTGCCTGAAGCCCGTCTTTACGAAGACCTGGATATCGACAGCATTGATGCCGTAGATTTACTGGTTGACCTGAAAAAGACCATTAACGTAGAAATCTCTCCGTCTCAGTTCAAGCAGGTGAGAACCATACAGGACGTCGTTGACGTGCTTGCTGAGTTGCCGGCGAAAGCATAAACCGATGAAAAAAAATCGCCTGAATATCGACATTCCTTTTTTCGATGTGGATGCGTACCGCGTGGTCTGGCACGGAAACTATCCTAAATACATGGAAATGGCCCGCTGTGCGTTGTTGTCTGAAATAGGCTGTCCGTACACTGTGATGGAAGAGCAGGGGTTCTTTTTCCCCATCGTTGATATTCAGGTTAAATACATCAAGCCTCTGCTGTTTGAGCAAAAAATCGTGGTGGAATCCTGGCTGACTGAATGGGAAAACCGCCTGAAAATCAGCTATGCCATCAAAGATCGTGATACCGGTGAGGTGTTCACTAAAGGCAAAACCACCCAGTTTGCGGTGGCTATGCCTGAGCAGATCACCCAGTACGAATCTCCGGCATTTCTCACTGACGCTGTCACTGAATGGATAAATAAACCATGAGCCGCCTTGCGTTCATCAGTTTGCTGACGGGACTGCTGACAGTGTTTCCGGCTATGGCGGATGCAGAACCTTCCGGGGAAGTTGAAGGCAAGGCCACCGAAGAGCAGTTACTCTCTTCCATGTTTCCTTCCGGCTGTCACTTTTCCGGCCAGTTTAGCCAGCAAAAATCTATGCAGGGCCTGCCTGTACCGCTTAAATCTGCCGGTGATTTTTATTATTCCTGCGATCTGGGACTGGTATGGCATACCAGCGAACCCTTCAGTGAAGCCATATTGTACGTGAACAGCACCAACAATTTCAGGGCTGAAGATGATGGCACATTAACGCCTCTCAGCGGCGTTGCCCGTTATATTATGTCGAACATTTTTGTTCGTTTGCTGAAAGGCGACACCGGTTATTTTACTGATGAATTTGCGGTCACTCAGGAACCGGACGGCACATTGTTACTCATCCCTGAAAGCGAGATGATGAGAAAAGGACTGGAAGCTATCCGTATCGCCAAATCAGCGACCGGAGACGGAGATGCCCCGCAACCTGCCGTAACGATTAAAGTAACAGACGCAACCGGGCAGAATACGCAGGTGCTTATTGATCAGATTGAGGAATACAGTTTTGAGGGCAAGCGGAAAGCCTGGGAACAATGTGAAACCCTGTATTCCGGTAAAACAAACTGGTGTCGCGTTCTGCTTTCACCCGCCCGCTTCGACGCATTCTGATCAACAATGATGTCGTTTTTTCTCCGGCTGTGCTTCATTTTTACCCTACTGGCCGGTGTGCTGTTTGTTGTTATCAATCCGCAGGCAGTGCAGATTGATACGAATCTCAACGACTTAAATCCGGATAAAGTACGCGACCCCGCCCTGCAATATGCGCTGGACGCGTTGACTGATGATATCAGCCAGCGTTTTATGGTGGTTGTGCAGAGCGATAACGATAAGCGCACTGAACAAGCTGCCCGTTCATTGCAAACGGCTTTGAATAGTGTGCCCGGCCTGCACGTTGCCCTTGATAATGAAATGCAGGCCGCATATTTGCCTGCTATTACACCTTTCAGGTTCAATTTTCTCAGTGATTCTCAACGGGAAGCCCTCAACGACAAAACCCCTGAACAACTGTCCGCAGCGGCGCAGCGAAAGCTTTATCAGTTGGGAGAGGGCGTCAGACTGGTTCCCTTTGAACAGGATCCCCTCGGCTGGTTTTCAGATTGCCTTATCGGGATGTCGGCACGTCTTGAGCCGTCCATGGTGGCTGAAAAGCGCACCGCAGCCGTTACGTCATTCAGCGTGAGTTTCACTGATTTTCCCGCCGGTATGACGCAGCAGCATGCTGTTTACGAACAAATCAAAGCCGCAGAGCAGGCCGTCAGTGAAGAGTTTGATGTGTCCGTGCTGCATTCCGGGATGTTCTTTTTTGCTGTGGATTCAGCGCAGTCAGCCAAAGCGGATATTCAGCTTATTGCTGCAGGCTCAATAGCCGGCGTACTGGTGCTGATGTTGCTGGTTTTCCGTTCGTTATTACCGTTAACCCTGGCCCTTGGCTCCATTGCCGCCGGAGTGGGAGCCGGTATTCTCGCCAGTGTATGGGTGTACGGTTCTGTGCATGTGCTGACCATTGTTTTCGGTGCCAGTTTGATTGGTATTGTGGTGGATTATTCACTGCACTATTTCTATCACTTCTTATCTGCTGCACAGTCTCCGGCGCAGCCAGCAAATGAGAAAGCCCGTGCCGGTAGTCATGATACCGTGTTGTACCGCGCCATGGTGCTGAGTGTGATTACATCGCTGGTGGGTTATGGTGCCCTGAGCCTGGCTGAACTTACTATTCTTAAGAAAATTGCTCTGTTTTCCTGTGCCGGGCTGGCCATGGCCTGGCTGAGCGTCATGTTGCTGGGGCCGTTAATAGTGCGCCGTCCCATCGAAGCCAGACAGCCGTTGCTGAAAACTGTAATTCGTTCCTGTCAGCGTGTCACTGCCCGACGACCCCGCGCTCTGGCTATTGCCGGACTCGCTATGGCGGTGATGAGTGCCTTGTACCTGTACGCCGGCGGACTGCAGGTGAATGACGATCCCAGACGCTTTTTCCATGTTTCTCCTGCCTTACTGGAGCAGGAGCAGGCTGTATCGGCGCTGACTCAGGTATACGAGCCCGGTCGTTATCTGCTTATCCGCGGGCAACAGCCACAACAGATTTTTGATGCACTGGACCGTTTGCTGACTTCTGAAGGTGTGCACCGCGATTCAGTGAGCAGCATCGCTGACTGGTTGCCTTCACCTGAAGCGCAAAAGGCGGATTATGCATTGCAGGCAAAACTTTACAGTGATGGCGGTGTGCTTGATGTATTTGCCGGCGCGCTGGGTTTACCGCCAGAGTCTGTTGCACCGGTAAAAGCGGCTTACGTTGACGGTGCCGGCAAGGTACTGGATTTCGCCGGTTTGTCTGAACGAGTTGATAGCCTTCCGCCGCTCTGGTCGGCAGGGAGCGGGGCCGCTGACAACAAAGAGATAATCAGTTTTGCTCTTATCCGCAAAAACAGTGATTTAGCTGCCATAGAAAAAGCGGCGGCTGCCATTCCTGAAATTGACTATGTGAATACCCTGGGCAATGCCACACTGGCACTGAAATCCCAGCGGGAAACCGGTGCCTTTTTACTGGTTATTGCCTACGGTCTGGTCGGACTGCTGCTGGCGCTCTGGTACCGCAGCGCCGGTGTACTCCGGTTGCTGCTTATTCCTGCATCTGCCAGCCTGATTGCCGTGGCGCTGGTGCTTCTGTGTGGTCAGGCCCTCAATGTGTTTCATGTCATGGCACTGTTTCTGGTGCTGGGACTTGGCATGGATTACATCATCTTTGCCCGTGAAATGGCGGACAAACCGGACACTACCCAACAAGCAATTTTGCTGTCTGCAGTAACCAGTCTGCTGTCTTTCGGCTTGCTGGCATTCAGCGATATGCCGGTGGTTCAGGCCTTCGGCAGCATTATTCTGATTGGAAATACGATTAATTTTATTGCGGCAATAAGCCTGTTTAACGGTGAGCCTGACAAGAAGGAAAAAGGATCTCATGTCTGAACAAAAAAGAATCCTAGTCACAGGAGCAAGCAGCGGTATCGGAAAGGCCACTGCCTACAAAATGGCTGCGCAGGGGTTTGCCGTAGCGGTACATTACCGCAGCGGTAAAGACGCTGCTGCCAAAGTGGTTGAGGATATTATTGCCGGCGGCGGCAGTGCCGTGGCCCTGCAATTTGATATTGCCGACAGAGACGGAACACGCACCGCCATTGAAGCCGATATTGAACAAAACGGTGCTTATTACGGTGTGGTCTGTAATGCCGGTGTTACCCGCGATACAGCCTTTCCTGCCATGACCGGCGAAGAGTGGGATGGCGTGGTACACACCAATCTGGATGGTTTCTACAATGTGCTGCATCCGGTGATCATGCCCATGATCAGGCTGCGTCAGGGCGGACGTATTGTTACCCTGTCCTCGGTTTCCGGCCTGATGGGCAACCGCGGGCAAACGAATTACAGCGCGTCTAAAGCCGGCATTATCGGTGCCACTAAAGCGCTGGCTATCGAGCTGGGTAAAAGAAAGATCACAGTAAACTGTGTTGCACCGGGCGTCATTGAAACCGGTATGATTGAAGGGGCGGTGGCAGACGAAGCGAAAAAAATGATTCCCCTTGGCACCTTCGGTCATGTGGATGATGTGGCCAATACCATCGGCTTTCTGGTGTCAGATGAAGCCCGCTATATTTCCCGTCAGGTGATCAGCGTCAATGGCGGTATGTACTGATTTTGAAGTGAAGTGATCTCAACGAAATGGAGTAATGATGAGATATATAAAAATAGCCTTGATGGCAATCGGATTATCGGTCAGCGCCTTGTCTTTCAATGCAATGGCGGAATTAGGTCCTGAGGAACAGAAGCTGGCGGACATGATGCTTTCCGGCGATATGGTTCAGTTAAAAACGGCGTCAAAACGTATATTCAGTACCAAAATTGCCAATCCTGAATTACTGGATATTGCTGCGGCTATTCTGCTGAAGAAGTATCCTCATGCGGTGCGCAGTGATGTGGACTCCCTGGCGTGGCTGGCACGTGCCATTGGTGCATCTGAAAATGGCCGCTACTACGGCGTGTTGTCTGAAGTGGTGGAAAACACACAGATAGACAAGCTGGAACGCCATGCTGACACCGCTCTCGACGAGTTGCCGGGTGCAGAGGGAGAGCAATTTGTGGCTGGCATGTACACGTTGCCGGAAGATCTTTACAGCAAAGAGGCCGACGCAGATGTAGTCAGTCGTCTTAAAGAGATGATGCTGGCCGGCGACCTTGCCAGTCTGAAACGGGCGGCACAGGAAATGTCATCAAAAGAGCTTCGCAGCGAGGCCCTGTGTGATTTAGCTGCGGAAATATTACTGAGAAACTATGCCACAGCACAGAAGAATCAGGCGGATACTTTTGCCTGGCTGACCAATGCTATCGGCCGCAGCGGAATGGCGCGCTACCGCGATGTATTGCGGGAAGTGGAAGAGCACAGCGAAATCAGAAAGCTGCGCCGCTATGCAGAGTCGAACCGTGATGAACTCAGTGAAGAAACAACAGAACAGTACCGTAAAGGCATGATTGATATTCCTCTGCCGGACTATGCATTCTGAGCAAAACTGCCTGAAAAAAGCGGACAACGAATTGTCCGCTTTTTTGTTTCCGGCAAGGTTTGGTTGAGCCTTAGCTGCGCCAGCCGCCGCCCAGCGACTGATACAATTCCACCAGTGCAGTGAACTGCTCTTTGCGGGTATCAATCAGTTCACTTTTCGCTTCCAGTGACTCCCGCCGTGCCAGCAACACTTCCAGGTATTCACCACGGGCAGAGGCAAACAGTTTGTTGGCAATATTCACCGACGCATCCAGCTGCTCAATCTGGGCTTGTTTTGCTGCATAGCTGTTGCTCAGGTTATCCAGTGCAGACAAGCGGGTGGAAACCTCAGAAACTGCCCTGACAACGGTATACTCGTATTCATAAGCAGCCTGAATCTGTTCAGCACTGGCATTTTTATACTCAGCTTCAATTGCACGGCGGTTGATCAGCGGCGCAAAAATATCGCCGGACAGTGACCAGGCAACAGACTCCGGTGTGTCCAGAAGATACCGGGTATCAAAGGACTCCAGCCCCACACCGGCTTTCAGCGCGAAAGACGGATAGAAGTTGGCGCGGGCAACGTCGATATTCAGCTTCGCCGCCTGCAGTGTCAGTTCAGCCTCACGAATATCGCTGCGGTTGGCAAGCAGTTCAGACGGCACGCCGGCAGAGGGCTTTGACAGTGATGCTGTCATCAGACGTTCAGCGTTACGCGCAATGGGTTGGGGAGGCCGTCCCAGCAGCAAATTAAGCTTGTTCTCAGTGGCAGCAATTTCCTGACTGACCTGATACCGCTCGCTCTTATTCTTATTCACTTCAGCCGCAAAGCGGGTGAGTGGTAAAGACGAAGAGCGGCCATAGTGCTTAAGTTGCTCAAGGGTATTGAGCACATGTTGCTGAATATCGATATTGGCATCCAGATTCGCAAGATGGTTATCCAGCGCCAGCAACTCGTAGTAAGTGCGGGCCACTTCCGCCACCATTTCAGTGACGAAGAACTTGCGGCTTTCAATACTGGCCAGATATTCCAGTGACGCGACCTTAGAGGCGTCACGAAGTTTATGCCAGACATCCAGCTCCCAGGAAGCATTAAGGCCAAGGCGCAGATTCGCCAGCGGATCAGGAAATTCCTTCTCTTCGCGGATAGCCAGTTGTTTTTCCACTGCGCCGTCACGGGTATATTCACCGGCTTTCTCCACGCCGGCTTCAGCTCCGGCAGACACCTGAGGCAGGTATTCCCCTTCTCTGGCATAGACTTCATTGGCCGCCATATTAATGCGTTGCAGCATCATGGCGACTTCCTGATTGTTTGCCAGCGCAGTGTCTACCAGAGCAATGAGATCCGGGTCGTTAAACCAGTCTTCCCAGTTTATATTCACCGGCGTCTCTGTCGTTTCAGGTGTGAATTGTTCCGGCATCTCCACACTGGCGTCACGGGTTTCGATATCAGGTATGGCACAACCCTGCAGCAGTAAAGCCGCACTTACCGCGACAACAAGCGGTTTCAGACTAAGGGTAAAACAGCGTGATTTAGTCATTGTCACTCTCCTTATCGTTGTAGTGGTAAGTTTCGGTGAAGGGCAACTGGTCTTCATTTTTGATGAGGGATTTGCCGTCGCCCAGTTTGGCGAATAAATAGTAAAGGCCCGGGATCACCAGCACGCCGAAGACTGTGCCTGTTACCATACCGCCCAGCGCAGATGAACCGATTGTACGGTTGCCCACTGCACCGGCACCGGTAGCGATAACCAGCGGGATCAGGCCGGCAACAAAGGCGAAAGAGGTCATCAGAATAGGCCGGAACCGGGCGGTTGCCGCTTCCACTGCCGCCTCTTTAATAGACAAGCCCTGTTCTTTTTTCTGCACGGCGTATTCCACTATCAGTACGGCGTTTTTACCCAGCAGACCTACCAGCATAACGAGACCGAGCTGGGCATAAACATCGTTTGCCAGACCCATCATTTTCAGCATGGCCAGCGAGCCGAAGATACCGGTTGGCAAGGCAAGAATAACGGCAAAGGGTAACAGCAGACTCTCGTATTGCGCTGCCAGTACAATGTACACGAACAGCAGTACCACCACGAAAATCACCACCGCTTCATTGCCCCGTCTGGCTTCATCAAATGACAAACCTTCCCAGCCAATGTCATAGCCCCGTGGTAGTGTTTCCGCTGCCACTTCTTCCACAGCCTTAATGGCATCTGCAGAAGTGTAACCGGCAGCCGGTTCAGCACGGATGGCCGATGAGGTATACAGGTTGTAGCGGGTGATCTCGTTAGGACCTTCGGTTTTGATTAATTTCATGAACGCAGAGTAGGGCACCATTTCCCCTTCTTCATTCCGCACGTAGTAGTCCAGCAGATCGCTGGGATAACGGCGGTATTCAGGGGCTGCCTGAGTGTACACTTTGAAGAAGTTATTAAAGCGGGTGAAACCCTGCTCATAAGTACTGCCGATCAGGATATCGAGGTTTTCCATTGCCGCTTTAATGGAAACACCTTTTTGCATGGCGGCCTGGTTGTCGATTTCTATTTTGTACTGGGGATAATCGGCGGCATAGAAGGTAAACAGTCCTTTGAGCTCTTTGCGCTTACCCAGTTCAGCCATGAAGTCTTTGTTGATGTCATCGAATTCATGGTAATCCGTGGTGTTGGTCTTATCCAGCAGACGGAACGACAGGCCGGATGAGGCACCGTAACCCGGCACAACAGGGGGTTCGAAATACTCAATGACCGCACCGAGGTGGTGGGCCTTCTCTTCCAGTTCCTCAATGATTTCCGGAATAGTCTGCTCACGGTCTGCCCAGTCTTTGAGGTTGATCAGACAGGTACCGGCGTTGGAACCCCGTCCTTCTGTCAGGATTTCATAGCCTGCCAGCGAAGATACCGAAGACACGCCTTCAATTTCCAGCGCCATTTCCTGCAATTCTCTGGCAACTTTATTGGTTGCTTCCAGTGTACTGCCGGGGGGCGTCTGGATAATGGCGTAGATTTGTCCCTGATCTTCACCGGGAATAAAACCTGCCGGTAAGTTAGCGTTTACTCCCACGGTACCGGCAACAAAGGCTACCAGTAAAACGGCGGTTACCGTGCGGCGGGTAACCACAGCCCTCACCAGGCCCGTGTAGCGCCCGGTAACTTTATCAAACACGTGGTTGAAGCTGTTGATGAACATACTTACCGGCGTGCGTTTCTGTGGCTGACCGTGATGATTCTTCAGCAACATGGCGCACAATACCGGTGTCAGTGACAGCGCCACAATACAGGAAATGATAATGGCAGATGCCATGGTAATGGAGAACTGACGGTAGAAAACGCCCACCGGACCGGTCATGAAGATAAGCGGAATAAACACCGCCACCATCACCAGGGTAATGGCAATAATCGCACCGCCCATTTCGCCCAGTACCTGCCGGGTGGCGTTGTAGGGCGTGATGGCGGCATCATCTTCCATCTTGGCATGCACGGCTTCCACCACCACAATGGCGTTATCCACCACAATCCCGATAGCCAGAACCATCGCAAACAGGGTGATAAGGTTGATGTTGACGTCGAAGGCCTGCATACAGAAAAAGGTACCAATCAGCGATACCGGTACGGCGATGATGGGAATGAGGGTAGAGCGCCAGTCACCGAGGAAAATAAACACCACCAGAGACACCAGCACGAATGCTTCGGCCAGCGTATGCAGTACCTGCTCAACAGACGCATCAAGGAATTTGGATACATCGTAGTTGATTTCGTATTCCATGCCCGGCGGGAAGGTATCCTGCAGCTCTTCCATTTTGGCTTTCACCTGCTCAATCACGTCACTGGCGCTGCTGCCGTAACTTTGTTTAAGCACAATGGCTGCTGAGGGATAGCCGTCTTTGTTGGAGTAAATATCAAAGAATTCACTGCCCAGTTCCACGTCGGCCACATCACCCAGTTTCAGCAATTTACCGTCGGAGTCTGCGCGGATAATGATATTCTTGTATTCTTCCGGTTTGTTGTACCGGCCTTCATACACCAGTACATATTCCTTGGACTGGGCACTTAAACCTGAGCTTCGTCCCAGACGCCCCGGCCGTCCTATCAGGCTCTGCTCGTCCATGGCCTCCATAATTTCCTCAGTGGAAATATTGTAGGCCCGCATGCGGTCAGGTTTCAGCCACACACGCATGGCGTACTGACGGCTACCCAGAATTTTAGCGCTGGCGATACCGTTTACACGCTGAATTTCAGGAATGATATTGATGTTGGAATAGTTATAGAGAAACTTTTCATCCGCATCTTTATCCGTGCTGAACACGTTGATGTACATCAGCATGCTGGGTTGCACGCGGTTTACCACCACCCCTTCAAGCTGAACGAGTTGCGGCAGACGGTTCTTGATCTGATCAAGCCGGTTCTTTACGTTCATCAGTGCCTGATTAGGATCCACACCCAGCTCGAAAATCACCTGAATCGTGGCTTCACCGGCGCTGGTGGCGTCAGACACAATGTACTTCATGCCCGGCACACCGTTAATGGAGCGCTCAATAGTGACCAGAGAGGACTTTACCAGCACATCAGCATTGGAACCCGGGTATGCCAGAGAGATCAGCACCCGTGGCGGGGCAATATCCGGATACTGGGATGTAGGTAAAGAAAAAATCGACAATACGCCCAGAAACACAATCATGAGCGACAGCATAATGGCCATGACAGGCCGCTTTATAAAAACTCCAAACATAATCGCGACCTTTACTCTGCTGCCAGCTCAAGGCTGCCGAAGACTTCTTCAGGAGACACCATGTCTGCTTCGATTTGCTGACCGTCCCTGACCCGGCGTAATCCGTCGATAAGCACGGTGTCACTCTCTTCCAGTCCGCTTGCCACAATGAAAACATGGGGTAATTCTGCGGCAATCTGAATGTGTCTGGTGTGCAGGGTATTATTGCCGTCAACGACATAAACATAGGTCTGATCGAGTATGTCGAATGTGGCCTTTTGCGGGATCAGCACGCTGTCAGGATAGTCAACGTCCATCAGTACGTTACCTGTTTGTCCGTGACGCAGCAGGCCATTGGGATTCAGGAACGAAGCCCGCATTTCAATGGTACCTGTGGTGTTATCAAAGTCTGCTTCAATGGTATCGATATGGCCGGGTTGTTCATACACCGAGCCGTTAGCCAGCTTCAGCCGCACAGTGGTTTCAGTGATATCCTGACCGCGCTGAACATAATCCAGATACTGAGATTCCGGCATATTAAAATATACCCACATGGTGCTGAGATCAGATAAGGTGGTGAGCAATTCGCCTTCATCCAGCAGACTGCCGGTACGGGCTTCAAGGTGGTCCATTTTGCCGGTGAACGGCGCGCGGATGTCGGTAAAATCCAAGTGGGTTTGTGCCAGCGCTACCTCTGCCAGGGCTTTGTCATAACCGGCTTTGACGACGGCCAGTTCAGTATCAGACACAATATCCTGCGATTGCAGCGAACGGGTATTTTCGTATTCCACTCTGGCGGCTTCTGCCTCTGCCTGTGCTTTATGAAGTTCGGCTTCATAAACAGCCGGCATAATTTTGAACATAGGCTGACCGGCTTTTACCGTTTGCCCTTCATCCACAAAGGTGTTTTGCAGATAGCCTTTTTCCATGGCACGCACTTCGATGTGCTGAATGGCCCGGATTTGGCTGACATACTCTTTCACGGTTGTGTTGTTCTGACGCAGAGGATGGGTGACATCAAACTCTACAGTTTGTTCATGGCCAGCGGTTTCATCGTGACCGCAACCGCCAAGCAGCGCCGTCACTACACTTAAAGTCAGGATTGTTCTCGTTTTCATAGATCACTATTTTTATGGTTATTGTGCCTGCGCAGGGACATGCGCAGGCACGACGCGGCCCCGTCACACACTCAGAGTGTGTGGCGAAGAAAAGGCCGCAGAAATCCATCCGGTCAGAAATGGGATCTGTCCGGACTTGCCTGTGAGAAAAATATTGTTGAAGTGTCCCCGGAGCAGTGCGCAGGCACTATTCCGGAATGATTACGCGTAGGGCGGCGCCCGGGGCGGAGGTAACTTGTAGCGGCAGGTGGACGGGGTGGTGAAGTGAGAGGGCCTGACGGAGACAAGCGCCGGAGCGGAGGCAGAAACAGTGAGAACTTCTGTGACCGGCACAGACGGGTCCGGTTGCTCTTCATCTGTATTATCGACTTCAAAACCCAGCGTACACATAGAGGCATCCACATGGGATGTCGTGACGGTGGTGAGGTAAACCTGTTTGTTCTCAATCAGAAATGCGCAGAACACCAGTAGCAGTAAAGCGGGAAGCTTTTGCCGGATAAATTGTTCGCGAAATTGCTGAAAATTTAACATGTTGAGTAGGTTACCACTAAAAAAAGCGCCGCAAATCCTACGCATTGCTGTACTGGCTGACAAGCAGATGTGAGATAACCTGAGGATTTTGAGGGTTACTTTATCGCAGTAGGAAAAGCTCAACGGGAGTTGTAAATGTAACGCTGCCAGCTTGTTAAAATTCTGGCGGGTTAACAAGCTGTCGGGATTGTACCGTATCCGGCACGGCTCAGTCAGTCAGGTAACCGCCGGCAGCTTAGCCGGCGATATTCACGGTAATTTGCAGTTTGAGGGGCAAGTCAGACAGCTTTTCGCGGATGGTTTCACGGGTTTGCTCTATATCTTTCACGCGGATAACATCACAGCTATCAGGATAGAAGTCGACATCTACCCACAGTTCGCGACCGACTTTTGCCACACCTGATAATTCAATTTCCTGGTCTGACTCTTCAACCGCAGCGGCCACGCTTTCATCAATGGTTTGACGAAGCTCTTCTGCGGGCGCCATTAAGAACAGCTCGCGCATTGCTGACATCAGCATCGTAAAAGGCACTTTGATGAAGAACGCTGATATAGCTAACATCATCACCGGGTCCGCATACACCGCGAAAGAGGCAAGGGGACTGAGTGACAATAACCAGGCAATCACAAATCCTGCTGTCACGGCTACACTCAATAATGTGTCCATCTGCCACTGACTGGCTTCAGCTTCAATCAGGCCTGATGACACACGTTTATTCTTCGCAGCCACGTACCACCACACAAAGGCACAACCAATTACGTTGACCACACCGAATACGGTAGCGACTGACGCATCAACTTCATGGCCCCCAGTCAGCAGTGAAACAATGGCAGAGTAAAGGGAATAACCGACAACCAGCAGGATCACCGCACCTTTTACAGCTATGACGGCCGGTTCAAAAATGGCACGGCCAAAGGTGAAGCGGTCACAGGACGGGCGCATAATGAAGCGGGAAGCTGCCAGCGACAATAAAGTTAACAGCAAGCTTACCAGTGAATACACACCGTCGAAAACAATAACCATTGAGTCAACAAACAGTCCGACCATCAGGCCAGCAACGGCAAAAAGGCCGGCAAAAAGGGCTGAAAGTGTCAGTGTTTGCTTTTCGTTATTACGGATACGGGCACACATGGGAAAGATAACCTCTGAAAAATCTGCGCTGATTTTCGCCCGGTGGCGGTAATTTACAATGACGATTTGGTCGCGTGATAGAGGGCTGACAGGGGAATTTTTGAAAAAGTTCATTTAAAGCAATGAGATAAAGATAAAACTTGCTGTCAATAATTTTGACAGCAGCCGCGTGATTTTACATCAGAAGTCAAAAAGGTAGTCGCTTAGCTTATCGGCAAGCCAGGCCATGGCCGGGTTTTCAGCACTGCCGTTGAGGCTGACCATGCAATAATCTTCCTGAGTAAGGCCATAGGTATGGCGGATAACCGACAGGCGCTGCTCACGCAAATGATGGCGGATGAGTGGTTCAGGCAGCACACCCCAGGCACTTTCAGTCAGAATGGTATTCAGCATAAATTCAAAACTGGAGAACCCGATGTAGTGGCGGGAGAAGGGTTCAAGACTGGAGTTATTCTGCTCGTTCAGATACACCATCGCCGCCTGCATAGCATTGCGGAGATCTTCATCGGTTACCCGTTTCAGGCGGGTCAGCGGGTGGGAAGCACTGCACACCGACATCATGCGAATTTTGCCCAGTGGTTTGTAGCTGATCCTGGCATCATCGAAACGCTCGTAATCCACGCCAAAAGCATAATCCACCTGCTGGGTAGCAACCAGATTGGCAAGGTCACCGCTGGACGCCAGCACGAGGTTGAAGGACGTATTCGGAAACAGTTTATTCAGCGAGTGGATAAAGCCTTGCCAGACAGGGTCTGGCA
This sequence comes from Alteromonas sp. ABH4_457, assembly GCF_056160625.1. Lineage (NCBI taxonomy): Bacteria > Pseudomonadati > Pseudomonadota > Gammaproteobacteria > Alteromonadales > Alteromonadaceae > Alteromonas > Alteromonas sp. ABH4_457. Next base: position 139,926 of record NZ_JBSWXN010000001.1, read on the forward strand.
ATGAATCGTCCGGCGCAATCCATACTTCAGCAGCAAATTCACCGGTTACCTGCGCGCAGGTGCCGCGAATACGGGTGGCGGTGATGAGCATACTTTCGCAGTCTTTATAAATGGCTTTACCCACTTCCGACAGTTCGATTTTATTGCCTGTTCGCACAAATAAATCCACACCCAGCTCACTTTCCAGCACTTTAATGGCCATGCTCAGTTTGCTGCGGTTACATTCCAGCTGACGGGCAGCTTCCGATACCGAGCCTGTTTCGGCGATGGCACAGAAAGCTTCAATCTGCGACAGGTTCATAGGGCTCCTGTTGAATGCCGGTGACTCTCTGATGTGTTTGATCTGACCGGTGTGGTTAATCTGTCTGGTAGTGATTGATTGTACGTGTGAAACCGTCCCGCCGGTAGTCAAAGGTCAACGTATTTGATTCATAGTCCGGAGCCACTGCCACAAGTTATCAGGCAGCTATCAGCTGTTGCTCAGCGACAGCTGATACACGCACATGCCTACCGCGCTGGCGAGATTCAGTGATTCAATCTGGCCGTTGCCGGGAATGGTGAAGGCCTCAGCGCCGGCCCGGGCCAGTGCGTCTGCCGGTATACCACGGGCTTCGTTGCCAAACAGATAGCAGGGAAAGTCGTTGAACTGCGGGTCGCTGATGGCTTTACCGTTAAGATCAAGGCAGGCAAAGCGGGTAAAGCGTTGCTGACAATCATCCAGTGTAACATCGGTTTCTACCGGCAGATGGAAAATTGCCCCCATACTCGCACGCACCGCTTTGGAATTAAACGGGTCAACGCTGTTGGGGCTCAGCAGTAACCGGAAGCCTCCGAACCAGGCCAGAGAACGTAAAATAGTGCCCAGGTTTCCGGGATCCTGAATTTCATGTAAATAAATACTTCGCTCACAGGCTGTTTTATTTTCAGGTGCCACAGCATGGGCTGCCAGCGGCACTCTGGCAATCACACCCTGCGGAGTTTTGGTATCGCTGAGTGAAGCCATTTGCCGGTCTGTGACAGTTACCACATCAAAACGGGAGTCCAGCGCAATGCCACGGGAAAGCCAGCTTTCTGTTACGTACAACGTGACAGACTGTGCCATCAATGGCGAGCGTTGCAGTTCCTGAATTAAATGCTCACCTTCAACAAGATAAAAGCCAAACTGCGAACGGTATTTCTTCTGGTGCAGTTTTTTTACGTCGTCTAATTTCATGTGCAGGTAAGTTCCGGAAACAGTGTTGCAAAAAGCGGTAATAAGCTGCGCATTGTAGCCTGTAACCGCAGGGAAGTCAGGCCGGCTATGAAGTTTGTTGGTGCGCTGCATTTGCAAAACCGCTGCGCGTGATTACAATGAACGCCGTTTTCCCTTTAGCTACTGCAGAACTGACTATGGCCCGCTCAAAAACCAGCAAAAAATGGATGGAAGAACACGTTAACGATCCCTACGTTAAAAAAGCGCAGGCTGACGGTTACCGTTCACGGGCAAGTTACAAGCTTCTCGAAATTAATGAAAAAGACAAATTGTTCCGTCCCGGCAGTGTGGTCATGGATCTGGGCTCTGCACCCGGTGGCTGGTCCCAAATTGTGGGGCCCATCGTTGGTGACAACGGGCGGGTGATTGCGTCAGATATTCTGCCCATGGACAGTATTATCGGTGTGGATTTTATTCAGGGCGATTTCACTGATGAAGCCGTTTACGATCAGATCCTGAATACCCTCGGGGATGACCGGGTGGATGTTGTGGTGTCTGATATGGCGCCGAACATGAGTGGCGTAAATACCACCGATCAGTATGCGTCTATGTATCTGGTTGAGCTGGCTCTGGATATGGCCAGAAACGTATTACAACCGGGTGGCAGCTTCTGTGCAAAAGTGTTTCAGGGCGTAGGCTACGATGAGTACGTGAAAGATGTACGAACGTCATTTTCAAAAGTGGTGGTAAGAAAACCTGCGGCGTCCCGCCCGCGTTCCAGGGAAGTGTATCTGGTTGCTACGGGTTTTAAAGGCTGAACCGGGTTGTATGCGCCAGCGGCGGCGCATACTGCATGCTAAGCCTGTTTGTCGCTGCTCAGCGTTCCAGCAGCGGCAGTTTGTCCGGCACACCGTTCCAGCTGTCGGCATCCTCCGGCGGCGCAATTACCTCTGTAATATTCGGCCATTGCTGACTCAGTTCCGCATTGATTTCCTGCCAGGGCTTTTGCTCTTCGGTTAAATGGGTATCCTGAATAATCGCTTCGGCGGGGCATTCCGGCACACACAAAGCACAATCAATACAAATGGCCGGATCGATAGCCAGAAAGTTCGGACCTTCAAAAAACGCATCCACCGGACACACGGCGACGCAGTCGGTGTATTTGCACTTCACGCAGTTGTCGGTTACTACAAATGTCATGGTTTATCCGCATGTCTGAAAATGTGGGCGGATTATAAGTGTAAAGCAGAGGGATCAAAAGACAAATGCCGGTGAATGTCTACCGGATCGCCAGTATCTGCATTACACTATGCTGGCTCTGACAGACAGGCTGTCCGGCGAACCAGGAAATCCCTCATGTTGCGTTTAACCGATATAAAACTTCCCCTTGATCATAACGACGAAGCCTTGCCGCAGGCCATCATCAGTAAGCTTGGTATTGCTGCCAGTGATTTGCTTGAAACCAGTGTGTTTAAGCGCGGTTATGACGCCCGCAACAATAAAGATATTCAGCTGATTTACACCGTGGATGTGTCGGTAAACCATGAGGAAAAATTGCTGGAAAAATTTGCCTCTGATCAGCAGGTCAGAGTTACGCCGGATATGTCGTATAAGTTTGTTGCGCAGGCGCCGGAAAATCTGAATAGTCGCCCGGTGGTGGTGGGACTCGGCCCCTGCGGTATTTTCGCTGCGTTAATCCTCGCCCAGATGGGCTTTAAACCCATTGTGCTTGAACGGGGTAAAGCAGTGCGTGAACGTACTAAAGATACCTTCGGTTTCTGGCGCAAACAGCCTTTAAATCCCGAATCCAATGTGCAGTTCGGGGAGGGCGGTGCCGGTACATTCTCTGACGGCAAGCTGTACAGTCAGGTAAAAGATCGTAAACACTACGGACGCAAAGTGCTGCATGAATTTGTGGAAGCCGGTGCGCCGGAAGAAATTCTGTATGTGAGTAAGCCCCACATCGGTACATTCAAACTGGTGAGCATGGTTGAGAAAATGCGTCAGCAAATTATCGACCTTGGCGGTGAAATCCGTTTCTCTACGCGGGTAGAAAAGCTCGATATGGATGAAAAAGACGGCGAATATGCGGTGAAAGGCCTGCATTTGTCTGACGGCGGCTATCTGGCCTGTAAGCAGGTAATTCTGGCGTTGGGTCACAGCGCCCGGGACACCTTCCAAAACCTGTACGACCAGGGCGTATACATTGAAGCCAAACCTTTCTCTATCGGTTTTCGCATTGAACACGAACAGAGCATGATTGATAAATGCCGCTTTGGTGATAACGCCGGAAACCCCATCCTGGGTGCTGCCGATTACAAGCTGGTGCATCATTGTAAAAATGGCCGCACGGTGTACAGTTTCTGTATGTGTCCGGGCGGTACCGTGGTCGCGGCGGCCTCTGAACCGGGTCGTGTGGTCACCAACGGCATGAGCCAATACTCGCGTCATGAACGCAATGCGAACAGTGCCATTGTGGTAGGCATCACGCCGGAAGAAGATTATCCCGGTCACCCGCTGGCGGGGATTGAATTACAGCGCAGGCTGGAGGAAATGGCCTTTAAAGCCGGTGGCGAAAACTACCATGCGCCGGGCCAGCTTATCGGCGATTTTCTTGCCGGTAAGCCAAGCGCAGAATTGGGAGACGTCACGCCGTCTTATACGCCGGGCGTTACCCTGACAGATTTAAGCAAAGTGGTGCCGGGCTATGTCACTGAAGCTATCCGTGAAGCCATTCCTGCGTTCGACCGCCAGATAAAAGGCTTTGCCAAAGCTGATGGCACGCTGACCGGTGTGGAAACCCGTACCTCGTCTCCGGTTTGTATTAAGCGTGGTAAGGATTACCAGAGCGTGAACGTAAAGGGTTTGTACCCGGCCGGTGAGGGCGCAGGTTATGCCGGCGGGATCTGGTCTGCGGGCATTGACGGCATCCGCGTGGCAGAAGCGCTGGCTATGGCATTTACTAACCAGGTTGACTCACAGAGCTGACGATTTGCCGGTTGACGGGGATGGTGAGTAAATTAGCGTAGCTGGTAATCAGCGGTTTTTCTTCCGTAAATATAAGTCTAGTCTACTGTATAGCTTACCGGCCTCAACGGGTTTAGCGAGATGTTCATTAAAACCTCCATCAAGGTAGGTTTTGATGTCCTCTAACATCACGTTAGCAGTAAGTGCGAGTATGGGAATAGTGCTATTATCGCGGCGAATCTGTTTACAGGCTTCAAGGCCGTCTAATTCAGGCATCTGAATGTCCATCAAAATTAAATCAGGTTTAAATATTTGAGTTAGTTCAACGGCCTCATGTCCATTCTCCGCTACCCTGACTTCGGCATTGGTTTTCTCCAGCATTGATGTAATGATAACCTGATTAATATCATTATCTTCGGCAACGAGAATTTTTTTACCGGTGAGGTCAGGGGCATTGGCGTTTGATATTTTTATTGGCTCTGCCTTTTCGGCTTTTCCCAGAGGTAAAGTAACGGAAAAAGTAGTCCCTTTATCCTTCTGACTGGTCACCGTCAGTGTGCCATTCATCAGTTCTACAAGGCTTTTTGTTATGGCCATTCCCAAACCAGTACCGCCATATTTGCGGGTGGTTGAAGTATCTGCTTGTGTAAACCTCTCAAATAATCCGTCTATTACTTTTTGTTCCATACCAATACCTGTGTCGATAACCTGAATCGTCAACGCTGACGAGGCCGTGGTTTGCTCAGAGTACATTGCAACTGTGACGCTACCGGTATCTGTGAACTTTACTGCGTTAGAAATGAGGTTCGTGATAATTTGCTTTACTCTTACCGGGTCTCCCAACCAAACATCGTGTAGATTCTTTTGCAGGGAGCTTCGGAATACAATGTTTTTTGCCTTTGCACGGGGAACAAAATTGGAAGCGACCTCGTTTAACAGTTGTCTGATAGAAAATGCTATTTTTTCGAGGGATAACATCTCTGCTTCAATTTTTGAGAAATCCAGAATGTCATTAACAATTTTAAGCAGGTAGTAAGATGAAGTAAGCGCATTGCTTAAAAGTTTTCTGTCAGAAGACTTAGTCAATTCGTCTTCGAGTAACTGAAGGGTACCCAAAATACCATTCATAGGTGTACGAATCTCATGGCTCATTGAGGCCAGAAAGCGACTTTTGGCAATATTCGCAACTTCGGCCTTTCTTTTTGCTGCTTCCAGCTCCAGAGATTTTTTAACCCGATCAGTTACATCCTGAAATGTACCGAAAATAGAACTAATACTTCCTGTCGCGTCATGTTCTACCATCCCCTTACTATGCACATGTCGTATTTCACCGGACGGACGGACAATTCTTAATTTTACTTCCCAACCTTCTCCTTTTTCGACTGCCTCATTAACGTGATTCTGGACGATAGAAATATCGTCCGGATGGTAAAAATCGATGGCAGATTGCAGCGATGGTTCATAATCACTTTTACTAACGCCGTGAATGCGGTATATCTCATCGGACCAAAATACCTTTTCATTTACAACGTCAACACTCCAGTGTCCTAAGGAAGCAATCAACTCAGCTTGTTGCAACAAAGCTTTTTGTTTTCTGTCTGCTTCTTCTAATACCACCTTCCCGGTGATAATAGTCGCTGATGCGACTATTTCGGTATCTGAGGTGGCTTTTGCAAACCACTCAAGCCAGACATCTTCACCTGAGATACTTTTGTAGCGGTTCCGAAAACCCTCAACAGTGCGTTTACTATTGAAAAGTGCCGCCATCGTGGCGCTGGTGTCAGCCCGATCCTCAGGGTGTACGTAGGATAAAAAGGGCTGGTTCTTCAGTGCATCGAGACTCCAGCCTAAACTGACGACCCAATAGTTATTCAGATAAGTATAATATCCGTCCTTGTTCGCTTTACAGACAAGCGTATTGAGGGAATCTAACAGGGACTCAGTATCAGACATTATAGCACCTCTTCATTTCCTTTAATGGTGACGGGTAATACGTCTAAACTACAGACGAACATCGTGAACATCATTATCCCTTTAAATACAAATAAAAGAAAAAATAAATATTCCAGAATCTGCATTGAGGGGCTTATGTCATTGTAGCGCCAGATTTTGAAATCCCGCTAAGGTAAATTAAGTGAGCTTAACATTAAGGTAACATCGCCTTCTGGAGAACGCGTTCTTACACTATTTTTGTTCTTGCAACCATTTGGTTCAAATAGATAATTTATAGTGGTGATGGCTGTGATAGGAAAAATAGTGTTGTGAAGTTTATGTTATTCATTACCTCGTTGTCTTTTTATCGTTTTCGCAGCCGTTGATATTGCCGTTAATTTACTCTCCCTGCATTATCGGGCTATGCACTTTTCATCACTAACAGGGAGCGTAATATGACGTTTCAACCTAAACTCTCTTTAACCTTTTCAGCGATCCTGTCTGCACTCGTTCTGACAGCGTGTCAGCCACAACAACAAGATGTTGAAGACAAAGATATTCCGGTTCAAAAACATTCCGGAGATAAAAACTCAGTAAAAAGTGGATTAAGCGATCCTCTTGTTGAACATATTTATACCGCAGATCCTTCTGCACATGTTTTCAACGGACGCCTGTACATTTACCCGTCACACGATGTGGAATCAGGGATTCCCCAAAATGACAATGGTGATCATTTTGACATGCGTGATTATCATATACTCAGTATGGATGAGGTCGGCGGTGAAGTGACAGATCACGGTGTGGCTTTATCTGTGAAGGATATTCCCTGGGCCGGTCGACAATTGTGGGCTCCGGATGCAGCTTATAAGGACGGGACTTATTACCTCTACTTCCCCCTTAAAGACAAAAACGATGTTTTTCATATCGGTGCTGCCACAAGTGACAAACCTGAAGGCCCCTTCGTGCCAGAGGCTAAACCCATTGAGGGAAGCTACAGCATGGACCCTGCCGTATTTAAGGACGATGACGGGGCTTATTACATGTACTTCGGAGGCATATGGGGAGGACAACTACAACGCTATGAAGGCGGTTCCTATAATGCTGAAGATGTCTATCCCGCAGATAATGCACCAGCGGTAAAACCTCGTATAGCGAAAATGGCCGCTGATATGCTGTCCTACGCAGAAACACCTAAAGAAATTGATTTGCTGGATAAAGAAGGTAACCCAATTTTGCAAGGAGATAACGATCGCCGTTTCTTTGAAGCAGCCTGGATGCACAAATATAAGGGTAATTATTATCTCTCTTACTCTACAGGTGATACGCATAAAATTGTTTATGCGACGGGTGACAATCCGTATGGCCCGTTTACTTATCAGGGGGTGATTCTGCAGCCTGTTCTAGGATGGACCAATCATCATTCAATCGCTGAGTTCAAAGGAAAGTGGTACCTGTTCTATCACGATAGCTCATTATCAGATGGTCAAACTCACCTGCGAAGTGTGAAAATGACAGAGCTTACCTATAATCCGGACGGCTCTATCGTAACCATTGATCCTTACTTAGGGCAGAAGTGATGTTGGAATCAACTGCTCAGACGGCAAGTATGGATAAAGCCACGGAAGACAATATTAGTTTTGTTGTGTTTATTAGTATTGTTGCAACCATCGGTGGTTTTCTCTTCGGATTTGACAGTGGTGTCATTAATGGCACAGTTGACGGGCTGCAAAAGGCATTTAACTCACAAAGCGCCGGAACCGGGTTTAATGTATCCAGCATGTTACTAGGATGCGCAGCCGGCGCTTTCTTTGCTGGTCGTTTTGCTGACAAATATGGCCGCAGAACTTTACTGATTATCTCTTCGGTATTGTTCATTGTGAGTGCCTGGGGCTCAGGTGTTGCTACATCCTCTTTTGAGTTTGTAATTTATCGTGTAGCAGGCGGCCTTGCTGTCGGGGCTGCTTCGGTAATGGCACCAGCTTATATCTCGGAGGTCTCTCCTGCCCGGTACCGGGGAATGCTGACGAGTATTCAGCAAATTGCTATTCTGAGTGGTTTGTTCTCAGCATTTTTAAGTAACTACATTCTTGCCGGCGAAGCGGCAGGCTCGACAAATAAATTGTGGTTAAATTTTGAAGCATGGCGTTGGATGTTCTGGATAGAGCTGATTCCGGCTACTTTGTTTTTCGTAATGCTATGGTTTATTCCTGAGAGTCCAAGGTTTCTTGTTTCGGGTAATCAGCCAGAACGCGCCCGAAAAGTGCTCAGGAAGCTGCTTGGCGAAGATGCTGCACAAGAAAAGTTCATTGAAATAAAAAAATCACTTTCTCACGACCATCGTCCACAACTAAAGGATCTGTTTGATAAAACAGCCGGCAGAGTGCGCCCGGTTGTGTGGGTGGGTCTGGGTCTGGCTGCATTCCAGCAACTTGTGGGTATTAACGTAGTTTTTTACTATGGAGCAGTGCTATGGCAGGCCGTTGGCTTTTCTGAGTCTGACGCGTTACTTATCAACGTTCTAAGCGGAGCTATCAGTATTTCAGCTTGTGTGTTGACCCTCCTGGTCATTGATAAAATTGGACGCAAACCCTTGCTGAAGTGGGGATCGATAGGCATGACTCTGACTCTCGGTGTGCTGGTAGTCGCTTTTATGAATGCCTCTCAGGGGGCCGGCGGCAAACTCATACTTGGAGAGTGGGGTACATTAGCCCTGGTTTCTGCGAACCTGTATGTCTTCTTCTTTAATATGTCCTGGGGACCGGTTATGTGGGTTATGCTGGGTGAAATGTTTCCGAATCAGATACGAGGTTCCGGCCTGGCTGTCAGCGGTCTTGTGCAATGGACGTGTAACTTTATGATTACTATTTCCTTTCCAGTATTGTTGGCAGGGACCGGCCTGGCCGGCGCATACGGGCTGTATACATTTTTCGCATTGCTTTCAGTCATATTTGTCATTCGTTTCATACACGAGACGAAGGGCAGAGAGCTCGAAAATATGGAGGGGTAATCTGTTTCTTCAGATAAACCATTGAATGCAAGTTCCCATTTTGCCAGCGCATGTCGCTGGCTTTTTTTTGGTAAAGATTCAGACTTTTGAAGCAACGTGAGTGGGATAACTCAAAAAAACACAAAGGCAATAAACATTTTTCATAAAAAAAGTATGAGGTAGTTACCTTATTATTAACAATGAATTTATATGAGGTTAACTCTTGGTTTTCATGAAATAAGGTTAGTTATGCTGCTGCTCAGGATGCCTTATTGTTGCCGGATTAATATTACGCGTAAAATATTTTAAGGACGTTATGAAGTATCTGATCGTTTTTTTCCTGCTAGTGTCACAATGCGGATTTGCTTCAAATTTGTTCCACGGAGAAGATGGATACCGTCTCTGGCTCAAATACGATGCTATACAGCAATCTGAGCTGGTAAAAAGTTATACTGCATTGCTAGGAAATTACCATGTCTACGGTGATTCAGACACCATGCAGGTCGCCAGAGAAGAACTACAATTCGCTCTTGGTAACATGATAAATCGTTCCCGCCATGTGGGTGCGGACGAGGCCACTTTACTCGTGGCCAGTGGTGAAAATGCAACTCAACTCGCTGAGCGGTATTCCGTCAATATTGGCCGGGCAGAAGGGGAAGGTTACATTGTTAAACAAGTTACGGATAACAATGAAACAAAAATAGTGGTGCTGGCTAACACTGATGCCGGGGCGCTTTACGGGGTATTCAGACTTCTGAAAGAGGTACAGTTACACAAGCCTTTGCATGCACTTAATATCATATCGGCCCCAAAAATTTCCTTAAGAGTGCTCAATCATTGGGATGATCTTGATCGCCATGTAGAGCGTGGATATGCGGGGCAGTCTATTTGGGATTGGCACAAATTACCTGAATACCGGTATCAGCGGTATGTTGATTATGCCAGAGCCAACGCGTCAGTTGGTATCAACGGCACAGTACTTAATAATGTCAATGCGGACCCTCTCATATTGACTCCCCATTATCTTGAGAAGGTGAAAGTACTGGCTGATCTGTTCAGACCTTATGGAATTAAGGTTTATCTATCTGTGAAATTCAGTTCGCCGCAACTCATTGGTAATTTGTCCACATCAGATCCAATGGATCCCGAAGTTCAGCAGTGGTGGAAGGATAAAGTGGCAGAGATTTATGCTGATATACCCGACTTCGGCGGATTCCTGGTAAAGGCGAATTCTGAGGGACAACCCGGGCCGGGGGATTTTGGCCGTACTCATGCACAAGGTGCGAATATGCTTGCGAAGGCACTGGCTCCGTTTGCTGGAAATGTTATGTGGAGAGCTTTTGTCTACGCCAATGAGAAAGGCGAAGAGCGCTCCAAACAAGCGTATTCAGAGTTCACACCTCTTGACGGAAAGTTTGATGAAAACGTATTGGTTCAGGTAAAAAACGGCCCGATTGATTTTCAACCCAGGGAACCCTTTAGTCCTTTATTCGGTGCTATGCCAGAAACACCACTGATGATGGAGTTCCAAATTACTATGGAATATTTGGGATTCAGTACACATTTTGTTTATCTGGGCCCAATGTATGAGGAGGTTCTGCAGTCTGATACATATGCAAAGGGTGAAGGGAGTACGGTTGCTAAAGTTATCGATGGTGAACTGTTTGACCATAGGATTAGCGGCATGGCGGGCGTGTCGAATATCGGCACTGACCGCAACTGGACAGGGCATATCATACTGCAGTCGAACTGGTATGTGTTTGGTCGCATGGCCTGGGATCCTGAAAGCAAAGCGTCAGAGGTCGCAGAAGATTGGGTGCGTATGACACTCAGCAATGAAAAGAACGCAGTGGCAGCTATCACGAATATGATGATGACCAGCCATCAAACCGTGGTAGATGTCATGACACCGTTAGGCTTACATCACATCATGGGAGCTGGCCATCATTACGGACCAGGTCCCTGGGTTGATAGTCTCGGACGGGATGACTGGAATTCGACTTACTATCATCGTGCGGCGAAAGACGGTATCGGGTTTGACCGTACACCCGAGGGCGTGAATGCCACAGAACAATATTTTTCACCTTTAAAGGAGCTGTGGTCAAATCCCCAAAGTACACCCGAAAAATATCTGCTCTGGTTTCACCACTTGCCCTGGGATTTTGAGGTTGAATCCAGCGGCCGTCCATTGTGGGATGAGTTGGTTTACCGCTATTTTCAGGGCGCAGAACAAGTTAGTGAAATGGCCGCTAAATGGGATGATTTAGAAGGACAGATTGACCCTCTGCAATTCCGTCAGGTACAGATGGCGCTGGATATTCAGGAGAAAGAAGCAATTTGGTGGCGTGATGCATGTGTGCTGTATTTTCAACAATTTTCTGAGCGTCCCATACCGGCAAAGTGGTTTACACCAAAACACTCACTTGCCGAATTGAAAGCAAGATCTTTTCCCCATGCTCCGGGTCAGGGCTGACATGGTCTCAATAATGTTCACTGTATATTATTTTTTTTAAGGAGTCAGTCGATGAAAATTATCGACGCTAAGGTCATTGTGTGTTCGCCCGGCCGCAATTTTGTAACGTTGAAAGTGATGACTGATGAGGGGGTGTATGGCGTCGGAGACGCAACACTTAACGGTAGAGAATTGTCCGTTGTCAGCTATCTTGAAGATCATATTATTCCTACTCTTATCGGAAAAGATCCGCAACGTATAGAAGATCTCTGGCAGTTTTTGTATCGCGGCGCTTACTGGCGGCGTGGCCCCGTGGGAATGACTGCCATTGCTGCCGTCGACATTGCGTTATGGGACATTAAGGCCAAAATAGCCAACCTGCCTCTCTATCAATTATTGGGCGGGCGTAGTCGCGACAGGATCATGACTTATACCCATGCTGACGGCGTATGTATCGAGTCGACCCTGGATGCCGTTGGTAAAGCCATTGACGCAGGGTATCAGGCAGTACGGGTGCAGTCAGGGATCCCGGGTCTGGCAAGTACTTACGGTGTTGCCAAAGATGGCAGAAAATATGAACCGGCAGACGCTGACCTTCCATCAGAAAGTGTATGGAGTACGCATAAGTATCTGAATTTTATGCCTAAACTTTTCGGCGCCGTCCGCAGCCAGTATGGCGACGACATTCACTTGTTACATGATGTACATCACCGCTTAACGCCTATTGAAGCGGCCCGGCTTGGTAAGGAACTGGAGCCGTACCATCTGTTCTGGATGGAAGATGCCGTTGTTGCAGAAAATCAGGAGAGCTTTCGCTTAATTCGTGAGCATACGACTACACCTCTGGCAGTAGGAGAGGTATTTAATTCCATTCACGATTGCCGCTCTTTAATACAAGAGCAATATATCGATTATATCCGTTCGACGCTGGTGCATGCGGGTGGCATTACTCAAATGCGAAGATTAGCCGACTTTGCGAGTCTGTATCACGTTAAAACAGGGTTTCATGGCGCAACGGATTTGTCGCCTGTGTGTATGGGCGCGGCATTGCATTTTGATTACTGGGTACCAAATTTTGGTATTCAGGAGCATATGCCATATACGCGAGAGATGGAGTCAGTATTCACTTTCGATTATAAATTTGAAAGAGGTTTTTTCACTCCCGGAGAGTCAGCGGGCCATGGTGTGGATATTGACGAATCGCTTGCGAAAAAATATCCCTATAAGCGGGCAATGCTGCCTGTGAATCGTTTGGAGGATGGCACTTTGTGGAACTGGTAGAAATCCTTCAGCGGGACTTCATCTCAATTTTATTCGTGCTCTGATGGCGTTTTTTTACATCTTATTTACGTTTTGAAGTGGTCCGCTTGTTCACGAATAGTGTTGGGGTATCGTGTTCTCATCGTTTACAAATGTGAGAAAATCATGAGTTACATGGAAGACGTCAAACCTGCTGTCAGTTCTTTTAAAAAGCGATTTGCACTGGCATTAATTCCCCTTGCCTTAACATTGGCATCCTGCACTAAAGTTCACTCTCAGCAAGTTGTGCGTGCTGAGTCAACGGGTCACAATCAGCCGGATTATCTGAATACGGCACTTCCACTTGATAGCCGGGTTAAGGCACTGGTAGAAAGTATGACGCTGGAGGAAAAAGTTGCACAGATGTACAACGATGCCCCCGCCATCACGCGGCTGGGAGTACCGGCGTATGACTATTGGAATGAAGCGTTACATGGTGTTGCCAGAGCCGGAGAAGCGACAGTGTTTCCACAGGCAATCGGGTTGGCGGCGATGTGGGACAGGGCGTTTTTGAATCAGGTCGCTACGGTGATTTCCGACGAAGGTAGAGCGAAGCACCACGAATTTAAACAGGACGGACTTAGTTATCGTTACACCGGTCTGACTTACTGGTCCCCGAATATAAATATTTTTCGCGATCCGCGGTGGGGTAGAGGTCAGGAGACCTACGGCGAAGATCCCTATCTCACAGGAGAACTTGGCGTTTCTTTTATCACCGGTCTGCAAGGCAATGATGATAAGTATTTAAAAACTGCAGCAACAGCTAAACACTTTGCTGTTCACAACGGCCCTGAGATTTCCCGCCATTCTGACAATTATGTTGTTTCAGATAAAGACCTTTACGAGACTTACCTGCCAGCTTTTGAAAAGGCTGTTACAGAGGCAAATGTCGAAGCAGTTATGTGCGCTTACAATCGTGTGAATGATGCGCCTGCTTGTGGTTCCGATATGCTTCTGAAAGAAATTCTGAGAGGTAAATACGGATTCGATGGTCATGTAATGTCAGACTGTGGTGCTATAGCTGATTTTTACGATCCTAAGGCACACAACGTCACTGCATCTCCTGCAGCTGCAGCTGCCTGGGCAGTAACCAGCGGAACCGATCTGAATTGCGGCACTGGGCGGTTAAGCAGTTTTGCTAACCTCATCTTTGCGGTACAGAAAGGTTTTATTGATGAGTCGTTAATAGACCAGGCGGTAAGCAGGCTATTTAAAACCCGCTTTAAACTCGGCATGTTTGATCCCGATGAAGATGTGCCCTTTGCATCAATACCTTCTGAATCTGTTGGTTCAGAGTCTCATCTTTCAAAAGCCTTACAAGCTGCTGAGAAATCTCTGGTAATGCTCAAAAACGACGGGATTCTGCCTCTGAAAAAGGGACTTAAAGTCGCAGTTATTGGCCCTAATGCAGACAATCCTGATGTATTGGTGGGGAACTACAACGGATTACCGGTAAACCCGGTGACTGCTCTGGAGGGGATCAGAAATTATGCCGGCGTGGATAATGTTGCCTATTCAGCGGGCAGCGCATTAATTGCTGACGTATACGGGCATTGGCAGGTTCTGGATAACACTGTTTTATATCATAACGACAAAGATGGACGATTAGTACCCGGTGCTCAAGCTGAATATTTCGAAGTTACGCAGGGTAAAATGTCTGACTTTTCCCGTCCGCATTTCCCTGTCGAAATGTCCGGCGGGCCCGTTAGTAGTGAAGTATTAGACTCTCTCTCGTTTCGCAAAACCCATTCTCCTGTGACCAACAAAATAGCTGAAGACTATGGCATGGTGTTGAAAGCAGTTCTGATCCCGGAGAAATCCGGAGAATATCGCTTTGACGGCGCCGGTGAGATATCCATCGAAGGACGCCGTATAAACGGAAGTGTTGAACTGGAGGCGGGCGTGTCTTACGACCTGGAAATCCGGCATATATTTTCTGTGAACACTATAGCGAATACGGCTTATAGTCATTTACGCGACTGGCAAATGCGCTGGGTGAACGTTTCCACCGATTTGTTGGCTGAGTCTGAAAGCGTTGCTCAACAGGCAGATGTAATTGTGATGGCGGTAGGTATATCTCCCCGTATTGAAGGCGAAGAGATGCCGGTTAAGCTGGACGGCTTCAACTATGGCGATCGCTCACGGATTGATTTGCCGGCGGAGCAGCAGGCATTAATTAAAGCTATACATAAAATCGGAAAGCCGGTAGTGGTCGTTAATTTTAGTGGCAGTGCGATGGCCTTAAACTGGGAAGATGAACACGCTGATGCGATTATCCAGGCATTTTATCCGGGTGAAGCAGCTGGTACAGCGCTTGCCAAAATTTTGTGGGGTGAAGTAAATCCTTCAGGAAGATTACCGGTGACCTTCTATAAAAATCTCGATGGTTTTGCAGAGTTTGATGATTATTCAATGGCTAACCGTACCTATCGCTACTTCGAAGGCGAGGTCTTATACCCGTTCGGGCATGGACTGGGCTATAGTGAAATCCAATACAGTGACTTGAAAACCCCTGCGAATTTGAATTCCGGAAGTGATCTGGAAATTACAGTCAGTCTGCAAAATATGGGGCCGTACGATGCAGAGCAGGTGACACAGTTGTATGTGCAGATGCCGGATGCGCCTGCAGGTACTCCACGTATAAGCTTAAAAGGATTCACCCGCACATTTTTGGAAAATCAGACCAAAGCATCCGTATCATTAACCGTACCAGCCTCAGAGCTGACATACATAAACGATAAAGGTAGCAGGGTCGCTTATAAGGGAAAATTAAATATATTCGCCGGTGATGGTCAGCCGGGCTATGTCGATGGAACACGCATCGCGCAGGCAAGTATCAACATCAATTAAGGCGGACAACATTTTGGAAAAAGCGAAAGTTATATTGGTAATGTTATGCGGAGTGATTACCGCGAGTCCGTCAATTTGTGCACAAGAACTGGCTGAAGCCTACCATGATCAATTTCTCACAGGCACAGCCATCAGTAACGATACTTTGAGTAAAGCGTTACCCGCTACAGATACACCGGTTTGTAAGGAATTCAATGCCTTCACTGCAGAAAATGCTATGAAGTGGCAGTCCTTGCAGCCCCGTGACGGGGAATTCGATTTCACCCTGGCAGATAAGCTGTTCGAGCTGGCAGACAGATGCGGAGCTTCAGTCATTGGCCATACGTTGATCTGGCATCAGCAAACACCAGAGTGGGTTTTTAAAGATGAAAAAGGCGCTGAGATCAGCAGAAAGCATTTACTGGAGCGCATGAAAGAACACATTTATACCGTTGCAGGTCGCTATAAAGGGAGAGTACTGGGATGGGATGTGGTGAATGAGGCTTTAAACGACGATGGAAGTTTACGTGATACTCCCTGGAGAAGAATTATTGGCGATGACTACCTGATTCAGGCTTTTCGTTTTGCCAGGGAAGCAGATCCTGATGCTCAGTTGTACTATAACGATTTTAATTTATATAAGCCCGAAAAAGTGGCTGGTGCAGTCAGGCTGATACACCAGCTTACCGACGCCGGAATCGATATTTCCGCAGTGGGGATGCAGGGCCACTACTCATTATTTTATCCGGAGCTGAGCGCTGTTGAAGAGAGCATCAAGACTCTTATCAGCGCGGGAACTAAGGTTTCTCTGACAGAACTGGACGTGTCAGTGTTACCCGTCCCGGAGGAATCTTTTGAGGGTGCAAACGTAAATCAACGGTATGTGGCTGATCCATTGTACGACCCCTACAGAAACGGATTGCCAGAGTCAGAGCAAATGAGATTAGCTGATGTCTATGAAGGTCTTTTCTCCTTGTTTGTGAAATATGCTGCACATATTGACAGGGTGACGCTTTGGGGAACGTCTGATGATGAATCCTGGCGAAATAACTGGCCTGTCCGTGGACGGGTGGATTATCCGTTACTATTTGACCGGAATGGCCAACCAAAGCTGGCCTACAAAGTAATAGTAAAAAAAGCACCATAGGTGCTTTTTTTGTTTTTGCGAATGTCACTGTGAATGTAAGCGTTCTAATGCTTCACTGACGCACAATACTGACTGACAAATATCTCGTGCCCGGGTAACTGTGCTACCCGTTGTTTAATTTCCTGTTTGCCTTTTTCCATAGCTGCGCTAAGTTGCCCGCTACTCATCATTTTTGCTGCGGGATGCCAGGAGCCCGGCAAAATTCCTTGTCCGAGCATTACCTGAGTCCAGGAATCAACGCGAAACAACTCACCGTTTTTCTGAAAAGCATGACCATGTTCTTTAAATAATTCAATACGTTCAGCCAGACTGTCCGGAATGTTCATTTTTTTGCACATTTTCCAGAATTCAGAATCGTCCCGTTCTGTTACATGATAATGCAATATAATGAAATCACGTATCTTCTCTATTTCGGCCCGCGTTTGATTGTTATATTCATTACGCAGGCGGGTAGCATCTCCCCTGTAAGGAAACAGCTGCATAAGCCGCGTTATACCCGTTACTATTAAATGAATACTGGTAGACTCCATGGGCTCAACGAAACCCGCAGAAAGCCCGATAGCAACACAATTGTGTTGCCAGGCATGGTCACGTCTGCCAGTTTTAAATTCTATGCGACGAATTGTTTGCAGTGGGGCAGAATTCAGCGTCTTCTGAAATTGCAATTCAGCCTGTTCATCTGTGAGGAATTGACTGCTGTAAACGAATCCGTTGCCCATTCTGTGTTGTAAAGGTATTTCCCAGCGCCACCCTGCTTCATGAGCAGAAGCTACTGTATAGGGCTTTAATGGCGGAGCCAATTCAGTTTGTACGGCCAGAGCCCGGTTACAGAAAAGCCAGTGAGACCAGTCTTCATATCCGGTGTTAAGGGCTTCACCAATCAGCAGAGCTTTAAACCCTGTACAGTCAATAAAGAGATCACCCGTTAACAACCCCTGCTGCCGGAGTAAAAGCGCATAAATATCTCCAGACGGGGCACGGTTGACCGCTTCAATGTTATCAACAATATGAGTGATGCCAGAGTTAACGGCTATTTTTTTCAAATAGGCAGCGTAAGCTCCGGCATCAAGATGATAGGCGTAGTTGAGAGGAGAATTTTGCGTTGAGGTGAAGAATTTATTAGCTTTGGCCGCTTCCAGCTCCAGACAGTATTCTCCGTATTCTCCGGGTATGCCTCTTTCGTGAGCCTCTCTCCAGAAATGGAAAAATTCAGCCAGCCAGCCTGATTGCCCGGTTTGCCCGAAAGAGTGAATATACTCAGTTTGTTTATCGCCGAAATCAGTGAACTGAATGCCCAGTTTAAAGGTCGCGGAGGTCGCCCGCATAAATTCAGCTTCATTAATTCCCAGCAACTGGTGAAAAACGCGAAGAGGGGGGATAGTCGCCTCACCAACCCCAATAGTCGAAATATCAGAAGATTCAACCAGTGTTATGTCCACTAACGGCCCCAGCTTTTTTGCAAGTGCTGCGGCAGTCAACCAGCCTGCAGTACCACCACCGGCAATGACAACGCGGGTTTTCTCTGATTGGGTGTTTGAATCCATTGGCGAAACCTATTGATTTAACTGTCGTATTAATATGGCTCTGAGTTGCCTTGCTGTATTCTCATCCAGTGTAGCGAGGGGACCTTTTGCCTCTTCGGGAATATGGTCCGTATTACTCTCACTGGCGGAGAAAATGTAATAATCGAATATGGCTTTCCAGGCCTTTTTTTCGTGAACCGGTTTATCTCTGATGGCCAGTATACTGTGCAGCAGAGCACTCATGCCTCCTGCAAGGTAGTCCGGTGCCATACTCCACCAGTAGTTGATCATAATGTTGAAAGCATGCAGACCTTCTACCTGATGCCACCACATGGACGGGATATAGATAGCATCGCCGGGCTTGAGAGTAACTTCATAGCCATGTTCCCGCGCGCGGGCAAACTCAGGAAATTTTTGTAAATCGGGGTTGTGTATATCTACCAGCGTCACAGGCTGTCCCCCCGGGGTAATATGAAGCGGACCGGGATAAAGATGCTTAATCTGCTCAGGGGGGAAAAGATTAAAGCGCCTTTCTCCGGCTACACAACAGGCAATATTTTCCAGCGCGTCGAAATGGGCGCAGGCGATGGAATGATTCCCCATCCAGATACTTGCTAAGGGCGGAGCAGCTTCCGGGTGGGTAATTGCCGGTGGTAACCTTAGTGAATGTTCACATAACAGTCCGGGAAAGTGGGTTTGAAGTTGGTTCGAAGCAACATAGCGGGAAGGTGGATTAGCCTCGTTCAACGTTTCTGTAATTTCATCAAGCATAGTTGAAACGCTGCCGTATACACTTTCGTAGTTTAAGTGCGTCAAATCAGGGCCGTAGGCGAACCGGCCGGAAACGCCGGGCGGAGCCTGGTATATCATTGCCGGCCTGCCATTATATGCCTGCTTGATTCTGTTTATCAGACGGGGCACATCGCCGGAATCCTTCACTGCGGGCCATGACTGAACTAAACCACGCATAACCAGGGGTTTATGTCTTAAAATCAGGTCTGATGGGATTGACGTCGGGGTTAAATGCGCTGTCTCCTCGACAGGAAGCCACTGTCGCTCGTTCACGTCCTGACAATCTCCATTGCATTTTTCATTTCAATGAGCCAATTCATATTTGCCAGCGAGGACTGAAGAAAAATTATATAATTCAACCAGCCTTTCCGGTGCAGTTCTGACAGTGAATGTGAAGGTAAAGATGCGAACGTTTCACTGCAAATAGTCTCATGACCCTCAACGGAGATTTTCTCTCCTGAATTCAATGTAAGAGTAAAGTTAACGGGCACAAGTAGATTCAGGTGATCCATTTCCCGGTAGAATAAATCCGCTTCTTTTTGACCTGTATCCAGCCGCTGGAGTGTTGAAGCTATTTTTTGCAAATAACCACTCTGGCCGCCCTTGGGTAAGAATACAGCAGTGCCTCCGGCTGCATCATGTGAGATTCTGGGATGGTCCATATCAACATGTATAACCGGCTCAGATTGGCCGTCCTGTTGCTGATATCCAATCATAAACGGGCCTTTTGCAATCATTGCCGGCACATAGCGGGCCATCCAGCTGCCTGCTGACGGTGGTGAAGGGTAGAGATCATTCAGAAAAAGATTTTCCTGTGCAGAAAAACCGAGTAATGCTACTGATTGCAGACCGTGTGTGGGATGTCTGCGCAGTAAAACAGGGTATTCTTTGTGCAGATCGTCATACTCGACAGGAAAAGTAAGTACGGAGCCAACGTTATCGCCATATTGCGCCCCGTAACGGGTAAAAACCCGTAAATCTTTATGGTTAAGGTTATTGAGTAATTGTAGTTTTGCCACAGGACTTCCATTTATTCAGATATACAGCCGCAACCGGCGTCTCTTCCGGCCGCGGCTAGCTATTATTGTCAGAAGTTATAACGGGCGCCTAGCTGATAGCGGGCTCCCAGATCTTCCAGATACCACAACTGGTTTTCAGTACGCCCATGCTCGCGACGGTTCTCTCCGGTAATATTAATACCTTCAACAAACACTGTGAGTTGTTCATTAATGGCGTAACTCACGTTAGCATCTATCTGCGCATAACTTTCAACGTAAGTGGGATTATTTGAGCCGCGATAGTTTATGCGGTTCAGATATTCATCACGCCAGTTATAAGCTACCCGCGCTGTCAGACCGTCTTTGTCGTAAATAAAAACAAAGTTGGCAGTGTCACTCAGGCCGGCAAGAGCAAACTGTGACACATCCGGGCTTCCGTTGTTATCAAATCCGATGTCGCCCCGAACCAGGGTATAGTTCGCCTGGAAACCGAAGCCGGACTCTCCGAAGAAGTGTTGGACAGCAAGTTCTGCTCCGTAAAGTTTGGCTTCACGGTTATTTTGAGGCAAGCTGGTTCTGAACACCATTTCAGGATCGCCTTCTTCAGGCACGATATCCCATCCCGGTGTTTCCCCCAGTTGTAATAACTGTTCTGATGAACCGGTGTAGTCATCCGCGCCGTTGGGGAATGCTTCGGGATGTTCGAGCAGAACCATCATGGCAAAAAGTGAGGTATCATCCACTGCATAACCGCGGTCTCTGAGCGCTTCCGCAGCCGCCAATGCCCGTGGTCCGTTAGTCTGATCGAGGATGTCAAAAAATGTGCGATCTTCCTGGCCTGTCCCGATAAAGTTAGCCACACGTTTTTCGAAGAAGCCTATTGAAGCGTAACTGTTTTCCTCAAAATACCACTCCGCTGAAACATCAAAATTATCTGACTCAAGAGGGAGTAGTGCAGGGTTAGATGAACTGGCCGTGGGTCTGGTGCCGTTAAGTGTCGAGCCTGATGTACCGAAACCGCTGGGCGATACCCGCAAATCACCATAACCTGCTCTGGCGATAGTTTTGCTATAAGAGAATCTGGCTTTCACCTCATCTGTTAGCATAACATCGAAGTCAAAGCTGGGGAGCACGTGATCATAATCAGCGTCCACAGACAGCGGAATTGTATCTGTATCAGGATCGGTATAGAGACTGAAGTCGTTGTTGTTTTCCCAGATCAGATAACTGGGTGGCGTGACCAGAGATGTTGAAGTGACATCGGTTTTTTCGTAACGGACTCCGGCCAAAAAGTTAACTGGCATATTGCCAAGTTCGCCGCTCAGTGCAACCTGAAAATATGCGGCCATAGTGTCTTCTTTAACCACATCGTTGGTTGAGAAAATATTGCTGACACCGAAATAATTAGCATCTGAAGGGTAGAGTGCTAACCCCTCACGGGCTAAGGCTACAGGATCAGCGACAAAACCCATTCCCTGACTTTGCCCGGTGTCAAAGTCATCAAACAGACCGGCTACATCGAGAGGTTGAAGGAGTCCTTCGGAAAATTCTCCCGGATTCGCTATGCCCCAGTTGCCTAGTGTCATATTGTCGCCGGCCGTCTGCCGCGCAATCATTTCCATAGCTCTGGTTTCAACACCAAAATCAAATTCCCCGCTGTCAAACATCCATTTACCGTCAAGTTTTAATTGACTTATTTCTGTTTCCTGAGAAGCGTGTCTGAAGCGTAAAATCGATGAACCAACATCTCCGGCGTCAACTACACCGTTCCCGTTTCCTCTTGCACTATCATCGTAAACATTCCGGTATGTCGGCAGTTCCGTATCGAACCACCACTCGCGGGAAGTAACAGTAGGGGAGCCTATACCAACAGCAATCTCACCTGAGGCAGCATTGTCACTGGGACCTGTAGGCAAACTTTCCATTTTGGAATTATGAGCATCAAGCGACAGCAGAAGATTGTCAGAGGCGAAATATTCAAGATTAATACCTACAGAATTGAGTGTATTAGTTTGTTCGCGCCATTGTTGTTCATAACCTTCGTCCACGGTACCGGGATAAGACTCTGCAATGTAGATAGGTGTTGCAATGGGACCGTCATCAAATACCACAGCAGTTACGTTGGAGCCGTTTTGCACCCAGTTGCCTATTTCACCACGATGCTCCTGTATATCATTCTCTGCATAAAGATAATCCAGGGTCGCAACAAGGTTATCTGAGGCAGCGTATTGCAGAGTTAACTGTGCGTTGGTACGCGTTCTTTCTGTATCCGAAAATGCATAGCGCAAATCGTTGGGACGGGCATAAAGCTGACCCACTTCAGGTGCGTTTTCATATATATCCCCGCTGTTGTTAAACAGGGTGTCCGGATCGTTAGGGTCGCCCCAGGTTCCGATGTTCCAGTCGTTAACTGTTGCGCCAACATATCCTGAATGACGTTCCTGTACACTTCCCGTTAAAGACACGCCAAATTTTGCGTCATCATCAGTCCAGCTGATTAAACCGGAGAGCTCTGGTGTAACATCATCACCTGCACGGTTAGTGGTATCATGCACTGCTTTTGCACCTATGGTGGAGCGAAAGCCGGGGGCATCAAGAGGGCGTGCCGTTTTGATATTCACAGTTGCACCAATGCCACCAGTAGCGATATTTGCTTTGCTGGTTTTATATACCTCAACGCCCCGTATGCCTTCAGATGCCAGGTTAGCGAAATCAAAAGCGCGGGTACTACCTCCACGGGTCGTACCGTCTGCTCCGCTACCACCGCCATAGGTTTGTGCTGCAGGCATCATCCGACCATTCAGGGTAATCATGTTGTTGCCGCCGCCAAAGCCCCTCACGGTGATTTCGTTACCTTCGCCGTTTGTACGGCTGATGGAAACACCGGTTATCCGTTGTAAGGATTCTGCAAGGTTTGTATCCGGAAATTTCCCGATGTCTTCAGCTGAAATTGCGTCTACAACCCCTACAGAATTTCTTTTTATCGAAGCCGCTTCAGCCAGGCTGGAGCGTAAACCGGTAACTTCTATAACTTCGACCGGATCTTCCGTTTGTGCTGTCGCCGGTAAAATGACTACCGTCCCAAGTATTACTGATACAGCTTTATTTACTATTGATTGTCTGAACGTGTGCTGTTTGTTCATTACATTAGTCCTGTTGAGATGTGCCCGGGCTATGTACACATAGCCCAACCTTTTCCCGTCAGCATCTGGTCTATTTAGAGGTTTCACGCTGTCGCTTAAGCGCCAATTACGTGACCATGATGTTAACGATGTGTAAATACTTTCACTTTACAACATGCAACAGGTATTATTTTTTTTTACTTCAATGTGTTTTTTTTGCGCGGTATACCCGCGCAGAAATGTCTCTGAGAGGTATTATGGTGACACACTCATTTCGAAAGGCGCTGCGGGCAAACCGCTCAGGTCATAAACAGATACAGCAGGATTATCGGCCCATGCATAACGCACTTTTTCAGGTTTACTGATTGCAGGATGGGACAGAATTACCTTATTACCCTGAAGGGTCGACTTTGCCCATTTGTAATTACCATCTGCGCCGGCCATGGCAAAGCTGGCCGGGGTATCGTTAAAACGTTCATGGTCCAGTGGCGAGTCGAAAGTAAGCTCAACTTGCTTACCTGAAGATTTTACTGATTTAACTATTGGTCCGTTAAAGTCCACGTTTTTCCGGTAAACCATGTTTTCTGCGGCAAGTGCCACTCTGTGGCCAACTTCACGCTTATTTACAGGGTGAATATCGTTCCATTCACCTATGTCGATTGTAACAATAAGGGCGGTCGCGGGGTCGGCTGCTGCTTTGGCTTGTTCACCACGAAGTTCTGCCCAGCTACTTTCGCCCGGCTCAGGTTTCCGTTCCATAAAATTTGTCAACTGTATGATGAAGAAAGGCAAATCGGGTGCCTCCCAGCGGCTACGCCAGTTAGCCATCATGGCTATTAATTTATCGCTGTATCCGGAAGGACGGGAAGCGTTAGACTCCCCCTGATACCACAATACTCCCGATAACGGATAGCCTGCAGCCGGCGCTATCATCGCATTGAATAAACCCATGGGTTTCCAGCGAATAAACGTGGTGGCCGGGGTCTCAGTTGTGCGGTATGACACTTTATACTTCCAGTCACCGTCCAGAGAAATGCTGCTACCTTCAGAAGCGCCTAAAAAGTATGGTTTGTCTGTTACAAAACCTGTTGCGCCGCCATTGGAGGTTACTCTGACGGTGATCACATTGTCCCCTTTTTTTAATGCCGATGCCGGTACAGTGTAGCGTCGGGGCGGATACTGATAGGTGGTGTTACCAACTTTTACTCCGTTTACCCATGCTTCATCAGCATCAACAATGCGACCTAATCGCAGAATAAAAGATTGGTCGGGCACGCTGTCAAGATGAACATGTTTTCTTAACCACCAAACCCCGGCAAATCCCTCATCATAACCTTTTAGATCTCCCGGCATCTCTATTGACTGCCACTGACTATCATCCAATTCAGGTGTATACCAGGGCGTTTCCTGCATGCCTTTGTCCTTATCATTCAGCGTCTTATACCAGTTATCAACTGCTTCCCGTTCTTGTTCCTGTGTTCTGATAATATTTTCTTGTTTTGCGAAAAAGTCACCTGCCGCTATTTCATCAGGATAAGGTGCCAGCGTTTCTCTGGCCATCCAGGCTTCGATGGGAGAGCCTCCTAAGGCAGCGTTTATTATGCCCACCGGCACATTCTGAGAGTTATGGATTTTGTTGGCAAAGTAATAACCTACAGCCGAAAGTTGTCTGATATTTTGCGGGGTAGCAGTGAGCCATTTGCCAGCTTCATAATTTTTGTTTTCAGCATCAAAACGATATTTATCCGGAACTGTAAATTCACGGATGAGAGGGAAATCAGCCTGACTGACATCTTCAGGGTAGGCTTCTTCAACCCTGGCCATGGTAAGCTCCATGTTTGATTGCCCTGAAGCCAGAAATACATCTCCGAAATATATATCGGAGAATGTCAGTTCGCTGTCACCTTTAATCTTCAGTGTGAAAGGTCCTCCGGCTTCTCTGGCTGGTAAGTTTATTTCCCACTGGCCGCTGGTCACTTTGGCTTTTCCGGTGAGTGTATCGTTCAGCCAAATTGAAACCGTTTCACTTTCTGAAGTTCCCTTCACCGGAATAATGTGATTGCGTTGTAGTACCGCACTATCGGAAATGAGGCGGTGCACAGTCAATGCCTGGACCGGACAGCACAGAAGAATAAACATACTGATAATTAAACGGGTCATGAACACTCCTGAAATGTTTCGATACAGACATGCAGACCCGGTGCCTGCACATCTGTCATATGATTAAATTGACTTAAGTAATATCGTCGAGGTGCCAAGTTCCGGATTCGTTGCGGAAAGCGTGATATCGCCTGCTTCACCTCTGTTACTCTGCACTATTACAAGTAGTTTTCCGCTGAAAGCGTGCCTTTTTTGTGAAGCGAATGAAGTAAAATCAGTGGAGTCTCCATTATCCGTGGCGATGATGCGGCCCGGTCCGTCTAAGGTAAAAGATATTTCGTTCACAGCATCTGGTACGAAGACGCCATTTTCATCCACAATATCGACGGTGATAAAAGAGAGATCTTTGCCATCTGCATCAATTGTTTTCCTGTCTGCTTGCAACTTCATTCCGTGAGGAGCACCTGAAGTGGTTACCTTGTCTGTTGCCCATGGTTTTCCATCCTTGTAGGCAATGACCTCTACCGTGCCGGGTGTATAGCGGACGTCATCAAAACGCAGGCGGTATTCAAGATCGCCTTTCTTTTTTCGTCCCTGTGATTTTCCATTTATGAAAAGTTCAGCTTCATCACCGGAAGTGAAAATATGTACCGGTGTAATTTCCCCTTCACGTCCCGGCCAATTCCAGTGAGGCAGAATATGAGCCATCGGATAATCCGGTCTCCACTCGCTTTGATAAAGATAGAAACGATCTTTTTTAAATCCTGCCAGGTCTATCATGCCCGAATAAGAACTGCGGGCAGCGTAATACGGTGTTGGCTCACCGAGATAATCAAAACCATTCCATACAAACTGTCCGGCGACAAAGGGATAGGTCTCCATATATCTGAATACTTTATCTGCAGATGAGCCAAAGTCGACGGCGTGCAACTCATAACTGCTGACCTGATGAATCTTCGAATTACCTCCAAGACCGTCCCGAACAGGAGCACTTTCCTTTTTTGTCACAGGAAAAAAATAGATTCCTCTGGAACTGAACGCCGAGGCAGTTTCACTGGACAAAACAACCTTATCAGGATGAGCCTCATGAAAGGCTGGATAAGATGGCGGGGTGCGAATGCGTTCTGTTCCTTCAAACTCCGCTGCCTGACGAATGCCTTCCCCCTGGTAATTCAGACTAATCAAATCCATGGCTGCGCTGAAAGGGAAGTCTGCTTTTGCCCAATTCATGGAAGAGGTTACCGGGCGGGTAGGGTCTTCATCTTTAACGATAGCTTTCAGAGTCTGGGCAATATCGGCACCTGATTGACCTGTGTATTGTTCACCCACCTCGTTTCCTATGTACCACATAATCACTGAAGGATGGTTTTTGTCTCTTCGTACAAGGGCCCTGAGATCCTGTTCATGCCAGTCAGCAAAAATCAGATGAAAATCTAACGGGGTCTTCTTTTTATACCAA
Source organism: Alteromonas sp. ABH4_457 (assembly GCF_056160625.1). Lineage (NCBI taxonomy): Bacteria > Pseudomonadati > Pseudomonadota > Gammaproteobacteria > Alteromonadales > Alteromonadaceae > Alteromonas > Alteromonas sp. ABH4_457. The sequence continues at coordinate 166,724 of NZ_JBSWXN010000001.1, forward strand.
CTGTCAAAAGACTCATTTAATACCAGTATCCCCATTTTATCCGTTAGCGTAAGCAGTTCCGGAGCCGGCGGATTATGTGCCATGCGAATTGCATTTACTCCCATCTCCTGAAGTAATTCCAACTGCCTGCGAGCTGCGCGAAGATTAAATGCCGCTCCCAGTGCGCCTAAATCATGATGCTGATTAACACCTTTCAGAGGTATGTGCTGGTCGTTTACCAGCACTCCGACATCGGGATTGAACGTCAATTTTCTTATCCCGAATGGAGTAATGTACTGGTCTATTTCTTTTCCCTTGTATATCACGGATGTGACAAGTGCGTATCGGTTAGGTGTCTGGTAAGGAGCCGGGCCCCAAAGCTTTGGCTTATCAAGAATTGTTGAAGCTGTTGTTTTATGCTGTTGTCCCGCAGAGAGTTTAACTTTCTGTTCAGGAAGCTCCTTTACCGGGCTGTCACCCGGAAGATCTTGCCCGGTAAGTTCGTGAATACTTTGCTTCAGCGTGACTTCACTGCTTTCGGAGAGGTGATTCACCAGCGTTGTTGCAATGGAAATGGTGGCTCTATCTGCGGAAACTGACGGGGTAATGATTTGTGTGCCCCAGTGACTGACATGTATTTGCGCAGTTTTTTCCAACCAGACATTGCGATAAATTCCTCCCCCCGGATACCAGCGGGAGGATTTCGGTGGGTTATCGAGTCTGATAGCTAATTGATTCTTGCCATTTTTCGCAAGGTAAGGTGTCAGGTCAAGGCGATAAGAACTGTAGCCATACGGCCAGCCTCCCACAAGATTGCCATTGAGCCATACCATCGAATAAGACATGGCACCGTCGATGTGAAGGTAAACTCTATTGTCTGCGTCATTTGCACCGGTAGAAAATTGCTTTCTGTACCATGCTACGCCGTGAGAAGGGAGGCGGCCCATGCCTCCCCCGACCTTGGGATTCTCGCCGCTATAAAACGGACCAGCGATGGCCCAGTCATGAGGTAAATCAACTTTTTGCCAGCTACTGTCGTCAAAGCCTTCCTGAACGAAAGGAAAATTACTCCCCGGTTTTCCCTCTGGCCTTTCATAACGCTTTTCAGAAGCCCCCAAAAAGTTGTTTCCAGAAGGAAGAATCCAGGGCTTCAATGCATTGTTGCCACTTTCAGTAACTACGGCATCAGTAGGTTTGGTGTCCGCGGCCTGGCTGTCATTGTACTGCCCTGTGGATGGACGATTATCATATATTAGAGAATCAGGAATCTCACTGTCAGCATAGCGATAAAAGCGCCAGTCGCTGGTAAGGTCTATTCTCTCGCGCTGATTAGCTGATGTGGCAGAAGCCAACAACATTGTTGTCAACAACGCCAGGCACTTCAAATACTTAGGCGATAACATATTCTTCTCTGTTAATAAAATGTGACTAACTGAATTCTTCAATAAGATATACAGAGAAGTTGGGTGTTTAAAAGCCAAAGAAAAAATAAGTAAACAGTTTACGAAATTTCTCAAGCCCTTTATTCGAGACGAGGAGAGGGAAAATCAGAAAATAAAAAAACGTAATGCATACTTGTATACTAGTAATTGTTTGTTAATTTTGTTTTGTTTACATTTCGTATACAAAAATCAGACGTGAGTATGCTTTATATGAGATCGACAATTAAATCTGTATCACTTATGTGTGCACTGTTTTCAACAGGTGTTTTTGCATGTGACGAACCCGCTTCCGTTTGTTTTAAGGATAACGGGGGAATCCCACTCATTAAAAATAATCAGCCTCTTCCGGTTATAATCTCTCCCGGGGCTAATGCTGCCGTGAAGAGAGTCGCAAAATCTTTTTCGGAAGATTTAACAAGGGTTGGAGGGGGCAAATCTGAGCTCACTGAATCGCAGATGCTGAATAAAGCAGCGATAATCATCGGAGTCCCCGGGGAAGATGCTTTAATCGATTCTCTTGTAAAAGAGGGAAAACTTGATATCTCGGGCATCCGAAATAAATGGGAAGCATATCAGATAACGGTGGTCGACGATCCTGCTCCGGGGGTAGGTCGGGCGTTAGTTGTTGTCGGGTCAGACAGACGGGGAGCTATTTTTGGTACCTTTGATATTTCTGAACGAATGGGCGTTTCTCCCTGGCACTGGTTTGCTGATGTCCCGGTTGAACAGCATGCAAATGTTTTTATTACAGCGGGAACCAGAAGTGATCATCCAAAAGTACGTTATCGCGGCATTTTTATTAATGATGAAGATCCAGCATTGAAAGGTTGGGCACAAAAAACGTTTGGTGGTGTGAATTCCGGCATGTATGAACATGTTTTTGATTTGATTTTGCGACTTAAAGGGAATTACATCTGGCCTGCCATGTGGGGGAAAGCTTTTCATCTTGATGACCCCAAAAATACCTCGCTGGCAGATGATATGGGTATCGTTATGGGCACCTCGCATCATGAACCAATGACTCGGGCACATGCAGAGTGGCATCGCAAGTCTGAAAACCCGTCGGGTGGTGGTGCGTGGAATTATGAGACTAACCGCGAGGCCATACAACAATTCTGGCGAGGTGGCATAGAGCGGATGATGTCAAAGGGAGATGGAGAACCTTATGAATCGCTTGTCACAGTGGGCATGCGTGGTGACGGGGATGAGCCAATGTCAGAAGGGACTGCAATTGAGCTACTTGAAACCGTTGTGGATGATCAGCGAAAAATCATCGAAGACGTAACGGGCGAACCTGCTGAAAAAACCCCACAGGTCTGGGCCCTCTATAAAGAGGTGCAGGACTATTACGATAAAGGTATGACCGTACCTGATGACGTTACTCTATTATTTGCAGACGATAACTGGGGCCAGGTTCGGCGGTTGCCAGTGAAAGATGTAGAGCGTGAAGGTGGTTTTGGCGTTTACTATCATTTCGATTACGTCGGCGTGCCGCGGAATTATAAATGGACGAACACTGTGCAGGTGGGCAAGGTCTGGCAACAAATGAACCTTTCTTATGAGCGTGGTGCAAGAGATCTGTGGGTTGTCAATGTGGGTGATCTCAAGCCTGTTGAGTACCCTATAGATTTCTTTCTGACAATGGCATGGAATCCTGAAGAAATGGGGCCGGAGGAGCTTCAGGCGTATGCCATGCAATTTGCTGAACAGTCTTTTACTGCAGATTTGGCAAAAGATATTGCCAGTTTGCTGGAACGCTACGGTACCTTTGCTGCGATGCGGAAGCCTGAATTACTTAATCAGGATACTTTTGAAGTAGGTGAGCCCACAGTACCTGATTTACAAGCCGGAGAGTTTTATCAGCACTACAGCAAGTGGAAACAGCTTGAGACTGATATGAAAGAAGTGAAAGAGAAAATTGACGAGGAGCATTATCCGGCATTCTTTCAGTTAGTTGAATGGCCTGTTGCGTCTTTGAGCAATCTTTATGAAATGTATTTTGCTGCAGCCTGGAATAAGAAGCTTGTAGATGCAGGTGATTCCAGAGCTAACTATTTTAAAAGTATAGTCGAGACGAGTTTTGCTGAAGATAAAGCATTAACTGAAAAATATCATTCCATACTAAATGGTAAATGGGACGGTATGATAAACCAGGTTCATATGAATTATGTAACATGGAATGACCCTGACCAACAGACTATGCCAGCTGTATCCAGCATCTACGGTGGTAAAAATGATATTGAAGTTTCGTTTCATGAACCGCAACTTTTACAAGATGAGCAACTGATTGAAACTAAAGATTATGTGAAGATTAGCGGCACCAAAGAGGCCAGATGGACTGCTGTGGAAAACCTTGGGCAGTCTGAGGCAGCTATGATGGTACTGCCTCAGGGACTGACTACAACCACATTAGATGACAACCTCTCGATTACCTATAGTATCGAGCAACCTTATTATGGTGATGCGTCTGTAGAACTTGAGTTAAGTCCCACTCTTGACACATACGGCCGTGGAGGTATCCGTCTCGGGATAGCTGTAGATGACAAGCCTGCAGAAATTGTTAGTTTTGATTTACACGCTACAGGCGGTGCTCAACGTACTCCTGAAGAAAAAGCATGGGCTAATGCTGTTATAAATAATAAGTATACACTTAAATGGGGGGCGGAAAATCTGACACCAGGCACTCATGAGTTAACGATATATCGAATTGACGACAATATTGTATTGGAAAAACTTCATATTCGATATTCTCAGAAAACGAAACCTGACACTAAGTCGGTTGTCAGCCGCTTTTTCGATAAATTGTTTGGTGACGTATAAGTGATAACCAGGAGCGTGAGAGACGTGAAAGTAACTACGCTCCTGTGTCTGTCATAAATGGTAAAATAGGCTTGTCGCTTCAATAAATAATGTGAAGGTTGGTTTACATCCGATACACTGATACTGGTAAACCAGTAAAGTATGAGGTACACGGTTTTGAGTAATAAATCTGTTCTTTTTTTGGAGCAAGCGGCTGAATATGCTAAACAAATTGATTATAGTCGCCCTGCCGGAAGTCAGGTTTACGGTTTCATACGTGACGCAATAGTCAGTATGCAACTGGAACCGGGTCAACTTATCTCTGAAACTGCGCTTGCTAATCAGTTCGGCGTCAGCCGCACACCTGTCAGAGAAGCCTTAATCAAATTGGCTAATTTAGGCTTTGTAGAGGTTCGGCCGCAAAGAGGAACGTATGTATCCCGCCTCAGCCGCGAAGCTATATTAGAGGCGCGTTTTATCCGTGAAGCGCTTGAGGTATCTGTGGTTAGCTATCTTGCAGAACATACTGAATCCCGTTTATTCAATGAGGCTGAATCAATTATCGCCCGGCAGGAGGATGCCGCAGCTATTGATGATGCCCTCCTGTTCCAGTCACTTGATGATGACTTTCATCAGTTGCTATCGGGCAACACCGGCTTTGACCGTGTTAGCAATATGATAGAGCAGGAAAAGGCACATATGGACCGTTTGCGAAACCTTAGTCTGCATATGAGCGGGCAATATGCGAGAGTCATCCAACAGCATCGTGCAATTGTAACTGCACTGCGTTCTGGCAACAGGCAAGAAGCAGTCTCTGCTATGACTTTGCATTTGCGTGAGGTATACAACGTGCTGGATCGATTGCCTGTCGACCATCCTGAATATTTTGTCTAGTCCACTCCTTCAGGGAAGGGACTTTACGTATGTTAACTTTTCATTTTTTCACCGCCTGCCTCCGGACTAGTTTAATTTCAAAAGGTTAAACTCCGGTTGCATCAAATTTAAAAGCTTCAAATCCGATAAATTTTCAAACAAAAGTAACCTCATTGTTAATAAAAATAAATTATTTGTTAACTTTTTGGGTTGATAATGCTCGTGTCCAGGTAAGTTGTATACAAGTATGTTTGTCTGAAACTCAGTATGGAACACGTTGACAGGTTGGGGCCTGCCATCAAACAAATCGGAGGGCTGCAAATGCCTAGCTTTAAAAAAACAAAATTTCACCCCGTGATTGCACAGGAAAACAAGAAACGTAAATTACCTTCTTTTAAATTGTCGCTATTATCGTTAGCCGTTATGTCATGCACAACAAGCGTAATGGCCCAAAGTAATGATGACGAAGATGCCAAACCGGTTGAAAGAACCGTCCAGCAATCTTTACCGGCTAATAAACAGAGTGACGGTAATACGTCAGATGACGATGTCGAATATATTTCTGTTACCGGTCAGCGTCAGTCTTTACAGGATGCGATTGACCTGAAGCGCGCCGGCGATACTATCGGTGATTCGATAGTGTTAGACGAGGCAGGCAAGGTGCCCAGCACCTCCTTACTTGAAATTCTCGAACGTACGCCGGGTGTAACTATGAACCGGATTCGTGCCGGGGCCGAAGGTTCACCGGATGGTTACGCTTTCGAAGGTTCCGGTGTGCAGGTACGGGGACTGAATAAAACTAAAACGTTAATAAATGGCCGTGAAGTGTTTTCTGCTAACGGTGGCTCCGGACTAAATTGGGCTGATGTGGGCCCTGAACTCCTTAAAGCTGTCACTGTTTATAAAGCCAGCCGTGCAGATCTTATTGAAGGTGGCGTATCCGGTACAGTAGATCTGCAAACACGTATGCCATTTGATTTCGAAGGATTTAAGGCTGATGCTTCGATAACAGCAGATTACGGAGATTTCTCTGAAAAAGTAACGCCAGCGGTTTCAGGTATGGTATCGAACAGAATTGATACCGACCTGGGGGAATTCGGCGTTCTGGTTAACCTTGCGTATTCTAAAATAGCATCCCACGACAGTAACGTCATTTTACCTCCCTATCTGGCGACCTCATATAATGATCAGCGGGTTTACGTACCTGCAGGTATTCGTTATACGCAAGACCAGTTTGAAAGGGTGAGAAACGGATATTATGTAGCTTTACAATGGAAGCCTTCGGATGCGCTCGAGTTCTACCATACCAGCTTTATCTCAGAACGGGACAGTGACCGCCATAGCCAAATACTTTCACTTGAGCCGGGGACCTCAGTAGGGGTATTTGAGGGAGCAGAATTTGATAGTAACGGGGTTTTCCAACAAGGGACAATATCCAGTACAAATCTGACATCCGGCCTTAACGTCTCGCCAAATTCAAGCTTCAGCCCGTCTAACAGTAAAACCGCTGACCACACAGTGGGTTTCAAATATCTGGCGGACTACTGGGATTTGAGCGGTAGCTACCAATATGTTAATGCGGAATCAAGATCCGGAAAGTATAGCCTTGGAAGTACAGTGCTTCCGGTAATCGCCGAAACCTATCTGGATTTGAAAGGGTCAATACCTGTGGCTACATTTGGTGAGGCCTTATCAACTAATCCTGCCGATGCCGGTTTATCAAGGGTCAACTGGTTGAACAGTGCAAATGATGGTGAGGCTCATGCATTTCAACTTGACGGGAGTCTTTTCCTCGAACATGACTTTTTCAGGAAACTCGCTGTTGGTGGCCGTGTTGCAGACAGAAGTGAAAGCGATAACTTTGTAGGCACCTGGTGGTCTGCAACCGGTCGGGGATGGAATGGTGTGCCAAGACCTTTTGTTGATACTGCTCCTGAAGGTGATTTTTATCTGGAAGAATTTTCAGACTTTTTCAAAGGTGATACAGCTGCACCGGGCGCTGTGTGGGTTGGTACTCCTGAACTAAACGATGCCAGCGCTTTTGAAAGGATGTACAACACCTATACTGCTTGTGGTCCGGACTTGTATTATCAATGTGCTGATCCTGCTCAAAGTGCATATGTGTATGGCGAAACGCCAAACCCGAACTTTGACCAGATGCCGTCTTTCTATGAGACAAAGCACAAAACCCAATCACTGTACGCTATGGTCGGCTTCGAAAATATTGGGAATAGTATATGGTCGAACTTTAGCGGTAACGTTGGTCTCCGCTGGGTCAACTATGATATCGAAAGTAAAGGCAATTTTGTATTTAGTGGCGGCGCCCGCTACTACGCAAGTCTTGCAGATGCTGAAGCTTCCATCGAAGCAATGGGAGGGCTTGATAATGTAGCGGCCTGGCAGGAGGCAAACGAAGGTAGTCAGCCGCCATTAACCCGCGAAAGTGCAGGGTATGAAACAGACCGTATGGGAGATTTCTCAAAAAGTTACTGGCTACCGTCTTTCAACATTAAATTTGATTTGTCTGAAGAGTTGGTAGCACGTTACGCATGGACAAAAACACTCACGCCTCCACGTTACCCGGACATCCGTGCGCAAGGAACCGCTACTGTGCAAGTCACTGAAAATCCGGCCAATGAAGAGCTTAATGCATTATATCCTGATCAGGACGTCTCCCTGCCGGGTATTTTTTCAGGTTATACGAATACGTCAGGTAACCCTTTCTTAGAGCCTGAAATAGCATACAACCATGATATTTCACTTGAGTGGTATCCGGAGAAAGGGACTTCGATGCATCTGGCTTTGTTCTACAAAACTATTGAAAATTATATCACTTTTAATAATTTTGCGGCTCCGGCCAGTGACTTTTTCTCAGAAGCAAATTATCCCCAATCAGTGCTTGTCAGTGATGGTCAAGGCGAATTCCTCAATGGGGACGTTTCGAGTCGTACGAACTTTAACGCTGATGAGGATACGATTATCAAAGGTTTCGAATTGGGCGGACGGACTTATTTTGATAATTTGCCGGGATGGATGAGTGGATTTGGTGTCGATGGTAATCTGACATTTATCGATAATGATGCACCTGATGCGTTTGCTCTTGATATCAACGGTGACGCGCTTAGTGTTCCCGTTATCGGGCTGTCTGAGTGGTCATATTCAGCGACGCTGCTGTATGATAAAAATGATATCAGTGCAAGACTGGCTTATAACTGGCGTGATCGATACCTGACCACTACTAATGACTCAGGTACCACTCTTGTCTATGCGGATCCTGCTACCGGTAGTGATACTCAGATTGGCCTTCCTGTATATGCATCGGCTATAGGCCGGTTAGATGCAAGCATATCGTACCGGATCAGTGATGCGATGAATGTGAAACTGAATGTACAAAACCTGACAGATGAGGAGCAGCGAACCGAGATGGAAATTATGGACGGTGTGTTTGTAGACCGTGCAGTTTTCATTGCTGACCGCCGCATAAGTTTGCATTTAGGTTTTAATTTTTAACCCGGTTTCACAAGTGACAGCACAAAGGTAATTGATATCAGAGGTAACACTATGAGTAAGCGTGTGTTGATCGTCGGCGGGGGGACTGCTGGTTGGATTACTGCGGCCTATATGGCACGTATGTTGGCAGCAGATACACCCGGTGGTGTGTCAATCACGCTTGTCGAGTCGGATGAAATTGGCACCCTCGGCGTTGGTGAGGGAACGTTTCCTATTATTCGCAAAACCATGAAACGTATTGGTATTGACGAGAGCGACTTGATTAAACATGCTGATGCCACATTTAAACAAGGGATCCGATTTAATAATTGGAAGTACAACCCTGCAGACAAACCTGATGACAATTACCTTCATCCTTTCCAGGTAGCCTCACAGCACACAGATATGGATTTACTTCCGTACTGGCTGCTTGGGGTTGCCGGAGATGTACCCTGGGCCAAAGCTTGTTCAGTGCAAAGTACGGTGATTGATGAGAAGCTGGCCCCAAAATTAATTACCCATCCTCAGTTCGATGCGCCGTTAAACTATGCCTATCACTTCGACGCAACTAAACTTGCAGCTTTGGTGAGAAACAAAGCTACGGAAACCGGCGTAAGGAGGCTTGTCGATACTATTGACAACGTTAGTTTAGCCGAAGATGGCAGCATTGCTTCTGTAACAGCAAGAGAGCATGGAGAACTTACTGCCGATTTATATATTGATTGCACAGGATTTCGGGCACGTCTGATTGGCGAGACCCTGGGCATGCCATTTACTTCGTTTAAAAAAGAACTGTTTTGCGACCGCGCAGTAGCCTTGCAGGTGCCTTATGACAACCCGCAAGCCGGCATACCCTCATGTACCTACACCACAGCCAAAGAGGCTGGTTGGATTTGGGATATCGGTTTACATCATCGTCGTGGTGTTGGTTATGTATATGCATCTGAGTACTGTGATGAAGAGACCGCTGTAAAAACGCTCAAAGCCCATATAGGTCCGGCAGCGGGAGATTTGTCGCACCGGCTGTTGAAGTTTGAGCCCGGTTACCGGCAAACTCAGTGGCATAAAAACTGTATTGGTGTTGGATTGTCGGTGGGTTTTATAGAGCCACTTGAAGCAACAGGGATCAGTTTTGCTGAAGTTGCAGCGCTGATGCTGTGCAACTTATTTCCCTGGTCCGGCGATTACGAGGCGTCGGCGAGGCAGTTTAACGAAGCCATGTGCAAGCGATTTGAGCATGTTAAAGATTTTATCAAGGTACATTATTACTTAAGCGAGCGGGACGATACAGCTTTCTGGCGGGACAACAGGGCACCGGATTCTGCTTCAGAATACTTGAAAGGTAAGTTAGCACAATGGCGACACAGGCCGCCATCATTTCTGGATATTGACGCAAGTCACGATATTTTCGACGAAAACAGTTGGCAATACATTTTGTATGGTATGGGGTTTAAGACAGATATATCAGCCCGCGCAGATGCGCTCCGGTTTTACGATGATGCCCGTCGTGAATTCCATAGTATCCAACAGCAAAGCAGAAATGCAATGACGGCAGTGCCTGCTCACCGGCAACTAATCAACGAGGTTGCTTCTGGTGGGTTTCGCCCCCGGGCCGGAGGACGACGGTGAAAAGGGTTGTTATCGTCGGTGGCGGAACATCAGGATGGATGTGCGCTGCGGCGTTAGCGCGAACAGCACAACCTGAAACGCAAGTCACTTTGCTGGAATCCGACCAAATAGGCACCATCGGCGTAGGCGAAGCTACCATTCCTTTGCTGGCAGAGTTCAATGCGTTTCTCGGTATAGACGAACATGACATGCTAAAGGAGTGTGCAGGTACATTTAAATTGGGGATTGAGTTTATTGACTGGTACCGGAAAGGACATGCCTATTTTCATCCCTTCGGCTTTTTTGGTAAAGATACTCCCGAATTCCCTTTTCATCAGTTATGGCTAAAGCTCAATAGCTTAGTACGTAATGGTGAACTACCGGAAGAGCTCTGCGGCAGTATCTGCGAATACAATTTGTGCACAGTAGCAGCAAAATCAGGACGATTTTCACAGGCTCAAGGGGGGGCGAATACTATTTTGTCTACCATGCGGCATGCCTGGCACTTCGACTCCGGCGCCTATGGGAAATTGTTGCGCCGGTATGCAGAGCAAAGGGATGTTCAGCGAATTGAAGGCAAGATTGTTGATGTTGCTGTTGAGCCGAAAAGTGGTGATATAACGTCTGTAAGACTTGAAAACGGTCTGGTCGTAGCCGGCGACTTGTTTATCGATTGCAGCGGGTTTCGCGGTTTACTCATCAATGAACATTTGCAGAGTGAATTCAACGACTGGACACATTACCTCCCGTGCGACCGCGCTATTGCAATCCAAACTTATGAGAATATACATGCTCCGCCATACACTCGCGCTTACGCCAAAGAGGCAGGGTGGCGTTGGCAAATTCCGTTGCAAAGCCGTTTTGGGAACGGTTACGTGTATTCTGGCCAGTTTCAGGAGCAGCAGGAAGCTTTGACTTCCCTGTTAAGTGATTTGCATGGGGAGCCGGTTACCGGGCCCAATTTTTTACGTTTTCGTACTGGTCACCGCAGGACATTTTGGAAAAATAATTGTATAGCGATAGGGTTAGCGGGGGGCTTTATAGAGCCGCTGGAGTCAACCAGTATTCATCTGGTGCAGACCGGTATTCAACTGCTTCTTAGTTTATGGTCAGCAAGTGGAAGCAACGATGAATTGCGGTCCCGATACAATAAGATGATGACTGACGAATATGAGGACATCCGGGATTTCATCATATTGCATTACAAAGCAACTCTAAGGGGCGATACTGCGTTTTGGCGATTTGTCCGGGACATGTCTGTACCGGACTCACTATCAGAAAAAATGGAGCAATTTGCCAGAAACGGCAATATAGCTACCCGCCCTGATGCACTTTTTACGTCACACAGTTGGTTGGCGGTCATGCTGGGACAGGGAATTGTTCCGATGCATTACGACAGCCGGGTAGACCGCATTCCCGGTGACATGCTTATTAAAAATATGCATGGGTTGAGGGAAGCCGTTAAAAGAACCGCAGCATCGTTACCATCTCATCAGCAATATATTAATAAGCATTGTGCTTTTTCTAATACCCACGGGTGAGAGCGAGTGTCCGAATCCCGGCAAGATGCGCTTGCGCATGTATTTGACAATGAGTGATGATAGGCCTTTGATTATAATAGCTTCAAGGTAAGGCAATGAAAAAATTTATTCTGGCGCTTTGTATCACATTGTCATTTCAGGCTGCCGCCACACCGGGCAGTAAGGCCCCTGACAGAAAGGCCGGTGAAGGTATGGATGCATCCCGTCTTATTCTGAGAGGCGGCAACATTATCTCAGGCGAAGGTGCACCCCCTCAGGGTCCTGTGGATATTGTGATTGAGAATGGCAAAATTGCGAAAATTGTATCGGTGGGCCACCCGGGCGTACCTATCAAATACAGCCGTCCTGAGCTGAAAAATGGCGATAAGGAAATCGACATTCAGGGCCAGTATGTATTGCCGGGTTTTGTTGATATGCATGGCCACATTGGCGGTTCTGCCGACAATATTCCCGCTGAGTATGTATTTAAGTTGTGGCTGGCTCACGGTATTACCACCATCCGCGAACCCGGCAGCTTCAATGGCGTAGACTGGGTGCTGGAGCATCAGGCGCGCAGTGATAAAAATGAAATTGTTGCTCCGCGAATTGTGCCTTATGTGGGTTTTGGTATGGGCGGCGATCAGCCGGTTTCCACAGAGAAGCAGGCAAGGGCCTGGGTGAAAGACATCGCCCGTAAAGGTGCGAAGGGAATCAAGTTTTTTGGTGCCAGTCCCAAAATTATGGCGGCAGCCTTAGACGAAGCTAAGAAGCAGGGCTTAGGCACCATGATGCACCATGCCCAGCTGAACGTGATGGGCACCAATGCACTGGATTCAGCCCGGTTAGGTTTAACCTCTATGGAACACTGGTACGGACTGCCGGAAGCGCTGTTTGAAGATAAGGTTATTCAGGACTACCCCTCACACTATAATTACAACGACGAGCAGCACCGGTTTTCGGAAGCCGGAAAACTCTGGCTTCAGGCAGCAGCTCCGGATAGTGAGAAGTGGCAGCAGGTAAGAGACGAGCTTATCGACCTGGACTTCACCATCGACCCGACACTGACAATTTATGAAGCCAGCCGGGATCTTATGCGTGAGCGTGAGGCCGTATGGCATGACGATTACACATTACCCGTGCTTTGGGAGTTCTTTGAACCCAGCCGGTATGCCCACGGCAGCTACTGGTTCAACTGGACCACGCAGGATGAAATCAACTGGCGCAACAACTACCGCCGCTGGATGACATTTCTTAATGACTATAAAAACCATGGTGGCCGGGTGACCACCGGTTCCGACGCCGGTTACATCTATAAAATCTACGGTTTTGCTTACATCCGTGAACTGGAATTACTACAGGAAGCCGGTTTCCATCCGCTGGAAGTCATTCAGGCAGCCACATTAAATGGCGCAGAAGCTTTGGGTCTCGACGATAAAATTGGCAGTCTTGCCGTGGGTAAAAATGCCGACATGGTTATTGTGGATGGTAATCCGCTGGAAAACTTCAAGTTACTTTATGGCACCGGCCACTTCCAGCTGGATGAGAACAACGAGCCCGTTCGAAAAAAAGCAGTGCGTTACACCATCAAAGACGGCATCGTGTACGATGCCCGGCAGTTGCTGGAAGATGTTCGCGGACTGGTGAAGGAAGCGAAGGCGGAATTGTAGTCGCCTTCGCTGATAGCCCCGCTAACGTGCTGGCTCTGTAAACGGCGCCAGCATGTTTCTTATTTTTTGCTGTTCCGCTGAAGGGGCAACAGGGGCGCTGTCGCCTATGTTTTGGGCGTAGTCAAAGAATGGCATGAACATGAACTTTCCGTCTGCCTGCTTGTTGATTTCAATGGACGTATTGTCAGCAATCAGTGAGGACCACACCTCACGTACGTTCCTCCAGAATGATGATGTTGCTTCCCAGTATGCTTCGCCGGGCGTAAAGTCGTGGTCTTTGATGCGCTCGTAACGGGCAATCCCCAGTTCTTTTGCAAGGTACGGAGCCGGTGAGGCCGGTTTGCCGGTATTATTTATTACCAGCTTGTAGTTTTCTTCTTCCTGTACCCAGCCATCGGGTAAAATAATGTGTTTATTTATCCCTTCAAGGATCTGGTAATCCTGTCTCACACTGCTTTCCCGCCGGGGAAGTGGCCGCCAGGTTAACTCGCTTATCCACTCTGAGCGGTTTCCTTTGTGCTGCCATTTACCGTGAGACTCATATCGTGGCGAGTCGTCTACCTGGTAAACCGACTGAGACCAGGTGCCTTCAATATCCTGGCCGTTGAGCTCGTGCTTTCGCCATACATTATTGCCGGTATACACAAACTCTGAAGGCTTCTCGTATTCCCAGTCCTGTCGCCAGTGTTTCATCACCATTGGCTCACTAATCTTGCCGTCTTCACCAACAAAATACATCACCATAATGTGCTGAAGGCTGATAAATTCAGGTTTATTGTCGACAACAATCACCATTTCCGTGCCCCAGGAACGATAGGGGGCCGCAGGCGTGTAATTTTCAGTGAACCCCATGGTTTCTATAAAATCGAAGCCCACGCGGAAATACCCCGACATCGCCAGTATGGCCTGCCGGTCCCGCTCAAATTTATCCATGTCTTCCGTTTGCAGTTTCAGCCAGTGCGGGGAAGGGGTAAGATCTTTTGTTGTGCTGTTACCTGTTGATGTGCCGCCACGTGGCTTGAAGTTGCAAGGCTCGTCTACGAATTGCCAGCCAAACACGTATTGAGGTGTTGCTGCACACTTGCCTGCTTTTGCAGCTTCAGCCGGTTCACCGTTTCCATAGCTGTTCAGGCTGATTAACGTGATAAACGCCCCGAATAGTGTGCGGCAGAAAGAAGATCTGAGTACGGCATCTGGCATAAGAAAAGCTCCGGTGTTCATTGTCGGCGTTTATAAAATGAAGTATCTTATTGCAAATAAGAATTATTATTATCACGTGCGAGGCAGTAAATTACCAGCGCTTAAATCATGGAAACTTTTTATTTCCGAAGCACTAAGTAATTTGCGCACGCTATTTGATTCCCTGATTTGAAAATGCAGAATGAGTGTGTTTACTGAACAAAGGTTCAGGTATTGTCGTGTTTACCAGAAGTATGATTACAGGAGTTTCTGAATGAAAGACACCCGTCCACGTAATATGGACTTAACTACCATCAAGCTGCCGGTGATGGGGCTGGCCTCCATTTTACACCGGATATGTGCTGTGATTATCTGGTTCTCTCTGGCCTGGTATCTGCCGTTATTGTTCCTTTCTCTGCAAGGTGCTGGAGGCTTTGAAAATGTGCAGTCACTTATCAGTGGCAACTTTATCGCGCAATTTTTTACCTGGGGTTTTCTCACCGCGCTGGGCTACTACATGATGGGTGGGATAAAACATCTCATTCAGGAGTTTGGTTATTTTGAAACACTTGAAGGTGGCAAGCTGATATCGCAGGTGGCTATTGCATCAGGCATATTGCTGAGTGTGTTGTTCGGATTTTGGGTTTGGGGTTAACTGACATGAAGCGAAATGGCGTAAAAGAGTGGATTTTCCAGCGGACCAGTAACGTGATGATTTTTGCTTATGCGATATTTTATCTGGTGAGCGTTTTCACAATGGAGAATATTGACTACGAAAGCTGGACTGCATTTCATCAGTCAACCGGATTCAAACTTTACTCAACAATCACTCTTGTTGTTGTGATGCTGAACTCTCTGCTGGCAGGTTGGCAGATCGGCACTGATTACACCCAAAAAGTACCAGTGGCCGGTTTTTCTGCTGCCTTTCACACATTTTATACTGTAGTAACTGCAGGCTTTCTGCTATTCGGCTTATACATTCTGTGGGGAATGTCTTAAGGGGGCGCGCTGCGGAATAATTTCTCCAGCCCGCTGTGATAAGGTGATATCACGACAGATGCCGTTGTCTGTCCCCCATAGCCGGTCACCGGCACATATAAAAAGAGGATGCTTATGCGATACCTTCGCTACGCCATACTGGTTATTGCCAGTTGCGTGATGACTCCCGCTGTTTCTGCTGCACCTGACAAAAATACCCGTGCGGAATATATCCGTTCACACTACGCTAAATATGAATACAACATCCCCATGCGGGATGGCACAAAACTGTTTACTTCGGTTTATATACCTTACGATCAGAGTAAAAGCTGGCCTATGCTGATGCAGCGTACACCCTATCGCGTTGCGCCCTATGGCTCGTCAGATTTTAAAACCCGTTTAGGCCCCAGTGAGAAGTTCGAGCAGGAAGGCTACATTTTTGTTTTCCAGGATGTTCGCGGCAAACAGATGTCAGAGGGTGAGTTTGTAAATATGCGTCCGCAGGACGCATACAAACGCGGAAAAGACGCTGTTGATGATGCCACAGATGCTTACGACACTATCGAATGGCTGGTAAAAAATGTACCCAACAACAATGGCCGGGTAGGGCAGTGGGGCATTTCCTATCCCGGGTACTACACATCGGTTTCCGGTATCAACAGTCACAAAGCTCTTAAAGCCATTTCTCCGCAGGCGCCTATTGCCGACTGGTTCTTTGATGACTTTCACCGCAACGGTGCGTTTTCTACACCAATGGCATTCCTGTTTTTTGATACCTTCGATGCTCCCCGCACAGAGCCGTATCCTTACCGTCTTGAAGGACGCAAAGCCACAACGCCTGACGGTTACGAGTTCTTCCGCGACCTCGGGCCGCTGGCTAACGTTAACAAAAACTATTTCCACGGCGAGCGACCGTTCTGGAATGAACTGACTGAACACCCGAACTATGACGACTACTGGCAGGCCCGCAATGTTCTGCAGCATCTCGATAAGGTAAAGCCTGCCGTTCTGGTTGTAGGAGGCTGGTACGATACTGAAGATTTGTATGGTCCGCTGGCGACTTATCAGACTATGTCCCACAAAAACAAACGTGACAATGTGCAAATTGTCATGGGCCCCTGGTATCACGGTCAGTGGATTGGTGATAAAGGCTCTAATATGGGCGAAGCGCAGTTCGGCTTCGAAACCAGTGTGTGGTTCCGTGACAATGTTCTGTTGCCGTTTTTTAACCAGCATCTTAAGGAAGAGTCGGAAGATAAGTACGAGCAGACTGCGACCATGTTTGAAACCGGTGCGAACCGCTGGCGTTTCTTCGGTCAGTGGCCCCCTGCAGATACTAATGAAAAAACACTGTATCTGACAAAGGGCGACAGTTTGTCTGAGAACAAACCGGATAAAGATGGCGGTGCTTCAGACTATGTATCCGATCCCCGTAATCCGGTGCCTCATTCTGCAGCAATCAGCCGTGGATGGGATCGCCCGTATATGGCTGAAGATCAGCGTTTCACCGCCCGCCGTCCGGATGTGCTGAAATTTGAAACCGAACCCATGGCAAGTGATATGACTGTTGCCGGTGAAGTCAGCGTGAACCTGTGGGTGTCTACGGATAAAACCGCAGCGGATTTTGTGGTGAAAATTATTGATGTGTTCCCTGGCGTGGATGAAAACACCAATGAAGTGGACAAAGAAACCGGTGACCGCCATGAACTGGTGCGCTGGGGCATTATCCGCGGACGTTTCCGTGACAGCTTCTCTGAGCCCAAACCCTTTGAACCGGGCAAACCGACTCAGGTCTCTTTTGAACTGTACGATTTACTGCACGACTTTAAACGGGGCCACAGATTACAAATCCAGATCCAAAGCTCTATCTTCCCGTTCCTTGATATGAATCCGCAGACATACGTGGATAATATCTTTCATGCGACAGAAGAAGATTTTGTCCGCGCTCAGCACACTATCTACCACGATGCTGCGCACCCGAGTTCAGTGACTTTCAATGTTCTGCCTTCTCAGTAGCAGCCTGAGCAGGTGAGAAAAATGATGCACTTCATGGCCTGAAGTGCATCAATTCCCGGGCCAGTGGGGAAACCGGCCTGACTACATCATTCGGAAAAGCCGGTAAGCCAAACTCAAGGCGTAAACAGCGCATAAAGGCCAAGACCATACACGCCAACATTGAGTAGCACACCTGTCATATAAAAGTAGCTTCTGGGGCTGGGATTTTTCTCAGTGGCAATCGCATAGTAAAGCGACATGTGAATAATGCGCACCGCAGCATATAACCAAATCAGTAGGGCGAGTACTGTGGTGGGCGCGCCGAGAAAAATACAAATCAGTGCCGGCAAAGTAAACTGATGAATATTCTCTAATGAGTTGTGAAACGTGCGATGGCTTCGGAACACAAAGCTATCGTGACTTAACTCATCGCTCACTTTGCCCGGAATATAACTTGATTGCTTCCTGTGGGCGACGGCAGCAACGATGTTTTGCACGAAAACAGTCGCTGCAATTA
Source organism: Alteromonas sp. ABH4_457 (assembly GCF_056160625.1). Lineage (NCBI taxonomy): Bacteria > Pseudomonadati > Pseudomonadota > Gammaproteobacteria > Alteromonadales > Alteromonadaceae > Alteromonas > Alteromonas sp. ABH4_457. The sequence continues at coordinate 184,770 of NZ_JBSWXN010000001.1, forward strand.
CCAGCAACCCTGCTAAGGAATAAGCGTAGATCGTAAACATTCCTCTGTTCTCCTGAGGTTCTTCGGGATTTCTACGCAGCATCAGGAGCGGAAGATCGGCGCAGAAATTAAAAGTACTTACCCCGTCATTCAGACAAAAATCTAAACCGCTATCACACAACCCAAAAGAACATAAAGGGGCCCGTATTGCCGGAACAACATAAGTTATTCACTGGCTAGTCACGTGTTCACCAATTATCATATTGAGTCTAATCCTCTAACCAACGTTTTCTATGACAAATACTTCTTCAAATTCAGCCGACTTCATGACAAAAGTTAAAAGTACCCAAGAGTTATGGGCGCTACAGGATAAAACCACAGAAGGGTGGGTGATAGTTGACTCGGTCAACTTTGAAAACACTGATGTGATGCCTGTCTGGTCTGACGCAGAATTAGCTCGTGAACATTGCACCGATGAGTGGGAAGATTACATTCCTAAATCCATTTCCGTTTCTGACTGGCTGGAGTTCTGGCTGGAAGACCTGGCCGAAGACAATGTCCTGGTCGGCGTTGAATGGCGTGATGGTGGTGAGTATCTTGAAGTTGAACTGGCAGAGTTCAGCCAGATGCTTGCAGAGATAGAAAAACTCTGATTCGCATCAATCTTAGCATTTAGTTACTCCACATTCCGATAGTTTCTTTTTAATATAAGAATTTTTATCAAAAGGATGTGGAGAAAACTGTTTATATCAGACACAAAAAAACCGACTAAAAAGTCGGTTTATTGCTTCCTCCGCTAAGGAAGAGAATGGTACCAGTGGGCGGACTCGAACCGCCACACCCGAAGGCGGGGGATTTTGAATCCCCTATGTCTACCAATTCCATCACACTGGCATTCGACATGGTGTCGATGAGGGATGCATTATAGCGATACGCGTTACAGAGACAAGCATTTTTTCCTGAAATTCAGGGTTTGTGTGGTAGTCTGGCTAAAGAATGTGCAACCGAATTCGGCGTACTTGATTCAGGTCGTGCATCTGTCGATTTCCTTTCCTGAAGTGTTTGTCTCCCGGTAACTCCGGGTTATTCTGGCGTGGCTGTTTTAACCAAATTTAATCTGTAGTGCTGTGCCGGAGCTTTACTATTAAAGCTGTGCGTTGCGTAACGAAGTGAAGAGCTTGTGGGAAAACAAAAAAAGAAAGCGCCGGTTGCTGAGCCGGCTGGTACATTGCCGGAGAGCACGGTAACTAACCGAGCCGGATTCTTCCGCCGTTTGTTGGCGATGGTGTATGACACACTGGTAGCCGTGGCTGTAGGCATGTGCGCTGCCATGGTGATGATTGTCACGCTGGTTGTGCTGCTGAAGAACGATGTGCTGAGTTTACAGGGCTTTGCAGAGCCTGCGGATTTGATTCAGCAATCCCTGCTTTATAAAACACTCATTCAGGTGTGGGTCGGGCTTTGGATCACGGGGTTCTTTCTGTGGTTCTGGAAGAAGGGCGGTCAGACTATTGGTATGCGGGCATGGCGCTTACGCATTTTCAGTACGGTTGATGAGCCGGTTACCTGGGGCAGGTTGATTTTACGCCTGATCACGTCACTGGGCGGACTGGGTACCTTGCTGGTGCTGGTGGACTTTAAACAAAAGCTGTCACTGCAGGACCGTGTCGCCAAAACTGAAGTGGTTCACTTGTCTAAAGAAGCCAACGACCACAAAAGCTGGTAGTAATGTGGTCGTGGCGGCGGTATGAATGCTTTGTTATCAGCGCCTCAGCAATAAGGTGGCCACGCCGGCAAACAGCAGGCTGGGGAGCAGGGCGGCGACAACGGGTGGTAATGAATACACAAGGCTTAACGGGCCGAACACTTCATTGGTAATGAAGAAACCAAAACCGGTAAGCACACCCATGATCACTCTGGCACCCATGGTGACGCTGCGAAGCGGACCAAAAATAAATGACAGGGCCATTAACAGCATGACTGCAATGGATACCGGCTGGAAGACTTTACGCCAGAATGCCAGCTCGTAACGGGTGCTGTCCTGTCCGTTGCCTTTTCTGTATTGCACATAATCATACAGTCCCTGAATAGACAGTGCTTCGGGCTTAATTGCCACGATGCCTAACTTATCCGGCGTCAGTGTAGAGTTCCATTGCTGACGAGTATGGTCGGTAATATCAATGTGCTTGTCGGAAAAGCGGGTAACCGACACATCGTCAAGCCACCACACTTCACCGTCGTAATTCCCTTCTTTGGCCCAGGTCAGGGTGTTCAGCGTCAGGTCGCTGTTGAAATCGAAAATGCTGATATCCCGCAACGACTCGCGGGTTACTACCTGGCCGATACTGACAAAATGCTCACCGTCTTTAGCCCATGTCAGGGCATCTGAGGAAAACAGGCTGCCTCCGGAAATGGCCTCGGTGCGGATTTCCTTCGCTTTGGATTCGCTGTAGGGCGTTACCCATTCACCGACCGCCATGACAAACAGGATCATTACCAGCGCTGATTTCATGGCTGAATTAATAATGTTCCAGCGGCTCAGACCGGAGGCCTGCATAACCACCAGTTCGCTGTTACTGGCCAGTAATCCCATGCCGATGAGACCACCAAGGAGGGTCGCCATGGGAAAGAACTGTTCGAGATCACGGGGCAGGCTGAGCAATACATACAGCCCGGCAACCACGATATCGTAATTGCCTTCACCCAGTTTTCTTAACTGCTCAACAAATTTAATGAGGGCAGACAAACCAATCAGCACTGACAAGGTTACGGTAATGGTGCCAAGCAGGGTGCGGGCAATATACAGGTCGAGAATACGAAACATCTATTTTCTCCCCAGTAAACGTGCGCGCAGTTCAGTACCGGTCCGCCGGTCCCTGACTATCAGTGTGATACCGATTATCAGCATAATGCCGTGCACCCACCACAGACCGAGCTGGATAGGGATTTTGCCGTCTTCGAGTACCCGGCGGCTAGCCAGCAGCAACAGGAAATAACCGAGATACAGCAGGATCGCCGGAAACATTTTGCCAAACCGGCCCTGACGGGGATCCACAGAACTTAACGGCACGGCAATCAACACCAGAAAAGGAATGGAAAGGGGAATGGCAATGCGCCACTGCAACTCTGCCCGCGCTTCAATCGAGTCGTCGCTCAGCAGTTCCATGGTTGGCAAAACGCTCACTTTACGGCGGGGCTCGTCCTGCTTTTCATCGGCAATCTGGATCTGATATTCATCGAAGGCAACCTTACGGTATTTCTTCTCTGTTTGCGTACCTTCGTACTGCACGCCTTCCCGCAATACCAGGTTACGGGTGCCGTCCGGGTTATTTTGAATTTGTCCGGTTTTCGCCTGTACCACCCGTACGCGGTCGGTATTACCGTCCTGCTGGGTTTGCGACAGGAAAACCCGCTTTAAGGTATCGTCCTGACTGTCGATGTCGTGCACGAAAATTACCGCTTTCTCGTTACCGGTTTGCTGAAACCGGCCTGGCATAATGGCAGAAAAGCCCGCTTCACTTCTGGCTTTCTCGCGAAGCTGGTACTCACTTTCTGCAGCACTCGGGGCGAGATAAAGAGTAATCACACCACAAATAATCATGATGAACACAGACAGTAACAGCATCACTCTGGTGATGTACCATTCGCTTATCCCGCAGGCCCGCATAACGGTCATTTCAGAGTCGACGTAAAGCCGGCCATGAGCGAGCATAATGCCAAGATAAGCACTGATGGGCAGAACGAGAGAAGAGAGTATGGGCGCGTACAGGCCAAGGAAGCCCAGCACAAGCCCGGCGGGAATATCGCCGTCTGATGCGTCGCCGAGTACACGCACGAAACGCAAAGTGACAAAAATGGCCATCAGGATAAAAAAGATGGCCATCTGTGACTTAAGCGTTTCCTTTATCAGATAACGGAATATCAGCATTCCGGCACCTCTGGAAAATTTGGATTTATAGTGAAAAAGCGCACGATGTTGAGTAAACTAACTGTTTTTACAAGTTTTGCCTGTATATCAATAACCCGATTGCATGAAAACGACGCAAATTTTTCCGTTTTCGTTACACAAGTCACAGACTATTGTAGCAGTACGGCAAACACGACAGAAAGCGTCAAACACAGTCTTATCGCTTATATGGCTGCGTATTAAAACATAAAGCAGCGCAAAACGTTATGCGAAATTATCGTCATGCAAATCACAAGATAAAAAGAGCGAGGTGTTATCGTGGAATTTAGTGTAAAAAGTGGCAGTCCGGAGAAACAACGCAGCGCCTGTATCGTGGTTGGTGTCTTCGAGCCTCGTCGCTTAACTGCGGTGGCTGAACAGCTGGATGAAATCAGTGAAGGTTACATCAGTAATCTGCTACGTCGCGGCGACCTGGAAGGGAAAGCCGGTCAGATGTTACTTCTGCATCATGTACCCAATGTATTAAGCGAGCGGGTGTTACTGGTCGGTTGCGGTAAAGAGCGTGAACTGGACGAGCGTCAGTATAAGCAAATCATCGCGAAAACCATTAAAACCCTGAACGAAACCGGCTCGATGGAAGCAGTCTGCTTCTTAACAGAACTGCACGTGAAAGGCCGTGATACCTACTGGAAAGTGCGCCAGGCGGTAGAAGCGACGCAGGATTCCCTGTACACCTTCCTGCAACTGAAAACCAAAAAGGGCGAGCCCCGTCGTCCGTTGCGTAAAATTGTTCTGAACGTACCTACACGCCGTGAACTTACCGTGGGTGAGCGCGCTATTGAGCATGGTCTGGCGATTTCAAAAGGTGCCAGCCTGACCAAAGACGTGGCAAACATGCCGCCAAACATCTGCAATCCTGCCTACCTGTGGGAACAGGCACAGTCGCTGGCTGAAAACTACGACAGCATCAGTGCAGAAGTGGTGAATGAAGCCATGATGGCTGAGCTGGGCATGAATTCTTACCTGGCTGTAGGTCGCGGTTCTGAAAATGAATCCATGATGAGTATCATTACTCACAAAGGCGGTCCGGATGATCAGGCGCCTATCGTGCTGGTGGGTAAAGGCCTTACCTTCGACTCAGGCGGTATTTCCATCAAGCCCGGTGAAGGCATGGATGAGATGAAGTACGATATGGGCGGTGCAGCCGGTGTGCTGGGCACCATGCAAACCGTGGCCGAACTGAACCTGCCGGTCAATGTTATCGGCGTGCTGGCTGGCTGTGAAAACATGCCGGACGGCAAATCTTACCGCCCGGGTGATATTCTCACCACCATGTCAGGTCAGACTGTTGAAGTGTTAAATACCGATGCAGAAGGCCGCCTGGTGTTATGTGATGCATTAACTTACGTTGAGCGTTTTGAGCCTGAACTGGTTATCGACGTGGCAACTTTAACCGGTGCGGTGATTGTTGCACTGGGTAACCATGCAACCGGACTGATGAGTACACATAACCCGCTGGCTCATGAACTGATGAACGCCGGCGATCAGAGTTCTGACCGTGCATGGCGTTTACCTGTGTGGGATGAGTATCAGGATCAGCTGGAAAGCCCGTTTGCCGATTTCACCAACTTAGGTGGCCGTGCAGCCGGTTCAATTACTGCGGCGTGTTTCCTGTCCCGCTTCACCAAGAAATACAACTGGGCGCACATGGACATCGCCGGTACAGCGTGGCGAAGCGGCAAAAACAAAGGTGCCACTGGCCGTCCGGTACCGATGTTGTCGCAGTTCCTGATGAACCGCTCAGGCATTAAACAAGAGGACTGAGCGCAATGCCTCAGGTAACCTTCTGGCAACTCAGTGATGGTAAGGACGCGGGTGAATCCCGCGCCTGCGATCTGATTGCCACTGCATACTCCCAGCGACAAAAGTGCGTTGTATTGTGTGCAGACAAATCTTCCGCTGAAGCAGTGGATGAGCTGCTCTGGCAATTGCCGGCTGGCCGCTTTGTGCCGCACAATTTGTGCGGGGAAGGGCCGGGCGCCGGTACGCCGGTGGAAATCTGCTGGCAGGAAAATCAACTTTCCCGTCGCAATCTCATCGTCAATTTAAGCGGGGAAATGTTAAGCTCCCCGCATTCTTATCAAACGATTTATGACTTCGTGCCGGTGGCGGATGACGCCAAACAGGCGGCACGGGTTCGCTATAAACAATATCAGCAGGCTGGCTGCCAGTTGCAGTTTAAATCTGCTGACAGTTGAGAGTAAGTAATGGATAAAACCTTCGAACCGCAATCCATTGAGCAGCAATGCTATGAAAAATGGGAAGCAGCAGGCTATTTCAAGCCATCCGGACACGGTGAACCGTATTGTATTTTACTGCCGCCACCAAACGTAACAGGCAGTCTGCACATGGGCCACGGCTTCCAGCAAACGATTATGGACGCGTTAACCCGTTATCACCGCATGAAGGGCGACAACACCTTATGGCAGGTCGGTACAGACCACGCGGGTATCGCTACCCAGATGGTTGTGGAACGCCGTCTGAATGCGGAAGGCAAGACCCGTCACGATTTAGGCCGTGAAGCCTTCATTGACAAGATTTGGGAATGGAAAGAAGAGTCCGGTGGCACTATCACGAAACAGATGCGCCGCCTCGGCACATCTACCGACTGGGACCGTGAAGTGTTCACCATGGACGACAATCTGTCCAAAGCGGTTACAGAAGTCTTTGTTCGTTTGCATGAAGAAGGTTTGATTTACCGCGGTAAGCGTCTGGTTAATTGGGATCCGGTGCTGCACACAGCGGTCTCTGATCTGGAAGTGCTGAACGAAGAAGAAGCCGGCCACATGTGGCACATGCGCTATCCGCTGGCTGACGGTTCCGGTGAACTGGTCGTGGCGACTACCCGTCCAGAAACGATGCTGGGCGATACGGCTGTTGCGGTTCATCCTGACGACGAGCGTTATCAGTCGATGATTGGCAAGGAAATTCGTCTGCCAATTACCGGCCGCCTGATCCCCATTATTGCCGATGATTATGTGGATCCGGAATTCGGCACCGGCTGCGTGAAAATCACCCCGGCACACGATTTCAACGATTATGACATGGGTAAGCGTCACAGCCTGCCGATGATCAACCTGTTCACCGACGACGCAAAGATTAACGATGAGGCCCCTGAAGCTTATCGCGGTCTTGACCGTTTTGACGCCCGTAAGCAAATCGTTGCTGACCTGGACGCCGAAGGTCTGCTGGTTAAAGTGGTCGATCATAAACTGAAAGTACCCCGTGGCGACCGTACCGGTGCGGTTATCGAACCGTATCTGACTGACCAGTGGTACGTTGCCGTTGAATCGCTGGCCAAGCCTGCGGTTGAAGCGGTGGAAAGCGGTGAAATCCGCTTTATCCCTGAGAACTGGAACAAAACTTACTACCAGTGGATGAACAATATTCAGGATTGGTGTATTTCCCGTCAGCTGTGGTGGGGACACCGCATCCCGGCTTGGTACGACAACGAAGGTAATGTATTCGTTGGCCGTGACGAAGCGGAAGTGCGCAGTCGCTACAAGCTGGAAGACGCCGTTGAACTGAAACAGGACAACGATGTACTGGATACCTGGTTCTCCTCTGCGCTGTGGCCGTTCGCGACCATGGGCTGGCCGGAAGAAACGCCGGAACTGGACACATTCGTACCGTCTTCAGTGCTGGTCACCGGTTTCGATATTATTTTCTTCTGGGTAGCCAGAATGATCATGATGACGAAGAAATTCACCGGCAAGATCCCGTTCAAAGATATCTACATTACCGGTCTTATCCGAGATGAGAACGGCGACAAGATGTCGAAGTCGAAGGGGAACGTTCTTGACCCTATCGATTTGATTGACGGTATCGATCTGGAATCACTGGTGACCAAGCGCACATCAGGCATGATGCAGCCGCAACTGGCGAAGAAGATTGAGAAGAATACCCGTAAGCAGTTTGCTGACGGGATTAATGCTTACGGTACCGATGCGCTGCGTTTTACGTTTGCAGCCATGGCGTCAACCAGCCGCGATATCAATTTCGATATGAGCCGCGTTGAAGGTTACCGTAACTTCTGCAATAAAATCTGGAACGCGTCACGCTTTGTGCTGATGAATACCGAAACTGAAGATACCGGCCTTGACGGTGGTGAACTGGTACTGAGCCTCGCGGATCAGTGGATTTGGGCACAGTTCCAGAAAACCCTGAAAGAGTTTGAATCTGCCCTGGCTGATTACCGTTTCGATATTGCCGCTCAAACTGTGTATGAGTTCACCTGGAACCAGTTCTGTGACTGGTATCTGGAACTGACCAAGCCGGTACTGAACAGTGATGCGTCTACTGATGCGGAAAAGCGCGGCACACGTCATACGTTAATTAATGTACTTGAGCAGTTACTGCGTCTGCTACACCCGTTAATGCCGTTTATCACTGACACCATCTGGCAACGTGTTGCGCCGTTAAGCGATGCAGGCGTGAAAGAAGGTGAAACCAGCATCATGATCCAGTCTTTCCCTGAAGTGAAAGCGGAACGTGAGAACGACAAGGTACTGGCTGATATCGAATGGCTGAAGCGTTTCATCATCGGTATCCGTAATATCCGTGGTGAAATGGATATTTCTCCTAACAAGCCGCTAAACGCTATTCTGCGCAATGTGAGTGAGCAGGATCAGGCCCGTCTTGATTTGGCCGCTCCGTTCATCGATAAGCTGGCGAAACTGGAATCTGTCACTTTGCTGAAAGCCGGTGAACAGGCGCCGGCCAGTGCGACTGCGCTGGTGGGAGAGATGGAAATTCTTATCCCGATGGCGGGTCTGATTGATAAAGACGCTGAGCTTGCCCGTATCGCCAAGGCGATGGGTAAAGCAGGACAGGACGTTGCCCGTGCTCAGGGTAAGCTGGCAAACGAGAAGTTTGTAAACAGTGCTCCGGAAGCGGTAATTGCCAAAGAACGTAGTAAGCTGGAAGAGGCTGAAACGGCGCTGGCAAAACTGAAAGAACAGCACGCCACAATCAGCGCGTTATAAGCGCATTTGCTAAGTAATAAAAAAGGAGCGGAAACGCTCCTTTTTTGATCCTGCTAAAATGCTAATTGCTATTTATGCTGACTGTTATTGCGTGCAGATTGTCCGCCGGACTCCGCCTGTAAAAAACGTTTCAGCATAGAGGCCAGCGCTGCGCGTTTTAGCGGCTTGGTGAGATAATCCGTCATTCCGTGACGCATTGCCTGCTGGGCATCTTCTTTCATGGCGTTGGCTGACAAGCCAATGATGGGCAGTTCACTTAAGCCTTTCTGGCGAATTTTGCGGGTGGCTTCATAACCGTCCATTACCGGCATCTGAACATCCATAAGCACCAGGTCGTATACCGGCGCATTATTGATTTTAGTTACCGCCTGCAAACCGTCTTCGGCAATATCGAAGGTGAGGCCAAGTGAAGACAACATTTCTCCGGTGACCACCTGGTTAATATTGTTGTCTTCTACCAGCAGAATGTGACCTTCCAGCATGGTGGATTCATCCGGCACCTCAGTTGACTGTTTAAAATCTTCTATGTCGGCAAGGCGGAACACAAACCGGCGGTACTGTGCCGGTGTAAACGGATGAAGCAGAACCGGACCTTTCCATTGACTAAGAATTTTCTCCTGCAATTGCCCGGTCTGGGTTTCCATGACAATGCCCACAGGAATGCTTTGCCGCTCTATCAGCGATAACTGCGGTAGCAGGGATTTGAATTCTGCGTAGGTAGCAATTTCAACCAGCACGGCAGGCGGCACGCCCACGTCATTTTCCACCATGGCAAGGGGCTGACGGGCAGAGCGCAGGTTTAATAATTCAATATAGGCTGCCGGCAGCAACGGTTTGTCGGAATAATAACAGCTGCCCAGTGGCAACTGGGGCAAATCAGCAAGAATACCTTTCTGACCGGACTGAATTTTCATGGGTAAAGTGATCACGAAAGTAGAACCGTGATTGGGCATTGATGTGACTTTCAGTTTACCGGCCATCAGTTCGGTAAGCTGTTTTACAATCGTCAGCCCCAGTCCGGAGCCGCCGAATTTTCGGTTTGTCGAACCGTCAGCCTGCGTAAATGGTTGGAAGATGCGGTCAACCTGCGACTGAGTCATGCCAATACCGGTATCTTCGACTTCTATGCGCAGAACCACTTTATCACCCTGCTGGTTCACCATGCCCTTAATGGTGACATTAATCGCTCCCTGCTGGGTGAACTTAACGGCGTTGGTACAGATGTTCATGAGAATTTGAGATAACCGCAAAGGGTCGCCCACTATGCGGGGTGGCAGTTTCGGGTCGACCTCCAGATGAACGCTGAGATTCTTCTCCTGTGCCCGCAAACTCACCACCGCAAGCAGATTATCCAGAATGGAGTGCAGAGAGAAGCTGACGTTTTCCAGTTCCAGCTTACCGGCTTCAATTTTAGAGAAATCAAGAATGTCGTTTATCACACTGACTAGGATTTGGCTGGAGTAAGATGCTTTGTCCAGATAATCCTTCAGCATGGATGACATGGGTTGCTGATGAGCCAGTTCCAGCAGGCCGATGATGCCGTTGAGCGGCGTGCGGATCTCATGGCTCATGTTAGCCAGGAAAATACTCTTCGAGGCGGTGGCCTGTTCTGCTTTCTTCTTGGATTCGGCGAGTTCTTTGTTTAATGCTTCCTGCTGGACGTTCAGTTGCTGGGCATTTTTCAGCAGAGAGCGGGTCTGCTCATTTTTGTCTTTAAATACGCTGGCTGCTTTGGCCAGTTTGCCGATTTCGTCTTTACGGTCGAGATCGGGCAATACATCTACCTGCTTACCGTCTGCCAGCTGATTAAACACAGAAGTAATGGAGCGGATAGGGCTGAGGACCCGGCGCACAGTAAAAATAGCGAAGGCGAAGGCGAGAATGATAGCGATAACAGAGTATATTTCACCGTTGAGCCGGGCCCCGATAGCGGCATTCTGCGCATTGCGGTTAATCAGATTGGTGCGGGCATTTACCCGGTCGGCAAGCTCGCGGCTGAGATACAGAAACTCGTTGGCCGAGCCGGCCATGACCACATTAACCAGAAACATATTGCTTTGGGTTATCTGGGTCAGCCGTAAAAAGCGTTCTTCCAGTCGTTGAATATGTTCACGGATCGCTACTTCGTTAGCGGATGATTCACTTTCCAGCAGGGAATAAACTGGTGCCAGTGACGCATTAAACTCGGAGATATTTTGCTGTGCCGGTGATACCAGATAACGCAATGCGGCATTCTCGGCTTCTGTTACATGCATTTTTAGCAGGTCAATTTTTGCCGCCGGCATCTCACGTTTTTCCGCGACTTCCTGCAACAAGCTCTCGATTTGTCTGACGACGACCAGTGAACCTGAATCGATGAGCTGGTCCCGGCGGTGCCGGTCATCCACCACCGCGTGAAAGTTCTCTTTGTAAGACACCAGATGAGTACGCATGCGCTCCAGAATGTCATCTTCTGTGTATTCATAGGTTGAAGAGATGGAAGAGGTCTCAAGGGCTTCCAGCTTGTCAGTGATGGAAATCATCAGGCGCTCAAAACGGGTTACCGCAGACGGGCTGGCGGTTTCACGGAAAATCAGCACATTGCGCTGAAGATCCACCACATCTCTTTCCAGTTCACCTACGATGCCCACATCGATCACCGCCTGGCGGGTATTGTTCATGCCTTCGGTTAAAACCTGCTCGTTGGCACGGCCGAGAAAACCCTGCACAAGGATCAGTCCGATCATGATGATCAGAACAGTGAGCAGTTGAATACGGATAGAATGAAACATAAAGAATGCGTACCACTAAGAAGTAATGAATTCATACCATTTCTGCAGACTATATTCATAAGTCGGCATAACGGTATTCCAAACGGCGACATGGCCGAAACGATCTTCGTAACTGCCGCCGGAGCGTTGCTGTCCGCGATTTACAGACACTTTTCCATCCGGCCCTCTGAGCGGTTCTGAAGCTGGTAAACCTCTGTACCAGTAGTTCCATTCAGCTTCACTTAAATAAGGCTTTGAACGTTGCGGGTTTGAAATGTAATACCCCTGACGGGCAATGAAAGCACCGGGCCAGCCGGACAACCACCAGTTCATGTATTCATAGGCAGCATCTTTCACCCGGCCCTGCGTGGCAGCAGAAAGACACATCACGCCGTGCCAGCCACGGTAACCTTCACGGGGAGCCGCAAAGCGAACAGGAATATCCTGACCATTCAAATCAGACACAGCAGGGGAGAACATACTTTCAATGGTGACCCGCTTCGTACGCATGTATTGCACCGATTCCGGTACGGAGGTCCAGAAGCCATTGAAATGCTGCAGCTGTTTAAGCTCAATCAGTAACAGGAACAGGCTGTCTAATTCTGCCCGCGTCATGGCGCCGATGTCTTCAAATTCCATGAAGCCTTTCGCTTTTGCCGCCAGGGCTAAATCAAATAACCCGATAGTCGGGTCATTCACGATACCCACTTTTCCGCTGAGTCTGGAATCCAGCAGCCAGCCCCAACTCTCATCTGCACTGTTCATATCGGCCGGTAACGCGTTTTCCAGATAGCCAAAGGAATCAACATTGTGCACGTACGGGAGGAAGCTGATTTCATCCGTGTGCTTTTCTCCCAGCGAGCCGTCGGCCTGAACGTTTATTATTTTGTGGGGGGCATCACCGGCACCGATTTTCGCTTCGGGAGAGACCTTGCCGGTCTTTGTCAGATCGTTAATTTCGTCCCAGTTACCAATACGGCGTTTATCGATGGGTTGAATGGCATTGGCCCGCCAGAGCACATTGATGCTGTTTGACCATTGCTCATATAAATCAAAGCCCTGCGGATTCATGGTGGCTTTCTGAAGTACCGTTGCACTGCCGCCGGGAGCGAACTGCAGCCGGATCCCTAAGTCTTCCATAGCCTGCTGTCTCAAGGCTTCCTGCAAGGTTACATGGGTGCCAAGCACTCTTACCAGAGGTTTCTCTTTGCCAATGGCAAAGGGGACCATGCCGGCGGTCAGCCAGCCTGCCAGAGAGCCTTTCAGCACTCGTCTTCTTGTCAGCAGTTTTTTTTGTTTGTCCATTCCGGTGGCGCTTTGTCCTGAGTCATACTTTATTGTGGCACTGAATGGACAGGTATGCCAAAAAAAGCGTTAAAACAAAGGCTGTTCTCTTTGAACAGCCCCGGAAGTAGAATGCTATCTGCGTGGGCGGCGTGATACTGTTCTCCATATCCCCATGCCCAGAAGGCCGGCAAGGAAAGGCCAGTGCAGGGCTCCGCCGTGTTCTCTTACTTCCACCACGGTTTCCTGTTCAACAATGACCCGGTCGTAATCCTGACTTTCAAGGGGCACATAAGACAAGTCTGCATCGCTGGTATGATCGGCAACAGCCAACAGTTCGTTTGTCTGCGCGTCGTACAGCTCAATCATGATGTCATAGTCGAATGGACGGTAGCCGGTGATAAGGTCAGTTTCTATTACAAATTCATCGCTGGTACTTTCCCCGTAAATATAAAACACAGATGACTCGTGTACCGGGTAAAAACTGTCAGCATCGCCCAGGTAAAGGACTGCATGAACCGGTACTTCTGCATAAACAGTATCAGCATCAAAGCTTACAGACACCGTCGTGGCATAACCGTCATAATCGGCGTCGTTGAAGCGCTCAGTCCATGCATCGTAAATCCAGAAGTTGGTATTCACAACGGCATTCACAGCTGCCCGCTTTTTACTGCTTTTTGTGGCTTTGGTAACGCTGGCCAGTGTATCGTTTCTGATAAAGTCGCCGTCTTTCGGGGTGTACGCTTCACCGAACTGAAACTCTCTGGCTTCAGTGGTCCGTTCCGTTGTTTCTGCCTGTGCCGGCGCTTGCAGAGCGGTAATGCCCATCAGAACAATTAATGGTTTCATTGTTTGTTTCAGCATCATCATTCCTCTTGTCTTTGGCTGACTACGGGCTTAGTGTCGCCTGCGTAAACTGAACGGTTGCTGAAAGCAGTCTTAACCGCTGACAGTTTGGCCCTTTATCTGTGCATTACAACGGGTTAGCTGTAGACGGAATGTACCGGCCGGGATATAAACATGAGCAGACTCATTGATTACGGAATTATTCATGGTGCGGTTCGTAAAACTGATAGCGTTGCTGGTGTTGGGATTGTCTGCTTTCGCCCTGCACGGGGAAGCGTTGCCGGAGCAAAAACCAATGCAATTGTTACCTTTGTCTGATGATGTGTGGCTGCATCTGTCGTACAAGCAGGTAGACGGATTTGGGCTGGTGGAGTCCAACGGCGTGATTATTCTGTCTGAGCAGGGCAGCATTATTATCGATACGCCGTGGACAGAGCAGGACACCGCGGAGTTACTGAACTGGGCTGCAGCTCGAGGCATGCCGGTAACAATGTCGTTTTCCAGTCACTCCCATGAAGACCGTACCGCGGGCATTGGTTTGCTGAACAGCAAAGGCATAGATACACATGCGTCGAAAATGACTAATGCTATTCTGGAGAAGCAGGGTAAGCCGCTGGCAAAACAGGAAATTACCGGTCCAACCTATGCTCTGGCAGAAGGTGTTGAGGTGTTCTATCCAGGTCCGGGACATGCGCCGGATAACAGTGTGGTCTGGCTGGCCGGAGCAAACATTCTGGTTGGCGGATGTCTTATCCGCAGCGCAGAAACGGATAGTTTAGGTTATACCGGTGATGCCAGTCCGGAAGAGTGGGGGCCGTCAGTACAGAAGGTGTTAGCCAGATACCCTGAGGCGAAAATCGTGTTGCCGGGCCACGGACTGCCGGGAACCCGGGCGTTGCTGCACCATACTATCTCACTGACAGAAGGTGCTAACTGATCAGCGCGACATCGTTGCTGAACAAAAAAGCCGGTGATCTTCATGCAGTATACACCGGCTTTCGTTGATGAGTCAGACAACGTATCAGTCGTTGTAATCCTCATCGTCCTCTTCTGCTTCTTCGTCGCGGGGCATAAAGTAAGTGCCCCAGCCGTCGTAGTGCACATCGCACTTATCAGCAATCTTCAGCAGCGCATCTGTGTCTTTGTCCAGCGCATCCTGTTCCAGCTCACGCTCAACAATCGCGTCAAAACAGAAAATAGTACCGCCGTCGTCTAATACCAGCTCCTCTGCATCAGACACTTCGAAACCGGCTTTGAACGCATCTACGGCTGCTTTTTCCAGTTTATCGAAATCATTGGAAGCAAGATGATGCTCAATGGTGTACACCGCATCCGCCTGACTGCCATCTTCCAGCAGTGCTTCTATGGTTTCCTGGTTAAACGCGTACCATTCTTCCCGTTCATCAAACTGATTCATGTTATCTCTCAAAAACGTCAACTTGCCCTAGTGTAATTAACTGAACGGCAGGATGCTATCTCTTTGCAGATTCAATTTGTGCCACTTCTTCGTTAAGACGGGCGAATTTCTCTTCCATCGCTTTATGGAAATGTTCCGTCCAGCCCTTCGGGGAATGCTCACGGGTAAGCTCTACCGGCGCATCAATATCGATAAGCACCACACCGTTGTTCCAGCGGTTCCACTTTACTTTTTCGTGTAAGTCGCTGGCAGTAACCATGACAACCGGTACTTTAACAGCCTGTGCCAGCCAGAATGCGCCGGATTTAAAGGGCAGTAAACCTCTGCCGTAGCTTCGTGTGCCTTCCGGAAATACCCATACGGATGTCCCTTTTTCGCGGATTTTCTTACCAGCTATTTTTAACGTATCCCGCGCTTTTCCGCTGTTCTTCCGGTCAATCATGATGTTGCCCGATAACCAGTAAATCTGTCCGAATACGGGGATCCACTTCAGGCTCTTCTTGCCGATAGTCACCACGCCGGGCAGGGCCGCCTTACAAATGGTGATGATGTCGTAACTGCTCTGGTGATTGGCGATTAACACGTACGGGGTGTCTTCCTTCACCGCATCACTTTTCCGGATAATGATTTTAAGCCCCATAATCCGGGACATCTGCGCATAAGCGTTGCCGGCAAAATGAACATTATTCTTGTGAAAAGGGCGAAGCACGCAAACCACTAAAACAACGATGTTTATCAGAATGAATGCGAAAAAGAGCGCGATTACGCGAAGAATTGCTAACACTACTGTTCCTGTTTTATGTTTTGCCGCGAAGTATACGGGATTGAGAGCAGTTCAGTTATCCGATCAGTCTGAAAATTTAGCCAAAAGAACACTATTGCTGATTAGCGAAACTGCCGATCAGATGATATAACTTAAATACATGCTTAATGCGGTAACCAGATAAAATGCAGACGTTTACACCGGAAGAACTTGAAGAAGATATCCTCAGTGACCTGATGGAGGAAATCAACGAACTTTATGAATCCAGCGAACAAACCCTCATAGAGCTGGAATTGCGTCCGGAAGATAATGAACTGCAACGCAGCCTGTTCCGTTCTATCCACACCATCAAAGGTGACCTGGGGCTGGTTAATTTCAGTCCGATGATCCCCTTGCTTCAGCACGTTGAAGATTTGCTGGATTTTCTGCGAAAAGGGCAGATTAACTACACCAGTACCATGAGTGACCTGGTGTTGCTGACCATGGACAGGGTGAAAAGCTTTGTTCAGGATGTGATGAATGCCGGGTGTGCTGAATATGACGGTAATCTTCATGAACAACTGGTGCTGGCGATCACGCGGATCACGCCGGACAACCATGCTGATCACGACAAACTGCTGGCTGATGCGGTATTGCTGCTGAATCCGGATCTGGACATTGACACCGGTGAATTTGCCGGTACAGAGCAAACCGCTGAGGCGGAAGGCGAAAAGCCACCGGCAAAGCCTCCGCAGACGGTAGCGAATACCGGAATACTGAAAGGTCTGAGTGCCGACAAACGGGCCGATATGCTGTTTTTCCGTGACCTGATGCAAACCATTGAACACCGTTCTAATTATTGGGCCGGGCGTGGCGACCGGATTGCAAAGCTGGCGCTATACATCAATCATGAAGCAGGCAGTCCCATCGATGACGATCAGTTGTCTGTTGCCTGTTACGTGCACGATTTTGGTATGGCGTTCATGCCGTTGCACCTGCTTAACAAAACAGACCCGTACACTGACGCCGAGTTTAATCTCATGCGTTCTCACGTGTACAAAAGCTCCCGCTTACTGGAGCATCTCGATCAGTGGGATCACGCCCGTAAAATTGTGATGCAGCACCATGAAAGGGTAGATGGCAGTGGTTATCCGCTGGGCCTGAAAGAAGATGATATTTGTGACGGTGCCAAACTGCTGGCCATTCTCGATACCTACGATGCCATGACCCACTCACGGGCACATAATCAGGACTCGCGGATGTCTAAAAAACAGGCGGTCATTGAACTGAACCGGGCTGCCAAAGGGCAGTTCAGTATGAAATGGGTGCGGCACTTTAATCAGGCCATGACGAGCCTGCTGACGAAGAACCCGTAATATCCTTCCGGGCGTAGCCGCCTGAACAGTAAATTTATTCATGTAAAAAGCCCGGTGCAGAACTTCTGCACCGGGCTTTTCTATTTGAGAAGACTGCCGGGACCGGGGTGAATTGCGTCTGGCGTTATTCAGCCGTTCACATCCAGCTCTTTAAGTTTACGGGTCAGCGTGTTCCGACCCCAGCCAAGACGCTTGGCGGCATCCTGTTTGTGGCCATGAGTGTAACTGAGTGCACGTTCCAGCATGATTTTCTCAAACGTGAGCATGGCGTCATTCAGGATATTGTAATGTCCTTCACGAAGCTGAGTGTCGGTCCATCTCGCCAGTAACTCGGGCCAGTCGCCGGTAGCGGTACCGCCACTTTTCTCAATAGTTCCCTCTGAGTGGATTTCCGGCGGTAGATCGCCGGGTAAAACTTCCTGTCCGCTTGCCATAACGGTAAGCCAGCGGCACACGTTTTCCAACTGACGTACGTTACCCGGCCAGGGCAGGCGGGTCATCAGCTTCTCTGCATCTTTACTCAGCGACTTGGTCTCTACATCCAGCTCCTTCGCAGCACGGCGCAGGAAGTGTCTTGCCAGCAGAGGAATATCTTCACGGCGCTCTGCCAGCGACGGAATGTGGATACGGATAACGTTCAGGCGGTGAAATAAATCCTCACGGAACTTACCTTCTGCCACCCGTTTTTCCAGATTCTGGTGGGTTGCAGCAATGATCCGCACATCAACAGTCACTGACTGATGTCCGCCGACGCGATAAAATTGTCCGTCAGCCAGTACCCGTAACAAACGGGTCTGAACGTCCAGCGGCATATCACCAATTTCGTCAAGGAAAAGGGTACCGCCGTTTGCCTGCTCAAAACGGCCCTGACGGGCAGTTTGTGCGCCGGTAAAGGCGCCTTTTTCGTGACCGAAAAGTTCTGATTCCACGAGGTCTGCCGGGATGGCTGCCATATTCAGTGCAATGAACGGATTGGCCGCACGGGGGCTGTGACGGTGCAGGGCATGAGCAACCAGCTCTTTACCTGTACCGGACTGACCATTAATCAGCACGCTGATGGAGGAGCGGGACAACCGGCCGATGGCACGGAAAACTTCCTGCATGGCCGGCGCTTCACCGATAATTTCAGTAACCGCTTCATCCTGAGGTACCTGATTTTGCCGGCTCTGTTCCCGTGCATGGGCCAGCGCCCGCTGCACCAGCGTAACGGCTTCGTCGATATCAAAGGGTTTTGGCAGGTATTCAAACGCACCACTCTGGTAGGCATTTACAGCACTGTCTAAATCAGAATGCGCGGTCATGATGATGACCGGAATGAGCGGGTCAGTATTATGTACTTCCCCCAGCAGTGTCATGCCGTCCATCTGAGGCATACGGATATCTGAAACGATAACCTCAGGGCGCTGACCACTTTGTAATTGCAGTAAAAGATCTTCAGGATTCTCAAAACTCAAACACCCGATATTGGCTGCCTGTAATGCCTTTTGCAGAACCCAGCGGATTGAGCTGTCGTCATCTACAATCCATACGGATTCATTATTCATTATCCGACTCCTTTCTGGGGACAGGGAGATATAGCGTAAATTCGGTGTGGCCCGGATGGCTGTCTACCTCAATTTTTCCGCCGTGGTGATTTATTAATGTTTGTGCAATAGACAGGCCCAGCCCGCTTCCGTTCTGCTTGCTGCTGACCATGGGATAAAAAAGGGTGTCTCTGATTGCGGCGGGGATACCCGGTCCGTTATCAATGATCTGGATTTTGGCCACCAGAGAGTGCCGCTTACCCAAAATGGTCATTTGTCTGTCTATACGGGTAACAAGCCGTATTTGCGGTGATGGTGTTTTCGCTTCTGTGAGCGCTTGAACACTGTTTCTTAAAATGTTCAGCACCGATTGCTGAATCATGTCCTGGTCTACTTTCAGATCCGGAATACTCGGGTCGTAATCGCGGATGATAGTGATTGGGTTATCTGAGTCGACCCTCATCAGGCTGCGCACTTTCTCAAGCGCCTGATGGAGATTACTCCACTCAAGCCTTGGCAGCGCGTTGGGTCCGAGCAAACGGTCAACCAGGTTTCGCAGCCGGTCTGATTGCTCGATGATCATCTGCGTGAATTCATTATGGTCGGGATTTGTCAGCTCTTTTTCCAGCAACTGGGCAGCACCGCGAATTCCCCCTAAGGGATTTTTAATTTCATGGGCGAGGCCGCGGATCAGTTCTCTGGCGGCATCGTGCTGGGCATTTTGCTGATTTTCTCTGGAGATGCGGCGTTGCTGGTCGATACGGCGCACCTCAAACATCAGTTTAGGGCCGTCATCGGTATTCAGGTTAGTGACAGTGAGATCAGACAATACACAACGCCCGTCTTTGAAGCACAGACGTAAATCGTTTTCAGTAAAGTCTTCGCCATGACGAATTGCCGCCCGCAAACGGGCATCATTGATGGCGTTCGGCACAAAAAAGTCCGATAGCTTGTGTCCGGAGAGCTGCTTCACCCCAGTTTCGAACAACGCTTCCCCTGCGTGATTGGCATAAACGATTTGCAATCGTTCGTTGACCATTACCAACGCTGTGTTCAGGTTGTTCAATAAATGGTTTGTTTCAAACTCGGTGGCTTGCATGCCGAGCATTCCTCATTTGCACTTTTATAGTGCATTATAGTTTAACGCGTTCAAACGGTGTTGATTGCACCAAAATAAAATTTTCTGATGAACCCGCATGGTGCGCTGGCTGCGCCACCAAAGAACGCTAATTGTTATTGATAAACACTGATGCCTGATGCAAATAAAGTGTTTGCTGAGGAGATGATGCAAGAGTCTTGCCCTTATTATCAATTATGTCTATATGATAAGTGTGGGCGCCACGGTCAATGCCGGCGAGGTTAAACTTACCGCTACTGTTGATGCGGGTTGGCTGGCCGTCGAAAGTAAGGCGGTAACGGCCACGGAAGGCCGGGGTGGTAGCGGCTGTTATAGAAAACTGACCGTTGTTATTGCGGATTGTGGCTTCCGGTTCCGGAGAGGAAATGGATACTTTATAGTTGGGCTGTTTGTCGCGGGATTGCGTCTGTTGCGTGGCTTTGATGTCGGGGCTGTCTGCAACATTACTGGTATTGGCTTCGAACTCAAGGGTCTCTGCGCCGTCCTGTGGCACGTCTGTATACAGAACGGTACCGTCTTCTTTCACGACTTTATAAATTGTTTGTGACTGTACTGAAGGCACGAATAAAGCGGTGACAAGCAAAATGCGAAGTATCATCGGACACCATTTTCACAACGAAAGAATTCTCAGTCTAGCAAAAGCCGGGGCGAAAAAAAGCCCGCAGATGCGGGCTTTTTCAAATCAAATCAGCGAATGGCTTATACGCTGTAGTACATGTCGAACTCAACAGGGTGAGTAGACATGTTCAGAGTCGTTACTTCTTCAGACTTCAGACCGATGTATGCATCGATCATGTCATCAGTCATAACGCCACCGGCTTTCAGGAAGTCACGGTCGTTGTCCAGCGCTTCCAGAGCCATTTCCAGTGAGCTGGCAACAGTTGGGATTTCTGCTGCTTCTTCTGGTGGTAAGTCGTACAGGTCTTTATCCATAGAGTCACCAGGGTGAATCTTGTTGATGATACCGTCGATACCCGCCATTAACATAGCAGTGAAGCCCAGGTAAGGGTTACCAGTCGGGTCAGGGAAACGTACTTCGATACGACGCGCTTTATCGCTTGTTACGTAAGGAATACGGATTGACGCAGAACGGTTACGTGCAGAGTAAGCCAGCATAACCGGTGCTTCAAAGCCTGGTACCAGACGCTTGTACGAGTTAGTAGAAGCGTTAGTGAATGCGTTGATTGCACGGGCGTGCTTGATGATACCGCCGATGTAGTACAGCGCTTCTTCAGACATACCAGCGTACTTGTCGCCTGCGAAGATGTTTTTGCCATCTTTAGCGATAGACTGGTGAACGTGCATACCAGAACCGTTGTCACCAACCAGAGGCTTAGGCATGAATGTCGCAGACTGACCGTATGCATTTGCAACGTTGTGTACAACATACTTATAGATTTGAACTTCGTCAGCTTTCTTAACCAGCGTGTTGAAAGCACAAGCGATTTCGTTCTGACCAGCAGTTGCTACTTCGTGGTGGTGAGCTTCAACGACCAGACCCATTTCTTCCATAACCAGACACATTGCGCCACGGATGTCGTGTGCTGAGTCTACTGGTGGAACCGGGAAGTAACCGCCTTTTACGCCAGGACGGTGAGCAAGGTTACCGCCTTCGAATTCTGCACCGGAGTTCCATTTTGCTTCAGAAGAATCGATCTTGAAGAAAGAACCCGCCATGTCAGTGTGGAATTTCACATCGTCAAACAGGAAGAATTCTGGCTCTGGACCGAAGAAAGCAGTGTCACCGATACCAGTAGACTTCAGGAACTCTTCTGCACGACGTGCAACAGAGCGAGGGTCACGGTCGTAGCCTTCCAGGGTAGACGGCTCAACGATGTCACAACGGATGTTTACCTGAGTTTCTTCTGCGAACGGGTCAACAACGCAAGATGCTGCGTCTGGCATCAGGATCATGTCTGATTCGTTGATGTGTTTCCAACCAGAAATTGAAGAACCATCAAACATCTTACCTTCTTCAAAGAACTCGTCATCGACCAGACCTGCAGGGATCGATACGTGTTGCTCCTTACCTTTAGTGTCGGTAAAGCGTAAGTCTACAAATTTAGCTTCGCTTTCTTTGATCAGCTCTAATGCCTTTTCTATTGACATCGTGTCCTCCGGATTTATTAGAATAAACGTGGAATGAACAATTTCACTCCAAAATAATTGAGAATCATTAAAGCTATTTTCATGCCACTTACATGAAGACGGTAAAACGCGGCTTAGCAGGCAGTAGCACAAAAATCCACAAACGCAAATGCACTATAATGGTGCGGTGAAGCTCTATTTTGGTGCGCAAGGGTGTTTTGATTCATCGGGTTCTATCGGACTGCTGAACATTATTAAGCCGTGATTTATCCGTACCGGAATGATTCGAACCGGAGCAGAAGAATAAAGGCTGTGACAATGCAGAAATTGCAGTATATGAAGATAAGAACTGATGCTTAGACTAGAACAAAGCAAACCCGGATACTAGTAGGATCATTGATAAAACATTGGAATAAATTAGATCCGCACACAATCCAGAAAAGTGTCACAAAGAAAAATAAAAAAAGATGCGCAAAGCGAAAGGAATTTCTGTACAATCCGCGCACATTTTACTATTCCGTTTTAGCAATCAAATCTGCCTGATGTTTTTCTTACATCTGCAACGCTGATTTCCAAGGCTTTGACCCAATGACCACTGATATTAATAAATTACGCAATATCGCGATTATCGCGCACGTTGACCATGGTAAAACGACTCTGGTTGACAAACTGTTACAGCAATCCGGTACGCTGGAAAGCCGTGGCGAAGCCCAGGAACGGGTAATGGACTCTAACGACATCGAGAAAGAGCGTGGTATTACCATTCTGGCGAAAAACACCGCCATTAACTGGAATGACTACCGCATCAACATCGTAGACACCCCGGGACACGCCGACTTCGGTGGTGAGGTAGAGCGTGTAATGTCGATGGCTGACTGTGTACTGCTGCTGGTTGATGCGCAGGAAGGTCCTATGCCGCAAACCCGTTTCGTAACGCAAAAAGCGTTTGCTCAGGGTCTGAAGCCAATCGTAGTAATCAATAAAATTGACAAGCCGGGTGCACGTCCTGACTGGGTAATGGATCAGGTTTTTGACCTGTTCGATAACTTAGGTGCGACTGATGAGCAGTTAGACTTCCAGGTTATCTATGCATCAGCACTGAATGGCTGGGCATCAATGGATGCAGACACCAAAGGCGAAGACATGACGCCACTGTTCCAGTTAATCGTGGATCAGGTTGAAGCGCCAAATGCAGACCCTGCCGGTGCATTCCAGATGCAGATCTCTCAGCTGGACTACAACTCATATGTTGGCGTAATCGGTGTTGGTCGTGTTAAGCGCGGTAGCGTGAAGATGAACCAGCAGGTTACTGTTGTTGGTGCTGATGGTAAGAAGCGCAACGGTAAAGTGGGTCAGGTACTGGGTTACTTAGGTCTTGAGCGTCATGAAGTCGACTCTGCAAGCGCAGGTGACATCATCGCGATTACTGGTCTGGGCGAACTGAAAATTTCTGATACTGTGTGTGACGTTAATACAGTAGAAGCCTTGCCTCCGCTGACGGTTGACGAACCAACAGTAACCATGACGTTCCAGGTAAACACATCTCCGTTTGCCGGTAAAGAAGGTAAGTACGTGACTTCACGTAACATCCTTGAGCGTCTGCAGGACGAGCTGGTACATAACGTGGCACTGCGCGTTGAAGAAACCGCTGACCCGGATAAATTCCGCGTATCAGGCCGTGGTGAACTGCACTTAGGTATCCTGATTGAAAATATGCGTCGTGAAGGTTACGAGCTGGCGGTATCACGTCCGGAAGTAATCCTGAAAGAAGTTGACGGCGAGCTGCAGGAACCGTTTGAAACACTGACTATCGACTGTGAAGACGAGCACCAGGGTTCAATCATGGAACAGCTTGGTCTGCGTAAAGCAGAAATGCGTGACATGAACCCGGATGGCAAAGGCCGTATCCGTATGGACTTCATCATTCCAAGCCGTGGTCTGATTGGTTTCCAGACTGAGTTCATGACGCTGACTTCCGGTTCAGGTCTGTTGTACCACACGTTCGACCATTACGGTCCGCACAAAGGCGGTACTATCGGTAAGCGTAAGAATGGTGTACTGATTGCCAATGCAATGGGTAAAGCACTGACAAACGCCCTGTTTAACCTGCAGGAACGTGGTCGTCTGTTCATCGGACACGGTGTTGAAGTTTACGAAGGTATGATCATCGGTATTCACAGCCGTGACAATGACCTGACAGTAAACGCCCTGAAAGGTAAGCAACTGACAAACGTGCGTGCATCAGGTACTGATGAAGCGCAAACTCTGGTTCCACCTGTGAAGATGTCTCTTGAACAGGCGCTGGAATTTATCGATGACGATGAACTGGTAGAAGTTACGCCGGTAAGCATCCGTATTCGTAAGAAGCTGCTGACTGAAAACGACCGTAAACGTGCCGGTCGTGCGAAATAAGTACTGAGTATTTTTGAAAAAGCGTCCTGATGGACGCTTTTTTTTCGCCTGAAGTATTGTTTCAATCCCGGTGAATAAGACTTATTCTTCATGTTGCGCCGGAGCCGGCAATGTATGTGTGTACACTGAGTGCCGGAATGTCCGGAAAGAGAAATAGTTCAGAGCTGCTGTAGCATGCTGATAAGGAGTAAAGTGTGGCTGAATACACCATCGCAGTGATAGATGATGATACGATAACGTTAGACATTGTGACCTATGCACTGGAAGAGGAGCTGGGTGCCAATGTGTTTGCTTTCAGCCGGAGTGAAATGGCGCATGACTTTTTAGTCAACCAGCCGCAGGATAATTTGTCTTTGATCATCAGTGATCAGAACATGCCCCAATACGACGGTTTAACGTTGCTGAAAGCGTGCCGTGAAGCTGGGCTGAAAACCCCCTTCATCTTACTGACGGCTGATGCCACACGTGACACGGTAATCGCAGCGAAAAAAGGCGGGGCCACCCAGTTTCTTGCCAAACCGTTCACATCAGAAAACCTGGTGCAGAAAGTTAAGCAACTGGTGGATTGAAGCTGACCGTTAATCGTTGTAGTGTTACAGGCACAAAGATATGGCCCGCAGGGGCCTTCTCGCACTCTCTTTTAGCACTGCAACACAGGAAAATCTCACGTGCCTTTCAATTTCGACGATACGCCTTCCCGTCAGGATACCTATTCTTTTAAATGGCAAAAATACGCCGGTCAGGACATCATTCCGGCATGGGTTGCCGATATGGAATTCCGTTGCGCCCCCGCCATTCTGGATGCACTCTCTTCCAGTGTTGATCACGGCATCATGGGTTATGTATTGCCGGCGCAGTACAAGCCGGCTATTGAGGCTGTTCAGCGCTGGCTTGAAGACAAACACGACTGGGTTATTGATCCTGACTGGCTGGTATGGACGCCGGGCGTCGTGCCGGCATTTAACATTGCCATTAAAGCGTATTGTAAGCCCGGTGATAAAGTGATGGTGCAAACGCCCAATTATCCGCCGTTGCTGGCTGCGCCGAAAATTAACGGCATGGAGCGTGTCGATATCGGTACTGTTGACGTAGACGGCCGGCCCACACTGGATTTTGCTGAGCTGGAAACCCAGGCCGCGGATCCAAAGTGTAAGTTACTGATTCTGTGCAACCCGATGAATCCTGTGGGGAGTGTGCTGAGCCAGCAGGAGGTTGATCGTGTTGCTGAGATTTGCCTGCAAAACGACGTGAAATTGTGCAGTGATGAAATTCACTGCGATTTGATCCTCGATGAAACAGTAAAACACATTCCGGCAGGCAGAGTGGAAGCGCTGAAAGATGTCAGCGTTACCCTGATGGCTGCCAGTAAAACCTTCAACGTGGCCGGTCTGGGTGCTTCATTTGCGATTATCCCTGACCGTCAGCTGCGTCAGCAGTTCGTGCAGTCCGCAGCCGGTCACATGCCGTGGGTAAACCTGTTGGGGCTGGTGGCCACTGAAGCGGCCTTTACCCAATGTGATCAGTGGCACTCTGAATTGCTGACCTACCTGAAAGGTAACCAGGCAACACTGATTGAACAGGTGAATGCCATTGACGGTCTGAAAGTGCATCAGTCGCAGGCAACATTTCTGGCATGGATAGACGCAAGCGGGCTGGATGTGGCGAATGTGCAGAAATGGGCAGAAAGCCGGGGCGTGGGACCATCACCCGGCGCTGACTTCCTTGCGCCGGATCATTTCCGCATTAACTTTGGTTGCAGCCGTAACATGCTGAACAATGTGCTTGGCAGACTGGCAGGTAAAGCCTGATCAGTCAGCCGGCCGGCTGATATTGCGCCTCACAAAAACAGTGAGGCGACTTTATACAGCCCGAGACATACCACAAACAGCACGATTGCAGCACCGGTGAGGTTGCTGAACGTGCTGTTTCTGTATGTGGCTGGCAGTGATTGCCGGTTCATAACGGCTAATAAAAATACCGCAATAAAGGGCAGAAGCAGCCCGTTAGTGGCCTGAGCGAACAAGATGGCGAGTAATGGTTTAATGCCGATACTGGCGATAATCACGCCGCTCAGAATAACCACCAGCCACACACCTTTAAATAACCTGCCTGTCATATCCGCTGGTTTACCCAAAGCACCGCACACCGCGCAGGATGCTGCCAGAGGGGCGGTTATAGCGCTGGTGAGACCGGCAGCGAACAAACCGGCGGCAAAAAACCACTGTGCATAATCCCCGAGTACCGGCGCAAGCTGACGGCTCATATTACCGGCATCAAGAGACTCACTCTGTCCGTAAAACGCGGTCATTGCGGTGGCAACGATAATCATGGTAATAATGCCCCCGAACCCGATAGCAGTCACAGATTGCTTCCTGCAGGCCTTCAGAGCGGCATCGTCGTTTGTTTTCCCGTACTGCTGTGCCACAAGGCTGGCATGTAAGAACAGGTTGTACGGGACGATAGTGGTACCCACAAGAGCCAGTACCATGGTAATCGTGCCGGCATCAAGTTGCGGATGAAGAAGTTGACTGAGCATGGCAGACCAGTCCGGACCGGCAAAAAACAGGGTAATGACAAACACCAGCGCCATGATGGCAACCAGTGACACCAGCACTGACTCAATTAATTTATACTTTCCGGTGTACAACAACAGCGCTGCAAGTGCGCCCAGGATGACAGCCCATTGAGACGTACCTAACGGAGTAATGGCATCCAGGCCTATGGCTGCTCCGGTAAGGTTGCCGGATTCATAGGCCGCATTGCCAATACCGATGGCGGACACAATCAAAGCAGCAATGGTAATGCGTAAGGCTTTATTTTCTGTCAGTGTCATTAAGGCATCCGACAAACCTTTTCCGGTTCCTGTGCCCAGCCGCGCAGCCATATCCTGCAGTACCATAGTGGCTATTACAGAAAACAGGAGTGCCCAAGCAAGGTGAAAACCAAAACCTGCGCCGGCCATGCTGGCCGTTGTTACTGTTCCCGGACCAATAAAAGCCGCCGCAACAATATAGCCTGATTTGTCACTTGCCATACTGCGTACTCCATTTAAGTGTTATTGTTATAGTGCATGCAGCATAACGATTCTTCGTGGTTAATCAAAGTGTTCAGAATAAATGGAAAATAACAGCACGCCGTTTTCATCATTATTTGCAGAACCGGCTCTGGTGGCTTTGCTCCCGTCGCAATGCCATTGTCGCGGATTCATTTTCGCTGTGGCAACCAGTCCTGAAATTCCTATGCCCGAACAATGGATGCCCTGGCTGGTGGCGAATGCGCCAGTGGCGGCTTCTGATGTCTCGTTCGAACACATGGCAGAGGGCCTGATGGACGGTTTAAGGCAGGACTTGCAGGCGATGAGAAATAATACGTCGTTGCTGCCCGGAGTTTGTCAGTGGCATGACAATGCCGAAGAGCGCAAGGAGTTAACGGCATGGCTTACCGGTTTGCTCAGCGCCCATGGCAGGCTTGAACCGGTATGGCAAAAAGCATGGCAACTGGCAGTGGCAAACCCTGAGAAAGATAAAGGCGTGAAGGGGAATGAAGATCCTGCAAAGCGGCTGTCCCGCTGTCTTAAGTTATTTTCAACACTGGCGAATCCCGATCTCGCAATGGAAAGGCGTACAGATGAACAGGCAGCGGCTTTGCAGCAGCATCTTCCGCAACTGGCTGCACAGTTACCGGCGATGCTGAAAGAGTATGTTGATCTGGCAGGAGAACTGGCCGGTGTTTTACCTGATCAATTTGAAACTTTTGTGCAGATGAAAGAGTAGGGCGTCCGCCGGCTTGAAAAGCTTTACTTAAGTCGCTGGGCGAGATTGTGACGCATTGAGCTGATGTAACTGTTCAGTTCCACCCGCGCCGCTTCATAGGCGTCGTTTAGTTCGTCTGAATCCGGTTCTTTCAGAAGCGCCTGAAAAGCCTCATCGGTCTTTTCCAGTAAGGACTTCAAATGTTCGTTACTCACATCCATGTTTTGGTTTGCCTTGTCACGTTTCCGGAGAAAATTCGCCACAAAATTGCTTCCTTTAATTTTATGACAACGATATCGCTTAGGATAAAGCGGGTTAAACTGGCCTGCTAATGGTTTTTAGAACGGTTTAACGACAGCTAAGATCACAATTGCCAGTAAAAGTAATACGGGTGCTTCATTTAAAAAACGGTAAAACTTAGGCGACCGGGTATTTTCGTCGCGGGCAAATTGATTAACCAGTTTAAATAAATAGAAGTGATATGCATAAATGGCAAGTAAAAGCGTTAGTTTAACATGTAGCCACGCTGAAGCCCGGAACCAGGCCATGCCGTAAACGTAAATCAGGGACACACCGAATATAAGTGTTAATATGGCAAAAGGCGTGACAAAAAACCATAGCCTTCTTTCCATTATTTTAAATTGATCGCGAATATTTTGTTCTTTTGCTTCTGCATGATAAACAAACAGCCGCGGAAGATAAAAAATTCCCGCCAGCCAGGCGACCATAAAAAAGATGTGTAACGCTTTTAACCACAAAATCATAACCGGTTTCCGTTAATACTGTGCTCTTTGCAGGAAGGTTTGCAGAATGTTCCAGGTAATTACCCCTTTGACTTCCTGCACAGACTGGTCGTATACATACACCGCTCCGCTACGGCCGTTCTTCAGCTTTTCGTACACTTCGTGCAACGTGGCCTGACTGCTGACACCTTCCATACTGAAATAACTCAATGGGTGTGCATTATGGTCCAGACTGACATCGTATTGAACCAGTTTGTAATGCACATCCAGCTCTGTGCGGGATTTCTGTACCACCACGTAAGTGGGATTCTCAGACAGATAATTTTCGATAGCCTGTTCCGGCGCATCCAGAAACAGTTTGTATTCCGTGGTCATGGCTGCCAGCACACCGGTTTTTTCCAGTGCTTCGCGGATAGAGGTCACGGCATACGGCAGATTCTGATAATCGAGCTGACGGATAAAGATAGACCGGTTGCCTAAAAACTGGGTGGCCGTAACGTATGCCGGCACAATCACCAGCATGGCCGGCAGAATGATTTCCGGACTGTACGACAACTCCATCACCGCCGACAGTGCAGCGAGGGGGGCATGCAGTACTGCTGTAAGCATGCCGGCAACGCCGAGCAGGGCAAAGCTGCTGGTGTAGTCATCAACGTCTACCAGCGATTGCAGGGGCATTAACAGCACAGAGCCCGCCAGCATACCAATCACCATGACCGGCCCGATGATACCGCCCGGGACGCCCAGTCCGATGGCAAAAATCGCCAGGATCAGTTTGGCTGACAGAATCGACAGGAGTAGTAAGGTGCCAGGATGGGTGTGGAAAAGATGGTCCACATCATCAAAGCTGGCGCCTAAACTTTCCGGCAGGAAAATGCCGATGGTACCGGTGATAACCGCTGCAAGAATGAGTCGCCAGATCATATTAATCGGCCGGAAAAATTGCATTACCCGCATCAGTTGAGAATTAAATAAGGTTGCCAGCGCACCAAGAGCAATGCCAAGGAAAATGAAATAGAAATACATCCATTCATCAAAGGCGGCGATGGCGAGAAAGGATAACTCGTTCACTTCCCCGAACACCATACGGGTGAGCACCGAACCTATGGCTGCCGCCAGCATCACCGGTACGAAGATGTGAATTTTATATTCTCTGAGCACCACTTCCATTACAAAGATGACCGCGGCAAAAGGGGTGTTGAATGAAGCTGATATACCGGCTGCAATGCCGCAACCCGCCAGTATACGAATACTGTTATAGGGAAGACGTAACCACTGGCCAAGGAAGCTGCTGCCAAATGCACCAAGGTGTACCGAAGGCCCTTCACGGCCAACAACAAACCCGCCGGCCAGCGCCAGCATACCGCCGAAGAATTGATTAATTGTGGTTCGGAACGGGATCAGTCCGTAATGATGCTTAACACGGTGGATAACGAAAGGAATACCGAGGCGGTAATGTTTGAAACCCGTGATCCAGGCAATGATCAGGATGCAGGCCACTGCGCACAGCGGCATCAGAAACCACACCATCCATTCATCGGAAACCACTTGCTTTAACAACGTAAGCGCACTACCTTGCACCCATTCCACACATAACCGGAACAGGATTATCAGGCCGGCAGCAATGAGGCCTCCCACAATGCCCAGCATACACACCTGAACGGAGGTTCTGGGATGGGCTAGTTCCTGGCGAAGTGCTGAAAGTCGCATTAAAGTGGCTTATCCTTTTGCTGTGGCGTTATTCTATCATAAGTCACTGCTTTTCCTATCAAGTAGTGTGCCTGTTTGTTGGTTTAAAATTGAATAAAGAAGAACAATGAAGTTACCGTTACAACGCGCTGAATTAATCCAAAAATGGGGGCTGTACAGGTTTACCCTGGCCTGCGTGGCCGGTTTGTTGTTTATGCTGGTCACGGGTTATCAGCTGGCGCAGTTTCAGCAGCAAAACGAAGAAAAAGTCGCGCTGAGTGAAAAGCAGACCCGGCAATATCTGGAAGATGAAAACGCAGCGTTACGAAAACAGGTTGCTGCATTGCAGGTGGAAAGCGTAATGGCAGCCAGCTCGGTGTCATCGTACAAGAAGATGCTCGAAGCCAGAGAACAGCAGGGGCGTTCTTTGGAAGAACAGCTCAGCTTTTACCAGCGGGTGGTTGCTCCGGAAGTGACTCAGGACGGCTTTTTCATCGACGGGATCCAGGTGTCTCCCCTGGCCAGCGATAACCGTTACCGGATCAAGGCGGTGTTGCTTCAGCAAAATGAAAATAAAGCCATGCTGAAAGGTGAGCTTGCGGTACTCATTAAAGGGAGTCTGGGTGGAAAACCTCACGAAATTAAAGCCGGTGAGGGGGGATTTCTACCCAATGGAAACATCAAATGGGGATTTAAGTTTTTCCAGACCGTCGATGAGGAGTTCACGCTACCTGCTGGATTTATTCCTGAACAGATTGTGTTTTCCACTGAGGTATTTCAATGGAAAAGCAAACGGGGAGAGTATATCAACAGCGTAAACTGGATTGATGTATACGACTCCCCGCCAGAGGAGGGGAGTCTGGACAGTTAAACGTCAGGTTTATTCTGTTTCCAGTTGCATCAGCAGGTTGGTTTTTACCTGCTCAGCATTAAAGGTTTCGTTGTCTTCCGGCGCGGTGCCTTTACCCATCTTTATATTCAGCGTACTCTCAATTTGACTCTGCTCACGGCCGCCAATGAAAACTCCGGTGGAAACCATGGTCTGAGGCTGCCAGCTTGTCCGGCAGGTAAGTGCACCGCATTCAGTCACCCGGGCGTAGCGTTGTGAAAACATCGTCTCAGGACCCGTCGATACGGTTTCTTTATCCACGAGTGTTTCGCGCTCCGTTACCGTAAACCAGTCATATTGATTTTCCAGCGTAATTTCAGCAGCACGAAGCATGGCGTAATCCATGGCTCTGATTTTATCTGAGCCTCTGGCTTTGAAGTACACGCGGTATTGTGTATCGGTAAGTTTGGTTTCCGTATAACCGAAGCCGCCATTCGAGGCTTCGCGGTATGCAGGCTGGCTGGCACAGGCGGCCAGCGTAAGGGTAAGGGCAACAATTAGTAATGATGTAACTTTATTCATTAGTGTCTCCTGCGCCTGATTGTCAGGCTGTCATAACATCACTGTTTTTTACAGAAAACTAAAGAATAAGTTCAGTTACGGTTAACGCTTCATCGGTTAAGCAGCCAGGTCATCCACACTATGACCCCGCAAAGTACGGCGCAAATCATTTGCCAGAACAGGACGGGATTACGTTCCAGCAAAGGAGAGAATGTTTGTTCACTGACAATGAGATCTTTCGGATTACTAAACGCGGTTTCGAACTCAGAATAGGCATTAAACCGCTTCTCCCGTTCCGGTTGCGTGGCTTTTTTCAGGCAGATATCCAGCCACGCCGGCAGATCGGGACGAAATGACTTCAGGCTGCGGTACTTGTATTCAAAAACGTTGGCCGGAATATAATCCTTAAATTTAAAGGGCTGGTAGGGGAGTTCGCCGGTGAACATTTCGTACACCACAACACCAAGAGAAAACAGATCAGAACGGAAATCGCTCTGGTTGTCGATCAAAAATTCCGGCGCAATATAGTTTACCGATCCCACCGGGTAGTCTTCCTGCTCCTGTTCACCGGTTTCCAGCAGAGCCTTTACCTGTACAGTACCGAAATCAATGATTTTGACTTCGCCGGTATCGGTAAGCATGATGTTTTCCGGTTTGATGTCGCGGTACACCATATCATTGCGCTGAAATACTCTGAGTCCGGCAATAATTTGTTTAACGATGCGGCGTATCTGTTCAGGGGCGGGCTTCGGATTATCAATCATCCACTGTCGCAGGGTGATCCCTTCAACGTATTCGCAGATGTGATAAATAAATCTGGCATTGTCAGGCCGGGGAAAGACCTTCATCACGGAGGGGTTATCCAGGTGTTTGCCTATCCACTCTTCCCGCAGAAAACCCTTCAGATGGGTGGGATCGTCTTCAAAATACTCTGTAGGCGTTTTTAAGCCGTACACTTTACCGGTTTTTTCATCGGCGACTTTATACAAACTGGAGCGGGTACCATTAAAAAACTGTTCAATCACCCGGTAACCGTCAACTTTGTGGCCGGGTTCCAGCGGCGGTAACAGGCGCAAGGAATCCAGCATTGCATCTGCATCCGCGGCATCACCGGCGGGCAAATCATTCACCTTTACCAGCAGGCAGGTTGTATTGTCGTCACTGCCTGCTTTCAGGGCTGCACTGACGATATTAAATGCCGTTTGTTCGAGATCATTGGTGTGACTGTCGAGATGCTGACGGATTTGTCTTGAAGACAAAAAGTTAGTAACGCCGTCGGTTGTCAGTACGTAAATTTCATCTTTGTTCAGCGCAAAGCGGGAAAAATCCACATCCAGCTTTGCCTCCAGCCCTATGGCCCGGGTGAGGACAATATTACTGCCCTGTCTCGCTGAATGATCACGGCTGAGTTGTTCCAGGTTGCCCTGCGAATAGCGGTAGATCCGGCTGTCTCCCACGTGGAGCATAAATCCGCAGCGGGATTTGAATATCACGCTGCTGAGCGTGGTGAGCATCTGGCTGTAGCCACCATGAGAATAGTCATATTGCCCGTGACACCAGCGGTTGAGACTGTTAAGTACCTGACCGGCGGCGCGCTGAACGGTCCAGCTTGCCGGGGTTTGCATATAGTCGTGAATAAAGTTGGTGACGGCTGTGTTGGCCGCTTCCTTTGCCCGTGTACAGGCAGACACGCCGTCGGCAATGGCGACGGCGATACCTTTGTCTTTTACTGCGTGGTCTCTGGCTTGCCAGGCCGCAAAGGCATCCTGATTTTCATCTTTGATGCCCTGCGTACTGTAACCGCCAAAACTGAGATCTAATTGAGACAAACGGAAGGGCCTTAGTGTGAACCTACCTGAATAAGTTCAACTGTACCATCTTCATTGACTTCGGTAATAGTACCTCCCGGTTCACGCATGAATAGCAGTGCTACAAAGCCCAGTGCAGCAGTGGCACTGATCACCAGGAAGAAAACGGAGGCATCGACAAAAGAGTAAACCGTTAAATATGTCACCGCACCCACATTACCGTAAGCACCTGTCATTCCTGCTATCTGGCCGGTCAGGCGACGCTTGATGAGCGGCACCACGGCAAATACAGCACCTTCACCGGATTGCACGAAGAAAGAGCAAGCCATAACGGCAAGGACTGCCAGCCAGACGGGCCATTGACCGGTAATATGACTTAACGTGAAGTAGCCCAGTGCCAGACCTGCGGTGAGGATAAGCAGGGTTTTCTTACGGCCGAACTTGTCAGAAATTAAGCCACCGCCGGGGCGGGACATCAGATTCATAAATGCATACATACCCGCCAGCAGGCCGGCTGTTGCCATTGACAGTTCAAAGGTTTCAGCAAAGAAAGCCGGTAACATTGAAACTACGGCCAGTTCTGAACCAAAGGTCGCAAAATACAGGATGTTCAGAACCGCAACCTGTTTAAACTCATAACGGTGTTCAGGAGCAACCGGCGTTTTAAATATTTCGCGGTTCACTTTGAAGGTAGACCAGGCATCAAAAAGATACAGCGCAGCCAGTAGCACATAGAGGGGTACCGCTACACTTTCGCTGAACATGGCTACGCCTTGCGGGGATAATTTCCAGTTCAGTAGTGCCAGCGCGGCATACATAGGTGTTTTCATCACCAGCAGAAAGATGAAATCGCCTTTACTGGTGACTTCCATCCCACCCAGGTTTTTCGGACGGAAGTAAGTCGAGCCTTTGGGCGTATCTGTGACGTTGGTGAAGTAAATCACACTGAAGATCAGGCAAAGTACTCCGGTAAGGGCAACGGCGTAGCGCCAGCCATCATCACCGCCAAACAGCAGCGCCAGCGCCGGTAAGGTAAATGCTGCAGCCGCAGAGCCAAAGTTGCCCCAGCCACCATACACACCCTCGGCAGTGCCCAACTCTTTAGGAGGGAACCACTCACTGACCATACGGATACCAATGACAAAACCAGCGCCGATAAAGCCCAAAGCAAAACGGGCGATAGCTAACTGAGTGAAATTGTCGGCGAAGGCAAATACAAAACAGGGGACAGAGCAGACGGCAAGCAATGCGGAATAAACGATGCGGGGGCCGTATTTATCAGTGAGTGCACCAATGATCACTCGGGCCGGAATGGTCAGCGCCACATTGAGGATCAGTAAGGTCTTCCATTCTTCAATGCTCAGCCCCATATCATTCATGATCACCTGTTTAAGCGGTGCCATGTTGAACCACACCACGAAGGTCACGAAGAAGACCATCCATGACAGGTGGAGAATTTTCATTTTTCCGGTGAAGGAGAAAAGATTAAATTTTTCAACACTCATTGATTGTGCCCTTAAATAAAAAAACCCGGCGCTGATAGTTCAACGCCGGGCATCATTGCCTGATAACAGATTGTGTCACATCCGGTCTTCGGCCGGCTCTGTGGTAAAAACTCATTATGCTGGAAAGCATGGGATGTTAACCCGACATAGAGTTAGCGAAAACCATGCCTGTTTTTTTATTTCATGATTTCAATGAGTTAGAAATTCACCCGGACACGTTGCCCATGTCGGTTGCATTGTTTTGGTGCGCTCGTCTTCGTGTGGTGCAAACGAATGTTGTTTTCAGCAGTTTCCGGTCAGAGTCGCGGAGCACAGGATTGCGCGGATTAGTTGATTGATTTGGTCAGGTATTAGATAATTAGCCATATCCCGTTCACCGGCTCTGCTACTGAGCTGATGTGTGGTCCCGGCCTGTTCAGGGTTGTGAGA
This sequence comes from Alteromonas sp. ABH4_457, assembly GCF_056160625.1. Classification (NCBI taxonomy): domain Bacteria; kingdom Pseudomonadati; phylum Pseudomonadota; class Gammaproteobacteria; order Alteromonadales; family Alteromonadaceae; genus Alteromonas; species Alteromonas sp. ABH4_457. The sequence goes on from NZ_JBSWXN010000001.1 coordinate 220,593, forward strand.
CGTTCAGGGATGTTTTCAGGGCGAAAGCCCGTGGTATTTTGCGAGGTAACTATGTCTGTAGAAATGGCGCTGCCAATCGATTTTTCTGATTCTGCTGCGAAGAAAGTGAAAGAGCTGGTCACAGAGGAAGAAAATCCGAATCTGAAATTGCGTGTGTATGTCACTGGCGGTGGCTGCTCGGGCTTTCAGTATGGCTTCACTTTCGACGAGAAGGTAAATGAAGGTGACATGACCATCGAAAAAGACAGCGTTACGCTGGTGGTCGATCCTATGAGCCTGCAATATCTGGTGGGCGGTACCGTTGATTATGTAGACGGTCTGGAAGGTTCCCGCTTCCTGGTGGATAACCCCAACGCCACAACCACCTGCGGGTGTGGTTCAAGCTTCAGTATCTGAATATCCTGTAACTCATCATTCTCTCAGGTGCACCGGTCTGATTTAACCTGTGCACCCTGTACCATTTTCCGGTTATACCCGTTACTGTGTCGTCATTACTTTGTTCTCAATGTTGCTGAGGAATTTTATGATGAAACTGTACGGCTCCGTTACATCGCCTTATGTTCGCCGCATACGCATCGTGCTGTCTGCTACAGAGCACGAATTTATTAATCTGAACATCTTTGAGGGTGAGGGCCGGGACATACTGGCATCTAAAAATCCTACTCTGAAAGTGCCGTGTCTTGAAGATGATGGTCAGTTAATCTTCGACTCCCGTGTGATCCACAGTTATTTGCTGGCAAAGCTGGATTTGCCACCTCTGAGCTGGGACCAGGAAAACCAGTTGACGATGATTGACGGTGCCAACGACTCGTTTGTTCAGCTTTTCATGCTGAAGCGTTCAGGCATTGAGGCCACCAACGATCAGTTGTTTGTCCGCCTGCAGAAAGAGCGTATTGCTTCTACGCTTGGCTTGCTGAATGAAATGGTCAGTGCCGGCGAGTTTGATGGTTGGGGTTATCCGTCGGTGGCGCTGTTTACACTTATTGACTGGGTTGAGTTCCGTGAACTGCATCCCCTTACCGGTCTTGATGCGCTGAAAGCCTTCCGCGAACAGCACATTGACCGGATAGAGGTCACCGCTACTGACCCCCGCGGTTAAGCACTAATAGCCCCGTGTAAAATTGAACTGATGCATCAGGGGCTGACAGGATAAATAACGCTGTAAGTTATCTGCAAATAGCGCAGCCACATCGGCAGGGCGGGATTCCGCCGCGGTGTGCTGCGTTATTTTGATTTTGGGGTGTTGCCAGAATGGGTGTGAGGCTGGCAATGGTTCTTCATTAAAGACATCCAGGACCGCGGCTTTCAATTGCCCGTTATCCAGTGCAGAGAGCAAATCCTCTTCAACGATGGCAGAGCCCCGCCCGGCATTAATCAGTACACAGTCACCGGACAACCCGGAAAAGAAATCAGCATTCAGTAAACCTCTTGTGTCCGGCGTATCCGGCATCAGATTCAGTACAAAATCGCACCGGCCGGCAAACTCATGCACTGACGCCTGCGTGTACATCGCCGTGTAACCTGCTTTCGGTTTACCACTGCGGCTTAACCCGATGATATTCAACCCGAATACTTCTGCCACCGGTAATATTGCATCCGCAATGGAACCCGCGCCGGTGATCCCGAGCGTTTTACCCTGCAAACGGGCGTAGCGGGGAGGTGACCAGACAGCATTGCGTTGTGCTTGTGCATAATCATCAACAGAGCGGGAATAGTGCAACAGCCAGGTAAATACATATTCCCTCATCTGTACCCCGAAAATCCCCTTTGCGGCTGTCAGCAGATAGTCTTGTCTGTCCAGCGCCAGTAAGGGTCTGTTGCCCGCCCAAACCGACTGACACCATTTCAGTGCCGGCATTTGGGGGATCACCAGGGCAGCAAGGTCAGGATCCGCCAGCAGAATGGTGACACTGTCTTTGTCCACATCCACCGGTTCCGTTGTAATGCAATCAAGTACCACGTTGTCAGGGAGTAATGCGGGGATCAACGGCGCATATTCCTGCGCTTCATTGCTGAGCACTGCCAGCTTATGGGTGTTCATAGGGCATACCGGTTGTTGTTTATATGTCATTGTGCGGGAACAAAAATGCCCGCATAGCGGGCATTTTCAGTATGTTCATTGTCTGCGCGACAGGCTTATTTCATCGCCAGCATCAGACGCTTGGTGTTATCCAGCTGACCTAAGCGTACCTCAGCAATTTTCATAAAGGCGTCTTTTTCTGATGAGTCGATAGGACGCGCTTTCGGCAACTCTACGGTTCTGGGGTTACGGTGTACACCATCTACCAGAAATTCATAGTGAAGGTGAGCGCCGGTTACCATACCTGTTGAACCAAGATAGCCTACTGTCTGGCCCTGTTTCACCGTGTCACCACGCTTCACACCACGCTTTTTAAGGTGCAGGTATTTGGTAACGTATTTCTCACCATGCTGAATGAACACGTAGTTACCATTAAAGCGGTTATACGACGCTTCAATAACCTTACCGTCACCGGCGGCCATGATTGGCGTACCGACGGCTGCCACGTAGTCTGTACCGTTGTGAGATTTCCAGCGTTTCTGCACCGGATGGAAACGGGCTTTAGTAAAGTTAGAGCTCACGTATTTGAAGTTAATCGGCGCACGTAAAAAGCTTTTACGCATGCTACGGCCTTCCGGCGTATAGTAATTGCCGTCATCATGCTGGATAGCAACAAAGCGCTCACCCTGATTCACAAATTCAGCGGCAACGATATCGCCGTAGCCCACAAATTCGCCGTCGATATAATTTTCTTCATACACGATATTGAACAAATCGCCCTGACGGATACCCATAGCGAAGTCAATATCCCAGCCGAAAATACCCGCAAGGTGCATGATCTGATTGTCTGTCAGACCGGCATCAACACCGGCATTCCAGAAGCTGGAGTCGATTTCACCCTGTGCAAAGCTGTAGCGGGTTTCGATTTCTTTCGCTTCCAGCTGAGCGGTGAGGCCATCGTCTTCAGCATTGCGCTTGATAAGCAACGCTTCTTTATAAGAAATGGCGTAACGCAGTCCGTCAAAACTGCCATCTTCACCTGCGCGCAACTGCAACTCGTCACCCGGAATCAGTGTGACCAGGGTTTTTGCCAGTTCGCCTGCCTGAGTCACGTCATAAGTATCGCGGGCAGAAAAACCTGCACGCTTGAATATTTTAGCCAGTGTGTCGCCACGACCCACTTTGAATGTTTCCCAGCTACCCTCGTCTTCTTCGACATAGATTTCCGGCGTTTCAATGACTGAAAGCGCAACAGGGTAACGCACACCTGCGTCTAAAATCAGGGATTCCTGATGACGACTTGCTTCGACCGGTTCAGAAGGAAGAAGAATAAGACCACCCAGTAAAAAACTGGCGATCACCAATCCGGTCCGGTGTGGTTTGGGAAGATTTTTGAATGTTTTCAGAACCACGGTAAATTTCAATCTCATATTACTGCCCAGCCTGAGAATATCGTGTTACAGCACGACTTTCCACCAAAGCACCTGTAATTTCATGATTAGATCGCACAGGAAGCCGATTTTTGACGGTCAAGTCTTTCAAAGGTTCACCGGGATGCGTAAAATGCCCCGATTAAATTTTCCCAGTAAATGTAATAAGTGTGGAACGAGCATGACCGATTGGCAAACCGCTTTAGCTGAAATTAAACGGGGTACGGATGAGATCCTGCCTGAAGAAGAGTTAATTGAAAAACTCAAGTCAGGCAAGACGCTGACCATCAAGGCTGGTTTCGATCCTACGGCACCAGACTTACATTTGGGTCACACCGTCCTGATTAATAAACTTCGCACCTTTCAGCAGTTAGGCCATAACGTTGTGTTCCTGATCGGTGATTTCACCGGTCTTATCGGTGATCCTACCGGTAAAAACGTGACACGCAAGCCTTTAAGCAAAGAACAGGTATTGGAAAACGCTAAAACGTATCAGGAACAGGTATTCAAAATCCTCGATAAAGAGAAAACGCAGATTCGTTTTAACTCTGAGTGGATGGATGCACTGGGTGCGGCTGGTATGATCAAACTGGCGGCCAGCCAGACGGTAGCCCGTATGCTTGAGCGTGATGACTTCAAAAAGCGTTACAACGGTGGTCAGCCAATCGCTATTCACGAATTCCTGTACCCGCTGGTTCAGGGTTATGATTCTGTTGCACTGAAATCAGATGTTGAGCTGGGCGGTACTGATCAGCGCTTTAATCTGTTAATGGGCCGTGAGCTGCAAAAAGAGAACGGTCTGAGCCAGCAGGCGGTAGTGATGGTACCACTGCTGGAAGGTTTAGACGGCGTGCAGAAAATGTCTAAATCGCTGAATAACTACATCGGTATTACTGATGCGCCGAACGATATGTTTGGTAAAGTGATGTCGATTTCTGATGATCTGATGTGGCGTTACTACGACCTGCTGAGCTTCCGTCCTCTTGAAGAAGTGGCAGAACTGAAAGCGAAGGTTGAAGCCGGTGCGAACCCCCGTGATATCAAAATCGAACTGGCAAAAGAGATCATCGCCCGTTTCCACGACGAAGCTGCAGCAGAAGGCGCGCATCAGGACTTTATTCAGCGTTTCCAGAAAAACGCCATCCCTGATGACATGCCGGAAGTGTCTGTTGCTATGGAAGCTGACGGCATTGCCATCGGTAACCTGCTGAAAGAAGCGGGGCTGGTGGGTTCTACCTCTGATGCCATGCGTATGATTAAGCAGGGCGCGGTGAAGATTGACGGTGAAAAAGTCGAAAATACCCGTCTGGTGATCACAGATGCAGGTGAAGCCGTGTATCAGGTGGGTAAACGTAAGTTTGCCAGAGTTACACTGACAGCATAATTTTCCGGTGTCCGCCGCAGAAATAAGAAAACCCGCATGATTGCGGGTTTTTTAATGGCTGTTGATGTGTATTTACCGTAGCGGGCAGTGGCTGATTACGGAAATACAATCATCATTTCTGCCCCTTCGCATTCACAATAACCGGGACAAACAGGGCAATCATAGCCTTCATGGATGGAAGCATAACGCCATTTTCCGGGGTGTCTGGCAATCAGTTTACCGCCGTTTTTACTGAAATAACGAAAGGCACTGTTACCCGGACTACCCAGCCAGATATGGGCCAGGCCCGCCAGGGCACCCTGTTCCTTCGCTTTTTGTGTGGCGATTTCCAGCAACCGGCTGCCAATGCCACATCCCTGCAGACGATCGTCTACCGTATTACATTTGAAATAACACACCCGTGACGGATCCACCGGCCACTCTGCCACAGAACACCATTCGTCAGGCTGCCATTGGGAGTGGGCAAAGGTCAGTCTGAATCCGGCGATCTCACCGTTGTACAGAGCAACGTAGCTGGCATTAATATTGTCGTGCCAGCCCTTATGATACATTTCTTCCAGAGAGAAATGAGACAGATAACCGTCACCCTGAATGCGGTTGCCTAATAACAACACGCCCTCAAAGTGCTCCGGCGCAAGGGGGACGTAAGTAATATCGCTGGCTGATGGCTTATTGTTTTTCATTTTTTATTATCTTTTATGCCATCCAGATGGAAATCCAGTGCTTCAACAGAGATCAGGATTTCCCGCACAGACATCCACAATGAATACATCAGACACACCAGACTGGAGGCGAATATCCAGTTTCCGGCCAGCTGATACGTCAGGTAAATGGCAAGCATGGATAAGACACACAGGAAAAAGCTGACAACACCGGCTATCTGCATGCGTTTTATGAATAAAATGCGCTGGCGCAGGTTACGGATTTGCGCCTGTGTGTTTTCGTCGCGGTTTTCACGGGCAAAGTTACGGATTATCGTTGCCAGTGTCAGGAAGCGGTTCGTGTAAGCCAGGAGCAACAGTGAAATCGCCGGAAACAACATGGCCGGCGTAGCAATATCTATCTGCATTGACATATCTGCTTAAAATGAAAGCGCGGAATACTACCAGCTTAATCCGGTTTCTGCCATACAGGCAAGCAATCACATTCTCTCTACGGGCAAACCGGCTTCTGTCCAGCCCAGCATATCGCCTTCAAGGTGACTGATACCGGTGAACTGCTTCTGTTCCAGCATCTGCATTGCTATTTGCGCCCGACGCCCGGAGCGGCAGTAAATAATGATAGGTTTGTCTTTGGCATCATTCAGCTGTTCCACATACTCGCCGATGGCTTCGTGAGGCATGTTGATGGCGCCGGGAATATGGCCGTCAGCGTATTCCTGCGGAGTACGCACGTCGATGAGTAACCACTCGTCGGCTTTCACTTTTTCCAGCATGAAAGGCGTTGCCTGAACTGAGCGGAATCCGTCGGCTTCGGCTTCTTTTGGCCAGTAAAAGGTTGTTGCAACAACGGCAACGATAATAAGAGCAGAAACAACAATGATTTTGCGCATGAGGTTATCCGTCACTATGTTCCGTATATCTGTTTTAACTTGTGTTTCCGGTGCAGTGTACACTATCTGAACAAGGCGTGCAGAACCCTTTTACATCCCGGGCAGTTAGCACAGTATTAAAAAGCATATAGTGCGTGCAGGGCAGAAAAGATCACAACAGTGATCCCCAGCAGCAGTAAAACCGCTCTGGTAACAGCCTGACGACAATGTGTCATGTCTGAAAAGCGCACCTCGCGGTGACCGCCGACCCGGCTGTACCGGATCATATTCCCTGAGTAAATGGCCGGGCCACCCAGCCGGATCCCTAAGCTCCCGCCACATAACGCCAGCAGCAGTGAGGTGCTGTCTCTGGATCTTGCCTGTGAGAGCGCTTTAAATCCGGCAACCGGATGTGTTGACAGTGCCAGTAATATTGCACCGGTAAATGCAGGGACCAGCGAGAGCAGCCGGGTGACCCTGCGAACGGGCAGGGCAAACCAGTAGAAGCCGGGGTTTCGCCAGTGCCACTGCCAGCTGAATAAGAGCAGCAGACGATACAGCAGTGCTGCCACCGGACCGGCAATCAGAAACCAAAAAACCACACCGCAAAACTGGTAGCAGAACCTGAGCAGTAAACTTTCCATGGCAGCTTTAGCAATACCGATATCTGACAGACGAGCACAGTCGCGGGCGACGAAGTGGGACACCATTTCTCTGGCAAGGACTTTCTTTTCTCTGCCAAGGGCGGTGACGACAGCATTGTAGTGCCATCTCACCTGAGCGAAGTCCATGACGCAGAGCAAAATGACTGCTTCGAAAAACAGCGGATATTCAGCCATGGTAACCAGCAAACCGGTAAGCACAGTGAAAGGCACGATAAGTACAATGGCACCCAGTGCGCCGGATATCCGGTGTTGGGAAGGGCTGTCAGTGGATTTGGGTTTTACTTTTGTCGCCATCCCGGCCGCCAGCAGGCGGAATACGGTTAACGGGTGGTATTTGGGAGGCCAGCGCCAAAGGCTGTCGATGGCGATAACCACCAACAGCAGGGCGAGATTTTGTAATAAGGGGCTGTGGAGCAGGGCGTCCATGCTTAACACTATGCTCAGGCTAAACGGGCAATCATTCCCATAACCAGTTCAGCAGAGTGCTTCGCTGCGGTTTCCAGATATGCCTCGAAGGACACTGATGATGTCTTGCCGGCGATATCAGACAAAGAACGGATCACCAGAAACGGTGTTTCCAGCATAAAACAGGTTTGTCCGATGGCTGCGCCTTCCATTTCACAGGCCTTCATTGCCGGAAAAGTGTCTTTAATTTTCTGTGCCGCTTCATCTGAACCGACAAAGGAATCGCCGGTACAAATCATGCCAGTGGTGTTCTGGATATGGGTGATGTCCTGTGCCGCGGCGGTAGCAGCTTCAACAAGCCGGGGATCGCAGTCGTATTGTGGCGGCATACCGGCACATTGCCCAAGTTCATAACCAAAATGGGTAATATCCACATCGTGATATTTCACTGCACTGCCGACGACCACATCACCGATATTCAGCGCCGGATCGAAGCCGCCGGCTGAACCGGTATTAACAACATAATCAGGCGTGTATTGCTCGATAAGTGCTGTTGTGGCAAGGGCTGAAGCAACTTTACCAATACCGCATTTTACCAGCACGACTTCAGCGCCATGCAGGGTGCCGGTGTAAAAGGTCAGATGTTTCCACTGTCGGGTTTCACAATCTGTCAGAGATGCCTGTAACAGTGCAATTTCCTGATCCATTGCGCCAAGAATACCGATTTTCATAAATATGTTCCGTCGATGTACCGCCCGGCGAACTGGGTGTGCGCGGGTCCGTTAAGTCATGATTGTTAATGGTAATATGAAAGTGAAGAAACTGACAGAAATTAGGGGAAAATGGGTCGGTACCTTGGGGAGAATACCGACCCGGAGAGTAAAAGGTAAATTAAGCAGCCGCTGCCCGGCTTGAACGCACCGGACGTGTCGGGCGTTTATTCGGTGCAGGGTTAAGCGTCGGCGCCTGTGCAATACGTTGCTGTTTGCGGCGGTAAGGCACCAGCTTGCTTTCGATACATTCGCGGATCTCTTCAGTGGTATAACCGGTTTTCACCTTAATGCGCACATGAGGCAATCCTGCTGCATCCAGCGCGCCGCTGACAAAAAAGTCGCGCTGGGATTTGTATTTGTTCTTGCCATCGTTATAAACAAGGTCGATAGCCATAACAGGCGTCATGTCGTCGCGGTCACATAATACGTAATCCAGTTGCTTTGACGACGCCCGTGACATGGCGCTGGAGCCTTGTTTTTTACTGGCTTTAGCTCTTACTGCCAGTACATCGCTCAGGCGTACCCTGCAGACGATGCGGAATTCACGGCCCACCGCCTGCTCAATCAGTTTCAGAAAATTATGTTCTACCGGTGTGAACAGCTGAGGTTTACTGCGAAAAGGAAAGCTTACACCGCTGTCCGACAATTTCATGGCGCCCAGAGCCACCACAATCAGTAACATCATTAAAATTATAGCCAGTTCCATATTGATCCCCGCGAAAGCAAAATCACATACGTCAAAAAAGTGACGTTTTGTGTCGTGAATTAGTCAACAAGCTGGATTTTGCAAAGGAAGTGCCAGACCGCTAAAAATTTGCAAGGTCGGGAGAGCGTCCGGCACAGAGGAGCTGGGAAGAGGCTGACAGGTCTCAGTTGGCCTTAACAATCATCATATCTACCTGAGAACCTTCGTGATCAGGGGAAATGATAACCCGCACACTGTCGTTAGCTGCAGTGAGTAACGTTCTGCCCTGTACTGTTGCTGCGACCTGCATACCGGGATACTGCGCCGTGTAGTAGTCGATGAGTGTTTGCTGTGGTGTCGCGGAATAAAACACCAGCGTGGCAGGCAGTCCGCTGTCGAAAACCTGACATTGCTTTGCGTCATCCGGCATGGTCAGCGTGTGAAAGTCTGCCGGACAGGCGGATGTGTCAGGCGCTGCAGCCACAGATAACGAAGCCGTACACAGCAGAGTCGCTGCAATCATACTGCACGTCTTTTTGTTCATTTTTACTCTCCCTTTATTAAGCGGAATGGATGCTTAACAGATGAGTAAAACTATAGGCAAGAACCCCTTAACCGGCAATAAAGCATAGGTATACCGGCACACACTCAAGTATCGGCGGTTGATCTTCAGAAACGAAAAAAGCCACGGAATTCTCATCCCGTGGCTTTCGTTTTTTTGCTTTGAGCCGTATTAAACGCCGAGGTAATCCATGATGCCGTCGGCCGCTTTACGGCCTTCGTCAATGGCGGTTACAACCAGATCACTGCCCCGAACCATATCGCCACCGGCGAAGATTTTCGGGTTAGCAGTCTGATAAGCGTACTTACCACCGGCAGGGGCGATAACACGACCCTTTTCATCCAGGATAATACCGTAGTCAGCAAACCAGCTGGCAGGGCTTGGCTGGAAACCGAAGGCGATGATAACCGCATCCGCTTCAAGCACGTGCTCTGAACCTTCCACCTCAACAGGACGACGACGACCGTTGATGTCCGGCGGACCCATTTCAGTTTTAACCAGTTTAACACCGGCTGCAGTGCCTTCACCGGTCAGCGCGATATCCAGCGGTTGTACATTGAAGACGAATTCCACACCTTCTTCTTTCGCGTTCTGTACTTCCTTGCGTGAACCGGGCATGCTTTCTTCATCACGGCGATAAGCACAAATTACGCGTTTTGCGCCCTGACGGATAGACGTACGTACGCAGTCCATAGTGGTATCACCACCACCCAGCACAACAACGGTTTTGTCTTTCATGTCGACAAAATCAGCAGGATCTTTTTCCAGCCCCATTACACGGTTAGTATTCGCAATCAGGAACGGCAGGGCATCGAAAACGTCTTCAACGTGCTCATTGTCGAATCCGCCTTGCATGGACTTGTACGTACCCATACCGAGGAACACTGAATCGTATTCATCAAGCAGCGCCTGGAAGTCGATATCTTTACCGATTTCAGTATTGAGTCTGAACTCCACACCCATTTCGGTGAAAATTTCACGACGACGTTTAATTACGTCTTTTTCCAGCTTGAACGAAGGAATACCGAAGGTTAACAGGCCGCCGATTTCTTCGTACTTGTCGAAAACAACCGGCTTCACACCGTTACGTACCAGAATATCTGCACAGGCAAGACCTGCAGGACCGGCACCAACGATAGCGACTTTCTTGTCTGTCCAGACTACGTCAGACATATCCGGACGCCAGCCCATTTCGAAGGCGGTGTCGGTGATGTATTTTTCAATACTACCGATAGTCACAGCGCCGAACTCGTCATTCAGCGTACAGGCACCTTCACATAAACGGTCCTGCGGACAGACACGGCCGCAAACTTCCGGCAAGCTGTTCGTTTTATGAGAAAGTTCTGCCGCTTCAATAATACGACCTTCATTCGCAAGACTCAGCCACTGCGGAATGTAGTTGTGAACCGGACACTTCCACTCGCAATAAGGGTTACCGCAGTCCAGGCAGCGGTCTGCCTGGCCTTCGGTTTGTGATTGCGTTAACGGTTGATAAATTTCAGCGAACTCACCCTTACGCACCATGATAGGTTTTTTCGGCGGGTCAATCCGTTCAACGTCAACAAATTGGTATACATTTTTAGCCATTACTTCACCTACCTCTCTTATTGCGCCTGGATCCGCAGCTCGTCACTCGAACGGCTGATATGGCCCAACAGGTTTTTAACGTCACTGGTTTTCGGCTTAATTAACTTAAAGCGTTTTACCGACTCAGCAAAGTTCGTCAGCAATGACAATGAGTGTTCACTGCCTGTTTCTTCATAGTGCTGGTTAATCAGACCACGTAAGTGCTCTGACAGAATGGCCTTGTCGCCAATATCCATGATTTCAACCAGTTCAGGGTTAACGCGGTTATCAAGGTCACCGTTTTCGTCGTACAGGTAAGCGAAGCCACCTGTCATACCGGCACCAAAGTTAACGCCAACCGGGCCCAGTACAGCAACAATACCACCGGTCATGTATTCACAACCGTTGTCACCGATACCTTCAACCACGGCGGTTACGCCTGAGTTACGCACACCGAAACGTTCACCGGCACGGCCGGCAGCAAACAGTTTACCGCCGGTAGCACCGTACAGACAGGTGTTACCCATGATGGCACTGTTATGTGCATCGAAACTGATGTTCTTAGGCGGATAGATAACCAGCTTACCGCCAGTCATACCTTTACCCACGTAATCGTTGGCATCACCTTCAATACGCATGTGCAGACCACCTGCGTTCCATACGCCGAAGCTCTGGCCCGCAGTACCGGTAAACTGTATTTCAACCGGCACATCTTCCATATCATGGTTTCCGTGATGTTTGGCGACTTCACCAGACAACATGGCGCCCACTGAACGGTCAGTGTTGCGGATTGGGTAGCTTAGACGGATACCTTTGCCTTCACGCACAGCGTTTCGGGCATCGTCCAGAATCTTCGCATTCAGCTCACCTTTATCCAGCGGCTGGTTAGTGGTTTCTGAACAGAACAGACGGGTATGCTCGCCTTCAACCGGGGTTGCCAGCAGTGGTGACAGATCCAGTTTGTTTTGTTTCGCTGAAATGCCGTCGATAACTTTCAACAGATCAGTGCGGCCTACCAGTTCATCGAACTTACGTACGCCCATTGCGGCCATAAGTTCCCGCACTTCCTGAGCAATGAACTTAAAGTAGTTCATTACCATCTCAGGCAAGCCGATGAAGTGTTCTTCACGCAGCTTTTGATCCTGAGTTGCAACACCTGTCGCACAGTTGTTCAGGTGACAAATTCGCAAGTATTTACAGCCTAACGCGACCATCGGACCAGTACCGAAACCGAAGCTTTCAGCACCCATACAGGCTGCTTTGATAACGTCCAGACCGGTTTTCAGACCACCGTCGGTTTGTACACGTACTTTGTGACGCAGACCGTTTTCAATCAGTGCCTGTTGTGTTTCCGCCAGACCCAGCTCGAAGGGGCTGCCGGCGTACTTAACAGACGTCAGCGGGCTTGCACCTGTACCACCGTCATAACCGGAAATGGTAATGAGGTCAGCATACGCTTTCGCTACACCGGTAGCGATAGTGCCTACGCCCGGCTCTGATACCAGTTTCACTGAAATCAGGGCGGTAGGGTTAACCTGCTTAAGGTCAAAAATAAGCTGAGCCAAATCTTCGATAGAGTAAATATCGTGATGAGGTGGTGGTGAAATCAGGGTTACACCAGGTACAGAGAAACGCAGTTGCGCAATGTACTTGTTAACCTTGTCACCCGGCAACTGACCACCTTCGCCCGGTTTTGCACCCTGTGCCACTTTGATCTGGATAACATTTGCGTTAACCAGATAGTGCGGGGTTACACCGAAGCGGCCGGAAGCCACCTGCTTAATTTTAGAGTTCTTTTCTGTGCCAAAGCGGGAAGGGTGTTCGCCACCTTCACCAGAGTTCGACTGGCCACCTAAGCGGTTCATTGCAATGGCAAGCGCTTCGTGGGCTTCAGGGCTCAATGCACCGATAGACATCGCTGCGGTATCGAAACGGGGGAACAGTTTTTCCGCCCCTTCGACTTCGCTGATATCAATGGCTTCATTGGGCGAATTCAGCTTCAGCAAGTCACGGAAGTGTGCTGGTGCGCGCTCATTGACGTGTTTTGCATAAACCTGATAATCGCTGTATTCACCGGAAACCACTGCAGTTTGCAGTGATTTCACCACATCCGGGTTGTAGGCGTGATACTCGCCGCCGTGAACATATTTCAGCAGACCACCGTGAGACAGAGGCTTACGCTTCAGCCAGGCAATGCGGTTAAGGTTAATCGCATCCTGTTCGAAATCTTCAAAGCCGGCACCCTGAATACGTGAAGGTACGCCGTTAAAGCAAAGGTTAACCACATCTTTGTTGACACCGATGGCTTCAAACAGCTTGGAGCAGCGGTAGCTGGCCACGGTGCTGATACCCATCTTTGACATGATTTTATACAGGCCTTTATTGATACCTTTACGGTAATTCAATACTGCGTCTGTGACAGAGCAGGTCAGCTCGCCTTTTTCGCACAGTTGCTCAATAGTTTCATAGGCAAGGAACGGATAAACAGCCGTTGCACCCAGGCCAATGAGTACAGCAAAGTGATGCGGGTCACGGGCTGAAGCAGTTTCAACCACAACGTTTGCGTCGCAACGCAGTGCTTTTTCAACCAGACGACGATGCACCGCACCGGTCGCCATAGCGGCAGGAATGGTCAGTCTGTCTTTCTTGATGTTGCGGTCTGACAGAATAACGAATGCAGCACGCTTCTGTTTAACCAGATATTCCACTTCGTTACAGATACGTTCGATGGCCTTACGCAAGCCCTCTTCCTGTTTATATTGCAGGTCAACTTTCTCTGAATAGTAGTTATCCGGATTAAACTCACGCAACTGCTTCAGGTCGGTATAAACCAGCACCGGCGATGAGAACAATACGCGGTCGGCGTAACCCGAAGTTTCGCTGAATACGTTCTGCTCACGACCGATACAGGTAGCCAGCGACATGACGTGATTCTCACGCAGCGGATCGATTGGCGGGTTAGTAACCTGTGCAAACTGCTGACGGAAGTAGTCATAAACAGTACGGGACTTCGAAGACAGAACGGCCATCGGGGTATCGTCACCCATAGAGCCCACTGCTTCCTGACCATCTTTGGCCAGAACCTTCACCACTTGCTGAATTTCTTCGTAGCTGTAGTTGAACAGCTTGTGGTAAACCTCAATGGTGTCGTCATCGAAGACACGCTTACCTAATTCAGAAGAATCCATCTGCTCAATTGGCGTCAGGTGACGGATGTGTTTTTCCAGCCACTCTTTGTACGGGTGACGGTCTTTCAGCTCTGCGTCGATTTCATTGGAACGCCAGATCTTACCGTTATAGGTATCAACGGCGAGCATTTCGCCCGGACCAACGCGGCCTTTTTCTACCACGTCAGCTTCGCTGTAATCCCAGATACCTACTTCTGAAGCCAGCGTGATGAAACCATTTTTGGTGATCACGTAGCGGGCAGGGCGCAGACCATTACGGTCAAGGTTACAGGCAACGTGGCGACCGTTTGTCAGTACGATACCGGCAGGACCGTCCCATGGTTCCATGTGCATTGAGTTAAACTCGTAGAACGCACGCAGGCTTTCGTCCATGGTTTTGTTATTTTGATACGCTGGTGGCACAAGCAGACGCATTGCACGGAATAAGTCCATGCCGCCTGCCAGGAATAATTCCAGCATGTTATCCAGAGAAGATGAGTCAGAACCTGTTGTATTTACATAAGGTGCAGCATCTTTCAGGTCCGGAATCAAAGGCGTTGAGAACTTACCGGTACGGGCCATCGCCCAGTCACGGTTACCTTTGATCGTGTTAATTTCACCATTGTGCGCAAGAAAACGGAAAGGCTGCGCAAGAGGCCATTTAGGTAATGTGTTGGTAGAGAAGCGCTGGTGGAATACACAAATCGCACTTTTCAGACGTTCGTCAGCCAAATCTGCATAGAAGGCAGGCAGATCTTTCGGCATCACCAGACCTTTATAGATGGTGACTAAGCCGGATAAACAGGCTACATAGAAGTCTTTGTCTTTTTCCAGACGTTTCTCGGCACGGCGGCGAACCATAAACAAACGACGTTCTACGTCGCGTTTACGCCAGCCCGCAGGAGCATTCACAAAAACCTGCTCAATCTGCGGTACACCGGTCAGAGCCAGTTCACCTAATACATCGTGGTTTACCGGCACTTTGCGCCAGCCCACAACATTCAGTGTTTCTTTTTCCAGCTCTTCGTTAAGAATGTCTCTGGCAGCTTGTGCCAGTGTGTCGTCCTGACTCAAAAAAATCATGCCTACGGCATATTTCTTACTCAGCTTCCAGCCGTTCTCGTCGGCGATAGCCTGAAAAAAGGCATCCGGTTTTTGCAGTAGCAATCCGCAGCCGTCACCGGTTTTACCGTCGGCAGCAATACCGCCACGGTGCTGCATTCTGTCCAGGCCCTGGATTGCAGTCGTTACCAGTTTATGGCTGGCTTCCCCGTGAGTGTGGGCAATAAGACCAAAGCCACAGTTATCCCGGGAATCATTGGGATTATATAAACTCATCTTAAAAACTCCTTCAACCTTCGACTGGACAAGGCATGTGTTGGATCGTGTTCCGCGCAGGACACGCATCGCAACATTAGTGTAGACGTCTATTTACGAGCCAGTTTTCACCATACTCTAAGCGCCTTTTTATGTCGTTAATTATTATTAGTAGGACGCCAGTCGTTAACCGCATTTTTATGCACTATTGCTTAGCGGGCCGTACAAAATACATACATTGGCATATAAAATCAAATGATAAAAATGTGAAGACCTTATGTATTTTGAATAAGTTACATAAAATCATTTTAAATCAACATCTTAATTTGAAATCGCCGCTGATTGGATTTTGAGCTGAACGCTCACTTTTTTATCAAATTAGTATGTTTATACTAAAGTCCAAAAAAGAATAAGAGGTTAATTGTGAATAATCATTCATAAAAAATGTTTATTTATATGGAAATGCAGGGTGTGGCTGAATGAATATCACTTTTACGGCAACCTGTCAGAACCCGCCAAGCCCGACCAGATAAAATCTAATATACCTCTGTGCCGGAGCATTAGCAAAGTCACCGGGCGTATCCATATAAATGAAGGGAATTATCGCTATGACGAATTTTGCCCGTCAGTGAATATGTCAGGATAGTCACCGGAGTGTCACAAATTAGTATAACGTGCAGGCAGATTTGTGGGTTTTCCAACGCGACCGTGTTATAAGTGCTGTAAGTTTAGTTATTTAGAAATTGCAGTACGTTCGTTATGCATCAAGATTCTCCAAATGATTCGTGGGCGATAAAGTTTGCGCAGTTTATAAAGCGCTTTGGCACACTGAAACTAAGTTTGCTGTTTGTTGTTGTTACGCTGGTTTTCACCCTTGGCGGTTCATACGTCATCCGGGTGACCATGGGCAATGAGGTTCAACCTGACGATTTTATTATCGCTGTTGTGCTTACCATGATGTCAGCCCCCTGGGTGCTTTACTTCTTAAGTGAACTGGTTAAACAACTGGAAACTTCCCGCACGAACTTAAAAGAAGTGGTCAGCCAGCTAGAACGTTTGCGTGAGGAAGATGTATTCCTTAACCGCGAACTGCAAAGCAATATCCGCCAGCTTAACCATGAGATGGAACAGCGCCGAAAAGCGCAGGACGACCGTGAAGCGGTGTTTAAAGATCTTGAAAAAGAGATTGAAGAGAAGTCTTTTTCAGAACAGCAGGCACGACACTTATCTACCCTGCTGCGTTCTATCATCGATGCCTCACCGGATCTGATTTACTACCGTAATGAAGAAGGGCGTTTTGCCGGCTGTAACCGCATTGCGGAAATGCTCACCGGGAAGTCCGAAGCTGAGTTGGTAGGCCTGACCTTACATGATGTGTTTGAAGAAGAACTGGCCCGCCAGATTGTTGCCTCTGATCATGAAGTGCTGGAAACCAATGCCAGCATGACCGAAGAGTTGTGGCTGCGCTTTGCTGACGGAAAACGCCGTTACTTCGAAATGAAGCGGGTACCGTTTTTTGATAACGAAGGCACACGTTTAGGTTTGCTGGCTTTTGGCCGGGATATGACAGAGCGCAAACAGGCCGAGAATGCCGCTGCGAAAGCCAGTACCGATAAGACCCGTTTCATTGCCACGATTTCTCACGAATTGCGAACGCCACTGAACGGCATTGTGGGTTTAAGCCGTATGCTGCGCGACACGGATTTGAGTGAAGAGCAGTTCAACTGGGTCAGTACTATTTATGCCAGCGCAATTACACTGGGCAATATATTCAACGACATCATCGATCTGGATAAGCTGGACCGGGATAAACTTGAGCTCAGCCTGAAAACGGTATCGCTGCGTGATTTCACCCAGGAGTTGTCCAGCATTATCCGTCTGTTAGCGGCAGACAAATCGCTGGAGCTGGTAACCGATATTCAGGAGCCGTTACCGCAACTGGTGGAGGTTGACGGTACCCGTCTGCGTCAGATCCTGTGGAACATTCTGTTTAATGCCGTGAAGTTTACGCAGAGAGGGAATGTGAAACTGAGTGTGTCGGCAACGCCGGCAAAAGACAATATGACTGTGGTGACCTACGTGGTAGAAGATACAGGTGTGGGGATCCCTGACAGCGAAATTGAGAAAATTTTCGCCATGTATTATCAGGTAGACCATCCGGATCATCAGTCTGCAACAGGTACCGGTATCGGTCTGGCTATCTGTAAGCAAATGGTCGATCTGATGAACGGCGATATCCGCGTTACGTCAGAAGTCGGCAAGGGCACACGCTTTGAAATTGAGCTGCCGTTACAGATTTCTAACCGTCCTATGCAGGTTTCCAAACTGCTGGTGACCGATCTCAACATTCTGCTGGTGGAAGACATTGAGCTGAATGTGATGGTGGCAAAAGCGCTGCTTGAGAAATTAGGTCAGACAGTCGATGTGGCCATGACCGGTCAGGAAGCGATCGATAAGGCCCGCGAAAATCACTACGACCTTATCCTGCTGGATATTCAGTTGCCGGATATGACAGGGTTTGATGTGGCCAACACGCTGCGCGATGAAGATTTGGTTATGGGTACGCCGATGGTGGCATTAACGGCTAACGTGATTAAAAAGCGTGAAGAGTACCTGCAAAACGGTATGGATGACGTTATCGCCAAACCTATCAAGAAGAGCCGTGTGATTGAGGTGTTCAACAGTTTATTTGCTGAACCGGCCGCACCGCTGCATACAGAAGTGGAAAACAAGCCTAAGAAAACTGATAACAGTAAAGCGCTGTCCAATATTCTGGATATTGAATTGCTGCAAATGCTGGTGGATACCATTGGTGAAGATATGGTCCGCGCCAGCGTAAAAGTGTTCCAGGATAAAATGCCGGAGTACATGGAAATTCTGCAGTTAAGCCTGAGTGCTGACGAAAAGTCTGAAGTGTGTTCTCAGGCCCATAAAATAAAAGGTGCCGCCGGCTCTGTCGGTCTTGCCCGTGTGCAACGCATTGCCAATCAGATCCAGCAGGGGGATCACCCTGCATGGTGGCAAAATGTGCATGACTGGGTTGAGGAGCTTCAGATGGCAGTTGCTCACGACATGAAAGCACTGCAAGAGTGGCTTAACTCACAAATGATTGAGGACTGATACAAAGCATGACCACGGAAGGTGAAGCCTTTTCAAATACGGTTGTCTCTGCAGACCAACTGCCGTCTCTGGACACGCTGGTTTATGAGCCTTTGTCGCCGCGTTACAGAACACTGAATCTTGCTATCGCGGCGGCAATCTTCATCACCCTTCTGGTGGTCGTAAACTTCATCCGCTTTCAGCCTTTTGTCACATTGCCGGAAGGACTGTTATTTGCCTGGCCATTCGTGACGGCGGGTCTCGCAGCCTTGTGGGGACTGCTGAGTGTTTATCACTGGCTTGCTGATCCGTTGTTGCAGTTCTCACTCAGAGAGCAGGATTTATCTGTTCACAAGGGACTGATATTCCGCAGCATCACCTGCCAGCCGGTACTTCGCATACAGCATATTGAGCTCAAGCGCGGTCCGCTGGAAAGGCTGGCCGGACTGGCAACTTTGCAGGTCTTTTCTGCCGGTGGAGCAGGGCATACCTTTGAAATCCCGGGCCTGCCCGTGGCTCAGGCACAGAAAATCCGCCAGTTCATTCTTGATCACAAGGATGTGGGAGCGCGCTGATGCGGTCACAACAGGAAGCCGCTGTCTCCACCGGCGTTAACTGGCGCAGACTGGCACCGGTTGCGGTTATCTATTTCATTGTCTCCAATGTTCTCAGTTTTATCCGCCAGTTTATTGTGGTGCTTTCTGTACTTGCCTGGTCTGCCAGCAGCTTTGACTATCAGCAGTCGTTCTGGTTTATACCCGTCATGGTGGCTATCTTTCTGGCAACTATCGTCAGTGGCGTTGTGAGTTATTGGTTTTATCAGTACCGCATCCGCAATGAACACATTGAAATACGTAGCGGGCTGTTCAGGCGTCGCAATATTAATCTGCCGTTCTGGCGCATTCAGAATGTAAAAATTGAACAACCGTTTTACTTTCGCCTTACCCATTACACCGTGGTGGTGCTAGATACAGCAGGTTCATCCGGCGAGGAAGCTAAAATTGTTGCCGTAGAACGGGATTATGCGCAGCAGCTCCGTCAGGCGGTGTTGATCTCCGGCAGACAGCATCAGGCCAGGACCACAGAGGACAACAAGCCAGAGGCAGTTGACACCGCGACGTCACCGCTAGCGGATGATGAGAAGGTGATTAATCGCCGCAGCCTTTCCGATCTCATCATTCACGGACTGACCAATAACAGGGTGTGGATCCTGCTTGGTGCACTGACGCCTTTTTATGACGAGATATCCGGTTTTGTTTACGACTTTGTGGATGATCTCGGGTTATCCATGGATGCACTGTTCGCTGACCAGCAAGTACTCTGGTGGCAGGTCGGTTTGTATGTCATTTCCACCATGCTGCTGATCCTCAGTGTGATGGCCATGGTGTCGGTAGCCGGCTCGGTGATCACGTATTATAACTACACGCTCACACGCACATCGGACCGGTATATCCGTCGTTCAGGGCTGTTCAGTTTGCAGGAAGTCAGTATGCGTGAGTCCCGTATACAGATGATTTCCGTCAGACAGGACTGGCTGGATTATCTGCTTAAGCGAGCTAATTTCTTTTTTGAGCAGAATAAGACCGGTGACAAACAGGAGCAGGAATTACATGCGACTCACAAGATGCTGGTGCCGTCCGTCACACTTGCTGAGGCACAGGCTCTGGCTACAGATGCAATGCCGGATAACAAGGTGTATCACACCGGCTATAGCAGGATCAGCACCCGCTTTATCAGTCGCTGGATCCTGACACTGGCACTGCCTGCCTGTGCGCTGGTGTCGGCCATGGGCTATGCCCGTGAAGGCTGGCACATTTTCCTTGTCACCATTCCGGCTTTTATGCTCGCCTGTGCAGGGATTTATTTGCGCTGGCGGCGATGGGGATTCGCCTGCGATGATACTTACTGTTATATCAGAAAAGGTATGGCAGGGATTGACCGCTACAGTTTTACACTCTTTAAGGTTCAGCAGGTGGCACTGACTCAAAGTGTGCTGATGCAGCGAAGAGGGCTGGCCAACGTGCATTTTATTCTGGCCAGCGGCAGTATCACCATACCATACATTCCTTATGCGGTTGCCACAGCGCTGGCTGACAAAGCGCTGTGGCACGCAGAATCAGGCCGCCGCTCCTGGATGTAGCAACAGCCCTATTTCGTTTCCTCTTTCTCTGCTTGCTCTGCTTTCCACGCTTTAAAATCTTCATAACGTTGTTCGTAACGCAGCACTTTGCTGTGTGGATCGGCAACAACGGTATCTTTCGGTAGCGCCGGTACACGACGGGTTTCCACCATATCGATAGTTGTGACTTTTCCGTCGATGCTGACGTCGAGAGGCATAGGAAACGGCAAGTCATTTTCAGTCTTCCACGTAAAGGTGACGCCGTTGTCGTCGCGGGTAGTGTTTTTCCGTTTAACCACACCGAAGTGATGGTGAAACGGGTATCTAAATCCACAGAAAGATGTGTTTGCGGGTTGTCTGAGTTAAGCGTGAGTGTGGTATCACCAAATAACACTTCGTTCGTAAAGTCGAAGGAAAAATTGAGTCTGGCGTGGCTAACCGACAATCCCTTTTGATACGGGGCGATCTCACCGCCGCTTTTTAACGTGTACGGTGTTGATTCAGTATTGTTGTGAGAAGAGGACGTTGCAGCACAACCACTCAGCAGAGCGGCTGTCATTGCAATAGCAAGGGCATGTTTTTTTCATTGTTCTTGTCCGGGTATCTGTGTGGTTTCCATTCTTCACAGATATCCCGAAAGGTACAAACAGAACAGGAAAAATGTTGTGTAATACAAGTTATATACAGGAAATCAATAGGTTGCCAAGTAATTTGCTGTTCAGACTGGCTAGCTCACCTGATGCAATGCAAGCGGAGAGGCAGGCTGGTTAACCAGCCATCGTTCTACCATTTGTATTAATGCACTATTGGCTTGCGGGAATAGTGGTAAATGCCGGGCAAGCCACTGGCTAAACCCGGGCAGCATGCCGGATTCAAACTCGGTAACCGTTTGTGCCAGTACAAACACGTCAGCGAGTGCCATAGTTTGTAAAAGGGCCGGAGAGGCCTGAATCGCCGGGAAATTCGTTTGTGCAAGGGTTTCGGGGGCGCCGCTGTCCGGCAAATTGAAACTGCGCATGGCAGATACCATGTCTGCAACCTTCTGACCAAAACACATCTCAACTTCATCACTGTCTGCGTAGTCGTCCTGCATGGAGCGTGTCAGCCAGGCCGCAGCCAGCATTTCCCGGTTGTGGGGAAGTTTACTTAATAGTACCGCCAGTTCCCGCGGATGGTGGATAAAGGTTGCGCCATTGTGGCGGCGTAAATGACCGGCTAATGCATACTTGCGTGCGGTAAACAGTGCAGCTGATGATACGTAATCATCTTCAACGAGTAATGCCTGCATAAGGACCTCTTACCTTCAATGTGTTATTGACAGCGGACGCTCTGAACGGCGGCCTTTGAAGTCCTCATTACAAATAGTGTGCCTGTTTTTTCGCCGGTTTTTTGGCACCGTTTTTTTCACCCGGTTTTCAGGGCGTCAGAACATCAGCGGGAACCCGCACCCATCCTTCCATCAGCACCCTTGCGCTGCGGCTCATTATCACTTTCTTCACTTGCCACTGGCCGTGATGATATTCAGCCTGTGCGCCGACTTTCAGTGTGCCGGAAGGATGGCCGAATACCACCTGACTGCGTTCCCCGCCACCGGCTGCTTCATTAACCAGTGTGCCGGGAATACAGGCGGCAGTAGCAATGGACACAGCAGCAGTACCCATCATGGCATGATGTAACTTACCCATGGATAAGGCCCGGACATTCAGGTCAATATCCTGCTTCGCTATGTGCTTCCCGCTGGATGCCGTGTAATCTGCAGGCGGGCTGACAAACGCGACTTTCGGCGTGTGCTGGCGCGTGGCCGCTTCATCAATATGGCCGATGAGGCCCATTTTCATTGCGCCGTGAGCCCGGATAGTTTCAAACATTGCCAGCGCTTTTTCATCACTGTTGATGGCATCCTGTAACTCTGTGCCGCTGTAGCCGCAACTTTCTGCATCAATGAAAATGGTGGGAATACCGGCATTGATCATCGTTGCTCTGAGCGTGCTAACACCCGGGACGTCGAGATCATCGACCACATTACCGGTGGGAAACATCGCGCCATCATCATCCGCCGGGTCCACAAAAGCGATTTCTACTTCTGCCGCAGGAAAGGTAACGCCATCCAGTTCAAAGTCACCGGTTTCCTGTACCTCACCATTGGTCACGGGCACTTTGGCAATGATGGCTTTACCAATATTTACCTGCCATATTTTCACGGTGACGATACCATTGTGTGGTATTGAGTCCTTATCAACCAACCCGTTGCTGATGGCAAATGCGCCCACCGCGGCGGTGAGGTTGCCGCAATTTCCTGACCAGTCTACAAAGGGTTTATCAATAGCCACTTGTCCGAACAGGTAGTCCACATCAAATCCTTCCCGTTCACTTTTCGACAGAATAACGGTCTTGCTGGTACTTGACGTTGCACCGCCCATGCCGTCAGTTTGTTTACCGTACGGATCAGGGCTGCCAATTACCCGCAGCAATAACGCGTCTCTTACCGGGCCGGGTTGCTGTGCGGCTTCGGGCAAATCGGTGAGTTTGAAAAACACGCCTTTGCTGGTACCGCCGCGAATGTAGGTTGCCGGAATTTTAATTTGTGGGGCGAAAGTCATGAGCACGTTCTCAGATGAATGATGTGAATGGGGTACAAGACCGGGCAGCATACCCAACCGGTCTTGCAGGTGATTGTCAGGCGTTTTCAGATTCCAGGAAATCCTGAGCAAAGCGCTGCAACACACCGCCAGCGGAATAAATGGAGACTTCCTCAGCGGTGTCTAAACGGCATTTCACTTCTGCTTTGTCCGTTTCGCCGCCTGTGCGATGGATGATTAGCGTCAAAGTGGCACCGGGTGAAATATCCCCCTCTACATCGAAGGTTTCAGTACCGTCGATATGCAGGGTTTTGCGTGTTGTTCCCGGCTGGAATTCCAGCGGCAATACACCCATACCAATCAGATTAGTGCGGTGAATGCGCTCAAAGCCTTCTGCCACAATCACTTCCACACCAGCAAGCCTTACGCCTTTTGCTGCCCAGTCACGGGATGACCCCTGACCGTAGTCAGCACCCGCTACAATGATCAGAGGCTGCTTGCGGTTCATGTAGGTCTCAATGGCTTCCCACATGCGTACCACTTTTCCTTCCGGTTCGATGCGCGCCAGTGAGCCCTGAACCACTTCACCGTTTTCCGTTACCATTTCATTAAACAGTTTCGGGTTTGCTAACGTTGCGCGCTGGGCGGTTAAATGGTCACCCCGGTGGGTGGCGTAGGAATTGTAATCTTCTTCCGGTACGCCCATTTTCGACAAATACTCACCGGCGGCACTTGACGCCAGTATGGCGTTTGAAGGTGATAGGTGGTCAGTGGTTATGTTATCGCCCAGCACGGCAAGGGGGCGCATGCCTTTCATCGTACGCTCTGCTGCCAGCGCACCTTCCCAGTAGGGGGGACGGCGAATATAAGTGCTCTTCGGACGCCATTTATAAAGCGGATCCAAATCCTTGCCATAGTCGACTTTCAGATCGAACATGGGCTCGTACACTTGTCTGAACTGCTCTGGCTTAACCGCGCTGGCGACAATGGCATCAATTTCTTCATCTGACGGCCAGATATCTTTCAGCGTGACCGGGTTACCGTCACTGTCTGTACCCAGAACATCTTTTTCGATATCGAACCGCACTGTACCGGCTATGGCATAGGCCACAACCAGCGGCGGAGAGGCTAAAAAGGCCTGTTTGGCATAGGGGTGAATACGGCCGTCAAAGTTCCTGTTTCCTGACAACACAGCAGTGGAATATAAATCACGCTTAATGATTTCGTCCTGTATCTTCGGATCGAGGGCCCCGCTCATGCCGTTACAGGTGGTGCAGGCGAACGCGACAACACCAAAGCCCAACTGTTCCAGTTCAGATAAAAGGCCGGCTTCTTCCAGATAAAGTTTTACTGTCTTAGAGCCCGGCGCCAGTGAGCTTTTTACCCAGGGCTTTCTGAACAGTCCTCTGGCATTGGCATTGCGGGCCAGCAATCCGGCGGCAATAACATTGCGGGGGTTGCTGGTATTAGTACACGAAGTAATAGCCGCGATAATGACTGCGCCATCCGGCATTTTGCCATTTTCCTGTTCAACATGACCGGTAATGCCTTTACTTGCCAGGTCTGCCGTCGCCAGTCTTGCATGAGGATTAGACGGGCCGGCCATATTTCTGCCGACGCCGGACAAGTCGAAGGTCAGTATCCGTTCATATTCCGCTGTCGCCAGGTCATCAGCCCAAAGGCCGGTGGCTTTTGCGTAAGACTCAACCAGTTCAACCTGTTTGTCTTCACGACCGGTAAGCTTAAGGTAATCGATGGTTTGCTCATCAATATAAAACATGGCTGCTGTGGCGCCGTATTCCGGCGTCATGTTTGAAATCGTTGCGCGGTCGCCCACTGTCAGCGCCGACGCGCCTTCGCCGTAGAATTCCAGATAAACAGATACAACACGCTCTTTACGCAGGAATTCTGTCAGCGCCAGTACGATATCAGTGGCGGTAATACCGGGTTGTGGTTTGCCGGTTAATTCTACGCCGACAATGTCAGGCAGGCGCATATAGGAGGCGCGGCCCAGCATGACACTTTCTGCTTCCAGGCCGCCAACGCCCACGGCTATGACCCCAAGTGCGTCAACATGAGGGGTGTGACTGTCTGTACCGACCAGGGTATCAGGAAAGGCAACGCCGTCTCTGGCGTGGATCACAGGGGACATTTTTTCCAGGTTGATCTGGTGCATGATGCCGTTACCCGGGCCAATCACATCCACGTTTTTAAACGCCGTTTTGGTCCAGTTAATAAAGTGAAAGCGATCGTCGTTACGGCGGTCTTCCACTTCACGGTTTTTTTCAAAGGCTTCCGCTTCAAAGCCTGCATGTTCTACAGCCAGTGAATGGTCGACAATCAGTTGAGTCGGTACGACGGGGTTCACTTTAGACGGATCGCCGCCTTTCTCAGCGATAGCATCCCGCAATCCGGCTAAATCGACCAGTGCGGTCTGGCCCAGAATATCGTGGCAAACCACGCGGGAGGGGAACCAGGGAAAATCGAGGTCGCGCTTGCGATAAATTAACTGCTCCAGTGAAGCAGTGAGGTGTTCGGGCTGGCATTTTCTTACCAGGTTTTCCGCCAGCACTCTGGACGTGTACGGCAGCTTTTCATAAGCCCCCGCTTTAATGCTGTTTACGGCTTCACGGGTATCGTAGAAATCTAACCCGGTCTTTAAAAAGGGTTTGCGATAGTCCATATTCATAGTCGGTCTTCTCCGGCAGGCAAAGGCGGGCTGTGGCGGCCCGCCCGCAGCGCATCAGCGTTGTTCGATGGGGGTAACGGGACGTAATTCTTCGCCGGTATATTCGGCAGAAGGACGGATGATGCGGTTATCCGCCCGTTGCTCCATCACGTGGGCAGCCCAGCCGGTGAGTCTGGACATAACAAAGATTGGTGTGAATAACTTCGTCGGGATCCCCATAAAGTTATAGGCAGAGGCATGGAAGAAATCGGCATTACAGAATAGTTTCTTTTCACGCCACATCACTTCTTCACAGCGCACAGATACCGGATAAAGCACTTTATCACCAACGTCTGCAGCCAGTTTTTCTGACCAGCCTTTGATGATTTCGTTGCGCGGATCAGATTCACGGTAAATGGCATGACCGAAGCCCATGATCTTCTCTTTGCGGGCAAGTTTACCCATCATCTGTTCTTCAGCATCGTCCGCCGAGGTGAAGCCTTCGATCATTTCCATGGCTGCTTCGTTTGCGCCGCCGTGCAACGGGCCGCGCAATGAACCGATTGCACCGGTAATGCAGGAATGCATGTCTGATAACGTGGAAGCACACACTCTGGCGGTAAAGGTGGAAGCGTTGAATTCATGTTCCGCGTAAAGGATCAGGGAAACATGCATAACCTGCTCGTGAAGTTCACGGGGCTTTTCACCATGCAGCATGTGTAAGAAGTGAGCGCCGATGGAGTCATCATCAAGTTCGGTATCAATGCGTACGCCATCGTGACTGAAACGGTACCAGTAACAGATGATACTTGGGAAACACGCCAGCATGCGGTCGGTGACTGCATCCTGCTCAGAAAAATCCTGTTCCATTTCAAGGTTACCCAGTACCGAACAACCGGTGCGCAACACATCCATCGGATGAGCATCTTTGGGGATGCGTTCAAGGACTTCTTTCAGCGCTTGTGGCAACCCGCGCTGGCTTTTCAGTTTTGCTTTGTAAGCTGCCAGTTCGCCGGAGTCCGGTAATTTTCCTTTCAGAATAAGATGGGCGACTTCTTCAAACTGACAATGATTTGCCAGGTCTTTCACATCATATCCGCGATACGTCAGTCCTGAGCCTGACTGACCAACGGTGGAAAGTGCCGTTTTGCCTGCAACTTGTCCGCGAAGTCCGGCGCCGCTTAATTCTTTAGCCATGATCTTGTCTCCCGATTTTCATCGTGTGTAGGGTCAAATGTGGTGTGTTATTAATTTCGCCGTATTACGCCTTTGACTTTGAAAACAGCGCGTCGAGTTTTTGCTCGTAATCGTGATATCCCAGATAGTCGTACAGCTCCATGCGGGTTTGCATAGTATCGACAACTGCCTTCTGGTCGCCATCGGTGAGAATGCTTTGATAAACCCGTTCAGCGGCTTTATTCATTGCCCGGAAAGCACTTAAAGGATACAGCACCATGTCAGCACCCCATTCTCCGAGCTGCGCTTTATTCCATAATTCGGTTTTGCCAAATTCGGTGATATTGGCAAGAATGGGCACATCCAGCGCCTCAGCAAACGCGCGGTAGTGGGCTTCGGTTTGAATGGCTTCTGCGAAAATGCCGTCAGCACCTGCTGCAACATAGGCTTTTGCCCGTTCAATGGCTTTTTCCAGTCCTTCCTGTGCGAAGGCGTCTGTACGGGCCATAATGAAAAAGTCAGGATCGGTGCGGGCGTCAACAGCGGCTTTGATCCGGTCGACCATTTCTTCTGTGGACACGATTTCTTTGTTAGGGCGGTGTCCACAACGCTTCTGCGCCACCTGATCTTCCATATGTACCGCCGCTGCACCGGCTTTTTCCATATCGCGAATGGTTTTAGCAATATTAAAAGCGCCGCCCCAACCGGTGTCGATATCTACCATCAGGGGTAGATCACAGGCTGAGGTAATGCGCTGCACATCAACGAGCACGTCGTTTAATGACGTCATACCGAGATCCGGCAGGCCGTATGAGGCATTGGCTACGCCGCCACCGGACAGATAAATTGCCTGATGACCAATTTGTTTTGCCATCATGGCGGTGTACGCGTTGATGGTACCGACAATTTGCAACGGCTTGTTGTCAGCTAACGCCTGACGGAATTTCTTGCCTGCACTCTGCATGGACTGTTCTCCGGTTAACTCTGTGATGTGATAAGTAACTTGCGTTCGATATTGTTTTTCGAATACAAAATGTGTCTGCGCATGAGCATTTCAGCCAGCTCACCGTCACGGTTGGCAATGGCCTGAACAACGTGACGATGTTCGTCGTAAGCGGTGGTGACGCGGGGACCGGCCATACCAAACTGCACGCGGTACATGCGCACCAGATGATAAATACCGTCAATTAAAACGGTAATCAGGTGGGTGTTTTTACTGCCCAGAACAATGCGGTAATGAAAGTCCACATCGCCGGCTTCCTGATAATAAGACTCGCCGCCTTTTACCTCGTCAAAATGATCGTTGAGCAGGCCTTGCAGCGCGTTAATGTCCTGATCTGACATATTCTGTGCTGCCAGCCGGGCCGCCATGCCTTCAAGTGCTTCCCGTACCTGATACAGCTCAATTAAACCTTGCGGTGTGAGAGTCACGACCCGGGCACCGACATTGGCCTTGCGTTCTACCAGATGGCTGGCGGTAAGACGGTTTATTGCTTCGCGGATAATGGCCCGGCTAACGTCGTATTTTGTCGACAATTCCGTTTCACTTAACTTGGAACCTGACGGAATGACCCCTTCAACAATGTCGTTGCGAAGCTTGATAAACGTGCGATCCGCCTGTGTAACGGGGCTTTCAAAAGCGAGTTCCATAAACCTGTCAGTCACAATAAATATGCCTAAAGTGTCGACAATGTAGGCGGTTTTGGAGAGATAGTCAACCAAATGGCGGTGGATTGTCGACAATCTTATTGAGCAGACGTTAATCTGCAGATCCTTCAGTCACCGATATTTCAGAAGGAGAAGAGGATCTATCTCAGAATATTTAACACAGTTTTGAAGGCGGAGTGATGACAGGTTTTCATTAAGCTGAACACGATCATTTCAAAACTGGTGAGCCGGACGCCGGCGTTGCGCATTGTATTGATGGCCAAATCGCGATCTGCCTGCTTGCGTGATGACACACAATCGGTAACAAGGTGAACCTGATAGCCTGCGGCGGTCATATCCATTACCGTTTGATACACACAAACATGGGCTTCGATACCGGCAACCAGCCAGTTTTTCACTTTGCTTTTTGCCAGTCCAGACTTCAGAGCCGGTTCTGCAAAGCCGCTAAAGTGGTATTTCTCAATCAATGGAAAGGCATGAAGAAGCTGCTTTAACTGAGGGATTGTTTCGCCGAGACCCTGCGGGTTCTGTTCCAGCACGATGATGGGTAGCGATAATGCTGTACAGCAGCGGATCAACTTTTCAGTCGTCGTTATGCACAACTCACTGTCGTAGACCTGTCGGGCAAGCTTACCCTGTATGTCTACAAGTAGCAGACCGCAATTATCTTCTGTCAATTCATCGTTTTCTGTATTGAGCAGCATGTACTTCCTCTGATGTTGAGAAGCCGCACTACCGCTTCATTGTTCATTCAAACGTTATGACACCTTTGCGGCCCGCTTATTTAGAATAGCATCACCTGCGTTAGCAGGTAGTTTTGCGCTGTCTATGAGCGCAAGTAAAGAGACTGCGGCCATCATGTAAAAGGTCAGGCTGAAATCAAATACTGACGGATTTTCCGTTGAGGAGCCGGTGATCACGGTGGCCAGCGCAAGGGCGAGGGCACCGGTGGTGATACCCAGACCACGTGTCATCTGCATGAGTACAGCACCTAAGGTATTGGCATCCCGCATTTCATTCTGCGTAATATCTGCGAAGCTGATGGTATTCAGAACGGTGAGGTGCATTGAGCGGTTCATGCCGCTGATAAACAGTACCAGCGCCATTAACCATGACGGAGTGGAAGCATCAAACTGGGCGATAGCGGCGAATCCGGCGGCAATAAATACAGTATTGGCCAACAGTACAGTGCGGAATCCGAATGTATTCATGATCCAGGTTGTTGCCGGCTTGATGGCCAGGTTACCTGCAAATAACCAGAGCAACAGCGTACCGGCTTCTACCGGTGTGAATCCCAGTGCCAGTTGGAGCATCAGGGGAATAAGAAACGGTGCGCTGGATAAGCCTATCCGGATTGCTGAACCGCCGATAACGGTTATTCTGAATGTGGCTACAGACATCGCCTTCAGTGAAAAAAGCGGGCCGGGGGAAACAGCCATGTGTCTGAAGGTGAGAATTAACAGTACGAGTCCGCATGAGGTGAGAAGGCCGGGCACCAGCAGAGAGTCAGGCCGGCCGCTGAATGATTCCAGTCCCGCCATGAACAGGCCGAAACCAATCCCGCTTAAAAGAAATCCCGTGACATCGAAGCGCTGCGGCTCACTTTTATGATTTTCAATCAATACCATGCCTATGGCCAGAGCGATGATGCCAAGGGGGACATTCATCAAAAATATCCAGTGCCAGCTGAACGTCTGTGCGATCCATCCGCCCAGCACCGGGCCAATGAGCGGAGCAGCGAGGGCAGGCCAGGTAAGAATTGCCATGCCTCTTACAATCTGATTTTTCGGTAACGCCCGTAATACAACGAGCCGGCCTACGGGCACCATCATGGCTCCGCCGAGTCCCTGTAAAATTCGGGCTCCGGTGAAAGTATACAGGTTTGTACTGATGGCACAGAGTACCGAAGCAATCACGAATACACAGATTGCCGCACAAAAAACCGTTTTGGGACCCAGCCGGTCAGCCGCCCAGCCGCTAATGGGAATGAAAACCGTCACGGCTACCAGATAGGCTGATATGCCTACGGACAAATGGGCGGCAGCAACATTGAAGTCGGCAGCAATGATGGGCAGTGCTGTACTGATCACCGTTGCGTCAAGAATTTCCATAAACAGTGTGGCGGCAACCAGTAGTGCGGTTGCTGTTTTGCGGTCAAATTTACTCATTATTTCCGTTTAAATTTTTGGTCAGCCGTCGTTCTGACGACGCAATTGATAAGCATCTCTGTAGATACCACGGGCAGCTTCTTTCGCTAACTCTGCGACTTCACGGACTGATGCCTGAGTAAAAGTTACTGCCGGAGCCGTGATCCCCACTGCTGCCACGACAATGCCGCGGTTGTCCCGCACCGGCACCGCCAGACAACGCACATTTTCATTCAGCTCCCGTTCGTCGACGGCGTAGCCGAGAGCCGTAATGCGCTGAAGTTCCGCTTCCAGGCTGGCTTTGTCTGTTATCGTGTAAGCGGTATGTCGTTCCAGCGGATGCTCTGCAATATATAAATCCAGATTCTCTCTGTACAAAAAGGCCAGAAACACCTTGCCGGTGGACGAACAGTGCATCTGAGCCTGTCCGCCGGGACGTTTCGATACCATCAGCGGGTTCGGACTGTCGACGACTTCCACGATCAGCACTTTACCGTTATTGGGTACTGCAAGGTGTGCAGTATGACCACTTTTCAGTGCAAGCCGCTGAATGTGCGGGATTGCAAGCTGATGCATATGGTCTGCATTAATCATATGTAAACCAAGGCGTGTCAGTTCATTTCCGCAGCGGTAAATTTTTCCTTTTTTCTCCAGCATCTGCTCATGGCAAAGGGTACGCAGCAACCGGAACAGTGTCGTGCGCGGTAAATCGAGCTGTTGCTCAATGTCGTGCATGGTCATGCCCTGTGAGGAAGCTGCAAGTATGCGAAAGATCTGGCAGGCGTGAGTTACGCTGGGGATCAGGTATTTATCCATTATTCACCTTTTGTGCGTCTGCGGCCATGTCAATTTCGCTCCGGTGCAATGACATTCAAAAGAACCGCCCCGAAGGCGCTCTGAATCCGCAGAAACACTATTGTACATGTTATTTCATAAGACGCCGACATTGCTGACAGGATTACCTTTGAGAGGATTTTTCCATATATGAAACGAAACGGCGAAACACACCGCTTGGCGTTTACTTTGGCGGGAATTATCGCCACCATTTCTGCCATAACTTTGTTTGGAGATTTTCCATGCGTATTGCATTAATGAATGAATTTAGTCAGGCGTCCAAAAACGCCGTTGTACTTGAACAACTTGAGTCTGTGGCTGCTGAGCAGGGTCACGAAGTGTTCAATGTGGGAATGAAAGATGACAACGACCACCGTCTGACTTATATCCATCTGGGTATTATTTCCGCTTTATTGCTGAACAGCAAAGCGGTTGATTTTGTTATTTCAGGCTGCGGTACAGGGCAGGGCGCGCTGATGTCACTGAACGCCTGGCCGGGTGTTGTTTGTGGCTATTGTATTGATCCTGCTGATGCCTATCTGTTTGCCCAGATTAATAACGGTAACGCGCTGGCATTGCCTTTTGCTAAGGGTTTTGGCTGGGGTGCAGAACTGAATGTGCGCTATATGTTCGAAAAAGCGTTTACCGGTGAGACCGGGCTGGGTTATCCGCCGGAGCGTCGTGAATCACAGAATGCCAATGCCACCATTCTGAATGATGTGAAGGCGGCGACAAACAAGCCAATCCTTGAAGCACTGGCAGCCTTACCTGAAGACTTACTGAAAACGGCAACCGGCGGTGCGCAGTTCCAGGAATGTTTCTTCAGTAACAGTCAGGACGAAGCGCTGAGTGCCTTTGTTAAGGAAGTGGTAAACAGTTAATCCACGCAGCGGACAAAATAAGTTAAAAATTATCTGGTCCGGAAGTTAAAGCCGGAAATAAATAAACCGGATAATAAGTAACTTAAAAAACGACTACTCATAAAAAATGCTGGCAGTGCCAGCATTTTTTATTTGTCTGTATCCGACCGGGATAAGCTGACGCTTACATGATCTCGAAGGCGCGGATGACTCGTGTAACACCATTTACGTTACGGGCAATGTCGACCGCATAGGTGCCTTCCTGATTTGTAACTCTGCCCATTAAGAACACTTCGCTGTTCTGAACAATCACCCTGACCTGCAAAGAAGGAACCCGCTCGTCGGCAACCAGCTTGGTTTTTACTTTTGATGCCAGCCAGATATCGTTGGCCTGTGTCGAGGCGTCAATGGGCATTGCCTGGCGGATCTGGTTGTGTACTTTTTTAACGTACTCTACTTTCTCCACACCGGCTATGGCTTCATCGATGAGGATCTGACTGGGAGCCTGTCCTGTGATGAGGGCGACACCGTTGTAAATATCGACCTGAAGATTTGCCCCTTTCTTCAGCGCTTCACTTTTGGACCACTGATAGGACACCTGACCTTCTGCGGTCTGGTCGTCCAGCTGGGTACCTACTGTTCGCCGGTCATTGGCGACTTTTGCTGTCAACGCGCCGGCTGCGCCAACGGCCACCACTGCGCAACCCTGAACGCTGCTGAGCAGAGAAAATATAACCAGAGCGGATGCTGCCTTCCTTGTACTACACCACATTAATGTTCGTCTCCGTGATCTGCAGGGAATAATATATCATCTATACATTCACATAAATTGTGAATCACAAGTAGATGAACTTCCTGAATTCGCGCCGTTCTGTTAGACGGCACCCTGATTTCAACATCATGCTCACTGAGGAACCCGGCCATTTCACCGCCATCTTTTCCGGTCAGTGCGACGATAGTCATATCCCGGGAAAGTGCGGCTTCCACGGCTGCAATGATGTTTCTTGAATTGCCACTGCTGCTGATGGCCAGCAGGATATCACCCGGTTGACCGAGTGCACGTACCTGACGGGCAAACACTTCATCATAACTGGCGTCATTAGCGATGGAGGTCATGGTTGAGGTATCGGTATTCAGTGCGATGGCCGGCAGGCTGGGACGATCCCTTTCAAACCGGTTGAGCATTTCCGATGAAAAGCGTTGCGCTTCGCTGGCCGAGCCGCCGTTACCACAACTCAGAATTTTATTTCCTCTGATCAGCGCATCAACCATCATATACGCGGCTTTACCAATCGCTTCCGGTAATACCTCTATAGCAGAAATCTTAGTTTGAATACTCTCGGTAAAATTTTCTTTTATTTTTTCTATCATAGTATTTCACTGATCGTCCGCGGGCGTTCACGTTCAGCGAACCACTCACGGTTTTCACACATTCTTAAGCCATTGTAACTTATCACCATCCAATGCTACCACATCCACTCTCGCGAGTGTGTGTATCGGGTTAAGACCACATGACAGTATATAATGTTCAAAGGTGCGTTTGACTTTTCTGAGCTTTGAAGGCGTAACAAACTCTGCAGCGCTGCCGTAGCCGTCGTCATCACGATACTTTACTTCAATACAGACCAGGGTGTCATTTTCCCGCATCACCAGATCCAGTTCGCCGGTTTTCGCAGTGTAATTTGAGCACAAAAAAAGCAGGCCCTGTCCTTCGAGGTAGTGGCGGGCTGTTTGCTCAGCCCGTAAACCGGTATCTCTGGCAGTGGCCATAATGTCAGTGTCCCGGTGCGGCAGCCTTTCCTGAGGAGAGCATTTGAACCGCTTCGTTGCTGATCACTGCCTGGGGCAGGGTACGAACTACATCGCCCTGACTGTTAATGCTGAGTGTACCGGTTAATCCGGACAGTTTCGTTTGCGGTAAAGCCATCATGGATGGCATGTAAGGAAGCAGATTATAGGCGTCTACACCGAAGGCGAACAGCCTGGACATTTGCGTTGAACGCTGTGGCCAGAGGGTTTCTGAGCGGCTTTGCAAGGTTTGCCATTGATGCTGTGGCAACATCCAGGGCATGTCCAGGAAGCGCACATTCTGCAAATCACGCCACTGGTTTTTGGTGTCATCATACTCAATAGAACGGGAGGTGGCGAAAACCGGCACTGTCTGCCCGTTGAAAGGGCTCAGGCTGGCTTCTACCATGGGGTTCAGCAATTCAGTCTGCTCAGGCGATGCAAAAACAATGATGGCGTCTACGTCCCGGCGGTTGCGGGGCACGTTGTACAGTTTTTCGTTAACCATGTACTCAATCTGCTTAATTCTGTCGTGACTTTGAGCCACGTCCAGCGACTGAGTAATGCCTTCACGCAGGCTATTGCTGTCGGTAAATTGCACGGTGGTTAATTTAACCTGTTTTCCCTGTGCTTTATTGCCATTTAATTCCTGCCAGCGGGTAGTGAACGCAGTTTCCATACGTTGATTGATGCTGTTCCGGGCAGAAACGACGATTGGCGTTTTAAATCCGTTCTGGTAAATATAATCAGCAAGCTGGGTTGCTTCATCTTCCGGTGCAAGGGCAAAGAAAGCCTGCTGACTGTTGGCTGCGGGCTGAAGATTAAGGGCATTCCCGGCCTGTTCAGTGATGTCTGCCAGCGAAGGGACATCGGACGTCAACGTATTACCTGTTACGCTTTGCTGGTTATCACCGGCTGCTACCGCGTCGGCGCGGTTAAGGGCAAGCAGGTGAGTGCCGGCGGGGATACGGTGCATAATGCCTTCGACATTTTCCTTCAGTAGCGGCCCAATCACCCATTTGTAGCCATGTATTGCGCTAAGCAATTCATCCGCTGTTTTGTTCTGTGTATCAATAAAGTTCAGTGATACCGGCTGTTCACCCGCGCGCAGAGCACTGGCCTGGTCGTAATAGGCAGAAAGCAAACCTTCTTTAATTGTTGTGCCCGTTGCGCCAAGTTTGCCGCTTAAAGGCAATAATACGGCAACTTCACGGGGTTGCTCGGTGCGTAATTCTGCACCGGCAACGACACTGGCTGGCATATACTCACTAACAGGATGTCCGCGATAAACCTGATTGAACTGAACCAGTGCGCGGCTCAAGCCTGCCGGAGACAAACCTTCCGTTGCTGCCAGGTCATACAGAGCAAGGTAAGGCCGGAGAGTGGCTGAAGATGCCTGAGCCTGTTGTCGCTGAGACGGTGTGGCACGGTTAATCAGTGCCCAGATTTTCTCCACACTTTCTGCAGAAGGCTCCAGTGATTCTGCATACGCTTCTGCTGCTCCCGTCCAGTCATGCTTACGCTCAAGTATCGTTGCACGCAGCGCCTGCTGACGGCGCTTCAGATCACCGGCTGTAGCAAGAGGAGACAGCAGTGACAGTAATTCGTCATCGCTGGCAGCGTCATCGCCGTTATACAAAGTTGCAATCAGGAAATTCAAACGAAGGCGGTTTTCTTCTGCTACGCCATCTTCTTTTAATGACAGCAGTATTGCCTGTGCTTTATTGCTTTCATATTTTTGCAGGTACAGGTCTGCGGCATCAAGCAGATAGCGGTTACGCTGAACGGCATCATGGTTGTCCTCCCATGCAGACCGCGCTTTCTTAATCAGCGACTCCGGAGAGTCGTCTATGTTCACTACAGGTAACTGAGTGTTTGATTCAACCGGCGTGCGGGATTGCACGGTTTTAGGTGTACTGCCACAACCGGCGAGTACTAACGCGCTGGCAATGAGAGTGAGTTGTGAGAAGCGGAGGCAACCTGCAGACAAATTCACCGAAAATTCCTTCTGATGAGAAACCACGTCAGTGTAACGAAAACACACAGAAAATCTATGTTTGCAGCGATAAACTGTCCCTTCGTCATGCTACAATCCGGATACAACAGCTCCTGCCAGGCTGCCCGACGGGCTATGCATCCGCTGCGCCGGTTTCAGCGCCGCCGCTAATGTCAGTTACCTGCGCTTTTTATTTTGTATGAGATAACACTATGTCTGAATCTGCAACGCTTTATATTGTTCCCACTCCGATTGGCAACCTGGATGATATTTCACCCCGGGCATTAACCGTTTTGTCGGAAGTGGACTGGATTGCAGCAGAAGATACCCGGCATACTCATAAACTGTTGCAGCACTTTTCCGTGAATACACGCACGCTGTCATTGCATGAGCATAATGAAGATAAACGCACTGCCATGTTATGCCAGCGTTTAAAAGACGGGGAAGCTGTTGCTCTGGTCAGTGATGCCGGTACGCCTCTTATCAGCGACCCGGGGTTTATACTGGTTCGCCGGTGCCGTGAAGAGGGGATCCCTGTTGTGGCATTACCTGGCCCTTGTGCCGCGATAACCGCGCTGAGTGCTTCCGGTTTGCCCACCGATAAATTTATGTTCGAAGGCTTTTTGCCACCCAAAACCGGACCGCGTAAACAGGTACTGGAAGGGTTGTGCGAACGGACATTCACAACGGTGTATTACGAGGCGCCAAGACGGGTACTGGATACTGTACAGGATGTTTGTGAGACCCTTGGCGAACACCGTCATATTGTGCTGGCCAAGGAGTTGACCAAAACCTTTGAGACTTACGTTGATGGTGCAGCTAAAGATGTGGCTGAGTGGTTGCAGGAAGATCCGGTGCGTCAGAAAGGGGAATTTGTACTGATGATCAGCCCGGCTGCTGCTCAACAAAAAGCGTTGCCGCCGGAAGCATTATCGCTGCTGGCATCACTCAAGCCGTTGCTGCCACTGAAAAAAGCGGCAGCCATTGTTGCGGAACACTACAACCTTAAAAAGAATGCACTGTATCAGGCTGGTCTGGAGATGGACGGGGAATAACCGGAAAACGGAGAAACATCCATCACAGATGAAGATTATTGATCCGCAGTTCATGCATGTGGATACAAATCTGCACAGTAATCAAGGAAAACAGGAGCGACCATGATTGAAAAGACGTTGTCTATCGAAATCAACAAGGGAACATGGATGCTCGACGTAGTGGCCGAGCGTAACGATGATGGTGTCTATGATCTGATTTACCCGCATAAAGAAGCGAAGATCCATGTGCACGAAGAGCACATGTACGGGCTGGAGTACAGTATCAGTGCACCGGAAGGGACGGAGTTTAAGATTCTGCTGGACGGAGAATTGCTGCTGGATGACCGCGTCAGTCACACCGGTATCTGCCGCGGTAGCTGCGTTATCTAACCCTCGTTCTTTTTCACCAGGGCGTCACGGATTTCCTGCTGTGAGCCCGCCGGCGGAGTTCAGCTTGCAGGCATAAAAAAAGACTGCTGATTTCTCAAGGCAGTCTTTTCGTGTATTGCCGGCGCGTTTTAAGACAAACGGCCTTTAAAATCTTCGTAGCTGAACTGACGGATCAGATCAAAGGTTCCGTCTGACCGCAGTATGCCAATCCCCGGATGCTCAACACCGTTGAAGAACGTGGTTTTCACCATTGTATAATGGATCATGTCTTCAAACTGCAATCGGTCACCAATTTCCAGCGGCTTATCAAAGGAATAAGTGTCAATCACATCACCGGCCAGACAGGAATTACCGCCTAAACGGTAATAGTGAGCTTTTTCGCCCGGTTCACCGGCACCCAAAATGGCAGGACGGTAAGGCATTTCAAGAACGTCCGGCATGTGTGCAGTGGCGGAAATATCAAGAATGGCAATTTTGCCTTCATTCTCAACAATATCGACTACTTCGGCGATCAATGGTCCGGTCTGCCAGGCAACGGCAGAACCCGGTTCCATAATCACATCGAGGTGAGGATAGCGGGCTTTAAAGTCTTTCAGCGTTGCAATTAAATGCTCAACATCATAACCGGCACGGGTCATCAGGTGACCACCGCCCAGATTGAGCCATTTCAGTGACGGCAGCCATTTAGCGAACCGTGCCTCGATGGCCTTCAATGTGCGTTCAGTGGCGAAGGAATCACACTCACACAGGTTGTGACAATGAAAACCTTCAATACCTGTTAAATCCACTCCTTCAAGCTCTGAGGCACGGATCCCCAGACGGGAGCCGGGGGCAGCCGGATCATATAACGGGGTATCAGCTTCCTGATGCTCAGGATTGATTCGTAATCCCATGGATATGTCGCCCAGCGCTTCACGGTGGGTATGCCACTGATTTATGCTGTTAAACGAGATATGGTTGACCAGATTTTTCAGCTCAGCAATATCAGCCTGCTTGTAAGCCGGAGAGTAAGCATGGACTTCTTTGCCCATCTCTGCGGCCAGTTTAGCTTCCCATACTGAGCTTGCTGTTGCACCGTGCAGGTAAGGTTTGATGATGTCAAAGCTGGACCACATGGAGAACCCTTTGAGCGCAAGAATAATACGCACGCCGGATTCATCCTGAACACGCTTCATCAACGTCACATTACGAATTAACTTTTCCTCTTCCAGCACATAGCAGGGAGAAGGAATATCATTTCGCTGTGTTAAATCAGTCAACCTGTTGTCTCCAATTAACGTTTGAACGGACTTTCGTCACACTCAATAACATGCCACGGCAAACCGTGAATGTTCAGCTGCTCCATGAACGGATCCGGATCAAATTGTTCCATGTTCCATACGCCTGGTGCTTTCCACTTATTCTGCAGCATCATCATTGCGCCAATCATTGCCGGTACACCGGTGGTGTACGATACGGCCTGAGCGCCCACTTCTTCGTTACAGACTGCGTGGTCACAGTTGTTGTAGATGAAGATAGTTTTCTCTTTGCCGTCTTTCACTCCGGTAATATAGGTACCGATACACGTTTGACCTGTGTAGCCTTCAGCCAGTGAACCCGGGTTAGGTAATACCGCTTTCAGGAACTCCAGAGGGACAATTTTCTGACCCTGGAAATCCACAGGCTCAATGCTGGTCATACCGATACCTTCAAGCACGCGCAGATGATTCAGGTAAGCATCACCGAAAGTCATCCAGAAACGGGCACGTTTCAGGGTAGGGAAGTGCTTAACAATCGATTCCAGCTCTTCGTGGAACATGAGGTAAGACGCACGGACACCAATATTCTGGTAATCCAGATCTTCACGTACGCTCAATGGATCAGTTTCTTTCCATTCGCCATTTTCCCAGAAACGGCCGCGCTGAGTGATTTCACGGATATTAATTTCAGGGTTAAAGTTAGTCGCGAATGCCTGACCGTGGTCGCCGCCGTTACAGTCGACGATGTCCAGATAATGGATTTCATCAAAGTAGTGCTTTGCAGCGTAAGCGGTGTATACGTTCGTTACGCCGGGATCAAACCCTGAGCCTAACAACGCCATAATGCCGGCATCTTTGAACTTATCCTGATAAGCCCATTGCCAGCTGTATTCGAATTTAGCTTCGTCTTTGGGTTCGTAGTTCGCAGTATCCAGGTAATCTGTTTTGGTTGCCAGACACGCGTCCATGATTGGCAGATCCTGATACGGCAGTGCCAGATTGATCAGCAAGTCAGGCTTTACTTCGTTAATCAGTTTTTCAACTTCAGCAGCATTGTCTGCATCAACGGCAAAAACCGCCTTTACGCGATCCGCACCGACTTCTTTTTGCAGGGCTTCGCACTTGGATACAGTACGGCTGGCCAGAT
Organism: Alteromonas sp. ABH4_457; assembly: GCF_056160625.1. Lineage (NCBI taxonomy): Bacteria > Pseudomonadati > Pseudomonadota > Gammaproteobacteria > Alteromonadales > Alteromonadaceae > Alteromonas > Alteromonas sp. ABH4_457. Next base: position 260,841 of record NZ_JBSWXN010000001.1, read on the forward strand.
AAATTTCATCAAAATATTCTGGCAGGCGGGCACATTTTTTCACTGTTACAGCGGCAACACCGCCAGCACCAATAATTAAAACGCGAGACATATTTTTATTTCCCGTGACGTTAGGTAAATTTGCGCTGAATGCTAGCAGACATCAACTTTTTGGCAAGCAAAGTTAGCCGGTAACCAGCAATTTTTCAGCCCGGAATTGGCGGGGATACCACAATCTTTTTCCCGACCCGGAAGTAGGGATACAGTAGCATAGTTTCATCGCCGTTTGGATGACCGGCATTGATGGCAATGGCGTTGAGTTGTTTGTGTCTGTCTGTGGTAACGGTAGCGGCGTATACCAGCACACTGTAGCTGTCGGTGTCAGTGGTGGTATCGATGATTCGCCATTGAAGCTGTTCGATAAGGTAACTTTCATTTTCGCCGTGGCAACGGTCGTCAGCAAACAGGCAGCCGACGCGGCCATCTTCATAAATTGCAGCAAAAGGATACAACGCGCTGCAGTGAGGAAGCATAAGTTCACAAAGATGAAGTGAGCGGTTAACCAGCAATTGCAGTGGTTCGGGCAACTGTTGCGGATTATTAATCAATCTGGTTCTCCTGATAAAACGTGTTGATTTTTAAGTGTAAAAATTCAACGAAAAAGATAACCCTGCACATAATCTTTAAGCAGACAGAATATGTGCATTGAAACGGGGAAAGTGCCCGTTCAGATCACATCACCGTGCGCCCTGAAGACCTCCAGTATGCACTAATAACACAGCTGAACCAGAGGAAAATTGACCGTTGGCAATCATATCTTTAACGGCAGCAAACATTTTCCCTGAATAGACCGGCTCAACAGGTATGTTGTAGCTGCGCTGCATATCATTACAAAACGCTTTCAGTTCTTCCGGCGCTTTGCCGTAACCACCACAATGATACTGATGATTAATTTGCCATGCTGGCATTACGGTGTCCGGAGGAAGCAGGCTCTCTACCAGTGATTCAAGGTACGCTTCACCCTTAAGCACTGCAATGCCTGTTGCGCTCTGTGGTTTTTTTAGTGCGGTAATTAACCCTGCCAGAGTCGCGCCGCTGCCCACGGGGACGACGACATGATCAAATTTCACATCACATTCTTCAACTATTTCTGCCACGCCTTTCAGCGCGAGATGCTGACTGCCACCTTCCGGAATTGTTACTGAACGGGGATAACGTTGAGATAAAGACGAGAGCCAGTCAGGATCATCCCGTAGTTTGTAGGTTTTTTTATCAACGAAGTGGATGTCCGCCTGCCAGCGATACAAATCTTCCAGCATGGGAGTAAGGTTCGTTGAGTAATCTCCCCGCACAATCGCCGTGAATGGCAAACCAGACAATGCACATAAAAAGCCGCAGGCATGAAGATGATTAGAAAAGCCGCCACCAAAACTGATGATGCGTTCACAACCGGCGGGCAGAGCATTGAAGGTATATTTCAGCTTCCGCCATTTATTACCGGATATGACCGGGTGGATGAGGTCATCCCGTTTTATAAACAGATTCAGTTTATCCGCACCCGGCCAGTCAGGGTGGAATGGTTGCAACGGTGAAGGCAGCAATAGCTCTCCGGTATCGTGCAGAGAAATTGGTGAGGTCATTAATACAAATTGTTATGAACAGCTACATTAACAGATGTTAATGAATGATCAGGCCGGGTGCAAAGCTTGTAATCACTATTAGTTACCTGTTCCGGATAACGGAGGTTTCCCATGTTTACGAAAACGGCCGGTGCGCTGGCTTTATCTGTATTTATGTATTCTGCCGCCGCAGATCCAGTTTCTGATCCGGAGGCCGGATTCTGGCCGCACAAAGCAAAACTGGCCGGAGAATCACGGCTCAGCTATCTGTTCTGGGATGTATACGACATCAGGTTGTTTACCGCTGATGGCAGCTGGCAGGATAAGCGACCGTTCGCCCTTGAGCTCACCTACCTGCGCGGTTTTAACGGCAAAGACATTGCAGAGCGGTCGGTGAAAGAGATGAAGGGGCAGGGGATCTCTGACAAAGCCGTTCTTGACCGCTGGGAAAAGGAAATGAAAGCGCTGTTTCCCGATGTTGAAGAAGGTGACCGCCTGACAGGGGTGGCTGACAGTCAGGGAAATACACAGTTTTATTATAATGACGAACCGCTGGGCAAAGTTGAGGATGAAGCGTTTACTGACGCATTTTTTGCTATCTGGCTGGCGGAAAACACCTCAGAGCCTGCTGTTCGCAAAGCCTTGACCGGAGAGAGAAAATGAAATCAGTTTTACGTATTTTACTTGCTGTTACTTTTGCTACAGGACTGGCAGGTTGCGCTGGCGCGCCTGAGGGCGAAACCTATCGTCAGCAAACGCCTGCATTCGATTTGTATCAGTTTTTCAGCGGTGATGTTAAAGCCTGGGGCATTGTGCAGGACCGTTCAGGTGAAGTGGTTCAGCGCTTCATGGTCGACATAAACGCCCGTCAGGAAGGCGATGTACTCTTTCTTGAAGAGGCCTTCAGTTATCAGCTCGGTGACGGCGTGAAAAAGCGCACCTGGCGCATTACTCCGCAGGGAAATGGCCGGTACGCCGGTGAAGCGGGCGATATTCTGGGAACCGCAACGGGCACCAGTTACGGCAATGCTTTTAACTTCTCTTATTCCATGGATTTACCCGTGGATGATACCACCTATGAAGTCGCCTTTGACGACTGGTTTTTTGGCATGTCTGAAGACACCATGATGAACCGTTCTTATATAAAGAAATTTGGCATCACGATGGCGGAAGTGACTATTTTTATGCAGAAGCAATAGAGTTTTATAACTGCAAATTCCTGCATGCTGTTCTTTACCTGTTCTATACCTGTAAGTGGCGACTGAAATTTTAGTCGTCGCTACCTTACGGCGCTTTAATGTGAAAGAATAGTGGCACTTACTACAGTTCCGGTGGTAGCGTACTTTCAGTTCAAATTAACTCCCGCAAAAGTATAAAATGAAACTGAATGAATACGGACAGCCTGTTGGCGATGCTTTGCCAGACTGGCAACCTGTGGAGCCGCCGGCAGCATTGCGCATTGATGGTAAGTTTTGCCGTCTGGAACGTCTCGACGCACAACGTCATGCTGAAAGTCTCTACCATGCTTTTCAGCAAAGTGAAGACGGGCGGAGCTGGACCTATTTACCTTACGGACCGTTTGAGTCATTGCAGGAATACCGCGACTTTTTGCTTGGCATAGAGGCTAAAAAAGACCCTTATCAGTTTGCCATAATCGATAACGTATCAGGTCGTGCAGCCGGTACCGTTTCTCTGATGAGAATCGATGTGACAAATGGCGTTATCGAAACCGGCCATCTGGTTTACTCACCTTTGATGCAGCGCACGGCGATTTCTACAGAAGTGATGTCGTTACTGCTTGAATATGTGTTTATCACACTCGGATACCGCCGGCTGGAATGGAAATGCGATGCATTAAATGCCCCGTCCAGAGCAGCAGCGGAGCGCTTCGGCTTTACTTTTGAAGGCATTTTCCGGCAGATGCTGGTCTCACAGGGGCGAAACCGTGATACCGCATGGTATGCGATCCTGGATTACGAGTATGCAAAAATGCGGGCCGGATATGCAGCCTGGCTTGCGTCTGATAACTTCGATGCAGCAGGGCGACAAAAGCAAAGATTAGCTGAGTTTCTTCAAAACTAAAGGCATGTGTTTGACGGCTGTTTAAGTTCCTCCGTTTGCCGGGATTGATCCCGTAAAACAGAGACCGGTACATAAACTGGCAAAAGCTTTCCCTCACCGGCAGGCGGAGAAGGGAAGCTTTTGAGATTCGGGGAATACCCCCTTACTAAACAGCTATCACAGCTGCTCTGATATACTGCCAGCACCGGAAGCACTGCGGGCGATGTTATCGGGCAAGGCATAAGCTATGACATAGTCACCCACCGGCGTTTCCATAAAATGGTGGCCGCCGGCCATGATCACCAGATACTCTTTGCCGTCCTGTTCATACACCATCGGATTGGCCTGAGCGCTGGTGGGAAGTTCATCCTGCCATACCGTGTCACTGGTATTTATATCGATAGCACGGATAAGCCCGTCGGTGGCTGCGGCAATGAAAATCAAATCACCGGCTGTCACTACTGCGCCACCGTTGTTTGGTGTGCCGATATTGATTGGCAGGTGAGAGGCAATACCGAACGGACCATTGTTACGGGCGGTACCAAGAGGTCTGTCCCACAGGGTTTTGCCGGTAGCGATATCAATGGCACGTATCCCACCGTAAGGCGGTTCTTTACACAGTAAGCCGGTAAATGGCAGGCGCCAGCCAGCATTTACATCAATGCCGTAGGGCGTGCCTACCTGTGGATCGCCTGCACCTTCAGCGCCGCCAGCAGGACCACCGAACTTTTCATTCTCTTCTGCACGGGTCAGCCAGCCTTCTTTATCAACTATGTCGCGGGGAACCAGTTTGTTATACATGGGCATATCATTGTAATTGGCAATCATAACGCCGCGCTCAGGGTCGATAGCTACACTTCCCCAGTCAGAACCGCCATTGTAGCTGGGATACTGGATCCAGCGTTGATTGACAGTGGGAGGCGTATACATACCGTCATAAGCGGCTTCCTGAAACTGTATGCGGCATGCCAGTTGATCAAATGGAGTGATCCCCCACATATCCTGCGCTGTCAGCGGTGGTTTGCGCAAAGCGTGATATTCACTTACCGGCTGCGTGGCTGAGCGCTCTTCCGGCTCCACACCACCCTGAGCCACAGGTTTTTCAGTCACCCCGGTGAGAGGCTCGCCTGTTCTGCGGTCAAGCACATACAAATCGCCCTGTTTGGATGGCAGCATCAACGCAGGCACTGTACCGTTTTCAACAGGGAAGTCGAGCAGAGTGACCTGTGAACCTAAGTCATAATCCCACACATCGGCATGTACGGTCTGAAAATGCCAGACGGGCTTGCCGGTGTTTACATCAATAGCAACCAGTGAGCTGGAATATTCATGCTCTTCTTTGCGGCGCATGGAGCTGTAGTAATCAGCAGTTGAGTTACCCATAGGCAAATAAACCAGACCAAGTTTGTTGTCGCCCGTACCTGTAGTCCACATGTTCGGTGTACCTCGGGTATAGGTTTCACCCTCAGGAGGAATGGTGTCTATGTCCGGGCGAACCATATCCCATGCCCATTTCAGTTCGCCGGTCACTGCATCGTAGGCCTTAATGACGCCGGACGGTTCGTAGCGGGCTTGTCCGTCGATAACCTGATGGCCGGTGATAATCACTCCCTGAACAATGTTAGGTACACCGGTAATGGCTACGTAACCGTCGGGTGTTTCTCCCATATGCTCCTTGATGCTTACCTGGCCGTGGTCGCCAAAATCTTCGCAAGGTTTGCCGGTATCCGCATCCACTTCGATAATACGGCCGTCCAGGGTGCCTTCGACAATGCGGGCTTTACAGGTTGTCTGCCCTTCTGTCATCGCACTGGCCGGTGTTTCGTAGTACGCCACTCCGCGGCAGGCAGCAGTGTAAGGAATATCTTTTTGATCCAGTCCGGCATCGTACTTCCAGATTTGCTTCCCGGTTTTACTATCCAGTGCAAACATATTGTTCAGGCCTGAGCACAGATAAAGCCGGTCGTTCACTTTGATAGGCGTGGTTTCCGCTCCCCAGCTTTTTACATCCATCTCGCCGGTTCTGAACTCCCAGGCTCGGGTGAGTCCGGATACGTTACCTGTATTAATTTGTGTGAGGGGAGAGTACCGGGTAGCAGCATTATCGCGTCCGTAGGCCGGCCAGTCTCCGCTGGCAGGTTGATCCGCTTTATCAAGCTGACCGGTGTAAGTTGAAAAAGAGGTTTTTGCCGTAGCGGGAACGGCATCGTATTGATTAAAGCCGTAGGGAACAAAAGCGAGGGCAAAGGCTACAACAAAAATTGCCACAGATGCGCCGGCATACGTGTAAGACAACGTCTTACTGAATGGTTGTTTTAACCGGGTCATGGTTAAGGCGACCAGGAGTGCCAGCACCATCACCACATCAAGCCTGGGTACCCAGCGCCAGTAGTCCAGTCCGGATTCCCATGCGGACCATAAAACAGTGCCCAGCACAACCAGGCCATACATCCACACACCGGCACGTGATTGTCGGGCCAGAAGAAAAGCAGATATCAGCATGCCAATACCCGCAAGAAGATAGTACCAGCTGCCACCTGCGGCAGCGAGCCAGCCACCGCCAACAAGCAATGGCAGACCGCATAAAACCAGCAGGGAAGACACAAATAATGTGTACTTGCTGGCAGAAGTCTGACTGGAAGTCGTCACAGTAAAATCCTTCTTAAAAATTGTAAGAAAAGGCCTCTGATGCAGAGGTCTGAAACAGGGCGCGCACAGAACGACGCGAACGGGAAGCGGGCTGCGCATTCAGATGTTGCGGTTGCCCGTTACAATTTTCGTTACGGCATGGCGGTGTTTTGGTTCAGCGGGCAGGTAAGAGATAGATGATCAGTCCGGTTATTACGCTTAACAGCATCTATACGACTAATAGCTTATATCGTGGTGTTATCTAAATGTTAATCAAAGGTTCTCGTTGTTACTTCTTTTCTGTGCTTTGTTAACGCAGGTTTCCCCGTTGCTCATTGTTCGGCGACGACCATTTATGTCCTTTAATGTTTGTTTTATGTTTATTTTTTCAAGTTATATTAACAATTGGCGGGTGGTGTTTGTTCTAGGATGGCTTTTTTCTTAAGCCAGACATGCGGAGAAAGTATGGGATCAGGTAGCGGGTTTACAAAACCATCTTCAAATCATCAACAGCCTTCAACTTCAGAATACGCAGAACAACACAAGCCTTCTTCAGAGTTTTCAAGCCGGGATGAATACCTTGAGCATGAGTTACAAATCATGTCTCCCAAAAGGTGGCGGCCGAATTTGCCATTCAGGGATTATCGCTTTGAGTGGGAAGACACGATTCCGGCACTCGCCGGCACCATTGGTAAGGTGGTGATGGTAGGTGCCATTGCTGCCACGTTTGCCGGTCAGTTGGGGCTTGGCGATGCATTTATCCTGGAGAACGTGCGTTACGAGCTGGTGATTGTGGCGTTCTTCATTTTACTGTTTTCCGGCTTTTTACTGCCCACCGCAAACCTTGCCGGTACTCACGGCCCGCTTATTCCGCTTATCCCTATTGTGGTTGCAGCCGGCGGACATCCCATGGCATTCGGACTGCTCATCGGGATCTTCGGCATGCTGCTGGCCATCAGTAAAGGCGGAAGTTTGCTGGCTAACCTGACCAGTAAAGGGGTGTGCGGGGGACTCCTGCTGTATCTGGGGTTCATCGGCACTACCTCGCAGGTGAAAAAGCTGTTTGCATGGGCGCAGGGCATAGACATGGCGCACATTGCCTTTGTGGTAATACTCAGCACAATTGTACTCTATGCCTTACTTGAGCACTGGAAGAAGCGCTGGCTGGCAGTGCCGCTCAGTTGTCTGCTTGGCGGCGGGCTGGCCTTTTTGCTGGGCGCACCGTTTGAGTTTCATACCTCTCCGGGGTTACCAAATATGAATCCGGCGTACTGGTGGGGAGAAAACACCGGCTGGATGCTGGGCTTGCCGGGTATTGAGCAGTTCATTGTGGTCCTGCCTTTCGCAGTACTGGCTGTGGCAATGTGGTCACCGGACTTTCTGGGACATCAGGTGTTTCAGAAAATCAGCTATCCGGCAAAAACTGAAAAAGTACAGATGAACATTGATGACACCATGGTGAGTGCAGCCACCCGTCAGGTAGCCGGTTCACTCATGGGAGGCGCTAACTTCACCTCTTCCTGGGGGACGTACATTGTTCCTGCTGCTATTGCTAAACGTCCGATTCCCGCCGGTGCTATCTTAACGGCGCTGTTCTGTGTTGCTGCAGGGCTTCTGGGTTATCCCATGGATCTTGCAATCTGGGAGCCTGTGCTTTGTGTAGCACTGATTGTGGGCGTATTTGTGCCGTTACTTGAAGCGGGCATGGAAATGACCAGAGAAGGCAAAACCACCCAGTCGGCAGCCATCGTGGTATTTGCCTCATCACTGGTGAACCCTGCATTCGGCTGGTCACTTACCATGTTACTGGACAATCTGGGCTTAATCGGATGTAAAGAACGCAGCGCGGAACTGTCAAAAATGAACCGCTGGATCATTCCCGGCATCATGTTCGTTGTTCTGACCGGTGTAATGGCGCTCGTCGGTTTGTTACCCGGCATTCCGGCCATTTTAAATCACGGCTGATTAATCTGCTGACGGTCGTTTTGCCTTTGTCTGCCGCAGGGGCAAACTCATCACAACACCGAACCCGCTGTGAGTGCACAGCGGGTTATCGACAAACCAGAGCTTGCCGTAGTGAAGGGATGTGACAGCACTGACCATGGATAAGCCCAGACCATTGCCGGGCGTTGTACGGCTTTGTTCTGCACGGTAAAAGCGCCGGTCGAGGTTTTCAAATTCGCGGGGAGGAAGGCCTTTCCCGGAATCAAAAACAGCGATAATGATCCGGTGTGAGGTTTTCATCAGGTTAACTTCAATACGGCAGTTATTTTTGGCGTGTTTCAGGCTGTTATCCAGCAAATTGCTCAATGCCTGAAACAGCAGGTGCATATCACCTTCAATTTCAACGGGCTCAATATTGCAGGTCAGAGATACCTGCTGATCTTCCACCAGAGGTTCGTATAAATCCACCACATCGGCAACAACAGTATGCAGGGCCACGTTGTCGAATCCGGCACGCTGCCGCTCACTTTCCACGTCGGCAATACGCAGCAGGCCGTTAAAAATAGCCAAAAGGTTGTCGGCTTCAGCCAGCGCCTCGTCCCGTAACTCCCCTTCATCCATGCGTTCCAGTTTGCTGCGTAAGCGGGAAAGCGGGGTACGCAAATCGTGGGCGATATTGTCTGAAACCTGTTTGATATTTTTGACGGAGTTTTCAATCTTATCCAGAGTTTTGTTAAACACGATAGCCAGTTTGCTTAAATCATCCCAGTTGCTGTCGATTTCCATGCGGGCACTGAGATCGCCGGTATCCATAATGTCGCTGGCCGTGTGCGACATGCGGTTGATTCTGTTCACCACATACAGGGCAACACCGAAGCTGAGTGCTGCAATCATCACCAGCATGACGGCGAAGATCCAGCCAAGAGCACGGCCAATTTTTTGTTTGCTGTACAGCGCTTCAACGTTGCGGGCTATAAAGATCTTATGATTGCCCAGGGGCACTACATCGTACAACAGGTTACTGGCGTCCGGATTTTCTGTGCGCAGAGACATGTCTTCACGGAGATAATCAGGTAGCGACACCGGTACTATTGCCGGCACTGTGTCAGTGGTCAGCGGGGGAAGTTTTGACAGGTTTCCGGCCAGAATGGTGTTGTCCGGCCCGAGCAATGCAAGGAGCGAGTCGTTGTCAGAACTGGCTGCACGACCTTCAAGGCTTGTGGTGAGGGCGCTAAGTCCGCCCTGTGCGTAAATTTCACCAAAAGCAAAACGTTCTGCGGCAAGGGCTGCGCGGGCTTCTGTAAGCAGTTTGTCGTCGTCCGACAACGACCAGAAATAAAGAATAAATAAAATGCCCGCAGAAGACAGGGCGGTAAATAATGCGCCTACCCTGAAGCTGGAACTGCGGGTAAACGCACCAATTGCTATCAAGCGATACCCTCTGAAATGCGGTAACCGGTACCGCGAACAGTTTCGATGAGGGGGATATTAAACGTTTTATCTACTTTTTGTCGTAACCGGCTGATATGAACGTCTATTAAATTGGTTTGCGGATCGAAGTGATAATTCCATACCCGTTCCAGCAACATGCTGCGGGTCACCACTTTTCCGCGGTTTCTCAGCAAACATTCAAGTAGCTGGAATTCTTTGGCCTGCAAATCGATTTCCGTTTCGCCACGGGTTACTTTTCGGCGCAGCAAATCCAGGGTCAGGTCGCCCACTGATAATTCCGTTTCTTTCGCGCTGGTGGCAGTGCGGCCGGTTAAGCCTTCAGCCCGCGCCAGCAGCTCTTCAATGGCAAAGGGTTTGGTGAGGTAATCATTTGCGCCTGAGCGCAAGCCCCGCACCTTATCATCAACCTGACTCTTGGCACTTAAAAGCAGTACCGGTAAACCGGAAGACGAAGAACGGATGTTGTCCAACACCGTAAAGCCGTCCATCTCAGGTAACATGATATCTAAAATGACCAGATCGAATTGCTCATCAAGGGCACGGTTCAGTCCGCTTTTACCGTCACTTTGATGAAAGCATTCATGTCCGGCCGACTCAAGACCATTGCGGATGTGATCTGCAACGGTGTGATCATCTTCAATTATTAATGCTCTCATACGTGTGGTTCTACCATCAGAAATGTCAGTAACTAATACGCCATAAACGTACTTGCCTGATCACCAGAATAATCGATTTCCAGTTAAATTTAGTCTTTATGACAATCTTTTAATGATAGCAGACTGTGAGAAACTGATGGTTCAGGTGCGCCGGTTACTGAAGCGCATGGCCGGATTGTACGGGGTAAAATTCTGAACTTCACCGCGGGCCGTAATTGCCTGCACACTTTGCCAGTATTCGGGCGTCATCAGATCGCCGTGATATTCTTTGAGGATATCCTTGAACTGCTTTTTACCCACAATGAAGTGTTCGAACTGCTCGGGGAATACATCATCGGGCGCCACTGAAAGGGTATCCAGAGCATAAGGATCGTCGGACTTGGGCAGTGTTCTGAAATTACGATCTTTCATCAGGCAAATTTCGTCGTAATCATAGAATATTACCCGGCCGCCCTTGGTGATGCCGAAATTCTTGTGCAGCATATCGCCCGGGAAAATATTCGCCAGCGCAATTTGTTTTATGCACAAACCCAGTTCGTAGATAGCGTGACGCAGTTTGTCTTCATCGGTTTCCTGAAGCAGATACAGATTAAGCGGCGTCATCTTCCGTTCAATGTACAGGTGACGGATGATAAGTTCGTCACCGGTAAATTCCAGGCTGGATGCACAGGTGTCTTTCAGTTCCTGAATCAGGTCCGGATGCATGCGTGACAGTGGGAAGCGAAAGTTCACATACTCATGGGTATCAGCCATTCTGCCCACACGGTCTGACATTTTTACCATCTTGTAGCAGTCTTTCACGTGCTGACGGGTAATCTTTTTGCTTTCTGCAAATTCATCTTTGATGATTTTGAACACCACGCCGTATGACGGCAGATGGAACACCATCATCACCAGACCGCGGGTTCCCGGTGCCCGCTCAAAAATGTCGTCGCTGTTATCCAGATGCTGCAGGTAATTGCGGTAAAACACGGTTTTGCCGTGTTTATGATGGCCCAGCGACATATACAATTCAAAATGCTTCTTGTGCGGCAGCAGCTCCTGCAAAAAGGCAGCGATTTCGGCGGGATACTGGGTATCCACCATAAAGTAGCTGCGGGCAAACCCGAAGATAACACTCAGATCCTGACGGTCGGTGAGCAGGGCGTCCACATAAATTTCCTGATTGTCATTGGTATGCATGGAGATGACAAAGGGCAGTGTTTCGCCGGGCATGCAGATACGACCGATAAGGTAAGCCGATTTACCACGATAAAATACCGGCTTAAGGATTTCCACCAGTTCCACGCTGGCCAGTTGTTCCTTGTTCAGACGCTTGCGCAGCGCTGTTTCAAGGTGAGCCATATCACGGGGATAGTCTTCGAAGGCAAGGTTGAAGCGGTACAGTTTGTAAATAGATTCATACATCTGTGCCACGGTAGTCGTGGTGTCGAGGCTGTTAATCACCTGCGCCCTGTCGCGGCCGGGAAGAAAGCACCGGCTGGGCAGTACAAACATCACGTCATTATCGAAGCTCTGGTGACGGAACAGACGGCCGATGATGGAATTATAGAACGTTTCAGCCAGCTCAAACTGGGGATGGGTTTCAAGGTGGCGGGTAAAAGACTCCTTTAATTCCTGCCAGAAGCTGCGATCCCGCTGGTGGACTTCCACCAGATGATAGATATCAGCTACCGCGTCGGAAACACTTTTCTCATAAATATTCAGTCTGTCTCTGGACGCGGTTTGGGTGGCAGACCACTCGCCATTTTCAAAGCGCTCTTTTGCGCCACGGGTTATACGGGTGAACCACCGGTAACTTTTATCAAAGTGGGTAAGAATTTGAAATGCGATTTTTTTCGCCAGGCGGGTATCTGTCATGGCCGGTGCTCATTAAACTTTTACACCATAACCCTAGCACATGGCGTGTCAGGGCAGTAACACTCTGGTGAATAGTAATTATAAGTCTGCCAGCAATCAGACAGACTTATATTACTACCTGTGACACTCAGTTAGCCGGCATCAGATAGATTTCCCGTACACTATTGCGCGGGTCTGCATTGATGGCAAAAGCAACAGCATCAGCCACATCTTCAGGTTGAAGTTTGTCTTCTTTGGGTTCGTCAAAGAACGGCGTATTGACCATGCCGGGGCATATTGTGGTACACCGGCCCTGCCATTCTTTCATTTCTTCTGCAAGGTTCATCCCGAAGCCATAGGCAAACCACTTAGTCGCTCCGTAGACTGACCCTTTAATTGACACTTTACCGGCCGCAGAACTGGTGAGCAGGAAATGGCCCTTTGTTTCTTTCAGATGTGGAAGCGTTAGCTTAGCTGTCCAGAGCAGCGCCTTAATATTGATATCAACCATGGTATCCCATTCCTCAGGATCTCCATTTTGAGTACCGGCGGCGTTTACACCCTTGCCGGCATTAGCGAAAACAGCATCCAGGCGTCCGAAATGGTCAACGCCAGTTTTTACTACCTGTGAAAGAGCCTCAAAATCGGTGGCATCAGCAGCCACAGCAAGGACGTTTTGAGAGCCAAGTTCATCCGTCAACTTTTCGAGTTTATCGCTACTTCGTGCAGTAATAATCAATCTATGTCCACCGGCAACTAATTTTCTGGCTGTTGCTTCACCGATGCCACTGGATGCGCCGGTTATCAGTACCACTTTACTCATCGTCAGCTCCTTCCTTTCGGGTGAATTTTTTCAATTTAATGTTGGTACTTATGAGAGAGAAGGTTTGATCATGATTCAACTGACAGGGCAGCAGCATGCCCACTTTTTATTGCGAACCTGCTCTTAATAATGATAGTTTGGTTTCAAATAAGAAATACCTTGCCTTAATTATCATTGTCTTTTGCCGGCAGGGATTAGTGTGCCCCAAAAAAATAAAGAAAATTCCGTATTCTCTTCTTTTCGCGATTGTAGGAAAGCATTGTTGCGATTTGTATCCCGCAATACCCGCCATGAAAGTGACGTTGAAGACATTGTGCAGGAAACTTTCCTGCAGACTTTCGCTATGGATAAAAAGAGTAAAATCCAGTTCCCCAAGGTCTATCTGTTCAAAACTGCAAAGCACCTTACTCAACGGGAAGGGACGAAAGTCTCAACAAAATTGCTCGACTATGTAGAGGATTTTGACGACGCAGGTCTCTATAATGAGGAGGATAGTGTTTTCAGCTATCTGGATAAGTCTCAGGAACAGGAAATTCTGAACGAGGCGCTGGCTTCTCTTCCGGACAAATGCAGGCTGGTAACGGCTTTGCGCCTGCTCAACGGAATGAAGCTTAAAGACATTGCGGAAGAAGTAGGGATCAGTGTGAGCACGGCAGAAAAACATCTGGCAAAGGGCATTGAGCGATGTGATCATTTTGTGCAGGCTCGTCTTAATGAAAATAATAACATTGATTCTGTTAATGAATCTTCCGTTTCTGACAACGTGAGAGCATTCAAATGAGCGACGTCGTTAACTTCCCCGGCGAAGTCTCAAAGATCCGTGAGGAGGCTTCTGAGTGGATAGCGCGTATTGAAAGCAGAAAGCTTACCTCTGAAGAGCAGGCAAGCCTGAATCGCTGGGTAAAAACCAGTCCGGTACATCGCAAAGAACTTAAGCGAATGGCTGCGACCTGGGATACACTGTCTGCTGCAGGTGCTGAGCAGGCGAAACCTATTGATGGCGCATCACTGGAATCCATTCGACAATCACATACCCGCAGCCCCTGGCTTGAGCTCTCTTTGAAAATCGCGGCTTGCATTGCTCTCGTGGTGCTAATCCCGCTGCTCATTCATATTCAAACTACTTCCCACTACACCTCCACAAATGGACTCTACACCACTCGTGTCGGCGAGCAGGAATCACTGAAGCTCAGTGATGGTTCACATGTCATGCTGAATACAGATTCCAGGTTGTTGGTAGAATTCGAGAGCGGACACCGCAATCTGATCCTCCAAAGGGGTGAAGCTAACTTCGAAGTAGCCCATGATGCCAGTGCGCCTTTCACCGTCATGGCCGGGGAAAGTGATGTACAGGCGTTGGGTACCAACTTCTCTGTCAGAATGAAAGACCAGAGTGTTAATGTTCTGGTGTCAGAAGGGCGCGTGAGGATCCGTGCTGACCGCACTATCGCCGGGCCAGATCTTGACCAGCTGCCTGATAATCCCACCGCAGGAGGTGACACAGTTGTGGTGGATGCAGGCAAGAATGTGGTCGTTGCAGACAAAAAAGTTGAGTCTGTCGAGCTAGAAGACAAGGAGACGCTGGCACAAAAACTCTACTGGCGTCAGGGCTTTCTGGCCTTTGAAAATCAGACTCTCTCTGAAGTCGTAGAAGAAATTTCCCGCTATTCCGATTTTCAGATCCATATTGTTGATGAAGAAGTGGCTCAGATGAAAGTCGGAGGGTATTATCCCATCGATAATCTTGAAGCCGTTTTTCACACCCTTGAAGCGGGCCTGGGGCTCAGTGTCAGGCAGGTTGGCGATAAGGTTTTCTACATCCGGAACGCCCGCTCGTAAAAAAATTAATAATATTTGTATTTAGGGTAGTGGTTTTTTCTCTTTCGTTTCTCTCTGTAGGTAAGGCTGTGCAAAAGATAAACCCTGACAGGCAAAAAAAGATCAGGGGTATCCGCTCAGCTGATGCTCTGGGGAATACCTTGACTGCTAAGATATTGAATCATGTTGTTACTATCCTTCTGTTATGCCTTGTGCTGCCCACAACGGCATTCAGTGAAGATTTCGCTGAAGACAGAGTGGTTGCGTTCGATATCCCTCATCAACCTGCCGGAAAAAGTCTGAAGTCATTTGCACAACAGACTAACCTTGCAGTGATATTTCCCCAGAAACTTGTGGCCTCAATCAGCACACCCGAATTACGTGGCCACTTTACAGTCAGTGATGGACTGGAACAGTTGCTGGATGGAACAGATTTGAGCGGACAGATTACCGTTAAAGGTAGCATTCTCATTCAGTTGCGACCAGCCCATCAAAATATGACTGAAACGCAACAAGTGAATGAAATGGAAAAGAAAAAACAGAAAAATCTGATGTTATCCGGCACCGCAGCTGCCATAGTCGCAGCACTGTCTGCTACTCCTGCAATCGGGCAGGAACAAAGCGATGACGCGAACAAAGAAGCAGAGAAATACGAACAGGTAGTGGTTACCGGTGTACGTGGTACGCCAAGAACTGTTACCCAGAGCCCGACCCCTATCGATGTTATTCAGGGCGATAAGCTTGAAAATATGCTCGGGTCCGAACCTATGCGCGATGTGTTATCACGTCTGGTACCGTCATTTCAGGCGATGAACGTGGCCAGCTCAAGCTGGAACAGTATTGCCCGTCCGGCGTCTTTACGCGGCCTGAGCGGATCTCACATTCTTGTGTTGGTCAACGGTAAGCGTCGTCATAACAGCTCACTTATCGATTTTAACTCAGGTAGTGTAGGCCGCGGTGCGAACCCGGTGGATATGGACCTGATCCCTGCATCGGCCATCAAGCGCGTGGAAATTCTGCGTGACGGTGCTGCTGCACAGTATGGTTCAGATGCCGTTGCGGGTGTTATCAATATCATTCTCAAAGACAACGCTGAAGGTGGCAATATTAATGCCAGTGCAGGTCAGCGTGCTGACTATCGCGGTACGGTAGATGGTCAGGTAGTCACTTTTGGCGGCTCAACAGGATTCGGTATTGACGAGGACGGCAGCAGCACCTGGTCTTTCCAGACCAAGAACGCACAAAAAGCAGTGCGTAATGGACTGAACACTTATGTAAACGATTACGTGTATCAGGGCGGTCTGCCGGCGGTAAAATCTGTTTACATCAGCCAGAATACCGTGGTGCCACTGAAAAACGTAACGCTTTATTCAACAGGTACTTACGCACAGCGCGAGGCAGAAGTAGGTCAGAACTTCCGTAATGTGGGCCGTACTTCTGTTATCACCGAAATTTATCCTGATGGCTATGCGCCAAACTACGCCATGGACGAGACTGATTTTGAATTGTCAGCCGGTGTTAAGGGTATGTTTGCCAAAGAGTGGGACTGGGATCTCAGCACCGTTTATGGCCACAACGAAGTGGACCATCAGTCAACCAACTCTCTGAATGCTTCACTGGGTACAGAAAGTCCTACTGAGTTCCGTACTTACACGTCTGAGTTTAATCAGTGGACATCAAACTTTGATGCTACCCGTGCTTACTATGTTGACGACAAAGCGGTGCAGCTGTCTTTTGGTTTTGAGCACCGTTTTGAAGAATTCAATACGTTTGCTGGCGACCCTGAAGCCTACGAAAATGGCGGTTATGTTTTCAGTGGCGGCACCCTTGATGGTCAGTTAGCGCCGGTTGGTGCACAGGCTGCAATCGTAGTCACTCCAGATGATGAGGCTGATGCAGACCGCAATGTTATGGCAGCCTATGCTGAGGCTTCTGCGGACCTGAGTGATGTCTGGTCTGTTACCGGTGCAGTGCGTTTTGAACACTATGATGACAGTGCTGGTAATGTCTTCAGTGGTAAGCTGAATACCCGATATGAAGTTAGTGACGATTTCGCATTGCGTGCAACTATAAGCAACGGTTTCCGTGCACCTTCATTGTCTCAGGCCAATTTTGGCCGGACTTCAACACAGTTCATTGAAGTTGAGGGCGAATATCAGGAAGTGAAATCACGTCTGGTAAAAGTTGATTCTGATGTTGGTCAGTCTCTGGGCTCGCAGGAACTGGATCCTGAAAAGTCTCTCGACCTTAGTGCAGGCTTTACCTGGTCTCCGGCAGAAGCGTGGGATATTACCGTTGATGGTTACAGAATCGCGATCGATGACCTGGTTCAGCTGACAGGCCTGATGAAAGGCGATGGTGTATCTGAAATCCTCAGCGCCAATGGCCTGGATTCAAACATGTACGTGCAGTACTTCGCTAATGCGATTGATATGACGACTACAGGTGTGGATGTTGTATCAACCTATAAACAGGATCTGGAAGAGTGGGGCGGCCTGAACTACACCGTTGCCGCTAACTACAATAAGAATGAGATTGACAGCATTGCTGAAACCCCGGCGGTTCTTGAAGGTCTTGGCTTAACTCTTTATGACCGCAAGTCTCAGGGTTATATCGAGAAGGGGACACCGAATGAGAAGATCATTCTCGGTCTGGAGTGGATGATGGATGCTCTTACCGTATCTGTACGTGAAACCTGGTATGGCGGCTACGATGTCTACAGTAACAGCGGTGAGGAGTATGACGAACACTACGGCGGCAAGTGGATCACTGACTTAACTGTGACCTATAAAGCTACGGATAGTCTGACTGTATCAGGTGGTGCTAACAACCTGTTTGATACATACCCTGATGCTAAGCAAGGTTCAAACCCTTACGGTTTTGCCCCATACGCTTCAAATTCACCTTTTGGCCACTACGGCGCATTCTATTTCGTCAGAGCTAACTACGCATTTTAAACCTTGCGCGCCGGTCTCTTTTTGAGACCGGCTTTGTCTTACTCCTGGCTCAGGCAGAATATAAATGAAATTCAGAACGCTAAGTATGGCGGTATCCGCCGCATTGTTATTAGGACAGACAGCGCTTGCAGCAAAGCAGTCTGTACCAGCATTTTCACTTTACGACAAAACAGAATTCTCGACGCCCGGCGCATTGTCTAATGCGTGGGCTGACTATGATCAGGACGGCGATCTTGATCTTGTGGTTACCTTCAAAAGCGGTGAAATCCGCCTTTACCGAAATGAAAACGGTAAACTGACTCAGGTCAGAGATGCACCCGGATTACCCTCTTCCGGTGTTGATGCACGGGGTGCATCCTGGGGCGATATCAATAACGACGGCTATCCCGATCTTTTCATTGGCTCATTCCATCGCCCATATCATAAATATAACCAGCTCTTTATTAATCACGGTGGCAAATCCTTCGAGGACGTAGCTGAAGCTTACGGTGTTTTGCTTCCCGGCGTAACAGCACGTCAGGGTAACCTGATTGATTATGATAATGATGGTGACCTTGACCTCTATCTCGCACAGAGAATGGGGGGGAATCACCTCTACAGCAACAATGGAAAAGGCTTTACTGACGTCAGTAAATCCGCGGGCTTATATGACCCACGCAGAAGTGTAGGGGTTTGCTGGTTTGATTACGACAAAGATGGCGACCTGGATATGTTTGTTGCCAACCAGAGTGGCGACAGAGACGGCTTCTACCGCAACGATGAAGGTAAATTTACCGATATTGCTGCCGAGCTGAATATGGATCATCCCCGCCGTCCCCTTGACGAGGGTGGTGTTGGCTGCACTGTTGGTGATTTCAATAACGACGGCAACTTTGATCTCTTCGTGGCAACCTACGGCGACGATTTGCTTTACATGAACGACGGTAAAGGCGGCTTTTCTGAAGTGGCTGCAAAATACGGTATCACCGGTAATCACCACCATGTATCAGCCAGCTGGGGCGATATTAATAATGATGGTCTGCTGGACCTTTATGTTGTTGGTTTCAAAGGTACTGACCCAAGACAGCACGATTATCTCTATATCAACACGGGTAACGGCTTTGTGGACATGCTGCCGAAAAATATCGCTGCACAGGATGCCGACCACGGTATTCAACTTGTTGATTTTGATGGTGATGGCGATATAGACATTTCAACAACGCACAACGATCTCGAAGTGGGTCATGAGTTCGTTTATGTCAATAAGCTGGATCCGCAGGGCAATTATCTTACCGTTGCTCCTGTTCTCAAAGGCTCCCACATCCCGCTACCCGGCGCAGAAGTCAGAGTGTTTGCTGGTGACGAACTGCTTGGCAGTCGCATGGTAGATACCGGAGGCGGTTATAACGCCCAGAACAGTGCACCAGTGCTTATCGCAACACCCGTTGCTGACTCCGTTGATCTGCAGGTGACGTTCCTGACAGAGCAAGGCAGAAAAGAGGTGTTTGTACCTGATGTTTCAACAAAGACGTGGAAGGGCAAAACCCTTTATGTCAGTCAGGAAGGGATAGAATAAATGAGATGTAAAGAGCTGGTACTGCTGGTTTCAGCAGTCATTACCGGGCAGGTAAACGCCGCAATCAGCGAAGGGCTGGTTCCGGATGACTCAAAATTTGCGTCTACGTACAGTAGTCACCAGGACAAAGCTATAGCTATCACTAATGCTAATGTCCTGACGGGTACAGACGAACAACTGAGTGGTGCCACTGTTCTGTTTAAAAACGGAAAAATTGTAGCGATTGGCAATACAGTCCGCATTCCGGATGGTACCGAAGTGATCGATGGAGCGGGCCGATGGGTAACGCCGGGTATTGTGGATCCTCACTCTCACATTGGTATTTTCTCGGCACCAAGGGTGCCGGCCAATATGGATCTGAATGAGAAAACCTCACCTAACACTGCAGATAAATGGGTGGAACACTCAGTCTGGCCACAGGCGCCGGGCTTTGAACGCGCCAGAGAAGCGGGTGTCACGACGATGATGATATTGCCGGGCTCTGCGAATCTGTACGGCGGCAGAACGGTGACGCTGAAAAATGTGGAAGCCACCAACATTCAGGATATGAAATTTCCCCAGGCGCCCTATGGCCTGAAAATGGCCTGTGGCGAGAATCCGCTAAAAGTGTACGGCGGCAAAGGGGAGTCACCCATGACCCGTATGGGCCTGGTGGCCGATTTTCGCAGCGCCTGGCTGAAAGCGGTTGAGTACAAAGACACTTGGGATGCCTATTATTCTGACGAAGAAGCAGGCAAAGATGTGACTCCACCTGAACGGAATCTTCGTCTGGAGACCATGGCGGGCGCGCTCAGAGGTGACATTCTCACGCATCTGCACTGCTACCGTGTGGATGAAGTCACTGAGCTGGTCAATATGTCCAAAGAGTTCGGTTTTCATATCGACGTGCTGCATCACGGCTCTGAAGGCTACAAGATGACGAAGCTGCTGAAAGACGAGAATATCGCCGTCTCTACCTGGTCAAACCGCTGGGGCTTCAAGCTTGAGATGTTTGACGGTATCGAGGAAAACGCGGCTATGCTGGAACAGGCAGGCGTGCTCACGTCGTTACATTCCGATGCGGCAGAACTGTCGCAGCGAATGAATGTGGAAGCGGCTATTGCTATGAGTGCCTCTCTGCGCGCGGGTATCCCTATCAGCAAGGCAGAAGCGATAAGCTGGATCACTGCTAACCCGGCAAAGCAAATCGGAATTTTTGATAAGACCGGCAGCCTGGAGAAGGGGAAAATGGCTGATATCGTGTTGTGGAGCGGCGACCCGTTCAGCATTTACACCAAACCGGACAGCGTGTTTATTGATGGCGTTGTGGTTTACAACAG
The DNA here is from genome assembly GCF_056160625.1 of Alteromonas sp. ABH4_457. Taxonomy (NCBI): domain Bacteria; kingdom Pseudomonadati; phylum Pseudomonadota; class Gammaproteobacteria; order Alteromonadales; family Alteromonadaceae; genus Alteromonas; species Alteromonas sp. ABH4_457. Next base: position 281,491 of record NZ_JBSWXN010000001.1, read on the forward strand.
AAGTCATCCGGCTGATAAACCGGCATCAGACTTTGAACTGGGGAACAAAAAATAATGAAATTCAGTAAGCTTTCTCGTTATTCTATATTTCTGTTTCTCATGTCCGGCTCATCTACTATGGCCGAAACCATTGCGCTGGTGAATGGCAAGGTGATGACGGCTGTGGATAACCAGGCACTCGCAAATGCCTCGGTAATTATCAAAGACGGTGTCATCTCTGAAGTGGGTAAGGGCGTTCGTATTCCTGATAATGCAAAAGTTATCGATGTGAAAGGTTCGGTACTCACGCCGGGATTTATTGCCACCGACAGCACACTGGCGGCCAGCGAGATTAATGGGCGTGCTAATGCCAATGATGATCGAACTCTGACACCAAAGCTCACAGCGGGTTTTGATATTCAGTATGGGGTGAACCCACGTTCGACACTTATTCCCATTGCCAGAATGGAGGGTGTGACCCGTGCTTTGGTGAGTCCGAAAACTAACAGAAGCATGGCCCAGCCTTTTGCCGGCCTGTCCGCGGCGATTTCACTCAGTGCAAAAGGGCCTACGATTGTCAGTGCCGGTGCTGCAGAAGTGCTGGATCTTAAAAGCTATCAGTCAAAGGTGAGCCGTGGCGCTGCCTATCCGCTGCTTAAAAAACAGCTGGCAGGTCTGCAGAAGCAGCTGTCCGACAAAGGCATTACTGCTGATAACTGGCGGGAAAAAGTTGAGCAACTGGATCCGGATACAGCAGCGTTGCTTCCTGTCATGCTAGGCGAACGTCCGCTTATTATCCGGGTGGATAAAGCCATTGATATTGAGAACCTGCTCAGGTTGCTGAAGCCGTTCCAAATCCGTGCAGTGCTTCAGGGCGCGGCCGAAGGCTGGCTGGTGGCTGACCAGATTGCTAAGCAGAATGTTCCCGTTATTGTCGATACCTATATGAGTCTGCCCATGGACTTCGACATGCTGAATACCCGCCTTGATAATGCAGCGCTGCTTGAAAAAGCCGGTGTAACGGTGATTATCCGCGCCGACAAGGATGGTCATTTTGCCCGCAATGCCCGATATTATGCTGGTATGGCTGTGGCCAACGGGATGGACAGGCACAAGGCTCTGCAGGCTATCACTTCTGTGCCTGCAAAGATATTCGGAATGAAATCCACTGGTGCACTTGCCAGCGGGATGACGGCAGATGTGGCTGTGTGGAGTGGGGACCCCTTTGAACCCCTTTCACAACTTCAATATCTGTTTATCGCAGGAGAAGCACAGCCGCTTTCCTCCAGACACACAGAACTCAGGGACAGATATCTGCCATGAAGCATTTAATTAAATTCTGGCTGGTCGCAGCCAGCTGTTATCTTCTTGGGTGCTCTCCAGCACCAAAAGAGACCGCCTCTGTCGAACAACCTGCCGAATCAGCCGGTACCGAGATCCGCTGGGACGGGTACGGCGTGCCTCACGTTTATGGTGACAGCGCGGAATCGGTATTCTATGGCTTTGGCTGGGCGCAGGCAGAAAGTCAGGGAGATATCATTCTCCGGCTTTATGGTCAGGCGCGGGCGAAAGGTGCCGAGTACTGGGGCGCAGACTATGAGTCCACCGATAAATGGCTGATTGCCAACGGCGTTCCGGAAAGGGGCGGGCAGTGGTACCAGGCTCAGGAGCCGGATTTCAAAGCCAATCTAGATGCGTTTGCTCAAGGCATCAATGACTACGCTGAGGCGCATCCGGAAAAATTGGATCAGGACGTGCTGAAAGTGCTCCCAGTAAGCGGTGCGGATGTGGTGACTCACGCCCACAGGCTGATGAATTTTATCTACGTCGCTAACGAGAGCAAAATCATCGGCGACCGTGCGCCACCGGTGAAAAATGGTTCCAATACTTATGCGGTGATGCCGTCGAAGTCAAAGAGCGGTAATACCCTGTTGCTGCAGAATCCGCATCTGCCCTGGGCATCCGGTTTCTTTACTTATTATGAGTCACATCTGACCGGGCCAGACTTTGAAATGTACGGTGCTACTCAGGTAGGTCTGCCGGTTATCCGCTTTGCCTTCAACCAGAATATGGGCATTTCCAATACAGTGAACGGCATGCTGGGAGCAACCTCCTATCTGCTGACATTGAATGACGATGGCTATGTATATGACGGTGAAACGCTGCCGTTTAAAACGGAAACCAGGCACTATAAAGTGTTGCAGGAAGATGGTTCTTTTGACGATAAAACCCTTGAGCTGAGACAATCTGTGCATGGTCCTGTGTTTGTTCGTGATGACGGTGTGACAATTGCTCTGCGCGTTGCCGGCCTCGACCGCCCCTTCATGCTGCAGCAGTATTACGACATGCTGCAGGCAAAAAACTTTGATGAATTCCAGACCATCATGAAACGTCTGCAGGTTCCTACCTTCAACATCACTTATGCGGACAAAGCGGGGAATATTGAATATCTGGATAACGGCATTCTGCCGAAGCGTAAACAGGGCGATCTGGATTTCTGGAAAGGGCTGGTGCCGGGAGATAATTCAGAGTATTTGTGGACTGAGGTTCACACCTACGAGGAACTGCCAAAAGTCATCAATCCTGACAGTGGTTTTGTACAGAACGCCAACGATCCACCCTGGCTGGCGACCTATCCTGTGGTATACAAACCTGAAGATTTCCCTGCTTATGTGGCAACCAAAGGCCCGATGTCTTACCGGGCTCAGGGTGCGGTTAAGCGAATGGCGGAATCCGGAAAGCTGTCTTTTGCTGAGTTTGAGGAAATGAAAACATCCACTTATTCACTGATGGCAGAGCGTCTGATGGATGAACTTCTGACAGAAGCCAGAAAGAGTAACGATGCGGAAATTCAGCAGGCAGTAGCGCTGTTTGAGAACTGGGATAAAACCTTCAGCGAAGACAGCCGCGCGGGATATCTGTTCGAAGAGTGGGCAGCACAGTTTGCCGGTCCCCGTCCACGATTCAGCAGCGAAGCGAATTATGTGGAAGGCTGGAGCATGGAAAAGCCACTGTCTACACCTTATGGCATCAAGGATCCTGCTCAGGCAGTCGAGATGCTGAAAACGGCTATTGACAATACCAAAGCCAAATACGGCAGAATGGACCCGGTATTCGGGGAAATTTCACGCTTCCGTATTCAGGATAAAGATGTTGCCGGTCACGGTGGCTACGGAAACCTGGGGGCGTTTAACGTAATCACCTGGGTCGATCCTGATGAGGATGGTATCCGTGAGCCCTATCACGGTGAAACCTGGATTTCGATGATTGAGTTCTCTACGCCGGTTAAAGCTAAAGGCCTTATGGCTTACGGTAACTCTCGCCAGAAAGGCTCTGAGCATTATTCTGATCAGCTTGAGCTGCTGAAAGATGAGCAGTACCGGCCGTTCCTGTTGCTACGGGATGAAATTGAAAAGAATACTGTTAACACAGAGCATATCGATGGTAATTTCGATAAATATTAGAAATCAGAGTTTCATGTTATGACATTCTGATTTATTACAGAAACGGGAGCAAAAGCTCCCGTTTTTTATAATTCCCGCTTACAGAGTGGCAATCTCAAGCATGCCGCTTCCCGTAAACCATTTCCTTTGACTACTGACGTGGTCCGTCAGCGAATTTGATTAATTTACCATTGTGAAAGTCGAGCAGACGCAGAAATTTGCCGTTACCCATGTCATAAATGTAGCGGGTCACTTTGACGTAATCGTCCCGTTTGCGAATAAAGCCGAGATCTTCCTGTGAATCCGGCTGGCCACACTTCTGAATGACGTCATAGGTGCTTTCTCCTTCCAGTACCAGCTTTGTTCCGCACCGCAAACCACTTGCGCTGGTCGCGGTTGAAAGCAGTAAGGTAATGGCCATAAAATGGCTCTTTCTTATGCGCATGGTAGCTCCTTGCTGACAGTTTTTGAAAAAACACGCCTCCACTATAGCGCACCGGCTACAGCAATGCCTGCCAGAACAGCCTGCTTCCGCTGAATAGAGCAACAGAAGTGTGACGCGCAGCAATAAAACTAAATAAGTCCTTTCAGACGCGCCAACCCCAGCGCATTGCAGGTGGTGGCATCAAGGATTTCACCCTTTTTAATCATCTCATCCAGATCGGATAAAGCAATGCGGTGACAGGTCAGGCCTTCTTCTTCTGGGTCGAGGTTCTGTTCGGTCATGGTGAAATCTTTGGCAATCCAGATGTGATAACCCTGATTACAAAAACCGTAAGCTAAATACTGATAACCCACGTGAGTCCAGTTTTTTGCCAGCAGGCCTGTTTCTTCCTGTAGTTCGCCGGCAGCTAGTTCTGCCGGATCGGCTTGTCCATTCTCTTCCCAGGTGCCCTGGGGGAATTCCAGCTGACGCTTTTCAACCGGGTAGCGGTATTGTTCTACCATGTACACGTATCCGGCCTGCACGGGAATAACAACGGTGAAGTCCGGTTTTTCCATCACGCTGTAAATGCCTTGCTGGCCACTCGGGCGTTCGATGGCATCTTCTCTTACCCGCATCCACTTATTTTCATACACCACTTTGCTCGACAGGGTTTTGATTTCTGCTGACATCGGTTTTGGCTCCTGAATTGTTTCTTGTATTTGAACATCTTAGTTCCCGGGTTCCACAGAGATTCATCGGTTATTTTTGTTTATCTGCCGAGGAATAAATTAATATTTCAAACTCCCGCTTCAGTTAACTCATTATTTATGATTTACTCCGCCCGCAGCACTACTGACCAGTTGTTCAGGTTTTGACCTGACCGTTCTTCATGCTGCCATGCATATAATTCTAAGAGTCTCATCAAGGCTCACCAAAGGGCTTTCGGGCCGTACCCTGACTTCAGAAACGGATGCCATGACATCCCGCTTATCAACTTCGATAAGGCGTATTTTCGATTCAATAATAAATTCTTAGGGAACACTTTTTATGTTACAGGACAAATCCCGGTCGTCTGCATTTCGACTATCTCTTCTTTCTGCCGCAATCATCGGATTACCGTTAGCCGTTTCTTCTCAAGCCGTCGCACAAGAGCAAACCGATCCGGCTGCAGATGCCAGTCTGGAAAAAATTCAGGTAGTGGGTTCACGCCGCGTGGGACGCACAGTGAATGATTCACCGGTGCCTATCGATATCATTGATGCGTCCGCTATTGCTGCGACAGGTTTAACTGAAACCAACATGATTCTGAACAACCTGCTGCCCAGCTTTAACTTTCCGCAACCTTCTATGACTGATGGAACTGACCACGTGCGTCCGGCACAGCTGCGCGGTCTGGCTCCTGACCACACTCTCGTTTTAGTTAATGGCAAACGCCGGCATACCAGCGCACTGTTAAACCTGAACGGTTCTGTTGGCCGGGGTTCTTCTGCGGTGGATTTAAATGCGATTCCGGCTAACGCCATTAAACGTATCGAAGTTTTACGTGACGGTGCGGCTGCCCAGTACGGTTCTGACGCTATCGCAGGTGTGATTAACATCGTACTGAAAGATGCCAGCGAAGGTGGCGAAGTGTCTGCTACCTACGGTGCCAACGTGACAACTATGGATGGTGTGCCGGAGTTAACCGGAGTCAGTGTCGGTGATGATGGTGATCTTGCTTTCCAGACCGGCTCCGACCGCTCTTTAACGGATGGTCAGACAGCCACACTGCGCGGCAACATTGGCTTCGAATGGGGCAATGACGGTTTTGTAAATGTGTCTGCTGAATACCGTGACCGCGGCCAGGCCAACCGTGCCGATTACGATCCCCGTGAAAACTATGCCCGCGACGAAGAAGGAAATCTTGATCCCCGCGAGTTAACGGTGGACCGTTACAATCATGTTTTCGGTAACGGTGACGTGGAAGACTATGCGCTGTTTGTGAATGCCGGAAAAGCGATTAACGATAAGGTTGAGTTTTACGGTACAGCCGGTGCCAGCAAGCGTAATTCTGTCAGCGGCGGCTTCTACCGCAGAGCACAGGATTCACGGAACATTACATCCATTTATCCTGACGGTTTCCTGCCACAAATTACCACGGATATCAAAGATTCGTCTGTATTGGCCGGTATCAAAGGTTATGACGAAGTCTGGAATTACGATTTATCTGTCACTCATGGTGAAAACGAGCTGGAATACGGTGTAGCCAATTCCCTGAATACGTCTTTGGGCCCTGACAGCCAGACAAGTTTTGACGCCGGCTCTTTAGAGTATCAAACCACTGTAGTGAATGCAGATGCGTCACGCCTGGTTGATACCGGTGTATTCTACAGCGAAATGAACTTCGCAATGGGTGCTGAGTATCGTCATGAAAGCTATGAAATTACCGCTGGTGAGGAAAGCTCTTACATTCAGGGTACGTTCGGTCCCGGCGGTGCGGTTTCTGCAGATGGTTCCTTAGGTGCGGCCGGTTCCCAGGTATTTCCCGGTTTTACTCCGGAATCAGCGGGCAAGAACAGCCGCCACAACTACAGCTTTTATGTTGATTTGGAAGCAGATGTACTTGAGCAGTGGAACGTTGCTGTTGCGGGCCGCTTTGAAGACTATTCCGATTTTGGCAGCACCTTTAACTGGAAGTTGTCTAACCGGGTAACTGTAACCGATGAGTTTGCGTTACGTGCATCAGTATCTACCGGTTTCCGCGCTCCGTCATTACAGCAACAACATTTCACTGCTATTTCTACCGTTTTTGTAGACAGTGTTCCGGTAGAAACAGGTACCTTTGCACCGTCCAGTGATGTTGCGCAGGCGCTGGGCAGCCCCGGTCTGGATGCAGAAGAATCAGTTAACTACAGCGCAGGCTTTACCTGGTCACCGTCTGCAGACTTTAACCTGACAGTAGACTTCTACCGCATCGATATTGACGACCGCATTGTGTTGTCAAACAACCTGTCCGGCGACGCAATAGCGGCGTTACTTGAAGGCACCGGTGCGACCAGCGCGCGTTTCTTCTTAAATGCGATTGACTCCCGTACGCAGGGTGTCGATATTGTGTCAACGTATACACTGGACACAGCAGAGTGGGGCGCATTTAACTTCAATGCCGGCATAAACTTTAACGACAATGAAGTCACCCGCGTTATCGATGCACCGGATGTGCTGCAGGGCGCCGGTTTTGACCAGAGTAACTTGTTCTCTGATGTTGAGTTGCGCCGGTTCGAAACGGCTTCGCCTGAAAGTAAAGTTAATTTAGGCGTCACCTGGTCGTTTGACCGCTACACCACAACGTTAAGAACAACCCGTTACGGTGAAGTGGAAGATCCGTCCTCCACCGCTGAGCTGAATGAAATCATTCCGGCGGAGTGGGTAACCGATATGGACATTAATGTAGCGTTAACGGAAGGGTTGTCTGTGTCTGTGGGCGCAAACAACGTATTTGATGTGTATCCTGAGGCAAGCCGCTACACGGTAGAAGCGCCGACCACCTTTACTTACATCATGCCTTATTCAGGCTTTTCACCTTACGGCTTTACCGGCCGCTATGTTTACGGAAAAATCACTTACCGTTTCTGATGATGTGAACCGGGTAATAACAACGTGATATACGCGGTGCACAATGCACCGCGTTTTTCGTTCCGGCCTCAGCTGCCGGAAAAAATCATCGCACTGTAAGCCGTAAGATGGATAAGATTGTCATTCAGTTGCACATCGTTTGTTGTAATACCGTCCTGCCAGGCAAACAGGCAGGCTGCATCCGGCGGCATGCCATTTAACCGGTACCCTTCCACATTTGCGCCTGAAAAATTAATCATGACATAACCGTGTTTGTCATCAAGGCCATTGCTTCGTTTGTAGATCAGCACTTTGTTATCATCGTCCTTATGCACAATTTCTGTGGCACCGCCGGTCAATGCAGCACTGTTTCCGTTTTTATTAGTACGTAAACCGACCAGTTGCGTAAATGCTTCTGCATACTCAGCAAAGCGGGTTTTGCGTTCCCAGTCGATATCACTGGTATCATCGAACCAGCCTGACTCTTTAAAATCCTGCCCCTGAAACAGCATGGGAATACCCGCGGTTGTGAGGGTAAGGACGCCGGCTAAAATGCCTTTCTGACGGGCAAAGTAGTTGTCATCCACACCGCCCGGTGCCACTTCCTCAACCAGTCTGGCCTGCCCGTTAGCGACTTCATCATGGGATTCGGTATATACCACTCTGGCAAACGGGTTTCCGCTGACCACTCTGGTAATCGCGTTAACCACCGTGCTCAAATCGATATAACTGTCTTCGGTTTTTGTCAGTGTATCGCGGACAGGATGAACGAAACCTGCGGCCCACTGTGCCGTATAGCCACAACCGCCCTTGTCTAAAGGATCGGTAATGTACTCATGACTGTGAAGATCTTCTGCAATGGTCATTTTACCCGGGCTGGACGTCTGAATACGGTGATTGATGGTTTTAATCAGATCGTAGGCTTCAGGGATATCGTCATCGCCGGTATCGGCACCGGACACACTGCGCATATAAGGCACCATATCCATCCTCAATCCGTCAGCTTTAAATTCGTTCAGCCACATCAGTGCATTGTCGGTGAGATAGTCCCGCACCTCCTGACGGCCATAGTCAGGTCGCGTATCTCCCCATGGCGTGGCGCTGCGGTAATCATTGTAGAAATAAATGCCGCCTTTATCGTTCTCGTGCCAGCCGTCAAACTGCCAGATATCCAGGTCGCCCGGGCCTAAATGGTTGTAAACCACATCAAGAATTACACCGATCCCCATGCCGTGAGCAGCATCGATAAAGGCTTTCAGTCCGTCAGGACCGCCGTAGGCCTCTTCTACTGCAAAGGGATAGGCAGGGTTGTAGCCCCAGCTGATATCGCCGGCGAATTCATTCACAGGCATGAGTTCAACCATCGTCACGCCCAGCGCTTTCAGTTCAGGCAGCTTTTCTATGGCTGATGCAAATGTGCCGTGGCCATCTTCGGGTTTATTAAACGTACCAATGTGCATTTCATAAATGACCCGCTCATGGAGGGGGGCAGAGTCAAATTCTGTGTGTTGCCACTGATATTCATCATCGTAAATAACACTGTTTCCCACACTGTTTGTGACCTTACGGGCACGGGGATCGTTTTTCAGCAAAAGCTCATCCTGCAAGGTGGTGATAGCAAACTTGTATTCATCACCGTTTTTCGCGTTGTCAGCAAAACCAACCCAGATTCCGCCTTCACGGGATTCCAGAGGATTTGCAGTCTCGTCCCATTCATTAAATGTTCCGGTTACACATACAGATTTGGCGTTCGGCGCCCACACTGCAAACTGATAACCCGACTCTGCCTGGCTGACGCCTAAAACTCCGTTAAACGCTGACATAAGGACTTTCTCCGGAAAAAATAAAATCTGATAGGGATGTGTAAGCTGAGATAGCAAAGACAGTGCCGCAACGCGCCGGACGTTGTACCGGAGTGTACGGCACTTTTTATTCACTAAAAATATGAAAAATATAAAGTTATTCCCGGGCAGAATTTCATTGCCCTGGCCTGAGCGGGGTGTTCATTGAGCTCAGGAAGAAAAAATTACGGAATGCTCCGGCAAAATGTACGCAATAAAGTTCCCGTTTTTCCTGTCAAAATATGATGAATTGCAATATGAAAAGGCAGAAAAAGGCTCTCTTTAGGAGTAAATTGTCTGTTCTGACGGTGTTTTACACAGAAAAAGCAAAATCGCGGTTGACAGATAGACGTCTATACGGCAAATTGTCCGTATGAAAACAATGATTAGCACCACCGGCACGATGATTATTACCACCTCTTTGAGGGCGGTCGCTGGCTAGTGCGCAACATTGCAACCAGACATCGAAAGCCCGCCCTCACCAGGAGCGGGTTTTTTTTTACGCAATTGAGCGTTGATGTAGCAAAATAAAACCGAAAGGAGCATTACATGAAAGTCTTAAAGTTTGGTGGATCTTCTCTGGCCGACGCACCCCGATACCTGCGTGTGACCGGGATTTGTATGACCACCCACCAAACCGATGGCGCAGCAGTAGTGCTTTCTGCGCCAAAGGGCGTGACCAACGCGCTTTCTTCTCTTTGTGAACAGGCTGCCGCAGGGGATGACTTCCAGCCTCTGTTCGAAAAGTTAGAGCAAACTGTTCAGGGTATTGCTGACGAATTAAACACCACCTTAGATAACTTCGCCCACGACCACGTTTCTTCATTTATCTCAGAGCGCTTGTCTGCGCTTAAGCAACAACTGGAAGGCATTAAGTTGCTTGGTTGTGCTCCGGATTCTGTGGCTGCCGGCATCTTAAGTATCGGCGAATACATCAGTGTGACGCTGTTCAGTGCGATTTTGCAAAGTAAAGGTGTGGTTAACAGTATCATCGACCCGGTCGAATACGTGCTGGCACACGGCGAATATCTCGACAGCATTGCTGATGTGGCAATGAGTAAAGCCCGTTTCAGTGACGTAAAGAACGACGGTTCAGTATTACTGGTTATGCCCGGCTTTGTTGCTGTTAATGAAGAGGGTGAGAAAGTCACGCTTGGCCGTAACGGTTCTGATTACTCTGCTGCCATCCTTGCGGCCTGTATCGATGCAGACTGTTGTGAAATCTGGACGGATGTAGACGGTGTTTATAACGCTGACCCGAATCAGGTTGAAGGGGCTGTATTACTTGATAAGCTGACTTATCAGGAAGCCATGGAGCTGTCTTACTTCGGTGCCAAAGTACTGCACCCGAAAACCATTGGTCCTATCGCTCAGCACCACATTCCCTGTCTGATCAAAAACACCCTGAATCCTTCTGCGCCCGGCACGCTAATCAGTAACGAAGCCAGCGAGAAATGGACGTCAGTGAAAGGTATTTCGCAGCTCGATAACATCACGATGTTTAATGTTGCAGGACCAGGTCTCAAAGGCATGGTAGGCATGGCAAGCCGTGTGTTTGAGGTGATGAGTAACGCCAATATTTCCATCAGCCTGATCACCCAGTCCAGCTCGGAGTACAGCATCAGCTTCTGTATACAGGAAAAAGATGCGGCCCGTGCACAGCAACTGCTGGAAGATGCTTTTGCTCTGGAACTGCAAAACCAGTTGCTTGATCAGATTGAAGTGCGTCACGATTTAGCCATTGTTACCCTGGTCGGCGATGGAATGCGTCATACGAAAGGCCTGGCAGCCCGTTTCTTTGCTGCGCTGGCGCAAGCCCGTGTGAATAACGTAGCCATTGCTCAGGGATCTTCAGAGCGTTCCATCTCTACGGTTATCGAAGCGAAAAAGGCGAAGAAGGCGGTACGGGTTATTCACCAGAATTTCTTCTCCGATCGCCACACCATTGACGTATTCCTGGTTGGCTGCGGTAACGTAGGTAAAGAGTTACTGGGTCAGATTTCCCGTCAGCAACCTGCACTGTTGAAGCGCAATATTCAGTTACGTGTATACGGTATTGCCAACAGCCGCAAACTGCTGCTTAACGCGCAGGGCATTGATGTGTCAGGCGACTGGCAGTCTGCACTGGCAGCTTCTGAGGAGTCGTTAAGTGTTGAGCGTTTGCACCAGTTTGTTAACAGCAACAGTCTGGTAAATCCGGTGATTGTTGATTGTACCAGTCACGAAGCAGTCGCTTCACAGTACGTGGATATGATGGAGCAGGGCTTCCACGTAGTGACGCCTAACAAAAAAGCCAACACCGACACCATGGCGTATTACCGCCAGCTGCGCAGAACCGCGCAGAATACAAATCGCCAGTATTTATATGAAACTACCGTAGGTGCGGGCTTGCCGGTTATCGATAACCTGCAGAAACTGTTCGCTGCTGGTGACGTGCTGCATCAGTTCGAAGGCATTTTATCCGGTAGCTTATCCTATGTGTTCGGTAAGCTTGAAGAAGGTATGAGCTTGTCTCAGGCTACCAGTGCAGCAAAAGAAAATGGCTATACCGAGCCGGATCCACGTGACGACTTAAGCGGCATGGACGTGGCCCGTAAACTCCTGATCATGGCACGTGAGGCCGGCCTGGTGCTTGAATTGTCTGATATTCAGATTGAATCTGTGTTACCGGAAGGTTTTGCAGAAGGTGCATCAATTGATGAGTTTATGCAGCAGTTACCTGAGCTGGATGCAGCATTTGGTCAGCGGGTGGAAGAAGCCAAAGCCAACGACAGTGTATTGCGTTATATCGGCAGTATCGATGGCGACAAGTGTAAGGTAACCATTCAGGCGGTGCCGCTTACGCATCCTCTTGCGGCGGTGAAAGACGGTGAGAACGCGCTGGCAATCAGCAGTGACTATTACCAGCCTATTCCTTACGTTATCCGCGGCTACGGAGCGGGTGGTACGGTAACCGCTGCCGGTGTGTTTGCTGATATTCTGCGTACCATGCCGTGGAAACAAATGGCGCTGTAATTGAAGGATGAGTAGTATGAAAACCACCCGCGCTTATGCGCCAGCCTCCATCGGCAATGTAAGTTTAGGTTTTGATGTGTTGGGTGCCGCACTGGCACCCGTTGACGGCACTGAGTTAGGCGATGTTGTTGAAGTTAAAGATGCAGATGCATTTTCTCTGACCGCCACCGGCCCGTTTGCCCACAAGTTACCGGCTGGTGCCGATAACAACATTGTTACCTTGTGCTATGCCCATTTCTTTGAAGAAATGGTAAAAGCCGGCAAGCCCACCCGTCATGTTGAACTGATTTTGCATAAGAACCTGCCTATTGGCAGCGGCCTTGGCTCCAGTGCCAGTTCTATCGTTGCAGCCTTTCATGCACTGAATGCACACTTTGATTATCCCTTTGATGAGAATGCGCTTCTGTTAATGATGGGCGAACTGGAAGGGCAGATTAGCGGCAGCATTCATTATGATAATGTTGCTCCCTGTTATCTTGGCGGATTAACCCTGATGACCGGCAATGATGCCGAAGTGACGGTGAAATTACCGGTTATCGGCAGCTGGTACTGGGTTGTGTGCTACTCTGGAATAAGTGTTTCCACATCGGCGGCCCGGAATATATTACCGAAAGAAGTGGCGATGGCAAATACGCTGACTTTTGGTCGTCAACTGGGCGTGTTCGTGCATGCGCTGCACGCGCAGAACGCGGGCCTGGCAGCCAGTGTGATGCAGGATGTAATAGCTGAACCTTACCGCAAGTCATTATTGCCCGGCTTCGACGAGGCCAGAGCGTTCAGTATGGAAAATGGTGGATTAGCATTCGGGATCTCCGGTTCTGGTCCGACAGTATTTGCTGTCTGTGACGATGCTGAAAAAGCCGAAGCGATTCGTGAATGGCTGCAGGCCAATTACGTACAAAATGAAGATGGCTTTAGCCACGTTTGCCGGATCCCTGATAAGGGTGCGGTAGAGCAGCAAGTGTAAAGATTAAAGGTATCCCAGGTGGAATTAGTAAATTTAAAAGTAGCATCAGACACCGCTTCCTTTTCAGAAGCAGTAAAGCGCGGTTTAGGTCAGGAGCAGGGCTTATATTTCCCTACTGACATTCCGAAATTAGACGACATCGACGGCTTGCTCAAAAAGCCTTTCGTTGAGCGCAGCACAGAAGTGCTTACCGCCTTAATCGGTGATGAGCTGGGCGAAGGCACCATTGGCAGTATTGTTGAAGAGGCGTTTACCTTTCCGGCTCCTGTGGTCAGTGTAAATGACAAAGTCGCCACACTGGAATTGTTCCACGGTCCTACACTGGCGTTCAAAGATTTTGGCGGCCGTTTTATGGCGCAGGTGCTTTCCCGCATCAGCAATGGCGAACCCATTACCATCCTTACCGCCACGTCCGGTGACACCGGTGCCGCTGTTGCCCATGCGTTCCACGGTATCCCGAACATCAATGTGGTGATTTTATTCCCGAAAGGAAAAATCAGTCAGCTGCAGGAAAAGCTGTTTACCACGTTGGGTGATAACATTCATACCGTTGCTGTCGAGAGTGATTTCGACGCCTGTCAGGCGATGGTTAAACATGCGTTTGACGATCCGGATGTACGTGAAGGTTTGCATCTGAATTCAGCAAACTCTATCAACATCAGCCGTTTGCTGGCGCAGGTTTGTTATTACTTTGAGGCGGTTAGTCAGCTTACGCCGGAACAGCGTGAAGAGCTGGTTATTTCGGTGCCGAGCGGTAACTTCGGTAATCTGACAGCAGGTATGATTGCCAAGTCCATGGGCTTGCCCATTAAGCGTTTTGTTGCGGCAACGAACCTGAACGATACAGTTCCCCGTTACCTGAAAACCGGCGAATGGGCACCCAATCCGACGGTTGCAACCATGTCTAATGCAATGGATGTCAGCCAGCCAAACAACTGGCCCCGCATCGAAGCGCTGATTGAGCGTGGTTACCTGGATAAGTCGTGCCTGCGCGGTGAATGTGTCGATGAAGAATATACACAAATCGCCATGCGTCAGCTTGCGCAACAGGGATACACCAGCGAACCTCATGCTGCCATCGCTTACCGTGCGGTAAGTCACGATCTGACGGATAATGAGTATGGCCTGTTCCTTGGTACTGCACATCCGGCTAAATTCCGCGAAACCGTTGAGAATGTTCTCGGACAGCCTCTGAGCCTGCCTCAGGCACTGGTAGAGTGTTCCAGTAAAGAAAGCCAGGCTGTGCCACTGCCAGCTGACTACGAAGCGCTAAAAGCGCACATGTTCTCTATATTGAAATGACAACATGGCAAGATGTGCTGGGACTTGAGAAGTCCCGGCCTTATTTTAAATCACTGATGGCCAGGGTTGATGAGGCCAGGGCTGCATCAGTGGTGTTTCCTCCTGAACCGGATGTATTCAATGCATTCGCTCTCACACCCCTGAATAAAGTGCGGGTTGTGATCCTGGGACAGGATCCCTACCACGGGCCGGGACAGGCGCACGGATTATCTTTTTCCGTACAGAAAGGTGTAAAGCTGCCCCCATCGCTGAAGAATATCTGCAAAGAACTGGAAACGGATATTGAAGGGTTTTCTATGCCTTCTGATGGTGATCTCACGTCGTGGGCTGAGCAGGGTGTATTGTTATTAAATACCGTGCTGACGGTGGAGCAGGGGAAGGCACACAGCCACGCAAAGTTTGGCTGGGAAACGTTTACCGATAACGTCATAGCCGCCATTAACGAACACACCAGCAATGTGGTGTTCCTGTTGTGGGGCAGTCATGCGCAAAAGAAAGGCGCTAATATCGACAAACAGCGACATCTGGTACTGGAAGCACCACATCCGTCTCCGTTGTCGGCCTACAAAGGTTTTTTCGGGTGTCAGCATTTCAGTCAGACAAATGCCTGGCTGCGCAAACACGGGCAACCTGCCATTAACTGGCAGATATAAAAACCTGCAGGGTGATATAACGAAAAACGGCCACCTGATATCAGGTGGCCGTTTTCATTTTATCTTTCCATCGATTCCAGTTCGTACTCAAAACCGTAGTCGATTTCTGCCAGTTCTTTTTCCAGTTTGAACCTGTCCTGTAAGGCTTCGATCTCTCTCCACTTTCTTTTCTTGCTTTTAGTTTTAGCCGGAGTTTCTTCAATATTTAACATCGCAAACAGATCTGACTTATCCACTAGGATCTCCTTTTGTTTACCACTAACATCAGTGTCAGAGTTGAATGTTTTTTCATCCTTCTGACTACTTTTGTATCACAGTCGACACGATAATAAAATGATTAAATTTACCTTTTATTAACAAAATGTGACGATTGCATGACAGCGTGTGGTTTGCCCAATGAAAACGGCCAGTAAAAACCGGCCGTTTGTCAGATGCACTTATTTGGCGTGAACCAAATTAACTTTCCTTAAGTTGGTGCATTGGCGTTTCTGAAGCGATTAATGAGTTGCCGGGTAGAAGCGTCAAACGCATCGTCTTCTGCTTTACCCTGAATGCCGTCAAGAACCTGATTACCAAGTACTTTCCCTAACTCAACACCCCATTGATCAAAGGAGTTCACCTGCCAGATAACGCCCTGGACAAATACCTTATGTTCATACATTGCAACCAGCGCGCCAAGTGTTTGCGGATCCAGTTTTTCGAACAAAATTGTATTGCTGGGTTTATTACCTGGCATCGTTTTGTGCTGAGCCAGTGCTTTGCGCTCACTTTCATCAGACACCTTACCTTCAAGATCAGCGTAGCATTCTTCGAAGGTTTTTCCCTGCATAAGTGCCTGAGTCTGACCAAAGCAATTCGATGCCAGCATGGCGTGATGCGTGTCGTTCTGATTAGGCACATTCAGCGGCAGCATAAAGTCTGCGGGGATGATAGAGGTACCCTGGTGGATTAACTGATGGAAGCTGTGCTGACCATTTGTGCCTTCACTTCCCCAGATAACCGGGCCGGTTTCCCACTCAACCACATCGCCGTTCTGCGTGACCTGCTTACCGTTACTTTCCATATCAAGTTGCTGCACATAAGCTGGCAGTCCACGAAGATAATGATAGTAAGGCAATATGACGTGAGACTGTGCATCGAAGAAATTACGATACCAGACGCCGAGAACTGCAAGAATAACGGGCAGGTTGCTTTCAAATGGTGCATCACAGAAATGTTTGTCCATTTCATGGGCGCCTTCGAGCAAGCCTTTGTAGTTTTCAAAACCTAGTGCCAGTGCGATGGGTAAGCCAATCGCAGACCACAACGAGTAGCGTCCGCCAACCCAGTCCCACATGGGGAAAATGTTTTCTTCCGCAATCCCGAACTCAGTGGCTGCTTTAACGTTTGAGGATACGGCAACAAAGTGTTTTGCAATATCTTCCTGAGTGCCGCCCTGTTCCAGGAACCAGGCTTTCGCAGTTAAGGTATTCTGCAACGTTTCCTGAGTAGAAAACGACTTAGACGACATAACGATTAACGTTTCTTCGTGATCCAGAGACGTCAGCACATCATGAATATGACAGCCGTCTACGTTTGCTACAAAGTGCACTTTAACGGCATCATGGGTGTACGGCTTCAGCGCCTCAGTCATGATTTTAGGGCCCAGGAATGAACCGCCGATACCAATGCTGACTACGTGTTTAACTGGCTTGCCGGTATAACCTTTGTGCTCACCGGAATGCACTGAAGCCGTAAAGGCTTCAATTTTGTCCAGCGTAGCCAGCACTTCCGGCATCACATCTTCACCGTCAACCATAACAGGCTTGCCACTGAAGTTACGCAGCGCTGTATGCAGTACAGCACGTTTTTCAGTGTTGTTGATGGTGTCACCGTCAAACATGGCTTTACGGTGAGTGTCCACGCCCTGTGCTTTCGCCAGTGCAAACAAGTGTGCAAGCGCTTCTTCGTTAACACGGTTTTTTGAATAATCAATAAACAAACCACAGGCCTGCGCCTGCATGGTGTCTGCACGCTCAGGCTGCGCGTCAAACCAGTCACGCATGTGAGTCTTTTTGATGTCTTCTGCCAGCTTCGACAAATTAGCGAAAGCTGGCTGTTGGGTAAAATTTGTCATTGTCTGAATGTTTCCTGATACCAGCGAAGTTTATTGACCCAGTTTTTCTTTCAGCATGGTTTCCAGTTTTTCCTGGTCAGCTGCAAAGTTACGGATCCCCTCTGCCAGCTTTTGTGTCGCCATGGCATCTTCGTTCATGTCCCAGCGGAAACCTTTTTCGTCCAGTTTCGTGCCCGGTGTTGCTGTGGCGCCTTCGTCTTTCAGTTTCACAGGCAGCGCTTCGGTGCTGTTTTTGAGTTCTTCCAGCAGATTCGGGCTGATGGTCAGACGGTCGCAACCGGCCAGCGCCTGAATTTCACCAATGTTACGGAAGCTCGCGCCCATGACTACCGTGCTGTAACCATGCTCTTTGTAGTAGTTATAGATACGGGTTACTGAAACCACACCCGGATCTTCTTCTGCGGTGTACTCTTTCTTATCTGTGTTTGCTTTATACCAGTCAAGAATACGGCCCACGAACGGGGAAATAAGATAGACACCGGCTTCCGCACAGGCACGTGCCTGAGCAAAGCTGAATAACAGTGTCAGGTTACACTGGATCCCTTCCTGTTCTAGAATTTCAGCAGCCTTGATGCCTTCCCAGGTTGAAGCGATTTTGATCAGAATACGTGACTTATCGATACCTTCATCGTTGTACAGTTCAACCAGACGTTTTGCTTTAGCAATAGTCGCGTCGGTGTCGAATGATAAACGGGCATCTACTTCTGTAGAAATACGACCCGGGATTACGCCGGAAATTTCTTTACCGATAGTAACAGCAAGCTTGTCAGAGGCATCTGTTAACTGCTGAGCCGGATCCTGTGACTGTAATTTGGCCCATGCCACTGCATCGTCAATGTAACCCGCATATTCAGGGATACCTGCGGCTTTAAGTAAAAGAGACGGATTAGTCGTAGCGTCTACAGGCTCGTACTTTTTGATCGCTTCGATATCGCCGGTATCGGCAACGACGGTAGTGATTTCGCGCAACGCGTCTAATTGATTGCTCATCGTTTCTCTCTGAATGTGTGACCTAAATAAATGAACAGCCCGCCACCGGAAGGGGGCAGACTGATTGAATATGTTGGTTGTAAACAACTGAATCAACCACTATGTAGGGTTTGTATGTCCGGACGGTTAAACCAGATCGAATTTAGTAAATTTATAACAGACTGGCGGGTTAAATAACACAGCAAAGCGCTAAATTATCCCGCTATAGCGTATAAACATAACGGTTTGACCCCAATTTGGCAGGTAAAAGGGCAAAAACGCGGGGCAGACCGTGATATTCTTTGCGCCGGAGTTTGATAAGCCCGATGAATATGTTACTGCGGTGTCTGATAGTAAAGAGGAAATTGAATTATGTTAGTTGTTGTTTCACCGGCTAAGAATCTGGACTTTGAAACGCCGGTGCCGGTAGCGTCGTTCACGCGGCCTGCCATGTTGACATCTGCTGAAGCACTGGTAGAAACCTGCCGCAAACTGACGCCGGCAGACCTGTCTTCTTTGATGAAGATCAGCGATAAACTGGCGACACTGAACGCCAACCGTTTTGACTCTTTCACTACCCCGTTTACCAAAGACAATGCACGTCAGGCGCTTTACGCCTTTAACGGCGACGTGTATACGGGCTTAGATGCTTATTCATTGTCTGAGCAGGACGTGGAATATGCACAGCAACATTTAAGAATGCTTTCCGGCCTTTACGGTCTGTTGCGTCCGCTGGACTTAATGCAGCCTTACCGCCTGGAAATGGGGACCCGCCTTGAAAATCCTAAGGGTAAAAATCTGTATGAATTCTGGGGAACAGATATCACCCTTGCGCTGAATAAGGCGCTGGAAGAGCAGGGCGATAATGTACTGATTAATCTGGCTTCAAATGAGTACTTCAAGTCAGTTAAGGCGAAGTCGCTGGACGGCATGATCATTACGCCACACTTTAAAGATAAGAAAAACGGTCAGTATAAGGTGATTAGTTTCTTTGCTAAAAAGGCGCGGGGATTAATGGCCAGATATGTGATTCAGAAACGTATTGAAGACGTAGCGGGCTTAAAGGCGTTCAGCGAAGCGGGTTATGTCTTTTCGCCAGAGCAGAGCACTGAAACGGATTTGGTATTTTTACGGGATGAGGCTGAATAAGCCTCACCCCGACACAGACACTTAAGCCAGTACTTTATTTAATGCGGCTACACAGGCATCGGTTTCTTCCGGTGTACCCACGCTGATGCGTGACCAGGAATCATAGCCTGGCCACGTACGGCCAACTACTTTGATACCTTCATCTTTCATCTTCGCAGCAAACTGGTCGTGGGGCATGCCGGTATCCACGTAGATGAAGTTGCCCTGCGGATTTTTCGCGTAAGGGCGACCCAGTTCTTCAGCAACTTTCGTCAGTTTAGTACGCTCGGTTTTGATGCGATCGCGCATGGTGTTCAGGTTTGCATGGTCATCCATACTCGCCATTCCGGCCACCAGTGCCAGATAGTTGACACCACCCATACGCAGTTTTCCGCCCAGAGATTTAGCCTGATCTGCCGGCATGATGGCATAACCTAAACGTTGTCCTGCCATAGCATGAATTTTTGAAAACGTACGACAGATAACCACATTATGACCTTCGGCAACCAGCTTAGACTGCACGTTTGCCGGATAGGCATCAGACATTTCAATGTAGGCTTCGTCGATGAACACCTGCGCTTTTTTCGATACCCGTTTAGCAAACGCTGTCAGTTTGGCAGGATCGACCATGCAGCCGGTGGGGTTGTTAGGGTTACATACGTACACAGCCGTGGTTTCGTCAGTAACTGCAGCTTCAATGGCATCTAAGTCGAAACCCATTTCTGAATCCAGAGGCACGTAGGTGACATTGGCACCCATGAACTCGGCGCCTCGGGGAATACCTTCATAAGTGGCCATCGAGGTAACGAGGTTATTACCGTTTTCAGTTATCCACTCTGCATAACCGAATAAAATAGGTGATGAACCATTCGTAACAACAATTTGGTCTTCAGAGACACCTTCCTGCGCGGCAATTTTCTTTTTCAGCACATCGACAGTAGCATCTGTGTAACGGGCGAGATTAAAAAGTTCACCCTGCATCGCTTCAACGGCCTTCTGTGAAGGACCAAAAGCATTTTCATTCGAAGACAGACGAACCAGACCGTCATTAACATTTGGCGTTGCAGACGGGAAATGTTCAGTTTTCATTCCCGCTGCCTGCAGCTCTTTTACACCGGTATCGAAACAACCCGTAAGGGCAACTGCACCCGCACCTAAACTAAATGTTTTTAACCATTTACGGCGCGAAGCACCTTCAGCAGAAATGTTCCCGGTTAATTCTTCAGACATGAGTTCCCTCTTATTTTGGGTAGTGGTAGTTGAATGACCAGTGTTTTCTTATTGTTATCACCTGGGTGTACGTACTCATGTAATGCAACAGATATTCCAGAAACCTGAGAGGCATGCCGTTGGGCTGTTAATGGAGGATAAAGCGCCGTTTAATAGCGGTGAAGTGCCGGTTACAGCACAAAATTAGTGGCAGACGTGGGCCGGCAATGCAGGAAATGTTCTAATCTGATGCGATACTTGAACCAAAATGGTGAAAGGCTTATCAGTAAGGGTAATAACGCTGGCTGTCTTTATATAAAGATGAAAGTGCGTACAGCGGAGAAGGGTTACTAAGAAAGATAATTGAAAGGGACTCAAAGGCAGTGAAGAGTTGCTTCACTGCCTGTGATAGTGCTCAGCTAACAGGGGTTATAATTTAACAATCATTTTCCCTGTGTTCTTGCCGTCGAACAACATGTTCAGACCGCTCTGTGCATTTTCCAGTCCTTCAATAATATGTGCCCGGTATTTTATTTTACCCTGCTGCACATAAGGCGTGAGCTTTTCAAGCAATTGCGGGATCTCGCCCCAGTGATCAGGCATAGCAAACCCCTGAATGGAGATTCGTTTTTTGATAAGCGGGATCCAGTTGGGGCCGGGGGAAGGGTTGTCGGACTGGTAATCTGCAATCATTCCGCAAACGACAATGCGCCCGTGCTCGTTCATCCGGTTAACGATAAGCTGTTGCACAGGGCCGCCGGTGTTTTCAAAAAATACGTCAATACGGTTGGGGGTGAGGGCATCCAGCTGCGCCTTCAGGTTATCCGTCTTGTAATTAATGGCGCCGTCGAAACCTAACTCGTTAACAATCCAGTCTGCTTTCTCATCGCTGCCCACAACGCCGATTACCCGTAAACCGTCAGCTTTAGCTAGCTGACCAACGATTGAGCCCACAGAACCGGCAGCGCCTGTTACAATCAGGGTTTCACCGGCCTCAGGTTTGCCGAACTTATATAACCCCGTGGTGGCTGTCAGACCGGGTAAGGCAAATACACACAGGGCCATCTCTTCGCTGATCCCGGGTTGTAACTTGTTGAAGCCCTTACCATCACTGACAAGGTATTCCCGCCAACCTGTCATACCCATCACTTTGTCGCCTTCAGAAAAATCGGGATGGTTAGATTTTATGACTTCACCTACGCCGCTGGAGCGCATTACCTCACCGAGTTCCACGGGCGGGATGTAACTTTCTCTGTCTTCACTCATCCAGCCCAGCATGGCGGGATCCAGCGACATATGTGTTTGTCTGATCAGTATTTCACCCTCACCGGGCATGGGAACCTGCTTTTGCTCTGTGCTGAACAGGGATGCGTCAATCTGACCTTTCACCGGACGTTTAACGAGTTTGATTTCTTTATATTCAGACATAATGCCTCCTTTAATCGAATAGAAATAGTGTGGGGATGAAGTTTGCGCTTGCAATAGTCACATGGAATAACGGAACAAATTGATGCGCTGAAGCCGGTGATTTGTGTATAGTTTCAAACAATCAAAATCACCGGACAGGAGAGGGTATGTATACATTATACGGATTTGCAAAAACGCGTTCAGTGCGTGTGGCATGGGCACTGGAAGAGTTAGGCCTGCCTTATGACTACACGTTTATTAACTTACGTAAGGGGGAGCATAAATCAGCAGATTTTCTTGCGCTTAATCCGGCGGGTAAAATTCCTGCACTGATGACAGGTTGCGGGCCAATGAGCGAATCTGCTGCCATCGTGACCTGGCTGATGGATAAGCATGGTTACGAAGAATTCATGCCGGTATTGGGTAGCAAGGCCCGTATGCTGTACGAACAGGCAATGGCATTTGTGATAACAGAACTGGAGCAACCGTTATGGAACATGGCAAAGCATGACTTTGCATTACCGGAAACACAGCGACTTGAAGGCATGAAAGATGTCAGTATTTACGAATTCGGTGTGGCACTGAAAGGGTTTTCTGCGTTGCTCGGAGACCAGGATTTCCTTACCGGACGCATGTTCAGCGGAGTAGATATTGTCGCCGGACATGTGCTGTCATGGGCAAAAGGGTCTGGTATGGATTTGACGTTTGATAATGTGAAACAGTATGCAGAGCGGGTACTTTCCAGGCCTGCTTATGAGAAGGCCTGGCGAAACGAAAAAGCGCATATGCCTGCATCGCTGTAACATCGCACTGACAGTTTGAAGCCGGAGATTACTCGACGAACATCTCCTGCTGAAACTTAAGTGTCTGAACTTCATTGCCCCGCTGAATATCGACGTTGAAGCGAAAGGTTTCTCTGTCATTAAAGGAAAGCGGGGCAAGATAGTAAATCGCTTCGCCTTCTTTAACCCGTTTAAAATTCAGTGTTTTGCTGTTACCTAAAAGGTTTCTCGCCTGGCCCTTAACGGACACGACCTGAGCTTCTCCTGTTGTGCTGTCGAGCACTGAAATATTCACCAGTGCATTATATTTACTGCGCACAATGCCGTAATTTTGCGCGGTTTCCGGGGTGAAAAACGTGGTGTTCACTACGATGTAATGTACATCCCATTTTCCCAGCGTTTGTTTTTGTTCGGCTAATGCCACAGGGGCGGTTAACAGTAAAGTTAAGAGCAGGCAGAGGGCCGGCAGACGGGCAAGGTAGTTCACAGTGTCTTCACCAAATTCAACTAATCACACAAAATCAGTACAGAAACAAAAAAGGGTAGCGAAACCGCTACCCTTTCAAAACTTAGTATAAACCAAACGTATTTTGCAAAAGGATTTGCAGGAACTGTAATCCGATGATAGCTATCAGTACCGATAAATCCAGACCACCAATGGGCGGAATAATACGGCGGATAGGAGAGAGAAATGGTTCTGTCAGTTGATACATCACGTACTCAATAGGATTTTGTCCCTGCGATACCCAGCTGAGGATGGCGCGGATAATCAGGATCCAGAACATCAGCGAGAGAGTTTCTTTCACTACGGTTAAAAACGCCAGCAGGATAATAGATGCCGGATTGATGTTTCCACTGCCAAACAGCATGACCAGCGTCACAAACTTCAGTGCCGCGACAAGCAGGGCTAGCACGAACGTTGCCGTATCAAAGTTACCGATAGACGGGATGATACGGCGAAGAGGCCCCACTATGGGGTGTGTTGCTTTAACGATAAACTGGCTGGCCGGGTTATAAAAATCTGCCCTGACCAGTTGTAACCACAATCGTAATATCACCACCATCAGATACAAATCAAACAAGGTACTGATAAGAAAGACCGACGCGTTGCTCATTAACTGTTTTTCCTGTGAAGCTTAAACTTAAAGTTGTTTCGCCATTTCTTCGGCTCTGTTGACTGCGGCACGCATGGCTGCGCTTACCGTGTCCTGCAAGCCTTTATCGATAAATGTATTGATAGCAGCAGCGGTCGTGCCGCCCTTAGAAGTAACCTGAGCTCTTAACTCGCTTAATTCAATATCCGGATTGTGACAAACCATTTCAGCCGCTCCCAACATGGCTTGCTGAACCATGTTTCTGGCGGTCTGCGCATCAAAACCCATTTTCATGGATTCTTCCTGCATGGCCTGCAAGAACAGGAAGAAATACGCAGGGCTGCTGCCTGCAGCGGCGATGACGCCGTTAATACCGTCTTCTTCCTTTACCCAAACCGTTTCACCCACTGCGCCCATGACGTCGTCAGCATACTGGCGGTCTGCGCTGCTTACTGTGTTGTCAGCGTACAAGCCCGTCATACCTTTGCCGATAAGGCTTGGAGTATTGGGCATAATGCGCACCACCGGATAATCGCCGCCCAGCATTTCCTGCAGGCGTGATACCGGCAAACCGGCTGCAATGGATAAAAACAGTTTACCGGACAGGTCGTTTTTTTCCTGCAAGGCGGCAAGCATGTCGCCCATCATTTGTGGCTTTACCGCCAGCACAATAGCATCGGCAAACTCACAGGCTTCATCATTCGACTGCGAGATCCGGATGCCAAACTCTTCCTGTAGTTTTTCCAGTTTGGGTGTTGAGGGATTACTGGCAAGAATATTGTCTTTGTCGTAGCCTGACTGGATAAGTCCGCTGATGATGCTGCGACTCATGTTACCTGCGCCGATAAATGCCAATTTTTTCTGTTGCATGAAAACCCTTATGTATTGCGTTTAAAACTCGTGAATAGCGAACCGGTCAATCAGCTACGCGCACCAAAAATAGCGCTGCCTACTCTGACCATGGTAGAGCCGTGTTCAATGGCGGCTTCAAGATCGCTGCTCATTCCTACGGACAGGGTATCAAAATCGCTCAGCTTTTGTTGATATTCCGCGAATAATTCAGCCAGCGTGGTCAGTGATTGCGCCTGTTCTTCCTCGTCCGGAGAGGCTTTTGGTATCGCCATCAGCCCCCGCAATTTCAGGTTGGGCAACCTGTTGATAGTATCAATCAGGGCTGGCAGTGCATTGATCTGAATGCCTGATTTACTGTCTTCATCATCGATATTAAGCTGTATGCACACATTCAGTGGCGGCATGTCAGAAGGTCGCTGGTCGTTCAGCCGGCGGGCAATCTTTTCTCTGTCTACAGACTGCACCCAGTCAAAATGCTCTGCAACGACTTTGGTTTTATTCGATTGCAGCGGGCCAATCATATGCCATTCAATATCAGTGAGTGCAGACAGATGCTGAATCTTTTCAACGCCTTCCTGTACGTAATTCTCACCAAACAAACGTTGTCCCGCTTCATACGCCAGGTTGATATCAGATACCGGTTTAGTCTTGCTGACCGCTAGTAATTGCACGGATTTTGGAGGACGATGCGCATTGGCAGTAGCTTGTTCGATTCGCGATTGGGCGGATTTCAGTCGTTCTGCTATTGTTTGCATTAATCATCTGGTGTTTGGAGACGTGGTTGTGGATATTACCGAACTTTTGGCTTTCAGTGTTAAAAATAAAGCTTCCGATTTGCACTTGTCGGCAGGGCTGCCGCCGATTATTCGTGTCGACGGGGAAATGCGCAGACTGAATATCCCTGAGCTTGATCACAAGCAGGTACATTCGCTCATTTATGAAATCATGAATGACAAACAGCGCAAGGAATATGAAGAGAATCTGGAAGTCGACTTTTCCTTTGAAGTAAAGGATTTATCCCGTTTCCGTGTTAACGCCTTTGTACAGAATCGTGGTGCTGCTGCGGTACTTCGTACCATCCCCAGTAAAGTATTATCACTGGATGATATTGCAGCCCCGCCCATTTTCCGTGACCTGATTGACCAGCCTACCGGCCTTGTTCTTGTGACCGGTGCGACAGGTTCGGGTAAAAGTACCACGCTGGCAGCCATGATCGATCACATCAATAACACCAAACGGGACCACATTCTTACCATTGAAGATCCCATTGAATTTGTTCACGAAAACAAGATGAGTGTTCTGAACCAGCGTGAAGTGCACCGCGATACACACAGCTTTTCTAACGCGTTACGTTCGGCGCTCCGTGAAGACCCTGATGTGGTGCTGGTGGGTGAGTTACGGGACCTGGAAACCATCCGTCTTGCGATGACCGCAGCGGAAACCGGTCACCTGGTATTTGGTACGTTGCACACCAACTCAGCGCCGAAAACCATCGACCGTATTATTGACGTTTTCCCGGCGGAAGAAAAAGCAATGATCCGCTCCATGTTGTCAGAATCATTACGGGCAGTTATTTCGCAAACCCTGATGAAAAAAGTCGGCGGTGGCCGGGTAGCGGCACATGAGATTATGGTGGGCATACCGGCAATCCGTAACCTTATCCGTGAAGACAAAGTGCCTCAAATGTACTCGGTTATCCAGACCGGTCAGGCGCATGGTATGCAAACCATGGATCAGGCACTGCAAAAACTGGTTGCATTAGGCGTTGTGAGCCATCAGGATGCAGCGGCAAAATCCACCGATAAAAACAAAATGATGTAGGAGATAAAGGGTGAAACTGCAGGGGTATTTTGAGAAAGCGACAGAACTCGGGGCTTCGGATATTTTTATTACCGTAGGTTTCCCTGTCAGTGCCAAAATAGACGGGCAGCTGACCCCGTTAGGTGATGAGCCGTTATCTCAGTTTCAGGCCAAGGAACTGGTTCAGAGTGTGATGGAAGAACGTTACATCCGCGAATTGAATGAACTGAAAGAAAGTAACTTTGCAGTTGGTATTACTAATGTAGGACGTTTTCGTTGCAGTGCATTCTGGCAACGGGACTCCATAGGTATGGTCGCCCGCCGGATTGTCACAGAAATTCCTAAAGTGGATGAACTGGGACTGCCTGCGGTACTTAAAGACATTATCATGAGTAAACGTGGCCTGGTGCTGATGGTGGGAGCTACCGGTACCGGTAAGTCTACCTCGCTGGCGGCACTGATTGATCACCGCAATCACAATTCCAAAGGGCATATCCTTACTATTGAAGATCCCATCGAGTTTATTCACCGGCATGGTTCCTGTGTGGTAACACAACGTGAAGTGGGCATTGATACCATGAGTTTTGACGACGCATTGAAAAGCTCTCTGCGTCAGGCGCCCGATGTGATCCTGCTGGGCGAAATCCGCTCTATGGAAACCATGGAATATGCCATGTCATTTGCTGATACCGGCCACCTGTGTGTCGCGACTCTGCATGCTAATAATGCAAACCAGGCGATAGAGCGCATCATGCACCTTGCACCTAAGGAAATGCATAACAAGTTGCTGTTCGATTTGAGTTTGAACCTGAGGGCCATCGTTGCCCAGCAACTGGTGCCGAAAAAAGACGGCAAAGGCCGGGTAGCTGCTATAGAGATCCTGCTTAATTCCCCGTTTGTGGCTGATCTTATTCAGACAAATCGTACCGGTGAGTTAAAAGATGCCATGAAGAAAGGCAAAGAAATGGGCATGCAGACATTTGATATGGCGCTGTATGAATTGTTTAAAGAAGATCGGATCACCTATGACCAGGCCATTCATCATGCCGATTCACCGAATGATTTGCGTCTGATGATCAAACTGGACAGCAGTGAAGGCAATGAGCTGGGTTCTTTGTCCGGCGTGTCCATCGATATGGATGACTGACTCTTCCGATGCTGAAGTTATTTGGTCATGACGACCGTTTTCTGGTTCAGCAGGTTCGCTCTGAGCTGGATGTCGCCCGTATTCCGTACCTGGTAAAAAATGAATATGCCGGTGGTGCAGTGGGCGAACTTCCCTGGCAGGAAACACAAATGGAATTGTGGCTGCTTGATGAGCAGTGGTTCGGCAAAGCGAAGGGAATCGTTGATGCGCTTACCCCAAGTAGTAATAAAGGGGAGAACTGGCAGTGTACCCATTGCGGGGAAGAGAACGAAGGGCACTTTTCACTGTGCTGGCAATGTCAGGCCGTGAAAGCAGAGCCGGCTTACTGACCGGCTTTCTCAGTACTGATTTTCTGCCCAACTGGTGAAAATCACGCAGGCAGAAACGCTGTCGACTTTATCTTTAGTCAGTTTCTTATAGCCACCTAATTCGAACAACATAGCTTTGGCATCCGCCGTAGACAACCGTTCATCCCAGGTCTCCACTTTTACGTTAAAGCGGCCGTGAAGGCGGTTTGCAAATCGTTTGGCCAGTTGCGTCACCGGTTGTTCAGTACCGTCCATATTCAACGGCAGCCCGACAATGACGAGATCCGGTTGCCATTCATCATAGATCCTTTTTACCTTTTCCCAGTCCGGTACACCATCCTGTGCTTTCAGGGCGGCAAGAGGAGAAGCTGTACCGGTTATCTCCTGACCAACAGCCACGCCAATACTTTTTGTGCCAAAATCGAAGCTTAAAACAGTCCGGCTCATATCAGGCGTGGCCAACCTGCGGCGTAAGCTGCCATACATCCACGCCCAGTTTCTTCACAGCAGACTGCCACTTCTTGTGTACGGGCGTATTGAACAGAATGTCTGTGTCGGCTTCCACCGTCAGCCAGGCATTTTCCTGCATTTCCTTCTCAAGCTGGCCGGCTTCCCATCCCGCATAGCCCAGCGCGATGATTGCATGCTCGGGGCCCTCGCTGTGACCGATGGCAGAGAGAATATCTTTTGAAGTGGTCACAACAACACCCGGTGCCATTTTCAAACTGGAACTCCAGTCACCGTCATCAGAGTGGAGCACGAAACCGCGCTCCTGACTGACCGGACCACCGGCCAGCACAATATGCTCTGACGTACTGTCGGCAAACTCCGTGTCTTTATCAGTTTGCTCAAGCAGTTCTTTCAGATTCATGTTCGATGGCTGGTTGATCACAATACCCATTGCGCCTTCACTGTTATGTTCGCAAATGTATGTGATAGACCGCGAAAAGTAAGGGTCTTCCAGTGACGGCATTGCGATCAGAAAGTGATTTTGCAAGGACTTCAGTTCTGTCATTCAACGTTACCTCAAAGCTGCCAGTTTAGTTTCTATGGCATCAAACAATTTACCCATAATACTGAAATCGAAATGGGCTTCAATTTCACGGACACAGGTGGGGCTGGTGATATTTATCTCTGTAATACGATCGCCAATCACATCCAGACCAACAAACAAAATGCGGTGCTCTTTCAGTACGGGCGCAATCGCGTTCGCCAGTGCTCTATCAGACTCACTGACTGCCTGGGGACGCCCGGTACCGCCGGCTGCCAGATTACCACGGGTTTCTCCCTTCGTGGGTAAGCGCGCCAGACAATAGGGCATCACTTCACCGTCTACAATCAGAACCCGTTTGTCACCCTCTTTAATGGCCGGCAGATATTCCTGCACCATCATCTGTTGGGTCCCGTTTTTGGTCAGGGTCTCAATGATGACGCCCAGGTTATTACCATCGGGTTTTACCCTGAAAATCGATGCGCCGCCCATACCGTCCAGCGGCTTACAGATTATATCCTGATGTTCTGCGTGGAAATCTCTTACCAGCTGAGGATTGCGTGTTACCCGTGTAGCCGGAATTAAATCCGGGAACCAGGAAGTAAATAACTTTTCATTGTAATCCCGCAGCGCCTGAGGATTATTGACTACCAGCGCGCCTCCGGCTTCCGCTAAAGACAGCATTTGTGTGGCATACAGAAATTCACTGTCGAAAGGCGGGTCTTTTCTCATCAGCAGAACATTGATATCTGCCAGTGCCATGGTCTCGCGGGGCGACAATGAATAGAAATCCTGTGCCTGGTCCCGTACGGTAACTTTACGCACGGAGGCCATTGGCTTGCCGTTATCCAGATAAAGATCGCTCATTTCCATATACAACAGGGTCGCGCCGCGTTTCTGCGCTTCCAGCATCATGGCAAAGCTGGTGTCTTTATGGGGTTTGACAGACGAGATAGGGTCCATCACAAAGCCGACTGAATAGCTCATCGGGTGATTCTCTTTTATGTAAACGGGGTAATACCTCTACTATGGCGTTGATATTGCTAAAATCAACACCTTTTCGCAGGTAATCATCGTGCTACACCGCGTTAGCCGGCGGTTTGTTCCGGAAAAGTGAAGATTATCTTGTTGCCGCCCGACTGGCGCTGCACGATTTGCATGGTTCCGCCAAGACCCGCGGTAATTTGTTGATAGCACAATGCCAGACCACCCGGTGCCGAATGCCGTCTGAGCAGAGTGGCTGCTGCCGGCCGCATGGCATTGTGAATCGTAGTGCGCGGAATGGCCTGTCCTTCATCTTCAACAATGTACCTGATCATCGGGTAATTGCCATAGCTTGTTTTTGATGCGGAAAGCCAGATTTTTCCTTCGTTACGGTTGGGGTAGCTGTGATGGCACACGTTTAAAATCAGTTCGTTGAGTATTTGTGTAAACGTACCGGCAGCAATGGTGGAAGTACAGTCCGGGTCTATGTCGATACAGGCTTTAATATCAATATGCTTCGCTGCGCTGGCTATGACAGAAAGCATGGTGCCGGTGGCTTTCGCCAGTGAAATCTGCTTTACCGGATTGTGAGTGATAAGGCTGATGTAACCGGATAATTCATCCAGTCTGCGAACCGCTTCGCCAAGCAAGTCTGAACCGGCTCCGGTTGAGCGGTTTAATGCATTATAAAATTGATTCAGTTCTTTACGGGAGAGCTGTTTTAAACTCACATTTCTTTTGTTCTGAGCGGTAATCACTTTTTGAAAGGAAAAAGTCGTCTTTACCACAGCCAGTAACGCTTCTGTTTCTTTGATTAAACCCGATGCCATAGGGCGGAAGGTTTTAGGGAGCGGGCAACTGGCAAGAATATGTTCGGCCTCTGTCATTTTCAGGGCCAGTTTTTCAGCGGTTTCTTTTAAATACTTATTTTCTTCCTGCTGCTGAGAAACCTGCTTTTGTAAGATCCAGTTGGCGCTGTTTTTTCCTTGCTGATAATCACAGTAAGCAAAAATTTTACTCAGGTTTACCGCTACGGCCTGATAGTGGGCAATGGTGTGGGGATCCGGAGTTTGCTTCTGACCGCCGGTGACCGCCAGAGTCCCGATACAGTTATTTTCACGGATCAGCGGGAATGACCAGCAACTGGTGATCCCGACTTCTGCCATTTCCGGTGAAAAGTCCTTCCAGTTCGGATGGGCTGCAATGTTATCGATGAAAAAGGGCTGGCCTGTTACGGCCGCCGGCCCGCAAGCGCCTTCCTTTTCACACAGTTTCATTTCGTGAATGGCGCGAATAAAATGCTCAGGCAGAGAAGGGGCGGCTAACAGGGATAAACTGCCGGTTTGCGGTACAACCTGCATGACTGCAAAACGGAAACTGGTGGTGTGCTGTTCCAGAAATTGTAAGTAGAAGGTCACCACTTTTGCCAGAGGCTGACCGTCGAGAATACGTTCAAGACAGGCACTGTAGACCTGATCTAAATTCAACCTGCCGGAGGCGATGGCCGGATTACCGGCGGAATGTACGAGATACATAAGCTTTTTATTGTTTTTCTGGCTTAGTTATTTTTTAACCTGTTTTAGCATACAAAACAAGTATGACGTTTATAAGTCTCCATGCTGGGACTGTAGAATAGTAATGGCAGCAAGAGCTGCTGTTTCTGTTCTTAATATGCGCGGGCCCAGACTGACAGAGGTATAGCCGCTTTCATTTGCCTGATGAATTTCCTGCTCAGACAAACCACCTTCCGGTCCGATAAGCAAACGATAGCCTTTTGATGAATAGGGCGTTTTTACCAGTGGTGAATCTGCGCCCGGGGCTAATGTTAAACGAACAGCCTGAGTCGGACTCGCCAGCCATTGATTCAGTGTTACCGGCGCATTGAGTACCGGAACCACATTACGTCCGCATTGCTCACAAGCACCGGTGATGATTTTTTGCCATTGCTGAATTTTCTTTTCCCAGCGCTTTTCATCCAGCTTCACTGCACATCGTTGTGTCAGTACCGGTGTGATTTCAGTAACACCCAGCTCGACACTTTTCTGTAAAACAGTATCCATGCGGTCGCCTTTCGACACACCCTGACCCAGATGAATTGGAAGAGGTGACTCTTTACCGATGGTCAGGCAGGCGTCAGCTTCAATGACAACCTGTTTGCGGTTCACTGCGATAATCTGGGCACTGTACTCATTACCATCGCCGTTAAACAGCACAACGGGATGATTCGCTTTGAGTCGCAACACAGTGGCTACGTGGTGTGCAGCGTCATCATTAAGCAGGAACTCTTCGTCCAGAGGAATATTACCGGGGTGGTACAGGCGCGGGATTCGCATGGTGATATCACTATAACTTCAGTTTTATAAGCGTTATATGATAGCGAGTTTGCGGGTGCAGACGCAATGTCTGCACCGCAGTAAGCGGGGGAATTTAGTTAACCTGAACACTGTTCGGACGGGTTTCTTTGGAAATGTTACTTAAATCCGTCGCAGCACCGCTCTTTCGGGCGTGAACAGTATTTTTACCTTTGTCAGAGGTGAGGGCAAAACCCAGAATGAAGAGAACAATCACAAAAAGAACAGATAGAAAGAACATTTTAAAATCCCTTAGTTTAGCAAACCGGTACTTGGCGATAGCTAAATAACCAGATACGTCATTACGTCTTACATCCAACATCGGATCCTGATGTTGTAAATCCATACGAAAGAAGTCACTTTCTTCCGGTATTCTGGTTCGTATTTCCTGCCACTGAGCGGCTTGTAAGCCGAAAAGTGATGACTGAATATAGACTAAAATCTGCGAATTTCCAGCCTTTCCCGATGCCGGATTTATTCAATTTTGTTATTAGCACTAAAATCAGTTGGTTAAAGAAACACGTTGTCGAGCATTCATCGCGCTGTTTTTTTCACGCACTGCAAACTTTACGTTGATGCGATGACAGAAATATTATCGTCAGCTTATAAGTGTTTCATCATCTGAATTTATACCATTGTATAAGGCAGAAAGCAGACCAGGGGCATTGCGTGATCTACCGCAATATTGCTATCGTATCCCCCGCACTGTGCAACGATTCGCGCATTAACAAAGGAAACAGAAATGGAAGAAACTTTATCAATGTTTACTGCTTCAGATATTGAACGGTATATTAATACATACGCTATTCCCTGGGCGATCAACATCGCTATGGCAATTGCGATCTTCGTTATTGGACGAATCATTGTCGGTATACTGCTGTCTGTATTCCGTCGTGTGATGGCAAAATCCAAATACGACGAAATGCTAATCAATTTTGTAGAGTCGATTGTCTCTGCAATACTGATGTTGTTCGTTATTGTGGCATCACTTGACCAACTGGGCGTGGATACCACCTCTCTTGTTGCTATTGTGGGTGCAGCCGGTTTAGCTATCGGTTTATCTCTGCAGGATTCTCTGAAGAATTTCGCAGCCGGCGTTATGTTACTGGTATTCAAGCCGTTCAAACAAGGCAACTATGTTGAAGCCGCAGGTACTGCCGGTGTCGTTCAGAAGATTGGTATTTTCCACACTGTGATGACGTCCCTGGATAACAAAGAAATCACTATTCCGAACGGTAAGATTTACAGCGACAACATCACTAACTACTCTGCAAAAGACACCCGTCGTTGTGATATGACGTTCGGCATCGGCTACGATGATGATCTGCTGAAAGCCAAGCGCATTTTGCAGGAACTGGTAGATGAAGAAACCCGTATTATGAAAGAACCAGCCTGCTTAATCGGCGTGGCTGAATTAGGTGACAGTTCCGTTAACTTTACTGTTCGTCCGTGGGTGGCTGCCGCCGATAACCTGGCCGTACGCCTGGACTTTACTGAAGCGGTGAAATTGCGTTTTGACGCGGAAGGTATTTCTATTCCTTATCCGCAAATGGATGTGCACTTTTTCAAAGAAGCTGACAAAACAGTATCTGCGAAAGAATCAGCATAATTCTGTTTAGTATCCTGAGTACTTAACACTGATACTAAAAACCCCCTTTTTCGAAAGGGGGTTTTTTATTAGTGCCAGTCGGGTCGACTCCTGACACCTTCACTGTGGTTGGCAGCTACTTACAGGAAGGGCGTTTAGCTGTTCCCTGATAATCCGCCATGGCAGCCTGCATATTGGCCTGCAAGTTTTCAATACGGTTTTGCGGGGCAGGGTGAGTGGAAAGAATTTCTACCGGACGCTGACCATTGCTGGCGGCATCCATGTTCTTCCATAACTCTACTGACTCCCTGGGATCGAAGCCCGCCTGCGCCATCAGTGCCAAGCCGATAAGATCGGCTTCAGACTCGTGGGCACGGGAGAAGGGCAGCGTAATCGCAACCTGTGAACCCATGCCAATAGCCGCCATAATCGCACCGCTGTATGCTACCTGTTTTGCTTCAATTGCCGTTGCTACGGCTTGTGTACCCAGGTTTGTCAGTGTGGAAGTCGACATACGCTCGTTACCATGGTGAGCAATAACATGGCCGATTTCGTGTCCGATAACGGCTGCTAACTGGGACTGGGTTTTCGCCACATTGAGCAAGCCGGTATAAACACCGATTTTACCACCGGGCAATGCAAAGGCGTTGACCTGGTCATCCTGAAAAACCACCACTTCCCATTCACCGTTAAACACCGAGTCCGGTACCAGCGGCGTCAGCGATTTTGCAACACACTGAACGTAGGTATTTTCTACCTGTTTACTGGAAACCTTCAGTTCCTCTTTCATACTTGAAAACGCCTGACCGCCCATTTCGGCCATTTGTGTTTCAGAGTACAACAACACCTGGTTGCGCCCGGTCGGGGATGTAGCACATGCGCTAAGCACACTTGCCAGTCCCGCCACTGCGAGCACCTTCATCCGTTGTTTCATTTGTGTCCCTCTTCTGCGTTTTTTCGTTGCTTAATACTAATTAAGTGCCTGTTAAAAAGCCACTGGCAAAGGTTAACTACGAAGCGGTAAGCGAAAGAGTTTTTATTGTTAAGCAACGGTTCAGCTTTGTTGTGGGAAAGTGTTCAGACAACAAATGAAGGGGAGATAAGATGACATAAATTCGTCATCTCCCTGACTTATTGCTGTCACACCGTTTCCTTAGGTTATTGAAATTTTGTTGTATGCACACGCAGCCGCATGCGACGTATTTCAATAATAACTTCTAAAGGAAACAGCATGTTGATGCAAAATAAATTCAAACTGGGATTACTGGCGTTGGTGGTATCTGCCGCTCTGACAGGGTGTAGTTTAGATGGCGATGACGGTGCCGACGGTGCACAGGGCCTTCAGGGTGAACAGGGCGAAACCGGGAGTGATGGTCAGGACGCCACAACAGGCGTCGCACTGGAAGTTGTGGGCCGTGCAGTTGTTGGCGGGGCCGGTGCTGCTGAAATTGTGCAGTATCATGCGGGTACACAAACCGTTTATGCAACTAACGGTGAATCAGATACCATCTCTGTGATCAGCATTGCAGAACTCACCGGAGATGCCCTGGAAGCGCCGGTTACCTCTACCAACCTCACAAACACATCAATCGAATTACCTGTTGAAGCAGACGGTACTGCGCTGGCCGGCCTTACCAGTATTGCGGTGTCCGGCGATTTGCTGGCTGTCGCTATTCCCGCAGATGAAAAAGCTGAAAACGGCTTTGTACTTTTCTACAACGGCCTTGATGCCGGCGAGCCGGCTTTCCTTTCCGCTGTTGAAGTTGGCAACCTGCCTGATAATGTTGTTTTCACTCCGGATGGTACAAAGGTACTCACTGCGAACGAGGGCGAACCGTCAGATGATTACACCATTGACCCTGAAGGTTCTGTAAGTGTTATCACTGTCACAGACGGTGTCCCGGCAGACACTGCAACAACCCTTACATTTGAAAGCTTCAACGGCCAGCAGGCAGAGCTTGAAGCCATGGGCATGCAGTTCCCTAATCCGTCCGGCCGTACTATAAATGGTGTTGCCATTAACACCACAGTCGCTATGGATTTAGAGCCTGAGTACATCACAGCCACCGATTCTGTTGCTTACGTTACCTTGCAGGAAAATAACGGTGTCGCCGTGGTTGATCTGGAAGCCATGACTATCAGCATTATCGGACTGGGCGTCAAAGACTGGAGTCAGTACCAAATTGACGTGCAGGAAAATGGTGAAGTCAGCTTTGGTCAGTACGAAGGCCTGTATGGCGTTTATATGCCGGACACAATCACCAGAACTACGTGGAAGGGGGCAACTTTCCTGCTGACTGCAAACGAAGGTGATGCCCGTGAGTACATTTTCAGTGCAGATGATGAAGCATCCTGTCTGGCTGCCGGAGGTCTGGAGTTTGACGACGGTGACTGTCTGGCCTACACCGATGAAGTTAAAGTCGAAGATCTCACTGCCGCAACAAATTCAGAGCTGGCCATGTTGCAGGCAAACGGTGAAGCAGATGACCTGCGGGTGACGCTGGGTATGGGCGATGCCGATGGTGACGGTGAATATGATGCAGCATATACGTATGGCGCACGTTCTTTCACTATCTGGGATCAGAACGGTCAGGTTGTATTTGATTCAGGTGATGATTTTGAACGTATCACCGCCTCTGTACACGGTGCGGCGTTTAATAACGGCGATGATGAAAATGAAGGCGACAGCCGCTCCGAAAATAAAGGGCCTGAGCCAGAAGCCATTACCACAGGTACACTGGGCGATCGCACTTATGCCTTTATCGGTACTGAGCGCATGGGTGGCATTTTTGTTTACGACATCACGAACCCGTACGATGTCAGCTTCTCTGAATACGTGATAAACCGTGATTTGACGGAAGGGCTGACGGCTGATGACAGTATTGGTGATCTGGCGCCGGAAAGTCTGGTATTTATCAGTCCGGAAGACAGCCCTACCGGTGAAGCTTTACTTGTAGTGGGTAACGAAGTCAGTGGCTCAGTCTCACTGTGGCAGGTAACTGCTAAATAAAACTTCTGCCTCTTTATACCTCTTCAGAAAGCCTGAATGCATTAGCATTCAGGCTTTTTTGTTTGTCAGAAGTCCGATGACTTTTGGGTCTCAAACGGCTAAGCTACGAAAAAACGAGAGAGTTATTCATGACTAAAAAAGTTGTTATCAGTGGTGTCGGCCTGTGGACACCTGAACACGTAATCACTAACGAAGAACTCGTCGCCAGCTACAACGCCTACGCAGACAAGTTTAATGCAGAAAACGCGGCACAAATTGATGCCGGCACTGTTGCTGCCAAACCTCATTCCAGTGCAGAGTTCATTGAAAAAGCGTCCGGTATAAAGCAACGCTACATCTACCGTAAAGAAGGCGCGCTGGATGTTGAACGCATGCGCCCGGTCATTCCTGAGCGACAGGACGAAGAGTTGTCCCATCAGGGGGAAATTGCCCTGGAGGCAGCGAAGAAGGCGCTGGCAGCGGCGAATAAATCACCGGAAGACATCGATGCGGTGATCGTATCATGTGCTTATACACAACGGGCTTATCCTGCCATTGCTATCGAAGTGCAAAACCAGCTGGGTATTAAAGGTTTCGGTTTTGATATGCTGGTTGCCTGCTCAGCGGCCACATTTGGCATGCACCGCGCATGGGAAATGGTGGCATCCGGCAACGCCCGTGCCGTGCTGGTTATCAATCCTGAACTGGTGTCACCTCAGGTAAATTACACCGACCGTGACAGTCACTTTATTTTTGGTGATGTGGCAACGGCCACGGTGGTAGAAAGCGAAGACACCGCGAACAGCGACCATGTATTTTCGGTGCTGAGCACAAAAGCGGTGACGTCGTTTTCAAATAACATCCGTTCGAACTTTGGCTACATCAGCCGCGCTCACGATGTTGACCCCTACGGTGAAGACAAATTATTTCACCAGGCCGGCCGTAAAGTATTTAAAGAAGTATGCCCGATGGCTGCTGACCATATTGAGGCACACCTTGCCAGTCACAGTTTTACGCCGGCAGATGTACGCCGCTGGTGGTTGCACCAGGCCAATATCAACATGAACCTGCTAATTGCTAAGCGTCTGTTAGGGCGGGATGCTACGGCAGATGAAGCGCCAATCGTACTCGACCGTTACGCGAATACGGCATCAGCGGGCTCAGTCATCGCATTTGCACTGCATCATCAGGATCTTCAGTCCGGTGATGTGGGCGTACTGTGTTCTTTCGGTGCCGGATACTCCATCGGAAGTTTAGTCATCCAAAAGCAATAAGTTGCCGGAAATAGGGAAGTTATGATTTCAGATATTGGTTACGGCCTGAATGCAGCAGGCTATCTGGTTCTGCTGCTGTTGTTATTCACAGTCCGTAAATCAGGTCTGGCGAAGCACTTGCTGGTGCTTGCCACGATGGCAACCATGGTGTGGTCACTCAGTTTCGTCACCAGGCTTACCGGTCCGGTTTCCGGCCCGCATTTGCTGATAGCAGACACCCTCAAGCAAATGGTGTGGTTGTTATTCATTGCCGGCTGTCTGCAGGATAACTTCAATAATCTCTGGCAGGTGCTGCGCAGGCCGGCGACGATGGTGATCCTCACGCCGCCGGTGCTGGCGTTATTTCTTCCCTTTATTTCTACAATTCCTCACTCCTGGCAGTTTCTCTTTCTTACCGTGTTATCACTGGAAGTACTTATTCTGCTTGAAGTTTTATTCAGGCAGGCAGGTGAGAATCAGTGGGCGTATAAACCGCTGGTGCTCTACCTTGGCGCCATGCACCTGTTCGAATTTGTGATGTACGCCAATGCCACTATGGTCACAAAAATCGAGTTGGTCTACGTGGTATCAAGAGGGTATATCTATTTACTGATGATGCCGCTACTGGTGGTAGCTATCCGCCGTATCAAGCATTGGGGCGTCGATATCTTTATCTCCCGTGAAGTGGTGCTGCACAGCTCCTTGCTGCTGGTGGCCGGTATCTATTTGCTGGTAATGGCACTGGCCGGGTATGTGGTGAATTACATCGGCGGTAACTGGAGTTCCACGATTCAGACCGTGCTGGTGGTACTGTCTCTGGCACTGCTCATCACAATGGTCCTGTCTAACAGTTTCCGTACGCGGATAAAAGTATTCATCACCAAGCACTTCTTTGCCAACCAGTTTGATTACCGGGTTGAGTGGGTGAAGCTGACTCAGGCTCTGTCTTCGTCAGAAGCCGGTGCAGCGCCGGATGTTTATGGCAATGCATTGCGGGGGGTGCTGGGTGCCATCAACTATGAAAACGGCACACTGGTGAAAGCCACGGGTATCGATTTTGACGTGGTGGCCAGTGTAAACAGCGAAGGAATATCGGCAGACGAAATTAAGATCCTCAAGCAACTTATGCCATTCTGTCAGCAAACCAACTGGCTGGTTGATGTGGATGAGTATGCATCAAAGCCCTTTGAGTACAATGGCTTGCTGCTGGACAGAGAGGCGCTGAAAGGTTGTCGCTTTCAACTGGCACTGCCACTGTTAAATTCAGAACAAATATGGGGCTTTGCCCTGCTAAAAACAAAAGACAGTGAGGCACTGACACTGAACTGGGAAGTCCGCGATTATCTTAACGCTGTGACTGAACAGGTTGGTACATACTTACTACACCATGAAGCCGCCAATGCCGTGGCAGAGAACGCACAATTTGCTGCTTTCAACCGGATGTCAGCGTTTGTACTTCACGATTTAAAAAATGTGATGGCGCAAATCGACCTCATTTTGTGTAATGCCGAACAACACAAACATAACCCTGAGTTTATTGAAGATACCTTTGAAACCCTGCATTATACTAAAGCGCGCATGGATAAAATGCTGCGTCAGCTCACCGAGAAAAAGGTCGATGAGCCCGGCGTGTTCTCAGCGCACACACTCTCTGATTTAACCGGTAAGCTGATAGAAACCCGTTGTCAGTCACTTAAACCAGTACCTGAACTGGTGGTGGAAAGTGAAGAAAAGGTAGTGGTCGATCCTGAGAAATTCAGTAATGTGATGTACCATCTAATCAGTAATGCACAGCAAGCCACCGGCGATGACGGTTTTGTCCGTATAACGCTGGAAAGTGACCTGGCCGGTCAGCGCCAGATTGTGCGGATTGAAGACAATGGCTGTGGCATGGATGAAGCATTTATTGAACAACGGTTGTTTAAGCCGTTTGATACCACAAAAGGTAACGCGGGCATGGGTATCGGTGCCTATGACGCAAAAAATTATATGCAGTCTATTGGCGGCAAATTGTCGGTAGAAAGCGAAACAGGAAAGGGAAGTTGTTTTACCCTGGTGTTCCCGCTGGATTAACAGATTTCATTTCCCATAATTCATATTTACTAATGGAAACGTGCGAATGACGGATACGATTCTTGTTGTCGATGACGATCTCGGCATCCAGAAACAGTTAAAATGGAGCTTTACTGACTACAACGTGGTATTTGCAGATGACAGAACCTCTGCGATTGCCCAGTTACGTCGTCATGAGCCCAAAGTAGTGACTCTGGACCTGGGTCTGCCACCTGATCCTGCTAATGCCTCTGAGGGGCTGAAAACCCTTGAAGAAATCATGGCTCTGGCACCGCGGACCAAAGTGATTGTTGTCACCGGCAATAACGATAAAGAGAATGCACTGAAAGCGATTGATCTCGGGGCTTACGATTTTTATCAGAAGCCAATTGATTCCGATACTATCAAGCTGCTGGTCAACCGCGCCCTGAATCTGGCTAATCTGGAACATCAGAACCGCATTCTGGCGAAAGCCCGTCC
Organism: Alteromonas sp. ABH4_457; assembly: GCF_056160625.1. Lineage (NCBI taxonomy): Bacteria > Pseudomonadati > Pseudomonadota > Gammaproteobacteria > Alteromonadales > Alteromonadaceae > Alteromonas > Alteromonas sp. ABH4_457. The sequence goes on from NZ_JBSWXN010000001.1 coordinate 322,209, forward strand.
TGCCATGGGACGTATTATCGGTAATTCTGAGGCAATTCAGGTTGTTATGCGCAAGGCCGAGAAAATTGCCGGCACCGATATCAGTACGTTATTACAGGGCGAAAGTGGTACCGGTAAAGAAGTGTTTGCCAGAAGTATTCACGAACACAGCCCCCGTAAAGACAAGCCTTTTGTCGCGATTAACTGTGCGTCGATTCCTGAAAACTTGCTGGAAAGTGAATTATTCGGCTACGAAAAAGGTGCATTTACCGGGGCTAATAAAACGACTCTGGGTAAAATCGAAACGGCTCAGGGCGGCACACTGTTTCTCGATGAAATCGGTGATATGCCTATTGGCCTGCAAGCTAAAATGCTTCGTTTCCTGCAGGAGCGGGTGATTGAACGGGTTGGCGGGCGAACAGAAATTCCGGTGGATATCCGCGTGATCTGTGCAACCCACCGGGATTTGCAACAGATGGTGGCAGACGAAACCTTCCGTGAGGATTTATATTATCGTGTGGGCGAGATCCCTATCTTTATTCCGCCACTGCGTGACCGCGACCAGGACATCATTCTGCTGGCCCGTACATTCCTGAATACATACCGGGAAGAGTTCGGTGCTAAAGCCAAGAGCTTCTCTGATACCGCTATTCAGGCTATGTTAAACCATAAATGGCCCGGCAATATCCGTGAAATGCAGAATAAGCTGAAATCAGCCGTCATTATGGCAGAAGGCTCTGTGGTGCAGGCTGAAGATTTAGGCCTTATGGCACCACGGGGAGACAACGAGCCGGAAACGCTGAATTTACGGGAAGTCCGTGAGATGGCGGAAAGCCGTGCTATCAGACGGGCCTATCAGACAGCCGATAAAAATATGTCAAAGACTGCAGAGTTACTGGGTGTGACCAGGCCGACCCTGTATTCTCTTATCGACAAATACCATATGGAAGACATTAAAACCGGCGTGTAACTCCCGCCGGTTATTCCATTGGCCACTCAATACTGGCCAGGTTGTTCAGGGACGTTTTTATCTGCACATCAGTGAGTGAGAACTTCCCTTCCAGCGGAGAGGGCGGCAGAACATTGTCGCTTTCTTTGCAGGCTTCAATGGCGCCCACCCAACAGTCTCTTTGGGATATTTTTGCTGCGTACAGACAATAATCCATCACCGCGAAGGTTTTTACCCAGTCCATTTCATAAGGATTTCTGGGACACAGAGGCATTGCACAAAACCCCACGCTGCAAGTGGCGTTGATCACCACATCATCTGGTAAGTGAAAACGCTTCTGACGCACCGCCTCAATAAGTCTGTCAGCCAGTTCCACCATATCATTACGGTTAGCGTTGCGGCACACCGCCAGAAATTCTTCGCCACCCCAGCGGATAAGCAAATCTGTCTGCCTGAACACTTCTTTTAATATACCGGTGAATTGCACCAGGAAGCGGTCACCGGCAAGGTGACCGTACTCATCATTGATTTGCTTAAAGTGGTCTATATCAATTAAAAAGCAGAGTAAGTCATGATTTGGCGGAAAGGTCTCATCATTAAGACTGGCGTAGTGATGTTGCACCCGGCTGATCTCACCCGGCAATTGAGCTGAGAGGAAGTTGCGGTTATACAAGCCTGTGAGTGCATCACGCATGCTGACCTGCTCCAGCGCATGATAAGCTTCTTCCAGCTGTTGATTTTTCTGCTCCAGCTCAGTGGTCCGGTTGCGGACTTCCAGTGCCAGCCGCTGATTTTGCCGGTACTGGTTATAACGGCTCCACAGCAAAAAAAGAAATAGTAACAGGGACACCAGGCTACCCAGCGATAACATACTTTCCAGGTTATGCTGACGCACCTGAGCCAGTTCAACAGTGCGGTTTTTCTCCTGAATCTCGAAATCCCTTGCCTGACGTTCCATCTCCACTTTGGCTTTCAGCTTCTCAAAGTAGATCGCCTGCTCCGTGTCCATCTGGTGTTCCAGTCTGGCGATGGTTTCGTCAACAGAGTTGAAAAAGGCCGGAGGCAGCACGTCCAGACGGGGGGCGATGTCATTATCGGCAGTCTGGTGAGCAATAAACCGGGCGACGGTGGTTTCCCGGCTGGGGGGGGCAGCCTGCAAATCTTCCTGTCTGACCGTACCCTGGGCACTAAGCAGCGAGGGAAATAATCCAAGCAGTGTAATCAAACTGCCTGACAGATAACTTTTCATCTTCATCCTGTTCAGAAAAAGTAAAACCGGGGAGCACAGTGACACCGTGCTCCCGTTGTTGCGTATTGGCGCGCTTTGCATTCCATGCAAACGCCTGCGCCCGGCCGCCACCTTGTGGTATGTCTGTCAGGGTGTTTTATTTGTCAGTAAAGGCCTGATGTCTTCACTGCTTTGATTTTCTATCCATATTCTGATGAGTCTGGAACGGCAGATCCCTGTTTCTGCCGACAACTTTCCAAGTTTCTCAATTGCGTCTTCAGATAATGTAAATGTAGCACGTCGCATGGGACCGCAAGGCGTAATGTTGTCTTTGTTAGCAGAGTCCGTTGCCGGATAGACCTGCCTGATAACATGGTTACCTGCTGCGTAGGCCAGTGCGTCGTCAATAAATTCATCAACGCTCACCGGCTCAACAGGTTTAGCTGACGGCGTGGATTTTTTGAGGCTGCACAGACTCATAAGATTTCCCCTCTCTCCGCGACAGAAGTTCTTCAATGATATTGCGAATTTCTGCTGATGCTTTTCCGTCCGGCTCACTTTCCATGACTGACTGTCCAGACTCTTCAGAATCGTCATACATATTGCGGCTGTATGTCACTGAGTCCAGTACCGGTACTTCAAATGAACGACAGACATCTTTTGCTTCCAGGATCCTGCTGCCCAGCGAAGGCAGAGAAGGGCACTGGGTAATTACAAAAGCAGCATTCATGTCGGGATTCACCATTTTGCAGGTTGAAAGAATATCTTCCATATGGGGAACCGTTTTCAGATCCCGCCGTTTGGGACGTAACGGAATAAGAATGTGGTCAGCCACTGCCATCGAGGAGCGCAGCGCAAGGTTATCCTGTCCGCCACAGTCAATGACTACGTAATCGTAGTGCTCGCGCAGGCTCAGTAATTCGTTGCGGATCTTGCCGTACAACTGCACGCAGTTAATCGACGGCAATTTATCATTAGCTTTGCGTTCCTGAATCCAGTCTGAAGTAGTGCGCTGCGGATCGCAGTCGACCATCAGTACACTGGCATTTTTTTCAGTTCTCAGATAAACAGCGATATTTTGTGCAAGGCAGCTTTTGCCACTGCCGCCTTTCTCGCCACCAACCAAAACGATCATCGTTCGTTCCTCAACTTTTGATCCGTCATCACGGATAAACGGTTAACGAATGTGACTGAAAAAGTGAACATGAGCCGGATTAAGGACTATGCTTGTTCGGTAACCCCGCTATCATTATCTGTAATCAGATGGCAGACCGGAGGCTTTGCGTCACGGGCTTTCGCACCGCTTTGCCTTTTTCAACAGTACATTTTCGGGTAAGCGGCGGAGATGCCATGGCTTACCGGTAATCAGGATACTAGTCAAAACAAACGGTGTGCGCCGCATGCCTCACGATATTTAAGAATAAAAAAATATACCTGTCAGACCAGGTGGCCGGTGGCGACAAACGGGCTGCAGGACTTGGAAATCCGCGGTTCGCCCGTGTAAATCATTCTAATTAAAGTTATATCTGTTAATATGCCAACACATGGTGTTATTGAAAACTATACCCGCAAATAAGGAGAAGGGAGTGGTAAAAACATCCCTGTTGAGTTTGTTTCTGCTGGCATTCAGCACAGTCAGTTTCGGGCAGAATAATGCAATGGATGAAGCGTTTGATTCATTCAGTCATCTCTATGAAGAACGTTTCGGCCAGATCAGGGCATGCATGAACCCCACATTTCAGCGTTTCAGTGTGTGTTCTCCTGCTCTTCGCAACGATGGTAATGCGCCGTATATTCTGCATCACGGTAAACCTGTCGATACAGTGGTTGTTCTGCTTCACGGATTAAGCGATTCGCCGTTTTATATGTCTGGCATTGCACGGGCGCTGCACGACAAAGGTTACAACGTTATTGTGCCTTTAAACGTAGGACACGGCCAACTGGATGCCAGCGATGAAATGAGCGACAGCAATCTGGCAGAACGCTGGGGTGCACACCTGAGTGATGTCATGGCGCTGGCACCGCAACTTGGTAAGCACGTTTATCTGGGCGGCTTTTCCACCGGCGGCGCGCTCTCTGTTCAGCATTATTTGCATCACCCTGACAACATTGACGGCCTGATGTTATTTTCCGGTGCTCTGGCACTCGACAGCGGCGTAGAGCGGTTATCCGGGATATGGGGAATTCAGTGGGTCGCCAGGTTTCTTGACGGTCACTATGAAACAAAGGGGCCGAATCCGTATAAATATCCCACCATTGCCAGTTTTTCCGGACTTGAACTGATGGAAGTGATTGATGATGTGAGAGACCTGTTTGAACAGGGGAAAACTATAGACGTACCGGTATTTGCCGCACATTCTCAGGCAGACACCACTACGCCTATTACCGGTATTGAAGATTTAATGTCGCGGGCAACCACGAAAACCAATACCTTTTTTATCATCGATGAGAGTTATAAATTATGCCATGCTGATGTGGTGGTGAATAAGAAAATGCTCAGTGATATGCATTTCGATAAATCCGGTGTGGATTTACGTGATCCCTGTGCGGCTCCCGGCGCTAATCCGCTTTTTCGCCAGATGATTATGATGCTGGGCAGCTTTATGGATGAAGCGGCACAGAAAGCCGGTTAATTGATTGACACAGTGCCCGGGATTGATTAATTTAACCCCATTATCGCTACGAACTAACATTGCAAACTGGTCAACATGATTTTTCAAACTTTGTCACAATCAGGCAAGCCACAATCTGCACTCATTATTCTACTCGCTATTCTCAGCAATTGGCGGGTTCGTTAGTACGTAAATGAACTGAAGAAAACCCGCCGCGAAGGCGGGTTTTTTGTTTTCGTCTTCGTGGTTTTAACAAAATACGGAGACGACAGCCATGACTCACCCGGTAACCCGGCAATTACATGCCATGCACGATGCAGTGAATAATAACGACTTAACTGCATTACAAACCCTGTATTGTGAAGACGCCTTTCTGGTTGATAAACCTCGGGTATCCTCACGCTCTGATCTGCAGCGTGCCCTCAGAGCTTTTAAACAACGGTATATGCCTGAACATATCGTCTCGCAGGGCGACGAGGTTGTCATTGAAGCCGGTGATACTGCGCTGGTCATAAGCAAGCTGTACCTGAATGCAACTGGCGCGGTGGACTGCAATGTGAAAAAAGCCATTTATGTATTCAGAAAAAATGCAGAAGGTGAGTGGCAATGCGCCATTGATAACTTCTTCGGCGTTGATTTGATTGATTATGTGTAGGTGATTTTGCTTACTATCCGTTTTTTTAGTGGCCGGCCAATGGCAATGCGGCCATTGAAAATACGGATATCGCCACCATATCGGGTAAACCGCAAAGACAGACCGGCTTTGAGGTTTGTCCGCTAACCGGAAGCTATATCCTTGTTGACGCAGGAAATTGAAACAGACAATAACGACAGAGGACCTTCAGTGAAACTGGTCTTCTTTTTGTTGTGGCTGTTGATTGCGTTTACCTCGGGGAACGGTGCAGAGCGGCAGGTCCATGCCCAGTCAGACAGCCTGCAAAGCTCTGAACACGCCGCACTAGCATCAGGTCGTTCAGAAGGTCTGATAACACGATATCTGCAGCCCCAATCCCATTCCGGTGATCGTCCGGAACCGCTGCTGTTTACTGGTGCTGAACTGAAACTCGCCGGCGTTTACCGGATGCTTCACAGTGTCGCTTCCGGTTTTTCTGAGCTGGCTGCCCGGCCTGCACAGCCTGTTTTTTCGCGCCCTCCTGCCAGGGCGTCTCCTTAATCCTTCATTTTTGATAATTACGGGCCTCTGGCTCTGTTTACAATTTTTGAAGGACAATTATGAAACCATTTTCTGCACGGGGCGTGATGACCGCACTCGTGATTGTGCTCGGCCTCTTGAGCGCAATGCCCAATATTTTACCGCCGTCATGGCAACAACAATTACCCGGCTGGTATATCCAAAACCAGTTATCTTTAGGCCTTGATTTGCAGGGCGGTTCCCATTTATTGCTGGCCGCTGATACACAGCCACTGTTTGATAAAGCCTTTACCGGCATGAAAGAGAGTCTCACTAAGGATTTACGGGAAGCGGGGATCCGCTATCAGGTTCTGTCTGCTTCTGACAATACCCTGCGATTATCGATATCAGGAGCCGGCGGGCAATTTCAGCAGGCCCGTGAGCTTGCCTTTGCTTATCGTACAACGGGGCAGGGCGAGCTGCAGTTCACTATTGAGCAAAACAATAACTTGCTCACTGTCAGTTTGTCAGAGTCGTTTAAGGAGAGCCTGGTCAGTGATGCGCTGGAGCGCAGCGTGGAAGTGGTTCGCCGCCGTCTGGATGAGACCGGACTGGTCGACCCCGGCATTTCACGGCAGGGGAACGATGGCGTGCTGGTACAGATGCCGGGCGTTACAGACCCGTCACGTATCAGGGAGTTACTTGGAACAACTGCGCAAATGGAATTTCACTGGGTAGTCACGGATAACAGTCGTGGCAGTACTGTGATAATGCAGGACATGGACGGACAACAACAATACCGCCTGGAAAAGCGGGTTGCGATGGAAGGTGAGCACATTACTGATGCACGGCTTGCTTTCGACCCTGACACAGGCAACCCGGTGGTGACTTTCAAGCTCGACAGTTCCGGCGGCAATATTTTTGCAGCTATGACCCGTACACATATCGGTGAGCCGCTGGCGGTCGTACTGGACGGTAAGGTGATCACAGCGCCGGTAATACGGGCAGTGATTGGCGCATCCGGTGGGCAAATCAGCGGCAATTTCACACCGGATGATGCCAAAGATCTGGCACTGATGTTACGTGCCGGTGCGCTGCCTGTGCCCCTGACTGTGATTGAAGAGCGGACTGTTGGTCCTGATCTCGGTAGTGATGCTATCAAGATGGGGCTGAGTACAGGACTTGCCGGTGCTGCGCTGGTTTTGGTGTTCATGACCGCACTTTACCGTCGCTGGGGGGCGATTGCCTGTGTAAGCCTGATGATTAACATGGGCCTGCTTTTTGGCGTGCTGAGTTTATTCAGGGCCACACTTACATTACCCGGTATTGCCGGCATTATTCTTACCCTTGGCATGGCAGTAGATGCCAATATTCTGATAAATGAACGTATCAAAGAAGAGTCGCTGAAAGGGCGTGTCGCCGGGGCGGCAATCCGTTCCGGTTTTGACAAAGCCTGGTCAACCATCCTGGATTCCAGTCTGACAACCCTGATTGCCGTGAGTCTGCTGTTCATGTTTGGGAGCGGGCCGGTAAAAGGTTTTGCGATTACTATCGGAATTGGCCTGTTTACGTCCATGTTCACGGCCATTGCGGTAACCCGCCTGTTAATGTTGTTTGCTATCAGACGCCGTGAAAGAGACATACTCCATTTCCCGGGATTCCGCTGGTTGTCGCGGACAGATAAGAGGCCGCTGAACTTCCTGAAAGGCCGTGTGGCAGGCTTAATTACGTCTGCTGTCTTGTCGGTGGCTTCCGTGGTGCTGTTTTTCAGCCCGGGATTACATTACGGCGTTGATTTCACCGGTGGCACACTGGTGGAAGTGAAAAGCCATAACGTGCAGGTGGAACAACTGCGCAATGCTCTGACAGACGGCAACATTGAAGGCGCCAGCATCCAGGAGTTTGGCAGAGAAGGTGATTATCTTATCCGCGTCCCTCAGGTAACAGCGGACACTCCGGTTGAACAGGCAGCATTGCAAAGTCAGCAGGTTGATCAGGTGAAATCTGCAGTAACCACACTGGATGACCAGGCAACCTTCCCCCGTGTGGACATGGTTGGTGCGAAGGTCAGCGGCGGTTTTGCTGATGCTTCTGTGCTTGCTGTGCTGATTGCCGGAGGGGGGATTCTGCTGTATTTGTGGTTGCGGTTTGAATCACATTTTGCACTGGCAGCAACGGCGACGATTGCGCTTGATCTGACAAAGACCATCGGTTTCTTTGCGCTCACCGGGCTGGAGTTTAACCTCACGGCAGTAGCAGCATTACTGGCCCTCATAGGCTATTCTATCAATGATAAAGTCGTGGTATTCGACCGCATCCGGGAAGGATTCAGGGCTACACCGGATACATCTATTATTGAAGTACTTAACCGCAGTATTTCTGCGACCTTGTCCAGAACATTGTTTACATCAATGACTACATTTCTGGCTTTATTGCCAATGGGGCTGGCCGGCGGGGCGTCTGTCGCGAGTTTTGCGCTACCCATGCTTTTTGGCATCGTAATTGGTACCAGTTCCTCTATTTTTATAGCATCGCCTATTTTGTATTACCTTGGAAAGCGGCGTGAAAAGAAAGGGTTAAAGCAACTGCGCCCCACCGCAGAGGAGGTGAGAGAATCACTGGCGCACATACCCTGAGCGTCGCCACGAACAGAGTCTGCAACTTCAGGTAACTTGCAGACTCTTACTGAAACGGAAATAACCTGTAAAAAGGAAACCTATGTTCGCCATCGATTACCAGATCCTTATAGCGGCTGTATTGCTGTTTGTCGGTATTCTGTCCAGCAAACTGTCCCCAAGGCTGGGTTTACCTCTGCTGGTACTGTTCTTACTGGTAGGCATGCTGGCAGGAGAAGACGGACTGGGACTGGCATTCGATGATGCCAGCACAGCACATGCGCTGGGTACACTGGCGCTGGCTATGATCCTCTTCGATGGCGGGCTGCAAACTTCTTTTTCTTCTATCAAGCTGGTATGGAAACCGGCTTCATTTCTGGCCACCTTCGGAGTAGCCATAACGGCCGGGATAACCGGTTACGCAGCAGCTTTTATTCTGGGTGTACCACCTATGGTGGGATTGCTTATCGGGGCTATCGTCGGTTCTACCGATGCTGCCGCAGTATTCTCTATTTTGCGGAACGCCGGTGTGCATATCAGCCCGCGCCTGAAAGCCACACTGGAAATTGAAAGTGCTTCGAACGATCCCATGGCGATTTTCCTGACTGTAGGCATACTGGAGCTGCTCACCAGTCAGATGACGCCGGGATGGGATCTGGCACAGCTGTTTATTCAGCAAATGGGCATTGGTACCTTTGTCGGGCTTGGCGTAGGCTGGGCTGCAGTAAAACTCATCAACCGTATCACGCTGAGTGCGGCAGGGCTTTATCCTGTTCTTGTCGCAATATGCGGTTTTCTGACGTTTGGTATATCTGCCAGTCTGGGCGGGAGTGGGTTTCTGGCAACTTTCATCGCCGGAGTCTTTATCGGTAATAGCCGGTTTGTACTAAAACGGGCTACCTTTATGTTTCACGACGGTCTGGCCTGGCTCAGCCAAATCGGCATGTTTGTTATGCTGGGATTGCTCGTGAATCCTGCATCGCTCCTCAAGGTCTGGCTGGAAGGACTGCTCATTGCAGTTGTTCTTATCTTCGTCGCCCGTCCGCTGGCTGTTGCTCCGTTTCTGGCCTTTGCCGGGTTCAGCAAGCGGGAAATCGGGTTGGTATCATGGGTGGGGCTTCGCGGATCGGTGCCGATTATTCTGGCTATTTTTCCGTTGTTGTTCGAAATTCCCCAGGCCTATCTCATTTTCAATGTGGTGTTCTTCGTTGTATTGATTTCGGCTACCTTGCAGGGTTCAACATTGCCGTGGATGGCAAAGAAACTGAAGCTGATTGAAAAGGCACCGGTAACACCGGCTGCCACCCTGGAAATCAGTGCTCTGGGCGAAGTTAACGCTGACATTGTTCAGTACACGCTGGGAGATTCCGCCAAAGCTGTTAACCGGACGCTGGCTGAACTGGCACTGCCTGAAGGTGCGGTGGTGGCAATGATAACCCGTGATGATGCGGTTTTTCCGCCAAGGGGATCAACGTTGTTACTGCCGGGGGATCATATCTTTATTCTTATCCGTCCGGGACTACGGCCCTTCATCGATTGTATTTTCTCCCACACTTCGCAGTTGGAACCGTCGGCTTTTAAATCCGGAGAGTTAGTGCTGAAAGGCGCGGCAAGAGTGCATGAGATAAGCCATGCATATGGTCTGGACCTGGGAGAAACAAAAAATATCACACTGGATGCCTTTATCAGAAAGCATCTGAGCGACGATGTGGCAGAAGGGCTAACTTTGCATCATACCGCCGGGCGATTTGAAGTTAAAGCGGTAAGAAATGGTCTGGCTGTAGCGGTGCAGTTTACCGCAGACAGCCGCCTGTCAGAGTCGTGATTTTTGCTTTAATAAACGGCCTGTGAGGTGGTGGCATATCAGGCCTGAAATGGCAGTGATGAAAAAACTAAGGTTTCTGCCGTACTCTGTATCAAGGGGAAAAAGTATCGGGCTGATACTGGCTGTTATGAACAATGCGCAGGTAAGGTAAAAGTCCGATTGTGTCACGAGTCTTACCGGGATAAGAAGCAAGCCTGTCAGCGCAGATAATATAAAGTTTAAAATGATATCGTCCATGACATCAGTTCCGTTTTATCTGATGTTTGAGATGATCAGAGATTACGCCGTCTGTTTTATTATGGCAAGGTAGACAGTGCCACAGAACGTGGCACTGTAATGAGTTGCAATCAGAACTTAATGTGATGCAGCGTATTTTTCGACTTCAGACCATACCCGAAGCAGGTTACCGCTAAGTACTTTCTCGATGTCTTTGCGGCTGTAACCACGATCCAGCATGCCCTGAACCAGATTCGGGTAGGTAGAAACATCTTTCAGACCGGTTGGCAGAGAATCACCCACACCATCAAAATCTGAGCCGATACCCACATGGTCAATACCAATCAATTCTACGACATGGTCAATGTGGTCCAGCACCTGACTCAGCGTAGAATACGGATAGGGGTTTTCCTTGCGGTACTTTTCATCAAAAGCAGCGACTTCTGCACTGTCTTCACCCATTTCTTTGATAAGTTTGTTTTTCTGCTTAGTCAGATTATTCCGCCAGTCCTGGGTTTCTTTTGAAACAAAGCTGGAACCAAAGTTAATCATGATCACGCCGCCATTTTCACCCAGCTTCTTCACCATATCGTCGTTCATATTACGCTCAAATCCCGGCGTGTATTTACGCAGGGAAGAGTGTGAAGCGATCACCGGTACCTTGCTGATTTCAATTGCCTGATAAAAAGCATCATCGGAGACATGAGAGATATCCACCATGATCCCCAAGTTGTTCATTTCAGCTACCAGTTCCTTACCGAACGGGCTCAGGCCATGCCATTGACGGCGCAGGTCATAGGATGAGTCAGAAATATGGTTAGACAGCGAGTGGGCCAGCGTAATGTAGCGGATACCGCGCTCATAAAACGTTTTCAGATTTTCCAGGCTTCCCTGAACGGGTGAACCGTTTTCCATACCCATGGGCAAAGAAATGAGTCCTTTCTTAAACTGGGCTTTTACATCCGCCACGGATTTTGCGATGGCAAATTTCTCCGGTGAACGGTAGACCATGGCTTCAACCAGGTCGATAAGCTGGTGGGCTACTGCTGTAGACTCGTCGGAATTATCCAGGCTGGCCGGCACATAAATAGACATGAATGGTGCTGTCAAACCACCTTTTTTCGCGCGGGGATAATCAAAGTCGCCGCCTTCTGTCGCAACGCTCACGTCTTCCCATTTTGCGTGTACGCGGTAAGGAACATCAATGTGACCATCCACAATGATGGTTTCCTGTGCGATAGCCTCAGCTTCTGCAGAAACCGGGGAAATGGTTTCTGCGTTTGCAGCATAGCTGCCGGTCAGTAACAGTGCCGGTATGAGAAGCGACAATGGCTTTTTAGTTAAACGTCCCATGGATTTTCCTTCGTTCATTATTATCTGTGTTGTGTGTGTTCGTAAATTGCAAGCGTTCCGGCAACGGGTAACTTGAGCAATCGTGCTCATGTAGCCTACGAAATATTTAAATTGCCTACAATCATCACACCCGTTGCGCCAGCTAAATGCACTGAAATAACAGGTAAAATGAAATGCTTATCCCGGGTTGTTACGTCAACGAAAGAAGCTTGTAATAAAAGTTTAAATTTTGATATGGTTTTCAGGGCGTGACTTCCCGCTTTAAATACGGGATACTGCCAGTCGACCTGTTACCGGCAATTGAATGCGGTGGCAGGCTACAAGAATAATCTTCGTGGTAATCCTCTCCTAATCTGTGTTTGGTGAGTCCATTGACCAGAGTTGTTAATGGTCGCGTACGCAGGGACTGCAGGCTTTCACCAATAGGGCAATTCCCCTGGCGAATTCCATTTGTTGATTACCACCAATAAACGTAATGAGAACAGAATTATGGCGATTAACTACACCCCGCTGAATAAAGAAAAACATAAAGATGTAAAAATAGCGGTGAACAACGCGTTTGCTTTCGCAAAAAATACACACTTATCTGCAGCGTCTATCCGCGAATACGCGCAACTGGCGTCTACTATGCCAATCGTATTTATTCAGGATCCTAACAGCGACCGTTATCACACTGTTGCCATGCTGGGTATGGAACAAAATCAGAACCTTTTCCTGGCGACAGACAAGTGGAAAGGTCCTCACGTACCAATGAACATTCTGCGCTATCCTTTCGATGTTCGTCCTGAAGGTGAAAAGCTGGGCGTTTACATTGATGAAGAAAGTGAACTGGTAGGTAAAGAAGAAGGTCAGCCGTTATTTAAAGAAGACGGTTCTCCTTCTGAGTTTCTTGATAACCGTCAGAAATTCTTAGGTGACCTGGCAAACAGTGAAATGCTGACTCAACGCTTCATTCAGAAAGTGGTTGAACTGGAATTACTGGACGCCATTCAAATTCGCCTGACTTACAAAGACGGTCAGCAGCGCAACGTGACCGGTATGTACAGCATCAACGAAAAACGTCTGATGGAACTGCCGGAAGAGAAAGTACTGGAATTGCATAAGCAAGGTTTCCTGGGTGCACTGTATGCAGTAATGATGTCACTGGGTCAGTTGAACCGTCTGGTTGAACTGTCTAACGACACGGCGAATCCGATTGCCAGCATGCAAATTACCGGTGAAGCAGCTCAGGCGGCCGCACAGCCAGCTGAAAATGCATAAGTGATTGTTTCAGAAAATTAAAAAGCGGGCTTTGCCCGCTTTTTTTTGTGTCGTTTTTGCGGTGTGAATTCTCAGGCCGCAACAAAGGGGATAATATCGCCGGTGATACCGTGTTTCATCCTGGCTTTCATACAGTCTGCGGTGCCGTAATCAAACTCTCTGCAGGTGGACGAGCGTTTTTCATAAATAGAGCAGCCGATATTGCCACCTATGTCACCTTCCAGGGCCACACACCGCGGAGATGGTTGGTTTGTGCCCTTCATTGCGACCAGGGAAGGGGAGATCTTTTCAGTCAGTTCCGGCGGTACGCTACCACCGGTAAACGGGTCAGATTCTGCCCAGTAAAACGATACACGAAACGTGGCGCAGCAGGCACCACATTGTATACAGGGATTCATTACTATTCTTGCTCCACACTACGTGCACAACAACCAGCAAATTCCGGGTTGGCCATCACATTGTTACAATGATTTTGATGTCTTTCAGGCAACAAACAGAGTGTGTCAGAACGATCATGTTGCCGGGACGGCGCATTATTCCAGAGTGCCGGAAAAACGCAATAAAACAATGCACTGTCGCACTATTCTTTTTTTATCCGGGGTGTTTGATTACCATCAGTCGCCTGAGGAGGGATCATGATTGAATTACAACACTGTGCGGTGTCACTGGCACCGGATTTTACCTTTGGCCCGGTAAATGCGGCACTGACTGAAGGCCGGCATCTTGCCATAACCGGCAAAAACGGTAGTGGTAAATCGGCACTGGCGGCCATGCTGGCCGGAGAGGGCGAGGTGGTCAGTGGTGAAAGACGCCTGACCTGTAAGACTGGGTGGGTCAGTACTGCACAGCAGCAGGCATTGATTGCTCAGGAAAAGAAAAAGGATGACGCGGACATTCTTGATGTCATTCCTGTGCCCAGCACAGCCAGGGAAGTTATTTTACGCCAGATCAATATGGCTGATTGCGGGGAGGCATTCACTCTGCTGACGAACGGCCTGCGGATGACCCATTTTCTTGATAACGCCTTTTTGGGGTTATCCACCGGTGAAACCCGGAAAGTACTGCTGGTTCGCACCCTGTTAGCTTCACCTGATGTGCTGGTGCTTGATGAACCTATGGATGGCCTTGATACCGCATCCTGCGAGTTTTTGCAGCAGCACCTGCAAAGTATTCAACACCGCTGCACCATCGTGATGGCGCTGAACAGGCTCAGTGAGATCCCGTCTTTCGTCAGACAACTCTGGCTGATGCAGCAAGGGCAGTTGTCCTGGCAGTCAGAGGGCGGCGGAGTTGAGCAAAGCGATTTAGCTCACCTTAAACAATTGCTGCACATGGAGAATACATCTCTCACCTTGCCGGAAAAAGACGAAACACGGTATTCGCCGCAAATGGCTGAAGCTGATAATGTGCTGGTGAAGCTGGTTAACGGCAAAGTGAGTTACGACAACCGCGTTATTTTCTCGGGTCTGAACTGGCAGATTTACCGCGGGGAGCACTGGCAGGTTACAGGCCCTAACGGTTCAGGTAAAACCTGTCTGCTAAACATGATTACCGGCGACGATCCTCACTGTTACACCAATGAACTGACAGTATTCGGTTACAAGCGGGGCAGTGGTGAAAGCATCTGGGATATCAAGCAGCATATCGGGTTAGTGTCTAACAGTTTTCATCTTCAGTACCGTGTCAATTGCAGTGTATTACATGTGGTATTGTCCGGCTTTTACGACAGTATCGGGCTATACGAACAACCCGATATCAGACAAAAACAACTGGCCCGTGAATGGCTCGCACTGGCTGGTATGGCACACAGAGCTAATGAACCTTTCCAGTCTTTGTCTTTCGGTGATCAACGGCTTTTACTTATTCTGCGGGCGATGGTGAAACATCCCACACTGTTAATTCTTGATGAGCCATGTAACGGCCTGGATGAAATTAACCGACTGAAAGTACTGGCACTGCTTGGCATTATCGCCGCAGGCAAGGAAAGTACATTATTGTATGTGAATCACCACAGCGAGGACAAAATCAACGGAGTTGAACTGGTGCTTGCCATGGGACGCCACAATCAGGAAGCACAGGCTTAAGGAACGGTTCATCCGGCGTTCAGTTTCAATATCTATACTGAGCGTCGGAAATGAGGCAAACAACGATAAGGATTCGTCATGCAATTCAAATTTTCTTCTCTAATCATCGCTACTCTGGCACTTCCGTTTTCCGCGATGGCTGCGCAAAATGAAATCTCAGCCGGTTATGCTGATACCAACCTGTATGGTGGCGATATCTTCGGTGTGCAGTACTCCCGCTATCTGGATAATATTGACACCCGTAGTGACCCCTTGCAGATAGCGCCTTATTTGCAACGTATTAATACTATAAGAGCCGGATATGCAAATACTGATGCGTTCCATTTGTACAGTATTGGCGGTGATTATTACACCGGTGACTGGGTATTCTCTGCTGACTTAAATTACGATAAGTCACGTGGTTATTCTTCCGAAGTCAGCCAACTGGTAACGCAAGCCGGTTACTTTATTAATGATAAATGGCAGGCAGGTGTGTCGCTGACATATTATCACGCAGAAGGCCGCGTCTTTGTACCAGTCGACGTGAATGGCGTGATCCAGCTTCAGGGTGTGACGAACACCGAAACTGACTTTACCGGAGGGCTCTACACCCGTTATACAGATATTACTGACGGGGCAGGGTGGGATTTCGATCTGGCATGGTATATCGACAGCAATGATTTAATAGAAGCCGGAGCCCAGTACTTCTTCAGTCCGCAACTGAGCCTGGAACTGGATTATACCCACCGGGATTTAGGATACAGGAACTATGACTTCGCCGGTCTTTCAGTTAACTACTGGTTTAGCGACGCATTAGCTGTCAGCCTGGGAGCCGGGACAGATCTGTCTACCGGAGATTCCGTCACCGATACTATAACGGCATCGGCCAGCTGGCGCTTCTGATCTATCAATAATTTTTTCCTGCTTAAACCGGGGCGTGCAGCGTTCCGGTTTTTTTGTTTAAACAGATTAACACCGTTTTGCTACCGGTGGCATCCGTTGTCTCATTGTTTTATAAAAGTGAGTAATCAGGCGGCATTGATAAATAATGGAATGCCGGAGCCTGAACGTTGTTCAGACGGAAAAGTCAATGTTTAAACATGCTCCGCACATTCTGAGGTTGCCTGCTTTTATTATTTAAGGAGCAAACATGCGATTTATCAGTCTTATCTTATTTGTTATCAGCATTTCAGCGTCTGCACAGTCTTATGAAACGAGACTGACCGTTGCCGCTGACGGTTCCGGTAATTATACCTCCGTTCAGGATGCCATCTACGCTGCCAAAGCCTTTCCCTGGACAGACGTCACCGTGTTTATTAAAAACGGGGTTTATAAAGAGAAGGTCAACGTATTTGCATGGAACACCCGCATCAAAATGGTAGGAGAAAGCCGGGAGGGCACAATTATCACTATGGATGACCATTTTGATAAACTGGCGAAAGGCAGAAACAGCACCTTCCATACCTACACGGTACGCGTGGCCGGCAACGATTTTACCGCTGCCAACCTGACTATCCGTAACACTGCCGGGCCGGTGGGGCAAGCCGTTGCCCTGCATGTAGAGGCTGACAGGGCGGCGTTTTATAATGTCAGTATTGAAGGCTACCAGGATACCCTTTATGTCGCCGGTGAGGGCCACAGAAGCTACTTTGAAAACAGCATGATAAGCGGCTCAGTAGACTTTATCTTTGGTGAGGGAACGGCATTGTTCAGTGGATGTGAAATCCGCTCCCTGATAAGCAATACGTACGTGACGGCTGCGTCCACACCACAGGAGCAGCCTTTCGGACTGGTGTTTGATAACAGCCACTTTACTGCCCCTGAGGGTGTTGAAAACGTGTATCTGGGACGGCCCTGGCGGCAGTTTGCGGCAACGGCTGTGATGAACAGTCATCTGGACGGGCATATCCATCCGGCCGGCTGGCACAACTGGGGGGATCCGTCGAAGGAACAAACCAGCCGTTATGAAACCGGCGGGAATACGGGAGAGGGTGCTGCCGGCTCAGACAGAGTGAACTGGCAACACGCACTCAGTGAACAGCAACGTCAATCCTACAATAAGGCCACCGTATTACGGGGCTGGTCACCGGAAAAACCGATCTAAATCCTGCCTTTTGATCGCTTTCAAGCCCCCGTCCTGCGGGGCTTTTTTCGTTGCCGGTAATTTTTTTAAAAAACTTTTCACGTATCCATTCTGATTCTTTTTTAATCTTTTCATGGGCTTTACATAAACAACTGTATATAAAAACAGGCTGCAGCCCAGTGTTTACGTGGGTTTTAGCCCTGTTTTTCCTTGACAGTGGGGAAAGTAGAGACCAAACTGTCTAGCAAGTGGGTAAATGTGGCGAATTGTGGATCGAGTCATCAACGAATTGCAGATTGGTACTCAGAAAACAAGAACAACAAGAGCACAAAAATATAAAAGGCTAGGGGAATGTTCCGCGGCGCTAATGCAATCAATCTGGATCCCAAAGGTAGACTGGCTATACCAACAAAATACCGTCAGTCACTTCTGGATGATTGTAACGGACAACTGGTCTGCACAATCGATACACAGCAAAGCTGTTTGCTACTTTACCCACTTCCCGAATGGGAGGAGATCGAACTCAAACTGAGTAAGTTCTCCAGTATGGTTCCGGCTGAACGCCGGATGCAGCGGCTGCTACTTGGTTATGCCACCGAAGGTGACATGGACAAGAGCGGCCGTTTTCTCTTATCCGCGCCTTTGCGCCAACACGCCAATCTCTCCAAAGAAGTCATGCTCGTCGGACAGCTTAACAAATTTGAAATATGGGATGCTGATATTTGGGCTAAACAAATTGATGCAGACATGGAAACCGAGCGTGATGGTGCATTTGAGCTTACTGACCGCCTGCAGGAATTTTCACTATGAGCAACACCCCATTCAGTCATGTTTCGGTGTTGCTTAATGAATGTATTGACGCACTGGCGATTAAACCGGACGGCATTTATATTGATGCCACATTCGGTCGCGGCGGACATTCCGGCAAAATCCTCGAAAACCTTGGTGCTGAAGGCCGCCTGATCGCGTTTGACCGTGATCCTCAGGCGATTGAAGCTGCACAGCGTTTTGCAGATGACAAACGCTTTACCATTGTTCATGAACCCTTTGGCGAGATGGCCCGTGTTATCAGCGAAATGTCTCTGACGGGCAAGATCGACGGTGTGCTGATGGATCTGGGTGTTTCTTCTCCACAGCTCGATGATGCTGAGCGTGGTTTCAGCTTTATGAAAGATGGTCCGCTGGATATGCGCATGGACACCAGCCGTGGCCAGAGTGCTGCACAGTGGCTGGCAGAAGCTGATGAGCAGGATATCACCCAGGTAATAAAAGAATTCGGCGAAGAGAAGTTTGGCAAACGTATCGCCCATGCCATCGTGGAAACCCGTCAAACAACGCCTCTTACACGTACCGCTCAACTGGCTGAGCTTATTGATAAAGCGGTGCCGGTAAAAGACAAATTCAAGCATCCTGCTACACGCGCTTTCCAGGGGATCCGTATTTACATTAATGCGGAGCTGGAACAACTGCGGGTGGGGTTAAAAGCGGCTGTGGATGTACTGGCGAAAGATGGCCGTCTGGCTGTGATTTCTTTCCATTCTCTGGAAGATCGCCTGGTTAAACGTTTCATTAAAGATCAGAGTCGCGGAAAAGTAGTACCGGCTAACTTACCGGTAACACAAGCTGAGATTGATGCCGACAAAGTTCTCAGGGCGCTGAGCAAGGCGATTAAGCCGACCAAAGAGGAGATTGCACAGAATGTGCGCTCGCGGAGTTCTGTATTACGGGTGGCCGAAAAACTATGACGGACCGGCAGAATTCACGGACGACGTCTCCGACAAACTTCAGTTTAATACTGATTCTGGTCTCAGATTTGACCCGCAACAAGTTGCGGGTTTTGTTGTATTTAATGGTTGTAACCAGTGCCATGGCTGTGGTGCTCGGCAGTCACCTGAACCGTCAGCAAAATATCGCCATGGAAACACTCATGCAGCAGAAAGATGATCTCGATGTGGAGTGGCGAAATTTAGTGCTGGAACAACGGGCACTGACAGAACACAACCGCATTGAAAACGAAGTGGAAAAGCAATTAGATATGTACCGGCCAACCGCCGATCAGGAAGTGGTGGTAAGACTGAAATGAGCATATTTGCACTCCCTGCCAAAAAAGTGAAACGTGGTGCCAGACAGAATGTGACCCCGTCACCGGTGCAATGGCGCTTTGTACTGGTCATTGCCATTGTCATGCTGGTGTTCGCCGGGCTTGGCGTCCGCGCCGCCTACATTCAGGTCATTGCTCCGGATAACCTGATTGCTCAGGGCGATAACCGTACCATGCGTACCAAAGATATGCCGGCATACCGCGGAATCATTACCGATCGCAATGGCGTAGAACTGGCTGTCAGTGTGCCGGTGCGTGCTATTTATGCCGACCCGAAAATTATCCACGAACAGGGCGGACTGGAGCAGTTTGAACGCTGGGAAGCGCTTGCCGATGTGCTGGGCCGCGATGTAGAGGACTTACGCAGCAAAGTACAAAATCCCAAACGCCGGTTTGTTTATCTGCAACGTCAGGTGTCTCCGGCCATGGCGGATTATGTTGCCAAACTGGATATCCCCGGTATTTATCTGCGCCGTGAAAGCCGTCGTTACTATCCTAATGGCGAAGTGACAGCGCAACTGATTGGTATCACCGATGTGGACGACTCCGGTCTGGAAGGTCTGGAACGGCTTTATGATGACTGGTTAACCGGCACACCGGGCTCAAAGGTTATCCGCCGTGATGCCAAGGGCCGCCAGGTGGAAATTCTGAAATCCACTGACGGAGAGGAAGCGGGGAATCTGAAGCTGACAATCGATCAGCGGATTCAGGCACTGGCCTACCGTGAAATCAAAGAAGCGATGCTTTACTACCAGGCTGCTTCTGCTTCCGCTATTGTGCTCGATGCCCACACCGGTGATGTGCTGGCCATGGTCAATGCCCCTTCTTTTAACCCCAACGATCGCAGCGATGTGTCTCCCCACCGGATGCGTAACCGTGTGCTGACCGATGCCTTTGAACCCGGTTCATCGCTGAAGCCGCTGGCAGTGCTGTCAGCGCTGGAATTCGGCAGTGTAAAAGTGGGTGATATTGTAAATACCAACCCGGGCTGGATGCGTCTGGGCGGCAGTCTGGTAAAAGATGCCCGTAACTACGGCAAACTCACCTTAGAAGAAATTATTCAGCATTCGTCAAATATGGGGACCTCCCGTCTGGCACTGGGTGTACCGAAACCATTTTTGCTCGATACCTATTACAACATGGGACTGATGAGTGATACCGGTACCAACATGCCGGGTGAAAGTAACGGTCTTTTCCATGAGCGCAGCCGTTGGTCTGATTTCGAACTGGCTACCTTATCCTTCGGTTACGGTATATCTGTAACTACCGCACAGCTTGCGCGGATGTATGCCACTCTGGCCAACGGCGGTGTCAGCATGCCGCTGAATATTGTTAAGCAGCCTCAGTCTACCGGATACAAACCGGAACCTCAGCGGGTGGTGTCTGAAAAGAATGCCCGTGCCGTGCTTGAAATGATGGAGAGCGTTGTGCAGCGTGGCGGTACAGCCACAAAAGCCGCAGTGCCGGGTTATCGTGTGGGCGGAAAAACCGGTACAAGCCGTAAAGCTGTCGCCGGTGGTTACGGCGACGAGTACGTGAATATTTTCGCCGGTGTGGCCCCTTTATCTGACCCGCAAATCGTTACGGTTGTACTGATCAATGAACCCGGTGGTGATCTTTACCATGCCGGAGATACAGCGGCGCCGGTGTTTTCTGAAATTATGGGCGGTGCCCTGCAACTGCTGAATATTGCCCCGGACGACAAACAGGTCACGTCTACGAAGTGGCTGAACGGAGGGCGCAATGGTAGTTAATGCATTTGAACAAAGTTTAAGCGTGTTGCTGGCAAAGTTCGGTATTACAGCGCCGGATGTCCGCATTCAGGGGCTGACGCTGGATAGCCGTCGGGTTACCCCGAAACTGGCCTTTGTAGCAGTAAAGGGACATAGCATGGATGGCCGTGAATTTATTCCGCAGGCTATCAGTCTCGGTGCCAAAGCCATTCTTGCGCAAACCGAAAAAGTGCGGGAGCACGGCCGCATGGAAATGCGTGGCACCACTATTATTGTTCATCTGTATGAATTAACAGACATCCTGTCATCACTGGCCGGGGCGTTTTACGACTATCCCGCCACCAAAATGCAATCTGTTGCTGTCACCGGTACCAACGGAAAAACCTCCGTCGTGCAAATGTTATCCCAACTTACTACCGCCGGCGGAACACGCTGTGCAGCAGTAGGGACGCTGGGTGCAGGGCTGTTTCAGGGGGCAGATACAGAGTGGGAACCCACACCTGCCGGCAATACCACCCCTGACGCTATCCGCATGCAGTATTTATTGGCAGAGTTTGTGCAACAAAACGCGCGGCAAGTGGCATTTGAAGCGTCTTCTCATGCCCTGGTGCAGGGAAGGCTCAGTCAAATCAAAACGGATATTGTGGTGTTTACCAACCTGTCGAGAGACCATCTTGACTATCACGGCACCATGGAAGATTACGGTGCGGCCAAGCGTCTGGCTATGCAACTGCCGGGCGTCAGCACAGTAGTACTGAATGCCGATGATCCTGAAAGCGACCGCTGGCATACCAACAAGCCCTCCTGTGTTACCACTGTGTGGTACGGCATGTCGGAATTGGCAGCGCAAAAGTCAGAAGATCGCCATTGTTTGGCCACAAATGTGAAATATCATCCGGACGGGTGTCAGTTCAGACTGGTATCAAGCTGGGGAAGCCGGGATATTCAGGTGCCGCTTCTGGGAGCGTTCAACGTGCACAACCTGCTGGCTGTGATTTCAGTGATGCTGGTGCAGGGGCTTCGTTTTGAAGAAGTGGTGGCGTTGTTACCACAGGTTTCTCCGGTAGCCGGAAGAATGGAAGTATTTCCTTTTACCGCGCATGCGAATGTCATTGTGGATTATGCCCATACTCCGGATGCGCTGGAAAAGGCGTTACAAAGCACAAGAGCGCATACCCCGGGGGATGTGTGGTGTGTTTTCGGATGTGGCGGCGACCGTGATAAAGGCAAGCGTCCTCTTATGGGACAGGCCGCTGAGGCTGTAGCCGATCATCTTGTCATCACTACCGATAACAGCCGTTCAGAAGCGCCGGAAGATATCGCCCGTGATATCCGTGAAGGACTGACACAGCCACAACGTGCGGTGGATGAGCCGGACAGAGAAAAGGCCATTCGCCACTGCCTGGAAAAGGCAGCACCGGAGGATTTGATCCTCGTGGCGGGTAAAGGCCATGAAGATTATCAGATCATCGGTGAACAAAAGAAAAATTATAACGAGCGGGCCGTGGTAGCGCGGCTGCAAAGGGAGTACAGCTAATGATTCTGACCACGCTGTCCTGGATTGCCGGTAAAGTGAAAGGCACCCTTACAGGGGAAGACCGGGACGTAAACGGGGTAAGTACAGATACCCGTACGCTGAAAGAAGGTGATGTGTACATTGCCTTAAGCGGCGAAAATTTTAATGGTCACCGTTTTATTGCTTCGGCGGAACAGGCCGGTGCCAGTGCAATAATAGCCAGCGAACCGGTGAATACTGCTTTGCCTGTCATTCAGGTAGAAGACACGAAACTTGCTCTGGGTTTACTGGGTGCTGCGGTAAAAGCGCAGGTCGCACCAAAAACTATTGCCGTGACAGGCAGCAGCGGCAAAACCACCGTAAAAGAGATGACTGCGGCAATTCTGGCACGCCGCGGCAATGTGCTGGCAACAGCGGGTAACTTCAATAATGACATCGGTGTGCCGCTGACATTATTACGTCTGGAAGAAGGCCATGATTACGCAGTAATGGAACTGGGTGCTAATCACCTTGGGGAAATTGCGTACACCACCGAACTGGTGAAGCCGGATGTGGCGACCATTGTCAATGCCGCCGCTTCTCATCTGGAAGGATTTGGCAGTCTGTTAGGTGTTGCCCGTGCAAAAAGCGAAATTTTTAAAGGGCTGAACGAACAGGGCGTGGCTATCGTCAATGCTGACAGTCAGTTCGCAGAGTTCTGGTTGGGCAAACTGAAGTACAACAATGTACTTACTTTCTCACCCCAACAGCAAAATCAGTCGGATTATACAGCAGAAGACATCACCGTCGGACTCGACGGCTGTGCTGAATTCAACATGGTCACCCCGCAGGGGCAAACCGGCATCCAATTACGCATCCCCGGTATTCATAATGTGGGTAACGCACTCGTAGCGGCCGCGCTGGCCATGCAGGTGGGAGCGACCCTGGAAGACGTACGTACCGGACTGCTGAACATGGCGCAGGTGAAAGGGCGTCTTAATGTAAAAGCGCTGTCTGACCATTTCCGCTTGCTGGATGATACTTATAACGCCAATGTGGCGTCGGTGAATGCGGCTATTGATACGCTGTCCACATTCTCCGGTTTACGGGTTCTGATCCTTGGTGACATGGCGGAGCTGGGTGAAAAAGCCCGCTTTTACCATGAGCAGGTAGGTGAGTACGCACAGCAAAAGGGCATTGATTACCTCTTCACTCTGGGTGTACTGAGCCAGAGCGCCAGTGCTGTATATGGTAAGCAGGGATTTCATTTCACCAGTGTGGAAGCGCTGATGGAAACATTGAGCAGTGTGCTGATGGCCGATCAACGGGATATTTCCGTGCTGGTTAAAGGTTCGCGCAGCTCGCGGATGGAACGGGTAGTGGAGGCCATTGAGGTATCCCGCCTGGGAAAGTTTGAACGCCGTCGGGAGCGCATTGCATGTTGATATGGCTGGCCGACTGGCTTAAACAGTTTGAACCGGGATTCTTCGTATTTTCCTATCTGACGCTCAGGGCAATTTTAAGTACCCTGACGGCACTGGTGATTGCGATTGTTATCGGACCGAAAATGATTCGCTGGTTGCAGCGTCTGCAAATCGGTCAGACCGTACGTGACGACGGGCCGCAAAGTCACCTTTCAAAAGCGGGCACGCCGACTATGGGCGGACTGCTCATCTTATCGGCGATTGTGGTCAGCGTATTGTTATGGGCAGATTTAACCAACCGTTATGTGCTGGTAACTCTGGCCGTAGTGATTGGCTACGGCATCATCGGCTTTGTTGATGATTACCGCAAAGTGGTGCGTAAAGACTCCAAAGGGTTAATTGCCCGCTGGAAATACTTCTGGCAGTCAGTCATTGCACTGGGTGTGGCGTTTTACCTGTACAGCAGTGCAAACCTCGCCGCTGAAACCTCTTTGCTGGTGCCTTTTTTCAAAGAAGTTATGCCGCAACTGGGTCTGTTTTATCTGGTGGTCGTGTATTTTGCGCTCGTAGGCACATCGAATGCTGTCAACCTCACGGACGGGTTGGACGGACTGGCTATTGTACCCACCATACTGGTTGCCGGTGCGCTCTCAATTTTTGCCTACGTCACCGGTAATGTGAACTTCGCGACTTATCTGAATATTCCTCACATCCCGCTGACCAGCGAGCTGGTTATTGTGTGTACCGCTATAGTGGGCGCCGGACTGGGCTTTTTATGGTTTAACACTTATCCGGCTCAGGTATTTATGGGCGATGTGGGTTCACTGGCTCTCGGCGGCACGCTGGGTATTCTGGCAGTCCTGGTACGTCAGGAAATCGTGCTCATCATCATGGGCGGTGTTTTTGTGATGGAGACCGTATCGGTGATCCTCCAGGTCGGCTCATTTAAGTTACGTGGAAAACGTATTTTCCGCATGGCACCCATCCACCATCATTTCGAACTCAAAGGCTGGCCGGAACCCCGCGTGATTGTGCGGTTCTGGATCATTTCTCTGATTCTGGTGCTGGTGGGACTGGCTACACTGAAGCTGCGCTGATTTATGAACGAATTGCTGGCATCACAACATGTTGTCGTGGCCGGTCTGGGAATGACCGGTCAGTCTGTTGTGCGCTTTTTAACAGAAACCGGTGCGTCGGTGAAAGTCTGGGATACCAGACCGGACGCCAGAGTACCTGACAATATCTCTGTTCCTGTCACCGCCGGTGAAGTGCCGCCGGGATACTGGGAAAATGTCGATACCCTCGTGCTCAGTCCGGGGATTTCGCCGTCCCATCCGTCGGTGAAAAGTGCTGCGCTGTCCGGTGTGGAAGTCATTGGTGATATCGAGCTGTTTGCACGATTGTCGCGCACGCCGGCTTTCGGCATTACCGGTTCAAACGGAAAAACCACCGTCACGCTTCTGCTTACACATATTCTTCATCAGGCCGGACTGAAGGCCTGTGCTGCCGGCAATGTTGGCCGTCCGGTACTGGACACCATTGGTGAAGGATTTGATTATATGGTGCTGGAGTTGTCCAGCTTCCAGCTTGAAACCACATCATCTTTAAATTTACTCGCCGCCACGATTCTGAACGTGAGTGATGACCACCTTGACCGGCATGGCACCATGGCAGCATATGCAAACGCGAAGCAGCGTATTTTTGCGCATTGTCAGCATGCTGTTATCTGGCAGGGACATCCGGAAACCATTCCTCAGTCTCACGTTGCTGAAACGACACTCTACCAGGCCAGCGAATGTAAAACCGGCTTCGGCTTTGTTAATCAGGCGATTACATGGCAGGGCAAAGCTGTTTTGCCTATGAGTGAAGTAAAGCTGGTAGGTACACACAACGTGCTGAATATTCAGGCCGCACTGGCAATGGCGCTTGTTGCCGGCGTGAGTATTGAAACCGCCTGCGACGGAGTAAAGACCTTTGAGCCGGCTCCCCACCGCTGTGTGGAAATCGCCAATACACAAGGCGTACGCTGGATTGACGACTCTAAAGCGACAAATGCCGGCGCCACGCTGGCGGCTCTGGAAGGACTGGGCCGGGATAAAACCGGAAAACTGATTTTAATTGCCGGCGGAGATGGCAAAGGGGCTGATTTGTCCGTACTCAGGGAACCCTTGCTGCAGTATGTGGATTTGGTGCTTACCATCGGAAAAGATGGCAGACAAATCAGCGACCTGATCCCGGGGGCACATTATTTACCCGATTTACCTTCTGCGGTTCAACTGGCAGCTCAACAGGCTGAGCCCGGCGATATGGTGCTGTTGTCTCCGGCCTGTGCCAGTATCGATATGTTTGATAATTATGCTCACCGGGCACGGGTTTTTGCTGAAGCGGTTCACGGAGTATCCGGTAAATGAGTACAGCAGCGTCTGAGCAAACAGGCACTAAATTATCTGAGATTTTCTCTCAGCGTCACGGTGCGGCAAAGTCCGCGTCACCTTATGATGCCGGTCTGATTCTGGTGGCACTGGCGCTGGCAACACTGGGGCTGGTGATTGTGACCTCCGCTTCCATGCCCGTGGCTGACCGTTTGTACGGTAATCCCTTTTATTTTTCCATCCGTCACGGCATTTATCTTCTTGTCGCCATCTTGTCTGCCGGTGTGGTGCTGCAGGTGCCCATGAGTTTCTGGCGTGTGATCAATCCCTGGTTATTGCTGGCTGCCATTGTGATGCTGCTGGCGGTGCTGGTGATGGGGCGTTCTATTAACGGTAGTACCCGCTGGATTGTAATAGGGCCGCTGACCTTACAACCGGCGGAACCTGCCAAGCTGTTCTTCTTTACTTATCTGGCCGGTTATCTGGTGCGCCGTTATGAAGAAGTGACAGAAAATATCAAAGGCTTTATTAAGCCGCTGGTGGTGTTCTTTGTACTCGCCTGCTTACTGCTGCTACAGCCTGATTTCGGTACTGCGGTGGTGATGTTCACCACCACAATGGGACTGTTATTTTTGGTGGGCGCACGGCTCTGGCAGTTCTTTGCCATTGTGTTTGTTGGCTTACTGGCCATCGTGTTCCTGATCGTGTTCGAAGAATACCGCATGCGGCGGGTCACGTCTTTTCTTGACCCCTGGGCAGACCCCTTTGGCAGCGGCTATCAGCTTACTCAGTCGTTAATGGCCTATGGCCGGGGCAGCTGGTTCGGACAGGGGCTGGGCAACAGTTATCAGAAGCTGGAGTTTCTGACTCAGGCTCACTCCGATTTTATTATGGCAATATTGGCCGAAGAACTGGGCTTCACCGGTGTGCTGATTGTGCTGGGACTCATTCTTTTCCTCGTTGTCCGTGCCCTGAAAATCGGTAATCACGCGCTGGCTAAGCAACGGCCTTTCGAAGGATATCTGGCTTACAGCATCGGGATCTGGCTGAGCTTCCAGACCGCCGTAAACGTTGGTGCCAGTGCCGGCATTTTGCCCACGAAAGGTTTAACACTGCCACTTATCAGTTATGGCGGTACCAGCCTGATAGTGATGATGGTGTCGGTGGCCATGTTGCTGCGGATAGATTTTGAATTGCGGGTCGACGGTGTTCAGGCTATCGGCCGGAAAGATAAACGTAAGAAGAAGCCGGCTCCGGTTTCCTCTGCAGCTGAAGACGGTGAACAACCGGAACAAAAGAGTAAAGAAGATATCAGAGCCATGTTAGAAGAAGTAGAAAAGGGGGCGTTGAATGACTAAGCGCTGTCTTATCATGGCTGGCGGTACCGGCGGACACGTGTTTCCCGGACTTGCCGTTGCACATGCGCTGAAAGCAGATGGCTGGGATGTGCACTGGCTGGGCACCGCAGAACGGATGGAAGCGCAGGTTGTGCCTGAAAACGGATTCCCCATCCATTTTATCCACGTGAAAGGGTTACGGGGTAAAGGGTTATCAGCCAGAGCCAGCGGATTTATGGCGCTGATGAAAGGCATGGCAGAAGCCGGAAAACTGATTTCCTCACTCAAGCCTGATGTGGTCATTGGCTTTGGCGGTTATGCCAGCGGACCGGGTGGTGTTGCTGCGTGGTTACGGGGAATTCCTTTAATCGTGCATGAGCAGAATGCGGCCGCAGGTATGACGAACCGTATGCTGGGTAAACTGGCAAAGCGCATTTTACTGGGCTTCGATAATGCCAGAGGTGGGTTTGGCAGTGCAGCAAGCAAATGCATGACGGTGGGTAATCCGGTGCGCCGGGATATTGTGGCAATCGCGCCGAAAAAAGAAACCCATTCGCCGTTGCGTATGCTGGTGATTGGTGGCAGCCTGGGCGCTAAAGCGCTCAATGAGGCTGTGCCTGCTGTATGCAAGAATCTCTATGGGTTAACTATCCGTCACCAGGCCGGGAAAGGTAATGCAGAAGTGGTTCGAAGTGCTTATGCCAGTGGCAGTGTGGATGTGCAGGTCAGTGAATTTATTAAAGATATGGCGGCAGCCTATGACTGGGCTGACTTTATCGTTTGCCGTGCCGGCGCACTGACTGTAGCTGAAGTGGCAGCGGCGGGTTTACCGGCGGTGTTTGTGCCACTGCCTCATGCTGTTGATGATCATCAGACAAAGAATGCCCTGTCTCTGGTAGAGGCCGGGGCTGCGGTGTTATTACCGCAAACAGAATTACAAAGCGGGCTGGGCAAAGTGCTGGAAAACTGGCTGCGTCATCCCCAATCCTGTCTGGCCGCTGGCAGAAAAGCCCGTCAGGCAGCGATAACCAATGCAACACAGCGGGTCGCAGAACAGTGTGCCCTGCTGACAGGAGACAAAGCGTAATGGTAGGTGAAAAACCATTCCAAAACCCGCAGATGCGTAAAGTGAAGCGCATTTTCTTCATCGGTATCGGTGGCGCGGGCATGGGCGGTATTGCAGAAGTACTACTGAACGAAGGCTATGATATCGCCGGCTCAGATATACAGGCCGGTGCGATGACAGCACGGCTGGAAGAGCTGGGTGCTGAAATCTTTATTGGCCATCATGAAGACAATGTTACAGCGTCTGATGTGGTGGTGGTCTCCAGCGCCATCAACGAGTCAAATCCGGAAATCCGCTATGCCCGTGAACATCGCATTCCTATTATCCGCCGGGCCGAAATGCTGGCTGAACTTATGCGTTTCCGTCATGGTATTGCCATTGCGGGTACCCACGGAAAAACTACCACGACCAGCCTGATTTCCACTATTTTTGCCGAAGCCGGCTGGGATCCCACATTTGTTATCGGTGGTCTGCTTAACAGTGCGGGCACAAACGCACGTTTGGGTAAGAGCCGCTATCTGATTGCTGAAGCAGACGAAAGCGATGCGTCGTTTCTGCATCTTCAGCCTATGGTGTCCGTGGTGACCAATATTGAGCCGGACCACATGGGTACCTATGAAGGTGATTTCAACAAAATGAAAGACACTTATCTGGAGTTTCTGCATAACCTGCCATTCTACGGACAGGCCATTTTGTGTGGTGATGATGAAGTGATCCGTTCTCTGCGGCCGAAAATTGGCCGCAACATCCTTACTTACGGTATTGAGCCGGGTAACGATGTGCGCGCAGAAAATATTGAACTCAGGTTCGGTCAGGCGCAGTTTGACGTGATCCGTCCTGACAGGCCGGTACTGAATGTCACGCTGAATCTCACCGGCATGCATAATGTGCTCAATGCCCTTGCTGCCATTGCTGTCGCCACAGATGAAGGGGTCGGTGACGACGCTATCGTGACGGCACTGAAATCCTTTGGCGGTATCGGACGCCGGTTTGAAGTACTGGGCGAGTTTACGACCAGCAAAGGTGATGTGTGCCTGGTTGATGATTACGGCCATCATCCGACTGAAGTCAGGGCAACCATCGCGGCGGCCCGCACTAACTGGCCGGATAAGCGGCTGGTCATGGTGTATCAGCCACACCGTTACACACGTACCCGCGACTTATATGAGGATTTTGTTGAAGTGCTCTCACAAGTGGATGTGCTGTTATTGCTGGATGTGTATGCCGCCAGTGAACAGCCCATTGAGGGTGCTGACAGTAAAGCACTCTGCCGGTCCATCCGTTTAAGAGGCCAGGTGGAACCTGTTTACGTGGGTGAACCGGATTCTCTGGCAGAAATTCTTGCCAGTGTGATGCAGGAAAACGACGTGATCATGACTCAGGGAGCCGGTAATATCGGCCAGATTGCTAAAAAACTGGCAAAATCTGAATTGGAACCAAAAAAATTTCAACGTGAGTGGCAGTGATGGCTGAACAGGTAAATCCACAAAAATTTGGTCGTGTAGCAGTAATGTTTGGTGGTGATTCTGCTGAGCGTGCAGTATCGCTGAACTCGGGGAAAGCGGTACTGAATGCCCTGCTAAGGCAGGGCGTAGATGCCTTCGCATTTGACCCTGCTGAGCGTCAACTTACTGAATTGGTTGATGAAAAAGCTGAACGTGTGTTAATCATGCTGCACGGACGTGGTGGCGAAGACGGTGCGATGCAGGGCGCATTACAGCACCTGAAAATCCCCTATACCGGCAGTGGCGTGCTGGGGTCTGCGCTGGCGATGGATAAGATCCATACCAAACAAATCTGGCAATGTCTTGGTTTATCTACCGCAAAATATCAAATTGCTGACAAAAGTGACTTTGAAGCTGGATCATGCGGGGCTATAATGATGGAATTGGGGAATGAAGTCATGGTCAAACCAGCCCGCGAAGGTTCCAGTATCGGGATGGCGAGAGTGACAAGCGCTAAACAACTAGAAACTGCCGTTCAGGACGCCTTTCAATATGATAATCAGGTCCTGTTAGAGCAGTACATCGATGGCCCCGAGTTCACTGTCTCTGTTTTGCAGGGCAGAGCATTGCCGTCGATCCGCATGTCTACCCCCCATACTTTTTACGATTACGCGGCCAAGTATCAGGACGATACAACCGTGTATCAATGCCCCGGTGGTTTGTCGGAAGACAAAGAAGCTGAACTGGCAGCATTGTCGCTTCGTGCGTTCAATGCATTGTCTTGCAGCGGCTGGGGCCGCATTGACGTAATGCAGGCTGCTGATGGCACGTTCTACTTGCTTGAAGCGAATACCGTACCCGGCATGACTGAAAAAAGTCTGGTGCCGAAAGCGGCAAAAGTGGCCGGTTTGAGTTTTGATGAACTGACGCTGGAAATTCTGGCGACCAGTCTCTCATCAGACTAAACGGAGCTTGCATGACAAAGGCGAAGCACAAGAAGATTCAATTCTGGTCCGGCGTGGCATTTCTGCTCGCGGTCATTGGTGGTCTGATTGTGGGCGGCATTAAAATTCAGGATTACCTGCAGGATGCCCAGAGAGCACCGGTACAGGTGGTGGATTTTTCCGGCGAGTTCAGCCATGTGGATGTAACCAGGCTGGAGCGTCTGATCCGCAAGTCACAACCGGGAAGTTTTTTCTCGCTGGATGTCAATGAAGTTTACAAGCTGGTGGAAGCCCAGCCATGGATTTATCGCGCATCGGTACGTAAGCAATGGCCAAATACGTTAAAGATTTATCTGGTCGAGCAAAAGCCGGTGGCGCAGTGGAACGATGACTTTTTGCTGAATCCCTACGGGGATACCTTCAGCGCCAGTGTGGACGACATGACGCTGCCCAGACTTTTCGGGCCGGGCGGCAGTGAAAAAACCGCGCTGGAGGGCTACAACGCCATGCAGTCATTGTTGGCTACCACTGCCATGCCTATCGCAGAGCTGACGTTAAGCGAGCGGTTTGCCTGGCAGATTCAGCTGGCCAATGGCATTGAGCTGAATCTGGGCAGACAGGAATTTATAGATCGGTTGCAACGGTTCATCGATGTGTATCCGTTGCTGGCGAAGCAACCTAAAGCGGTGAAGTATGTGGATTTACGCTACGACACCGGGCTGGCAGTCGGCTGGCAGGATGCACAAGACGAAAAAAGTTAATGAGAGAGTTTAGGAATACCATGTCAAAACCTGCTGAACGCAACCTGATTGTCGGACTGGATATCGGTACCAGCCAGGTGAAAGCCGTTGTCGGCGAATTACTGGCCGATGACCAGATCAGCATTGTTGGTGTAGGCACGCATGCTGCGCAGGGTATGGATAAAGGTGGCGTAAACGATCTCAACCTGGTAGTGAAATCTGTACAACGAGCAGTCAGTGAAATGGAACTGATGGCCGATTGTCAGGTTTCATCCGTATTCATGTCCATTTCCGGCCGTCATGTGAAGTGCCAGAACGAAAGTGGCATGGTACCGATCAACAACCAGGAAGTGACACAGGAAGACGTGGATAACGTGATTCATGCAGCGCGCTCGGTGCCTATTGCGTCAGAACGCCGCCTGCTTCATGTGCTGCCGCAGGAATTTACGATTGATGTGCAGGAAGGGATTAAGAATCCCGTTGGCATGTCCGGCGTCCGTATGGAAGCTGAAGCCCATATCATCACCTGTGCCGATGATATGGCAAAAAATCTGGTTAAGTGTATCGAGCGTTGTGATTTGAGCTCAGATCAGCTTATTTTCTCTGCTCTGGCATCCAGTTATGCTGTATTAACTGATGACGAACGTGAATTAGGCGTTTGTGTGGTGGATATCGGTGGTGGCACCATGGATATCGTTATTTACACCGACGGCGCAATTCGTCACACTGCTGTGATCCCTGTGGCGGGGAACCAGATAACCAGTGATATTGCCAAGATTTTCCGCACTCCTATCAGTAATGCGGAAGAGATCAAGGTGAATTATGCCTGTGCGCTGAAAGACATGGTCAGTATGGAAGAGAATATCGAGGTGCCCAGTGTGGGCGGTCGTCCTGCCAGAGCCATGTCCAGACACACCCTGGCAGAGGTGATTGAACCTCGTTATCAGGAATTATTTGAGCTGGTGCATAAAGAGATCCGTGCCAGCGGTTTTGAAGAACAAATTGCAGCAGGCCTGGTTCTGACCGGCGGTACCGCCAAGATGGAAGGGGCTGTTGAATTTGCGGAAGAAATCTTCCAGATGCCTGTGAGAGTGGGCAAACCAATAAATATGCGCGGGTTATCGGAATATACCGATGACGCAAGTTTTGCAACTGTGGTGGGCTTGCTCCACTACGGTAAAATGCAAAGTGATAATAAAAAATCCAGTAAGCAGAAGACCGGCGAAAGTTTCTTTCAACGGGTGCAAAGCTGGTTTAAAGGTGAATTTTAATTTTATTTTGGGGGCGCTAAGACTACGGCATACGGTCGCACGGAGGCATCCGACCGGCGTAACTATGACCTGGCTTAGTGTTGTAAGACGTACCAATCCGGAGAGTAAGTATGTTTGAGTTAATGGATAGCCACGGCGAAGAAGCCGTAATCAAAGTTATCGGCGTCGGTGGTGGCGGCGGTAATGCTGTAGAACACATGGTGGCACAGAATATTGAAGGCGTAGAGTTCATCGCGGTGAACACTGACGCTCAGGTATTGCGCAGCTCTAGCGCAGACGTGACACTGCAAATCGGTTCATCGCTGACGAAAGGTCTCGGTGCCGGAGCTGATCCGAATATCGGCCGTGAAGCCGCTCAGGAAGATCGCGAAACCATCCGTCAGGCTTTAGACGGCGCTGACATGGTGTTTATCACTGCCGGTATGGGCGGTGGTACAGGTACAGGTGCTGCGCCTGAAGTTGCCAGAATTGCCCGCGAAATGGGAATCCTGACGGTTGCTGTAGTGACCAAGCCTTTCCCGTTTGAAGGTAAAAAGCGTACTGCTTTTGCTGAACAGGGTATCGTTGAGTTAGCGAAAAACGTTGATTCACTGATCACCATTCCAAACGAAAAGTTGCTTAAAGTGATGGGCCCGGGCACGCCGCTTCTGCAAGCTTTCAGCGAAGCCAACAACGTACTCAATGGTGCGGTGCAGGGTATTGCTGAACTGATCACCCGTCCAGGTCTGATCAACGTTGACTTCGCTGACGTGAAAACCGTGATGTCTGAAATGGGTACTGCGATGATGGGTAACGGTGTTGCATCCGGTGCAGACCGTGCTGAAGAAGCTGCAGAAGCAGCTATCGCCTGTCCGCTGCTTGAAGACATCGATCTGTCCGGTGCACGGGGTATTCTGGTGAATATCACTGCCGGTCCTGATTTCTCCATCGACGAATTCGAAACTGTGGGTAACGCCGTTAAAGCGTTTGCATCTGAAAATGCTACCGTGGTTGTGGGTACGGTTATCGATATGGAAATGGCCGACGAACTGCGTGTAACGGTTGTTGCAACCGGTATCGGCGCAGAGCGTAAGCCTGACATTTCACTGGTAAGTTCTGAAGGTTCCCGTTTATCCGGTGCTGCCCGCGAGTTCGGTACTTCAAGTACCAGCGAAGCCCGCGCTGTAGGCTCTACCGATGGTAACCAGGCACTGAAAGTAGAAAGTGAAGCACAGCCGAACAACGATTTAGAATATCTGGATATTCCGGCATTCTTGCGTAAACAGGCAGACTAAGCTGTTCATTTCGGGGAATTTTTCTCCGGAATTGTTGTCAATGTATAAGAAGTTGGTGTTTAACCAAGGTCAAGTGTGACAGAAATTTGACAAAATAAACTTTTGTCTATATACTACGCGACCGCTTTTTGAACAGGTAAAAGCAACGAAATGATTAGACAACGTACAATCAAACAATCGGTACAAGAGACCGGTATTGGTTTACATAAAGGGGAAAAGGTCACCATGACTCTCCGGCCTGCGCCTGCGAACACAGGAATTGTGTTCCGACGCATTGACCTGGAACCCTATGTGGATATCCATGCGCGTGCAAACGCGGTGGGTAACACCATGCTGTGTACGTGTGTAAACAATGAAGATGGTGTCAGTATCCACACTGTGGAACACCTTGCTTCAGCGTTAGCTGGTCTGGGCATTGACAACATTATTGTTGAAGTAGACAGCAACGAACTGCCGATTATGGATGGCAGCGCCAGCCCGTTCGTTTTCTTACTGCAATCTGCAGGTATTGAAGAGCTGAATGCGCCTAAGCGTTTTATCCGTATCACGAAGACAGTGCGGGTTGAAGACGGAGACAAGTGGGCCGAGTTACGTCCTTACGATGGTTTCCGCGTGGATTTCCGTATCGATTTCGATCATCCTGTGATTAGTCAGACTAATCAGCATATGGTGATGGATTTTGATAGTTGTTCGTATGTAAAAGAAGTCAGCCGTGCCCGGACATTCGGTTTCATGCGCGACCTTGAGTACATGAACGCGAACAATCTGGCACTGGGTGGCAGCATGGAAAATGCTGTTGCTCTGGACGAGTTCCGTATTCTGAACCCTGAAGGTTTGCGTTATGATGACGAATTCCTGAAGCATAAGGTTCTGGACGCAGTGGGCGACCTTTATATGGGTGGCCACAGCATCATTGGTGAACTGGCAGCCTATAAAACCGGTCATGGTCTTAACAACAAGCTGTTGAATGCTGTGCTGGAGCAGAAAGATTGCTGGGAATACATCACTTATGAAAACCAGGATGAGATGCCCATCCGGTATGCAGAGCCCGTCATAGCATAAAAAAATCTTGTTTGAAAACCGCCTTTTACAGGCGGTTTTTTTGTACCTGATGTAAATTTTTAATACCAAAACTGTCCAAAAGATTAATCACTTCAAAGGGAAGTGAACTATCCTTAGTGGTAAACTCTCCATATAAACAGGCAACGATCTGTTGTACGCGCAATTCATGTTTTTACTTTCGGGGAATGAACACTGCCTATGAGCACTCAGGGTTGTCCCGCTATTCTTTCAACGCATCAAGGCCGGATTGAGCCGGTATTTGTCCGCTGCCTGCCAGCTTTACTGTTTTTTTATGCGTTGGTATTCCTGTTTCTTTTCCCTGCGGACGTAATTGCAGCTCCCGTCGCTAACGAAACGCCGGCGACTATTCCTTACAGTCAGTATCATCAGCGTATCTGGGATACCCGTAACAATATGCCTCAGGTCTCTGCCATCAGTATTGCTGAAGACAATACCGGCTTTATATGGGTAGCCACAGAGGGAGGACTGGCGAGGTTTGATGGCAACCGGTTCCGTATCTTTGATGGCAGAACATCGCCACTGTTTTCCGACCCTATTCTGCGGAAAGTCTTTGTGACACCGGATGACAGGTTGTTTGTCGGTACATCAAATCACTTGCTAAAAATGGAAGACGGGCAAATAGAAGAAGTGCTGTTTGACGGGAAGTCTCTGGGAGCAATTAACGATATTATCTGGTTTAACGGATATCTTTACGCTGCCGGAGACGGTCTTTTCCGGGTTTCAGCAAGTGGTGAACATGTAAACCGTATACCAGGGGAAGCCGGGCATATCCGAACCCTCGCCACAGATCAACATCGCCTCTGGATTGGCTCAAGTACCGGACTGAGTTATCTGGACGGGCAACACATCATCCAGTCAGTGCCCGCAAGCGGGTTGCCTGCCGGTGCGCACATTATTCACCTTGCGCAGTATCGCGAGCAGCTTCTGGTGGGGACGTCCGAAGGTCTTTTCATTGCCAGCGACAGCAACAAACTCAGGGCGTATGAAACCACGTCCGGCGTAATTAGTGATCCTATTGAGATGTTATTTGCTGACAGTAAGGGCAACCTCTGGATAGGCGGTAAGCAACGTCTTCTTCAACTTACCGGCCATACTCTGGTAGAGGAGGTGACCGAAATTAAAGGCAGAACGTCTCCCTGGTTCGTGTCTGCCTTCGAAGACAGAGCGGGCAACCTGTGGTTTGGAAGCCGCACTCACGGTCTGCAGCGTTTGCGCTATGACGGAACAGCCAGTCTGGGTAAGAAGGCTGGTCTTGATGAACCCTATGTCTGGACTTTCGGCAAGCAGGGGGACGGGATCCTTGCCGGCACGAATGCCGGGCTCTATCTGCTGAAAAATCATCAATTTACGCCTTTAATACAGGATACCAGGTTGCCTAATCACGTGGTGTATTCAATATTAACGGCCACAGACAATACGTTATGGCTGGGAACCCGCAGTGGTCTTGTGCATCTTGATGAAAACTACCAGGTGTTACAGCGGTTCCCGCAACTTGATGGCATGCAAATTAACGGCATTGAAGAGTTTCCTGGCGGCGATGTGCTGGTGGCCTCTACAGGCGGATTGTTTCGCTGGGATCAGGAAACGCTGCAAAAAGTTTCGTTTAGTAACGGTGAAGAGATTGGTAATACCCGCTTTGTGTTTGCAGACAACACAGGCGATATCTGGGCGGGCACCACCGGCGGCCTTATCCACCTGAACGGCAAGGGTGAGCGGATACCTGTCAATGATGACATTCTCAACACAGTGTCAATTGCCTATATAGGACAACTCAAAGACGGCCGTATGCTGGTCGGGACTTTTCAGTCCGGCTTTGCGGTTCAGCAGCAGTCTGGCTGGTACTGGCCGGATGAACGTCAGCTACCGGCATCCGGCGTGATGTTTATGGCTGAACAAGACGACAATCTGGTCATTTCCAGCCTGAAAGGTGTGTATCAGATAAGTAAGCATTCACTTGAAGCCGGTGCGCCGGTGGAGGTGTCTATGCTTGTGGACGATTATGGCCCGGAGTCCGACACTGACGGGATCCGCTGCTGCAACGGCGCGGGAAATGCGAAAGGTCTTGTTGACGGCAATATACTTTATCTGCCCACACTCAACGGAGTGGCAACCATTGATTTAACTCTGAGTGCGATTAACCGCAGAGGACTGGTGCCGGTAGTCGATGAAATCATTGTGCAGGGTGAATCCGTGACAAAGTCGGGGGCTTTACTCCCTGAGGGGGAGCGGAATCTTCAGATCAATTACACCAGCCCCCGATTTTACCGTAACAGTGCACTGGAATTCCGTTACCGCCTGAACGGGTACGACCGTGACTGGATTGACGCCGGAAACAGGCGGGAAGCGTTTTACACGAATTTACCCCCGGGCGATTACACATTTGAAGTGGAAGCCCGCATGAAAGAGTGGAATGCCTGGGGAGAGCCTGCCTTTTTCCGTTTTTCCATGCCGCCCTTCTGGTACGAACAACAATGGATGCGACTGGTATTTGTGTTGCTCGCTGTCCTCGCTTTCTGGGCGGTATACCACATCAGAACCCGCCGGCTGGAGCGCGCCAGACTGCAACTGGAGGCCATGGTGACCGCGCGCACTGCGGAGCTTGATAAGGCAAACAAGCAGCTGGCTGAAGCCAACGAACAATTGCAGCAGGCAAGCCTGACCGACTCCCTGACCCGGCTTAACAACCGCCGCTATCTCGATACCTTTATCGATAAAATCCTTGCGAAGGCTGCCCGCCAGCAACGGGGGGTATTTTGTATCATTCTCGATATCGATAATTTCAAAGTCCTGAACGACGAATTAGGCCATGCTGTCGGAGACGATATTCTGGTTAAATTCGCAGATATTTTGCGCAGGGAAGTGCGCAGTGCCGATCACGTTATCCGCTGGGGCGGCGAAGAGTTTTTGATTGTGCTGGATGCAGGCATTTCCGTAAGTGAATTTATCGGACGCCTGATGTGTTCTATGGAGCTGACGCGCTGGCCTCACCAACAAAGGCTCAGTTCGCCGCCTACCTGCTCTGTTGGCGTATGTTACCATCCGCCCGGCGGGGAGGCTGGCTGGACATGGTCTCACACCCTTATCCTGGCTGATAAAGCAATGTACATGGTTAAGCGGTGCGGGAAAGAAGGCTGGCTTCAGTTACAGCCGCAGCAACCAGTGGCAGAAGATTTACCGGAAAAAGTCACTAAACAAAAGCCGGAGATGCTGGTTAACAGTAACCGTTTCCACATGGAAGGTTCACCGCATATTCTCGCGGCGCTGAGTAGCCTGAAGAATAATATTTTTCCGTTACGGGAGAGAAAGTAGTCATCCTCCGTGTATTTTGTCGTCAATTCTGCTTACCTTGTCTTACGGGGTATGAAAAAAACGCACTGAGTATCTGATTGTGGTTTGTTCATTTGCATTAACAGCGGTAAACTAGTCCGGATTTTATTAAGAGTGCCCGATGAAACTAACGATAACCTTTATTGGTAAGCAGAAGCGATACAGGAAAAGCATCAGTGTGAGAACACTGGTGAGTTTTACCGTACTCTCGTCGTTATTCATGTTAGTTTCCAGCCGTTCCACTGATTCCGTTTCCGAAGATATTGCAAGAATTAAGCTTGCTCAGGCCGCTAATGAAGTCGGAGGTGCAGAAGTTGATGCACTGGCTGCCAGCACACGTCAGCAATTACAAATTCTGGCAGAGCGTCTTGCTGAAATGGATGCGACGGTGTCGCAACTTGATGAAAAAGGCAAATTAATTGCCGCTGAATTTGGGATGAAGGCAGAAGATTTAGACGCCTTTGACCCCGGCTCTTCGCCAAAAGACGTGGATAATGAACCCCTGATGGAACAAATCGCCGCTTTACAGCAGACTGTGTCTGCGAAAAAACAGCAGCTGGCGATGCTTGAAAGTCTTGTCCGGGGGCATCATATCCATGAACAGAGTCAATTATCTGGCCGGCCAATAGCGTCGGGATGGTTGTCTTCTTATTACGGCATGCGCGCAGATCCTTTTACCGGCAATCCAGCAATGCACAAAGGGCTGGACTTTGCGGGTAAATCTGGTGATGACGTTGTTTCCACTGCTGCAGGCATCGTGACCTGGGCAGGAGAACGTCACGGTTATGGCTTACTGATAGAAATCGATCATGGTGATGGAATGGTGACCCGGTACGGGCACAATCAGGCACTGTCGGTTGCTATCGGTGACGTTGTAACAAAAGGTCAGACTATCGCAGTGATGGGTAGTACCGGCCGCTCCACAGGTGCTCATGTTCACTACGAAGTAATAAGAAACGGGCAACAAATCGATCCTCTGCCGTACGTTACCAAAAGACGTTAAGCAGCAGCCAGAAAAGGTTTACTCCGGTAAACCAGCACAAACAGATAGGGTGACAACCATGCACATGATGTGCGCGGCGTCATTTATTTTAAATCTACGAGCCCACCGGGATGCCGGAACTCGTAAAAAAGTAGTGGAATCATCAACCAAATGTTTGCAAGCATCCTGAGGAAAGTATTCGGTAGCCGTAACGACCGTCTCATAAAAAAACTAAAAAAGAACGTCGATGCCATCAACGCATTGGAAAAGGAATACGAAGCGTTAAGCGATGAGCAGCTAAAGGCGAAAACTGCCGAACTCAGAGCTCGTTTGGAAAAAGGTGAAACCCCGGAAGATATCCTTAACGATGCCTTTGCCACCGTACGTGAAGCCAGTAAGCGCGTTTACGGTATGCGTCACTTCGACGTACAGATGATTGGTGGTATGGTACTGCACACAGGTAAAATTGCAGAAATGCGTACCGGTGAAGGTAAAACCCTTACCGCGACCTTACCTACTTACCTGAATGCACTGACCGCTAAAGGTGTCCACGTTATTACCGTGAACGATTACCTGGCCCGCCGTGATGCCGACTGGTCCCGCGAATTGTTTGAATTCTTAGGCATGACAGTAGGGTGTAATGTGCCCGGCATGTCACCGGATATGAAGCGTGAGGCCTACAACGCCGACGTTACTTACGGAACGAACAACGAATTTGGTTTTGATTACCTCCGTGACAATATGGCCTTCAGCCCGCAGGATCGCGTTCAGCGCCCGTTGCACTACGCGGTAGTGGATGAGGTTGACTCTATTCTTATTGATGAGGCAAGAACGCCGCTTATTATTTCCGGTGCAGCCGAGGACAGCTCTCACCTGTACAGAGCGATCAATACGGTGATACCTGAGCTGGTTCAGCAGGAAAAAGAAGACGAAGAAGGGCAGGAAGGCGACGGCGATTACACCGTTGATGAGAAAGCCCGTCAGATTCACCTGACCGAACGGGGTCAAATCCACGTTGAAGAAATTCTGCAACGTAACGGTATTTTGCCGGAAGGAGAATCACTGTTTGCTGCCGGTAATATTTCTCTGCTTCACCATATCAATGCGGCATTGCGTGCCCACAAATTATTCCAGAAAGATGTGGATTACATCGTAAAAGACGATCAAATCGTTATTGTTGATGAGCACACGGGCCGCACAATGGAGGGCCGTCGCTGGTCTGAGGGCCTGCACCAGGCGGTAGAAGCCAAAGAAGGCGTAAAGATCCAGAACGAGAACCAGACTCTGGCATCGATTACCTTCCAGAACTATTTCCGTTTATACGATAAACTTGCCGGTATGACTGGTACTGCCGATACCGAAGCATTTGAATTTCAGTCTATTTACGGACTGGAAACCGTGGTTATTCCGACTAACCGTCCAATGGCCCGTAAAGATATGGCCGACCTGATTTATCTGACTGCACAGGAAAAATACGACGCCATTGTGGCTGACATCCGTGTTGCAGTGAAAAAAGGTCAGCCGGTACTGGTCGGTACGGTGTCTATCGAAAACTCTGAACTGCTGTCCCGCTTTCTGAAGAAAGAAAAAGTGCCGCATAAAGTGCTGAACGCCAAGTTCCACGAACAGGAAGCGGATATTATCGCTCAGGCCGGCCGTCCCGGCGCTGTTACCATCGCGACTAACATGGCCGGTCGTGGTACAGATATTGTGCTTGGCGGTAACTGGAAAGCCGAAGCTGAGAAACTGGAAAACCCTACTGAAGCTCAACTTAAGAAACTGAAAGATGAATGGGAAGCGCTGCATCAGCAAGTACTCGATGCCGGTGGTTTGCATATCATTGGTACAGAGCGTCACGAATCACGCCGTATTGACAACCAGTTACGTGGTCGTGCCGGCCGTCAGGGCGATCCCGGTTCCAGCCGTTTCTACCTGTCGCTGGATGATGCACTGATGCGTATCTTCGCGTCTGAGAAAATGGCTGGCATGATGAAGCGCCTCGGCATGGAGCATGGCGAAGCCATTGAGCACCCGTGGGTAACCCGCGCAATTGAAAACGCCCAGCGTAAAGTGGAAGGCCGTAACTTCGATATCCGTAAGCAGTTGCTGGAATACGATGACGTGGCTAACGATCAACGTAAGGTCATTTACGAACAGCGTAACGAACTGCTGGACGAAGGTGACATCAGCGAAACGATTAAAGCTATCCGTGTAGACGTGGTGAATGGCGTAGTTGATGAGTACATTCCTCCCCAGTCACTGGAAGAAATGTGGGATGTACCGGGGCTGGAAGAGCGTCTGAAAGCAGACTTTAAAGTCGACTTGCCAGTGCAGAAATGGCTTGATAGCGATGACAAGCTGTACGAAGAAAAACTCCGTGAGCGTGTTCTGACAGAAATCGAAGGCGCTTATCAGGAAAAGGAAAATGCGGTAGGCCCGGATGTACTGCGTCAGTTTGAAAAAGCGATCATGCTGCAAAACCTCGACAGTCACTGGAAAGAGCATCTGGCGGCAATGGACCACCTTCGTCAGGGTATTCACCTGCGTGGTTACGCCCAGAAGAATCCTAAGCAGGAATATAAGCGTGAATCCTTTGAACTGTTCTCGGGTATGCTTGAAGCATTGAAAGTGGAAGTCATCACCATCTTGAGCCGTGTGCAGGTAAAAGCTGAATCTGACGTGGAAAAGGTGGAAGAGCAGCGTCGTCAGGCTGACGATGTGCCTAAGAACTTTAACCATGAAGAGGCACCTGAACAGGCGCCGGAGGCCGATGGCCAGTCAGGTATCCGCTCTGAAATGCGCCAGGGGCCTAAAGTAGGCCGTAACGACCCGTGTCCTTGCGGTTCTGGCAAAAAATACAAACAGTGCCACGGTAAACTGTCTTAATGAAAGAAGTACATGTAGCCGTTGGTGTTGTACTTCGTGACGGGCTTGTTTATATATGTAAGCGGCCCGACGACAAACATCAGGGCGGTAAATGGGAATTTCCCGGTGGTAAAGTGGATGCCGGCGAAACGGTAACTCAGGCACTGGCACGTGAGCTTAAAGAAGAGATTGGCATTGATATACAGACCAGTCAGCCACTGACTGTTATCGGTCACGATTACGGAGATAAGCGGGTACTGCTTGATGTTCATACAGTCACAGACTTCGCCGGTGAACCTGCCGGTCTGGAAGGACAACAGGGCAAGTGGCTTAAGCTTTGTGCACTGGAGCCCGAAGATTTTCCCGCGGCGAATGTAGCGATCATAGAAAAGCTACAGGGCTGAACTCAGTCAACGTATTTTTTGAAATCAGAAACCCCGGCCATGAAAAGCCGGGGTTTCTCGCATTTATAACCTGTTATTTCATTACAGCCATTTAATGTTTGAAATAAATACAAAAAAAGTCCGGTATTATAATCTGACTACGCCAAAAGGCTAGATTGACAGATATTCCGCTGCGTACGGTCTTCTCAGGTGCCCCCTAAGTCATTGAGATCTTATACCTAAATGTAGTTTTTGCGACATTTGTGTATAAGGCGACAAAGGTGTGCTTATGGGGAGATCCCCCCACAACCAGATTTCCTCCTATACCAAGGTATCCTGTTTGATACCTAAAAATTTCAAGCCTGCTCTAAATCTTTACTAAACGCGCTATTAAGCAAACGTTCATTCATAGTAAATTTCCGAGGTTTTCCATGGCACTGAAAAAAAGCACTGAGGCAAGCCCGGCCACACCGGCCGTGAGAGTTGACGCGAAACTACGCAGAGAAGCAGAAGAGCAGCGAAAAAAGGCCCGCACGCTCGCCAGGCAACAACAAGCTGCCGAGCGGGTAGCGACCGCGACAGCTGAACTGGCCAGTGGCATCAGTCAGTCTGCCAGCGCGACGGACCAGCTTGGTACTGCCATCAATGAAATTGCTGCCGGTGCAGAGGAGTCCAGTAGTGCGAGTCAGGAGAGTCTGGCTGCGATCACCCAGATATCTTCATCACTTAAATCTCAGCTCACCTTATCCGGTCAGACCCTGGATAAAACCAATCTGTTACAGACCTTCGTGGACCGTGTAATGGGTAACCTCGGCAATATGATGGACAGTGTAAAGACTGCGTCCGAGCACCAGTCGCGCTCTGTAGTCATGATGAGCGAACTGGAACAGCAAGCGTCTAATATTGGTGAGGCTGTTAAGCAGGTAACCCGCATTGCCGACCAGACCAACTTACTTGCATTAAACGCAGCAATCGAAGCCGGACGCGCCGGTAAACACGGTAAAGGCTTTGCCGTTGTGGCTGATACCGTACGTGCTCTGGCTGAAGTATCGGACAAGAGCGCTGCCGACATCGCCATGCAAATCGAGCAAATTCAGCAGCAGTCAAATCAGGTTTCTGACGCAGTAAAACAATCATCGCAAGCCGCGTTGGAAGAAGTGACAAAAGGCGAAGCGGTAACCAGTCAACTGGCCAAAATCAAAGAAGATATGCAGATCATTGCTAACGGCTCTGAATCACTGCAGACCAAAATCCGCGAAATGGATAATGCCGCAAAAGAAATCCAGGCAGGGTCTGAAGCCATTTCCTGTGCTGCTGACGAACAGTCTTCTGCTGCCCAGGAAGTGTCCAGTAACATTTCAGAGCAAAGTAGCGCTCTGTCACAAGCTGAGCAGGCTGCCCAGTCTCTGGAAATTATTACTGAAGAGCTTAAAAATAGCACCGACATCAATAAAAGCGCGGAAGAAGTAGCGTCCTCGGCAGAAGAGTTATCTGCAAGCATGGAGGAAATCAGCCGCTCAACCACAGAAATATCCACGGCTCTGAATCAGATTAACAACGGTGCGCAACAGGCAGCATCAGCGGTTGATCAAGCGGTGAGTAATATTGACACCCTCCGCGATGGTGTGGCGGAAGCCTCTGCTCAGTCTGAAA
The DNA here is from genome assembly GCF_056160625.1 of Alteromonas sp. ABH4_457. Taxonomy (NCBI): domain Bacteria; kingdom Pseudomonadati; phylum Pseudomonadota; class Gammaproteobacteria; order Alteromonadales; family Alteromonadaceae; genus Alteromonas; species Alteromonas sp. ABH4_457. Next base: position 367,019 of record NZ_JBSWXN010000001.1, read on the forward strand.
ACGCGCTTACCCGTGGAGAGGCAATAACAGAACTGCTGAAAGAGAACCGCGCACTTATTGAAGAAATGGTGGAAGGTATCAATACCGCACTGGAAACCAGCAAATTAAACGTATCAGCCATTACTGATATGGAATCAATGACCCGCACTATCGACAAAGTTATCGATACCATCACCACCGTGTCAGTGAAAACCAGCATGCTTGCCGTTAACGGTGCTGTGGAAGCAGCCCGGGCGGGTGAATATGGAAAAGGTTTTGCCGTGGTATCTGCCGATATTCAAAGCCTTGCCGATGAGGCCGCTGAGAATGTTGAACAAATCAAAGATCTCATCAAAGCCATTCAGGATCAGACACAAAATGTAAAAACTGACCTGACCAACGTGGCAGAAAGTGCCTACCGCGAAGTGCAAAAAGCAAAGCAAACCACTGAAGACATCGCCGGTATAGCAACCGATATGGCAGAAGTGCTTTCTTACAACAAGGAAATGCAGCAAGCCGGGGAAGAAATTGCAGCCGCTGTAGCCCAGGCGCAGAAGGGCCTGGAGCAAATTGCCGCAGCGAATGAGCAGGCCAGCAGTAACTGTCAGCAGGCATTGTCTGCCGCAGAACAGCAGAGCAAAGGTGTGGAAATTCTTGCCCGCTCTATTGAGGAAATTTCCTCTGTCGCTGATGAAATGCAAAACAGCTAAGGCCGGTTGATTCAGAGTTAAAGGTGAGGTGAGACCATGCAAGAAATGGAAACTCAGGAAATTACCGCAACAGACACCGAGCTGCAGTTTGTTTCTTTCCAGATTGGAAAAGAGAAATTTGCATTTCCCATGCAGTCTGTTGGCGAAATTATACGTGTACCTGTGATGGTAGGTGTCCCGCTGGGGCCCCACCAGATGATGGGGCTGGCAAACCTGCGGGGTAATGTACTGCCGGTTTACGATTTACGGGCTATTTTGCTGTCGTGTACAGCAGAGCAAACAGAAACGTCCCGTGTTGTCGTTGTGGAGTCAACGTTAGGTATGACGGGCTTTCTGGTCGACAAAGTAAACCGTGTTTACAGCGTACCGAAAGACACCGTGGTAAATGACAAGCAAGGCGATTCGTCAATTTCTTACGACTACCTGCAAGGGTTAATTAAGCAAAAGAACGAACCGCTGGAGCAGATCCTCAATGTTGAAAACCTGGTGCAGTCACAGTTAACCGTCAGCCATAAAAAAGACGGTTCCGGCCTGCAACTCCAGCAAAACCGCACCGGTTCGCAAGACAACAACAACGAAGCCGAAGATGATTTGCAGCAACTGGTGTGCTTCTCCATAGCCGGACAAGAATTTGCTTTTTATCTCCATGATGTGGGTGAAATTGTGCGGGTGCCCGACGATATATCCGCGTTACCCGACAGCAACCCTTCGGTGCTGGGGCTGGTGAATCTGCGGGGAAGAATTATTCCCATCGTGGATCTGGCCATGAATCTTGGCATGCAGCCCTGCGAAATGAACGATGCTACCCGCATCATCATTGTTAACTGCAGCGACAGCAGTCAGTCCGCTGTGGGCTTTGTGGTCGCGAAAGTCAGCAATGTGGTGAGTATATCGCCGTCGGCGCTGGAGCCTGTTCCGTCAATGTGTAACGACGGATATACCGATGGCGCGCTGGAAGCAGTTTACCGTGTGGAAGGCACAAAGCGACTCATTTCTATCGTTAACTTGCACAGCGTTTTCCAACGCTCGCTAAGCCAGGCGCTGAGCCAGGTTGATTTACAAGATGAGGTTTCTGATATGGCTAATCAGGACGAAGGGGTGCTGACCGAAGAAGACTATGCCCAATACGTGATCTTCTCCATTGCCGGTCAAGAGTACGGGGTAAGCATCGAAGATACCCAGGAAATAACACGCATTCCCGACAAGTTGGAAAGCGTGCCCAATACACCGGACTACCTGCAAGGCATTGTCAATCTGCGGGGCACGGTACTGCCTGTGATTGATTTGCGTACCCGGCTTGGATTACCCAAAGCGGAAGCCACTGACCGGCAGCGTATTGTGGTGCTTACCCGCAATAAGCAAAAAACCGGCTTTATTGTGGATGGCGTTGCAGAAGTTAAAACCGTCATTAGCGATTCTATCGAAGATGCGCCTTCACTGTCTGATGAGCAAACCGAGCTGTTAAACAAGCTCATCAAGCTCAACAAAGAGCAGCGCATCATTCAGCTCATCGAGCCGTCGGTACTGCTGAACGACAACGATATTGCAAAAGTAAACGGGGGTTAACGGGAAGATGGCAGTCAAAGTATTAGTGGTAGATGACTCTGCCTTGATGCGGAAACTGTTCACACAGGTTTTCACTGCACGGGGCTACCAGGTTGATTCAGCCCGCGATGGCGAGGAAGCACTGACGAAATCAGCAGCTTTTAAACCTGATGTGATTACTTTAGATATCAACATGCCGGTAATGGACGGTCTGACCTGTCTCAGTCTGCTAAGAAAGTTTCACCAGTGTCCGGTGCTGATGCTGTCATCGCTGACACAGAAAGGTACGCTGGTGACACTGGAAGCGCTGGCACTGGGCGCGGCGGACTTTGTCCTGAAGCCCGGCGGAACGGTAAGTGCGGATATCAGCGACATTGAAGATGAGCTGATTTCCAAAATTGAAGCCCTTACCGCAAACGTCAGGCGAACGGCAGCACCGTCAAAGCCCGTGCACACGCAACAGCAAACGGCAGCGGTAAAAGCAACGGCAGCGCCGGTAAAAAGCAGCAAGGTTCAGGTGGTGATGATTGGTGTATCCACCGGTGGCCCGCGCAAACTTGAGCAGATTTTGTCTCAGTTGCCGGCCAGCTTTCCCTGCCCGGTAGTCGTGGCGCAGCATATGCCAAAAGCGTTTACCGCCGCACTGGCGAAAAGGTTGAATGATTTGTGCCCTCTTGAAGTGGTGGAAGTCAGCAGCCGTATGCCGGTGGAGACCGGCAAAGTATATATCGCAAAAGGGGATGCAGACCTGTCGTTCGTTAAAAACCAGAACACGGTGTTTGTCAGGCCCATACCAGCCAGCCCTAACTTCCTCTGGCACCCCAGCGTAGATCGTATGGTGGAGTCGGCACTGGGGTGTTTTGATCCCAGACACATGCTGTGTGTCCAGCTTACCGGTATGGGGTGCGATGGCGTGGCTGCCATGTCGAAAGCCTACAGCAGAGGTGCTGTGACCATTGCAGAGAGTGAAGCAACCGCGACTGTATTTGGGATGCCGAAAGAACTGATTCAGGCGGGGTGCGCCAGTCATGTGCTTGACAGTCACGCCATCGCTCAACGTATTAATCATTTGTGTAAGCAATAGGAGTACGCTATGGGACTGAGAAAAAGCCGCGGAGAGTCTGCCAGTCAGGCTGACCGCAGACAAAATAGCAGAGACCTGGCGTCCCTTATTGACGATTTACAGGCGAGTTGTGCCGATGTCAGACGTTGGGCGGCAAGAGATCTGACGAACAATCTGGCAGCCAGGACTGCTTTGCTTGAGCAAATTGACATTGAGCACGAGCCCACCGTACTGGAGGCGTTATTCAGCGCTGTTGAAGGCATGTGTGACGAAGATATGGCCGGTGCGCTGCTTGAAAAGCTGAAGTCGGAAGATGCGCAGGTACGTAACGGGGCAATTGAGTTGCTGCAAAGCCAGCCGGTACTGTTCGCAGCCCATGTAAACGAACTTTTATGTGATGAAGACAGTGATGTACGGATTTTTGCCGTGGACGTTATCGGCGCTATTCGTCATCCGGATGCTGCAACGTGGTTGCACAACGTCGTGTTGAACGATAACAACATCAATGTGGTGGGTACCGCAGTAGATAAACTGTCAGAAATTGGCGATAGCGGAACGCTGGAGGTACTCGAAAAAGTATCTGCCCGTTTTCCCGGTGAAGCTTATATCCAGTTCGCGATTCAGTGTGTTCGGGATTCTGTTGCAGGAGAGGGTGTATGACCAGCATCCGGACAACGTCGCCGGCAGAGGACATCTCTGACGCTGACTTCGACCGGTTCCGCTCAATGTTCTACCGGAAAACCGGCATTTACTTCGAAGATTCCAAACGATACTTCGTTGATAAACGGTTGAAAGAGCGCATGAAGCAAACCGGCCATAATCTGTTTAAGAGTTACTTTACCTTCATGCGTTTTCAGGCGTCCGGAGAAGAGCTTCAAAGTCTTGTTAATGCCATGACGGTGAACGAAACCTACTTCTTCCGCGAGGAATACCAGTTCGAAACCATGTGCCGTCATTTAATGGATGATTTAGACAGCATGCGCCTGGCGGGTGAGGATCTAAGGATCTGGTCAGTACCCTCAAGCACAGGTGAAGAGCCTTATTCCATAGCAATTTACCTGCTTGAGTACTGGAAAGGACTGGATCACCGTGACGTGGAGATTGTGTCGTCTGATATCGATACCAGTGTCCTTGAACATGCTAAACGAGGCATTTATTCCAAGCGGTCTGTTCAAAATATTCCGCTGACTGTCCGGCAGCGTTATTTCACTCAGAAGGGCAATGAGTTCCATTTGAGTCCCGACATTAAAGAGTCCGTGACTTTATGTCTGGCGAACATTCTTGGCGCTGAAGTGCCCGGCCGTTTCCGTTCATTCGACCTGATTTATTGTCGCAACCTGCTGATTTATTTTGACGACGATTCCCGTCGTAAGGCAGCGCAGGTGTTATATGACGCACTCAAGCCCGGAGGCTACATATTCTTAGGCCACAGTGAGTCCATGAGCCGCATTTGCTCATTATTCAAAATTAAAAAGTTCGGTGACGTTATTGTTTACCAGAAGCCCGGGTTCGAGGGAGTCAGCAGATGAAAACTATCATGATTGTGGATGATGCCAATACTGTCCGCACCTACCACCGGATGATTGTTGCCAGCGCGCAACGCCATGTGGAAGAAGCAGAAAATGGCGTAGAAGCGCTCGAAAAGGCAATGGGTAAACAAATCGATCTGTTCATGGTTGATGTCAATATGCCGAAAATGGATGGCTACCGTCTGTGTCAGGAAATTCGCCGGGATGCAGGATTGAATCAGGTGCCTATTATTATGATAAGCACAGAATCTCAGGCTGCAGACGCGACCCGGGCATTCGACTGTGGTGCAAACTTCTATATGACCAAACCCGTGGACGGCACCACGTTAAATGACATGGTGTCACTGATGCTGGGAGAATAATCATTATGAGTGAGCTGTTAGATACATTCATCGGTGAATCCAGGGAAAATCTGGAATCTGCCAGCCAGGAGCTGCTGACCCTGCAAAACAGTGGCTATGACGCTAAAGCGGTCGATACGATTTTCCGTGATATCCACACTATCAAAGGTTCATCGGATCTGTTCGATATCAAGCCGCTGACCCGCCTTGCTCATGCCTCTGAAGATTTACTGGATTGCATGCGTGCCGACGAAGTGTCTTTTACCGATGAACTTGGTGATGTGCTGTTAGAAGCATTTGATCAAATCAGTACATTTTTTGATGAGCTTGAGTCGGGAACCCATCAATTATCTCAGTGGGAAGAAACGTCCACCGGGCTAGCTGCCAGATTGCGTAGTTTTATGGAACCGGAATCCGGCGGGACCAGCTCAGTCGCTGAGCAAGGAGAAAGCCATCTCATTGATAACGGCGCATCTGATTCTCCGGCTACTGTTGCACCCGTACCAGAAAAGGCGGCTGCCTGGTTAAATGAGCTGGACGCGAAGTACCGTATCAAAGCGTTTTTCAGCGCACTGGAAAGTGATGAAATGGTTCATGTTATCCGTTATACACCGGATGCAGATTGCTTCTTTCGTGGTGAAGATCCGTTTAATGTCAGTCTGGCGACCCCGGGGCTTATCTTTCACACTTTGTCCCGTAAAAATCATGTAGAAGGTCCTGAAGATGTTTTCCTTTGCCACCTGGACATTACAATCCTCTGTGTGGCCAGTTCAGCTTCACTGGCCGGGCACTTTGCGTATTACGAAGGCCAGTATGAACATGATGCTATTTCCGCAGCCAGCTTTTACTCATTATGTGAGCCGCTGCTGACCGGCTTCTTACAAAGTGATGATGCTGATGGTATCACCGAAGCGGCAGCGCTGGCAGACAACGAGCAAGTGGCCCGCATATGCAGCTTCCTGTGTGCTTCGCTGAATCCGGACTCCGTACACTGGCAAATCAGTGAAGGGCTTGAAAAACTCGCAGCAGGTGAGGCCCTGTCACGCTTCTGTGATATTGCCACTTCAGCCGGAGATGCTGCTTCTTTCGAAGAGCAGGCGCAGGCTGAAGCCAGTGACGCTTCAGGTAATGAGTCTGTCACTGTTGAAAATAACGCTGAGGCACCAGACTTAACGACAGATGACTCCGGTTGCGGAAATGGTGATGGATTATCGCCAAGTGCCCTTGCCATGCTGGAGCAGCAACAGGCCTTACTGGAACGCCTGGCGGTAGGCGAAGGCAATCCTGCATCGCTGGCGTCAGTGAATCTGGTTGTCAGCCGTGTACTGGGTGCTGATGTGGTTGAACGGTCTGTTGAAGACTTGCTGACTCTCATTGCCGGTGAACAGGTTGAAGTACCTCAGGCTGACACAGGCGAGGAAGAAGCTGACGCTGTAATGCCTGAGGCAACTGCTGCTAAGAAAACTGAACAAAACGTTCCTGTCGCTCCGGAGCCTGCTGCAGAAGAGGCGGCTCAGGGTACAGCTCCGGCTAAAACGGCAGAGCGTCAGGTACCACGTACGTTAAAAGTTAATCAGGAGAAAATTGATTACCTGATGGACCTGGTGGGCGAGCTGACAGTAGCGAAGAATTCTCTGCCTTATCTTGCCCGGCAGGCAGAAGAAGAAGGCGGCAGCAGAAAACTCAGCAAACAGATTAAGTCACACTTCACTATCGTGAACCGTCTTACCGAAGAGCTGCAAAGTGCTGTTCTGCAAATTCGTATGGTTCCGGTATCTCACGTGTTTCAGCGTTATCCCCGCCTGGTACGGGATCTGGCCCGCAAGCTTGATAAGAAGATTGACCTTGAAATGCAGGGAGAAGACACGGAATTTGATAAGAATCTGATTGAGTCTTTGTCTGAGCCTTTAATTCACTTACTGAGAAACAGTATCGATCACGGTATTGAGTCTCCGGCTGACCGTCTCAGTGCAGGTAAAAATGAATCCGGAAAAATTGAGCTCATTGCCACACCACAGGATGACAACGTGGTGATAGAAATCCGCGATGACGGTAAGGGCATTGATCCGGCGAAGATCAAAATGCTGGCTTACCAGAAAGGCGTAATTACCGAAGCGCAGCTTGAATCAATCAATGATGACGAAGCACTGCAACTGATATTTGCACCCGGCTTTTCCACTTCCGAGCAGGTGTCTGATTTATCCGGTCGCGGTGTGGGAATGGATGCCGTGAAAACCATGGTTACTCAGGCTGGCGGTCATATTGAAATGCAGTCTGAAGTGGGTACCGGCACACGGTTCCGTCTTGTGTTGCCGCAAACCATGTCGGTTAACCGTGTGATGATGTTTGAAGTCAGCGACCAGATGTTCGGCGTCAGTATGGACAGCGTGGTGGAAACCGTAAAAGTGCGCCCTGAGGAAATCCAGCAAATCAAGAATCATCAGGTGCTGGTTATCCGCGACAAGCTGGTACCGCTTCATTGCCTGCGTGACTATCTGGGTTTTGCACCGGAAACGCAAAATACAGAAGAACAGTCTATTCTTGTAGTAAACACAGGCAACGGGGATATCGGTTTGGTTATCGATAAATTCCATGAGGGTATTGATGTTATCCAGAAGCCGCTTGAAGGTGTGATGGCGGGCTACGCCCACTTCAGCGGCACAGCCTTACTGGGTGACGGACGGGTTCTGCTCATTATCAACATTCCGGAGTTACTGTCATGCCGATAATTTTCAAGCAAAAAGTTGCAGCACTCGACGGCAACTGTGAAATCGATTTAGCGGAAGAACTGGATCTCTGGCTGGCAGAGAATCCGAAAAGGCAGGTTAATCTGAAAAAGCTCACCCACGCCCATACCGCCCTGTATCAGGTTTTAATTAAACATCGGACCGGTATTTCTGTATGGCCTGAAGCGGGAGAGTGGGGCTGGCTTAAACGTGCCATTGATGCCGGTTTATATAACGCGGAGTCTCAGGCATGACAAAAGTGCTTGTGGTTGCAAACCGTAAAGGTGGTACAGCCAAAACAACGACAGTAGTGAATCTGGCTTACGCACTGAGCGAGAAAGGGGCGAAAGTGCTGGTGATTGACCTTGATAATCAGGGTCACATCGAACTGGGTTTCACTGCACAACCGGACTTACTCTCTGCACTTTCTCAACCGGCGTGGATGAGCGAATTCGAAGAGTTCAAAGGCGTGCTGGCATACAGCGACAGGATCCATCTGGCGCTGGCACATACCGACAGCGCCTTTGATGAATCCGCATATTCCCTGAACCGGTTCAGTCAGTTGTTTGATAACGCAGGCGACGCCGGGCACTACGACATAATTCTGGTTGATACGCCGCCTACACTGGGGCCCCGGTTGTTATCAGCACTTGCCGGCGCGCACCGCATTGTTATTCCGGCCGAGCCGACGCCACTGGCTTCTGATGGCGTAAACAAGCTGCTGAATGCGTGTATGAAAGCTATCAGAAATAAGCACTTCCGTGCCAGTGGTATTGATATTCTGCCCGTGATGGTGGATGGCAAATTACGCATACATCGTCAGACACTGGGTCTCTGGCAGGAGAAATTCGGAGCGGGCAGAATCTTGCCTGCTATTCGTCGCAACGTAAAACTGGCGGAAGCATTCGCAGTACATCAGCCAGTCAGCGAATATGCGCCACTTTCCGCAGGAGCGAAAGACTATCGCTCTTTATGCGACAGTCTTTTCTCATAGAAACGAGGTGATCAATGAAGACCATCCATTTAGTTGACGATTCGGCGACCATGCTGATGAGTATGGAGATGCTGTTAAAACGTGCAGGCTACGACATCATTAAATCGGAAAATGCTGAAGCTGCGCTGACAACACTGCAAAGCGCGTCACCAAAACTCATCATCACCGATTTGAACATGCCGGGAATGAACGGCATCGAACTGATTAAAGAAATAAAGAAAAATACGAAATTCAGATTCACACCTATTTTGATGCTGACCACTGAATCCCAACAAACTAAAAGGGAAGAAGCAAAGCGTGCTGGCGCCACAGGATGGCTGGTAAAACCTGTCGAACCTGATCAATTGATCGCAGTAGTAAAACAATTGGTGCCGTAGGAGGCTTTATGGTGAATTTACGAGAAATATTTCTGACTGCTGTTGCACGCCTGAAGCAGGCTCAGTGGTACGCCAGTCCGTCTGTACAGGCGGCACTGTGTATAACCGGAACAGTTATCGCGCTGGTAAGCGTGCTGCTTATAAACCAGTTTGCCGGAACGCAGTTGTCATGGTGGGGAGCAATTATTTGTAGTCTCGTAACCAGCGCTCTCTGGGTTGTACGTCAGACCGTGGCTGAAACCCGGTACATTGATGAACTTGAAACAGCACTGGCGGAAGCAAATGCTTATCTGGACAAAACTTCAGAACAGTTGCATACCACTCACCAGCAGGTAGATGAGTATGCAAGTATTTTGAACGGACAGATTGATGGTATTTCTAACATTACCGAAGAAGCTTCCGTCGACTTGATGAGTGCCTTGTATCAAATTGAAGAAGTCATTCAAAACGGTATCGACAGTATTGAGCTCTCCCAGCGGAATACTGCTGAATTCAAGGAAGAAAGTGCAGCGGAAATTGACCAGGCAAACCACCGTCTGGAAGAAATTACCCAGTTAATAAATACCCAGCATGAACACGACAAAGCGCACACTGCGGCGATTCAGGAGGTCCTGCAGGAAATTGATAAGCTCAAAGAGCTCACTGAGCTGGTAAAAAACATCGCGTTTCAAACCAACTTGCTGGCACTGAATGCAGCGATTGAAGCAGCCCGGGCCGGAGAATACGGGCGAGGATTCGCTGTGGTGGCAGAGCAGGTAAGAACCTTATCTTCCCAGTCGTCAGAGGCCGCGGAGAAAATTGAATCCGGGATCCGTTCCGCCATGGAAACGGCAAAAATCCACGGTGAAAAATTGCTCTCCACGAGTCAGAGTGACGAAACCTGTGAGTTACTGACGTCGTTCTCCGGCTCTCTGGCCAGCATGACAGCCCATTACCGCCGGCTCGAGGAATTCAGCCCGCGGATGCTCAATTGCTTCAGCGGCGTAGCAAAAGACATCGCCGGTAAAGTCAGCGGGGCAATCGGTAAGATCCAGTTTCAGGATATTATCCGCCAGCGCGCCGAGAACGTAAAACTGGAACATGAAGCCCTGGTAAGCCTGTTCGGCCAGTTCTCTGACTACATTGACGGACGCAAGGCTTTCGACGATTCATTCAATTTAAGTACGGCGGAAATGTTTGAAAAATATGTCATGGAAGATCAGCGCCGTATTCACTTCGACCTGACCACCTCTACCGGTGAAAAGCGGGTAGCGCCGGAAGAAACCCGGGAACCGAAAATCGAGTTGTTCTGATCTGCATAGTTTCAGAAATGAAACAGGCCGCTCTGTAATAAGAGCGGCCTGTTTTTTATCGTCTCACACTAACCGGTACTTGGTGGCAGCACAAACCTTCAGGATCAGAACTCAATCCGGTCGGCGGTGGCGAAGGCCACGTCTAATTTGAAATATGCTGCTTCATTTATAAAATGTGGATAGGTTTCTTTGTCACCTTCCCAGACATAATCTGAACCGTCAAACCCCCGGAATACCGGCGCACCCGGAAGCAATGGAGTAAAATCCTGATCCTGAATGCTGTGGTGGATCATGGCTTTACGTACACCGTTCTCATCCAGCGGGAATTTTACCTCATAACCCAATCTGAAAGCCTCGCAGGCAGGCAGCGAATCCATTGAGCTGCTATCTGTATTCCAGGCGACACAAAAATCCAGAATCGCTTCCGCCATCGTTTGCGTTAACTGGTAAACATCTTCCCGTAATACGCCCTGTGGCTGAGCGCCGACTTCAATCATCACACCTTTTTTACCCACGGTGCATAAATAGCCATGAGATGCGTAGTCTTTTTCATCTTCCACCAGAATATTGGCTTCCGGCATGACGTCTTTAACAAACCGGGCAAGTTTGGTATTAAACTCGTCGGTTTCCAGCACAATCAGTGTAGCGCCCATGTGGCTGGTGGTATTGTGAATGTCGATGAAAAAATCTGTTGCAGCATTACCCTTCGGGCCAAAGCGTTCATTCAGCGATTTTGCCAGAACAGCCTCTCTGGCCGGGTTGTCTGCCGCAAGACGTTCAGCAGTAAACTGCCGGTTTAAATCTTCATCCAGAAAACGGACATTGGCGTCCATAGCCGCCGGGTTAGCAAAATCACAGGTGACATTCAGAGACGAGAAGCGCTCAGGCAAACCAGACTTCTGCCAGTTGCGGATAAGTTGAATACCACTGGTCTCGTTGCCGTGAGTACCGCCAATAAGTGCAATTGAATTTAACATAAGAGAAAAGCCTTATCTGAATTCGGGCAGAGTGCCCGGATACATTCACACAAAACGCTCAACGGGGAAGGGTTTAGTGTTTAAAAAAATCGTCCTGCTGCTGACTGAGCATTGCTTCAATGTCTTCGATATCAGGCATTCCGGGCGGTGTATCAGAATGTTGCTTTGGCCCGGGAATCGCGCGCTCTTCACCAGCCCATTCACCCAGGTCGATAAGCTGGCACTTCTTGGAACAAAAAGGACGATGTTTATTTTCTGCAGACCACTCGACAGATGTGCTGCATACAGGACAGTTAACCTTCACTGAATTCACTCTCTTTCAGGTAAAAAGTATGGCGGCAGTCTAGCAGGCTGCCATAGCAAAAGACACAGTATTCTCCACTGAGGGAGACTGTCCGGCTTCATTTTCAAACAGCATAAAGCGAATGGCGAAGCGGTATTTATTGCCGCTGAGAGTAGGGTAATACCCCTGATTGGCATCACAGCGAACGCGGATTAATCCGCATTTGTCATCAGCTACACCCTGATAAAAGCCGTTTGTGGCTTCCATGGGTTTAAACGGACCTCTTTCCCGCAGGAACGACAACAGTACCGAAACTGTTTCTTCCAGCAATGCCAGGGATAAAAGCCATTCTTTCATCGATTCCTGAATGTCTTCTTTGGAACGGTTAAGCCAGTAGTGCAAATTGGGTAAGTCAAAACTGCAGGTGCCGCCGGGTATGGAAAATCGCTGCCGGATACCGTTAAGAAATTTATCATCTTTCAGCGCTGTGCCGAATTTGCGTTCCGCTTTTAGTTTGCCTTTCAGGCGTACAATCACTTTTAAGGACTGTTCAAGCGCGTCTGTATCAATATTCGGATATTGGGACCAGTGCACCAGATTGCGTTCATGCACATCAAGATCTTTAATCAAATCAGTACGCAGATCAATCCGGTCCAGCAGATCCATCAGGGTGAATAATTGCTCGAAGAAGTACACATGCAGGGCTTTATTCTGCACTGAGGCACCGGTCTTCAACTGCGCAAGCAGATGCTCGATGCGCAGGTAATTCCTCACTTTTTCTTTAAGCGGAAATTCGTATGTGGTGCTGGTCATGTGGGCCTCTCTGATAAACTGTTAGCACTACAGCGCAAAAGTGCCAAAATATCAAGCCCTAAGGAAAAAACAGCCGTTCAGCTACCGGGGGGATTTCTCTGCTGCTTTCAGTAATATTTGATGTAATTGTTCAACCTGAGCGGGTAAAAGTTCAAGCGCACCGTTGTTATCTATAATATGACTGGCCTTAGCCAGCCGGTCATGACGGCTGGCCTGAGATGCCATGATCCCGCGGATAGTTGTCTCGTCACTGCCATCCCGCTTAAGTGCCCGCGTAAGTTGAGTGTCTTCCTCACAGTCAACCACAATCACAGTATCTGCCATTGCATCAAGTCCGTTTTCTATGAGCAGAGGCACCGAAAAAATCACGTAGGGGCTGGTGGCTGCTTCAAGCTGCTTTCGCATTTCTTCCCTGATTGCCGGATGGAGCTGGGCGTTAAGCCACTGTTTTGCCGTTTCATCAGCGAATACCTGTTTACGCAACGCGGCGCGGTTCAAACTGCCGTCTTTTTGTAAAATGTCACGGCCAAAATGACCGGCGATTTTCGCAAGCGCCGGCGTACCGGGTTCAACCACCTGACGGGCAACTACGTCAGCATCGACAATGGTTATGCCGAGCTTCGCAAATAAATCACTGACGGCAGACTTGCCGCTGCCGATCCCGCCGGTTAATCCTGCAACGTAAGGATGGCTCATGCACCCATCACCCAGGCAAGATAACCATCTATGATCTCTGCCTTGTACAATAATGTGAGATAACCGGCGACGGCGAGATACGGACCGAAGGGGATCGCAAGAGATTTACCGGAGCGCTGCACAATCATCAGTGTAATACCCGCCACGGCTCCCACCACGGAGGAAAGCAGGATTATAATGGGCAGACCTTGCCATCCGGTAAAGGCGCCTAATGCGGCAAGCAATTTAAAATCGCCGTACCCCATTCCTTCCTTCCCGGTGAGCAATTTAAACAGCCAGTAGACAGACCATAAACTTAAATAGCCAGCAGCAGCACCAATAATGGCATCCACCGGACCGGCAAAAACAGATTGAGTACTTAAGATCAGGCCCAGCCAAAGCAATGGCAGTGTTAGTTGATCCGGCAGCAGCATTTTATCAAGGTCGATAAAGAGCAGCGCAATAAGAATAAAGACTACCAATACCGCCCAGATGCCCTGCGCTGTGGCACCGAAATGCCAGGCTGTAAAAGTACATACCAGCGCGGTGAACAGTTCTACTAGCGGATAACGGATTGAAATACCAGCCTTACACCCCGCACATTTTCCGCCCAGCATCAGATAGCTGATCACAGGAATGTTTTCCCATGCCCGGATTTTGTGATGACAGTGCGGGCAGGTGCTGTCCGGTTTTACCAGATTAAAAGGTTCCTGCTCTGCGGGCTGTTCATTTTCGTGAAAGTAACTTTGGTATTCCGCTTTCCAGCTTCGCTCCATCATGATAGGAAGACGGTAGATGACAACGTTTAAAAAACTGCCAACCAGCAAACTGAAAATGAAGATGGTGGTGAGAAACACCGGCAGACTCTGCTGCATTAATGAAATGATGGCGTCCATATAAGCGCTTTATTTTTATCGTGTTCTGATACAACAAGACTGCCCGAAAAGCAGTCCTGTCTCAATGAATAATTAGTTTTGGGTGCGCAACCTGAACCGGTTGCTCAAATTTGTTACACCACGTTACCCATCTGGAAGATAGGCAGGTACATGGCTACAATCAGACCACCGATAATCACCCCGAGCACTGCCATAATCAGTGGTTCCAGCAAGCTGGTTAAACCGTCCACCATATTATCTACTTCCGCTTCATAAATCGTAGCAATTTTTGCCAGCATTTCATCTACGGAACCGGATTCTTCACCAATAGCCACCATTTGTGACACCATGTCGGGAAACACGTTAGTGGCCCGCATGGCGGTGTTCATTTGCAGACCACCCGCCACTTCTTTCTTAATGAACAATATAGCTTCCCGGTACACGGCATTTCCCGATGCACCGGCAGCAGAATCCAGTGCACCGATTAACGGAACACCGGCAGAAAAGGTTGTTGACAGGGTGCGGGTAAAGCGGGCAACCGCCGCTTTTTTCAGGATTTCACCCACTACCGGAATTTTCAGTGTTAGTGCATCCATTTTATCCTGCAACCCTTTAGACTTTCTTAAGGCCCGGATAAATAAGAAGATAGCACCGGCAATGCCCATCCCGATAAAAATGCCATAATCCTGAACAAATCGCGATATTGCCAGCACAAACTGGGTGAACGCCGGCAACTCAGCCCCGAAACTACTGAAAATTTCTTCGAACTGGGGAACCACGAATACCAAAAGGATTGTTGTTACGATAAACGCGACAACAAGAACGGCGATGGGATAAAACATCGCCTTTTTGATTTTAGCCTTAAGTGCTTCAGCTTTCTCTTTATAAGTAGCGATCCGATCATAAATGGTTTCCAGGGCACCGGATTGTTCACCGGTTTTCACCAGATCACAGTACAAATCGTCAAAATAAAGAGGATGTTTCCGTAACGCGGATGACAAAGGATTACCGGCTTTAACTTCTGTTGAAATTTCGCCAAGTAATTTGCGCATGGAGGCTTTATCGTGGCCGGATGCGATCATATCCAATGATTGAATAAGGGTGACGCCGGCTGCCAGCATGGTAGCTATTTGTCGGGATATAACACAAATATCCTGAGCGGTGATCTTTTTGTCTCCGCCAAACAGGGGCTTTGCCTGTTTTTTGACTTTGTGGGCAGAGATACCCTGACGACGCAGCAGGTTCTTCGCTTCCGTGATATTCATCGCGGAAATTTCACCTTTCTGATTGCTGCCGCGCTTATCCTTGCCCTGCCAGGTAAAAACTACTGCTGCCTTTGCCATATCTCATCCAGTCGCCGGTAGTGAAAACGGAAATGCCCGGTCAATGACCGGGCTAGCTGAATCTTTGGATTAACAGATTGCTGGTGAATTCGAGGAACAAGTACCTGATTTCTGCCAAGTAATTTGACCGTTGTTGTACGTACCAGTCAGGATGTAGGTCTCACCACCTAAACCGTTAGTGCTAACTGCAGTTGCTGTAATTGTGCGGGCGCCAGCAGAAGCGTCCCACGCGATTGAAGCAACGTTGCCCACTGTTGTTGAAACGTCTGCCGGTACGCCTTTAGTGCCTTGTGTACATGCGGTAATAGAGCCTTCAGTCTGTGCACATACTTCAATAGCTGTTTTCAGGGCTTGTGTCGCAGCAACTACTTCAGAGAACTTCGCTTTCTTCGTGTAGTTCTGATACGCTGGCAAAGCAACTGCTGCCAGGATACCGATGATAGCAACAACGATCATCAGTTCGATTAGAGTGAAACCTTTTTGGTTTTGAGCGTTAACATTTTTCATGGTATATCTCCGGGTTTGCGTATAATGCGCTAAATTAAATCTTTCATTCAAAGTTACGATTTATACCCGAGTCGTCCTTTTCAACGTCCCCGGTACTTGATGCTCAGTATAGGCGGAGCAAGCCAACTGACAAGTATTCAGAAATATACATATGAATAGGTTCTACAGCAGTGAGGGGATGAGAGTGAATACCTTTAGGGGATAACAGGAATGTATCCACTCTTTTGATTTGTAAGTGAATTTTATCCTTTCATAGCGACACGAAGCGACAGATCGATAGCCTGAACGTGTTTCGTTAATGCCCCTGAAGATATGAAGTCAACCCCTAATTTTCCTAAAGATTGCAATCTTTCTTCCGTAATATTGCCAGACACTTCGAGTTTACTCCGGCCTTTTGTGATGTCGACTGCGCTTTGGATCTGATCGTTGGTAAAGTTATCAAGCATGATGATATCTGCACCTGCATTCAGCGCCTGCTCAAGCTCATCAAGGCTTTCCACTTCCACTTCCACCGGTTTGTCCGGGTGATTTTGCTTTGCGATCTGCACAGCATTCGTAATCGATCCGCTGGCAAAAATATGATTCTCTTTGATCAGAAAGGCATCGAATAATCCGATCCGGTGATTCTGACCACCGCCACAGGCAACGGCATATTTTTGGGCAAGGCGTAGTCCGGGCAGTGTTTTACGGGTATCCAGTATTTTCGTCGGATAGCCGTCAAGCAGCGATGCATAGTGATGTGCAACGGTTGCCGTACCGGAAAGGGTTTGCAGAAAATTCAGCGCAGTGCGCTCGGCGGTGAGAATGCCTCTGGCAGGACCGGACAGTGAAACCAGCACGTCATTAGCTTTGGCTGCACGCCCGTCTTGTGTATGGATCGTGATATCTATTTGTGGATCGATCAAGTTGAATGCCGCTTCAACCCAGGCCATACCACAAACAATACAATCCTCACGGGTAATGATAGTGGCTGTGGCCTGTGTGGATGCGTCAATCAGGTTTGCGGTGATATCTGCACCGGCGTCGGAGCTGCCGCCCAGATCTTCAGCCAGTGCTTCTGAGACTTGCTGGCGGATCGCGGCTTGAGAAGGAATAGTCATGCTTACGCTCTGCTTATATTAAAGTGTACGCAATATTAACCATTCTCCGCGCTGAGTAAACTCAAGCTGCTTTAAAACGCTCATTCCGAGTAAAATTTGTTCACCATTCATACCGGGGTTGAGATTCGCACGTACGTTATAAACAGTAATATCGCCAATAGACACACTGTTTAACTCAGTTCTTGCAACGCGAACCACACCGTTGGCGGTTTGTGCCAGTGCACTGCCCGTAGGAATTAAGCCAAGTCTTTCCTGCAGATGTGCGGGAATGGCAACATCCGTTGCGCCGGTATCGATCATAAACTCAACCAGTACGCCGTTTATCGTGCCCGCCGTGACGTAATGACCGGCGCGGTTTTGTTTCAGCCGTACTTCCGTCTGATTATCAATGCGTACAGATTCCGGTTCACGATTCGGGTTTTCCTGCCGGTCAAGCAAGTCACCAAAAACAAATGTCAGCAAGCCCAGCCCGCAAATCCAGGCCAGTATGTACATCCACTTTCCGGCATTATGTTCACTGCTCACCGTTCCCCCGGCTATATATAAGTGTCTAACTTTGAAAGTTATATGTAGGGTTATTCTTGAGTATGGCAATAGCAGATGTCAAACTTAGGCATGACCTGAAATTTTCTGTGCGACCATGGATTTTATCCCCGACAGTCAGTACACACCGTCACCGTTCTATGATGAGCGGCCGGAAGATGCCTGCATTTCATTGCTTGTCATCCATAATATTTCATTACCTGCCGGACTGTACGGTACAGGTGACATCCGCCGGTTGTTCACCGGTACCATTGATATCAATGCACATCCTTCATATAGCGATCTTAAAAACGTAAAGGTATCTGCTCATTGTGTGATTTACCGTGACGGGCAGGTTGAACAGTTTGTGCCGCTGTCGGCAAGAGCCTGGCATGCCGGGCTTTCTGTTTTTCAGGGGCGTAATAAATGTAACGATTACGCCATCGGTATTGAAATGGAAGGTTGTGATAATGAACCTTTCACTGCAGAGCAATATCAGGCCTTACAACGGGTGACACAGTTTATTATCGACACCCATCCGGCCATCACCATTGGCAGAATTACCGGACACAGTGATATTGCACCCGGCCGTAAAACCGATCCCGGTGAGTATTTTGACTGGTGCCGGTTGCGTACAGGCTTGTCGTTTGAAGCGACAAAGCAACAGTAACGTTAGTTAGTATTGTTTGAGTGATAACGGGTCACCGGACCCGGGCATAAAGGAATAATGACGTGATTTTGATAAGTCTTCTATTAGCGCTGGCGTTTGACAGAATGTTCTTGCGGAACCGCTACTGGCAGTCACCGGTCTTTGTTAACTTCTGTTTGCGAAAGATGGGGATAAGCGGCGACGATACACAAGCATCCCGCAAAATCTGGCTCTACCTTCTTATACCGGCGGTGCTTCTAGGGCTGACAGAAACTTACATATTCGGTGGCTTTCTGACATTTATCGTTCAGACGGCGGTGCTGTTCCTCGCATTAGGGTGTACGAATTTTCGCCGGATTTATAAGTCCTGGCTTCAGGCTGCCCAGCGGGAAGACAGAGAAGCTTGTGATTTGTATGAAAAAGAACTACATCTCGGGTTGCTGGGTAAAGAAGACAATGAACCGGAGCCGGACGACGGCACACGCATGCAGCAGTTACTTTTGCTGGCAAACTTCCGCTATTACGGCGCGGTAATGTTGTTCTTCATATTCTTCGGCGCACCGGGCGCATTGTTCTATATGCTTGTCCGTGAAGCTCACCATTATTACCGCGGTAATAACATGGAGGCAGCGCTGACCACAGGGCAGTTGCTGTTCGCACTGGAATGGTTACCAGCCCGTGCGGTGACATTGGGATTTTTGGTGGTGGGGCATTTCTCCCGCGCCACATCCGTCTGGCTTGAGAAACTGACAAATGTGTCTGAAGGCACGCCTGCTGTACTCTGGTCTGTAGCCCGTCAGGCTGAAATTATTGAAGCCGGAGACAGTGCTACATGTAGCAGAATGGCTGCGTGTGCGCACGTTCAGGCAGGCGTAAAACTGGCAAAAAGGAATATCATTTTTATTCTGGTGATCACATCTGTGCTCACCATTACCGGATGGGTTGCCTGAAGCTTAAAGCACGTTAAATCAACCGGATTTGAACAGAAAAACAACATGTTTCGCTCATCAGACCAGATGATGTTGTAAAAAAATTTCAACAATTTCAATATCTAGCTCGTCTAAAAGGTTAAATGTAAGTTACTTTCGATGGGTGACTATTTACCTCCATTTCGATCTGCCCTAAACTAGATAGGTAAAATGGTATGACCAATGAGTGGGTGGCAAGTAACTTTGTTTACATTATGGCCGCCCCTTTTCATAAGCGAGGAACCGCACAGGTATGCGCCACGGTCGGAAAAAATTATCAGATGTCATCACTGAACAGCTCGAATCAATGATTCTTGATGGCACACTGCTGGCCGGACAACAGTTACCTCCTGAACGCGAACTGGCAACCCAGTTTGATGTTTCCCGTCCTTCGCTCCGTGAAGCAATTGGCAACCTGCAGGCCCGTGGTCTGGTTGAGCGCAAGCAGGGAGGCGGCACCTTTGTCAGCCGTAACCTCAATGCGGCAATGACCGACCCGTTAATGGCGCTTATCAGTCGTCGTCCGGAAACGCAGTTCGATTTACTTGAATTTCGTCATGCGCTGGAAGGTATGGCTGCCTATTACGCAGCGCTGCGGGGCCAGCCTGAAGATTATCAGGCACTGCAGGCCGCGCTGGACAACTTGCCGGTACCCGCTCCGGGGGAAAGTAAACGTGCTCTGGCAGAAGCGGTCGGTGAATTTTATATGGTGATGGCGCGCGCCTCCCATAACATGGTGTTGTTACATGTAATGAGCACCATGCAGACCATGCTGGTCGAGAATATTGAACGTAACTTCGAAATGTTTGCCTTACATCAGAATGATGAAATAGACATTAACGCCGAAGTCAGACGTCAGCGTAAGGAAATTCTGGCTGCTATCGCATCCCGTGACCCGGAAGCAGCAAGACAGGCGTGTAACGCCCACCTTGCGTTAATTGAGAAAACGCTTCTGGCGATTAACCAGCGTGACAGCCGAGTGCAACGCGCGTTAAGACGCCTGGAGATTTAAGGCACTGCCTTAGTAATACCTTGCCGGTTTGTAACAGGTAAGAAAAGAAAAACAGTAAGCCGGTAAGGCCTACGTAACGTACAACCTGGTTTTAGTCTTTCCATCCTCCGGTTTTGCCGGCAAGGATGGTTTTCAATATCAGCAACAATAGGATGGCACCATGACTGAAATGATGCACCAAGATGTGGATCCGCAAGAAACACAAGAATGGCTGGAGTCGTTAGAGTCAGTTTTAGAAGAAGATGGCGTTGAAAGAGCCCACTTTTTATTAGAATCACTGATTGAGAAAGCACGCAGAAATGGTGCCCACTTGCCGTACGATGCAACGACGGCATATATCAACACCATTCCTCCCGGACAAGAACCCACCATGCCGGGTGACCAGACTATTGAAGGTAAAATCCGTAACGCGTTGCGTTGGAATGCCCTGATGATGGTTCTGCGCGGTTCTAAGAAAGACTTAGAGCTGGGTGGTCACATTTCAAGCTTTGCATCTTCTGCAATGCTGTACGATGTGGGTTTCAACCACTTCTACCGCGCACCAAATGAAAAAGATGGCGGCGACTTCGTATTCTATCAGGGCCACGTGGCACCCGGTATCTACAGCCGTGCATACATTGAAGGTCGTCTGACCGAAGAACAACTGGACGGTTTCCGTCAGGAAGTAGACGGCAAAGGTCTGTCTTCTTACCCGCACCCTAAATTAATGCCTGACTTCTGGCAGTTCCCCACTGTATCTATGGGCTTAGGTCCGATGCAGGCCATCTATCTGGCACGATTCCTCAAGTACCTGACTGACCGTGGTATCAAAGACTGTTCAGAACAGCGCGTATGGTGCTACATGGGTGACGGTGAGTGTGATGAGCCGGAAAGCCTGGGTGCTATCGGTCTGGCTGCCCGCGAAGGCCTGGACAACCTGACTTTCGTTATCAACTGTAACCTGCAGCGTCTTGACGGCCCTGTACGTGGCAACGCAAAAATTATTCAGGAACTGGAAGGTACATTCCGCGGCGCAGGCTGGGAAGTGATCAAAGTTATTTGGGGTCGCTACTGGGATCCACTTTTAGCCCGCGATACTTCAGGCAAGCTGCTTGACCTGATGAACGAAACTATCGACGGTGAATACCAGAACTGTAAAGCCAAAGGCGGCGCGTATACCCGTGAGAAGTTCTTCGGTAAGTACCCTGAACTGAAAGAAATGGTTTCTAACATGTCAGATGAAGACATCTGGCGTCTGAACCGTGGTGGTCACGATCCGGTTAAAGTTTATGCAGCATACGATCGCGCAACGAAGACTAAAGGTCGTCCACAGGTAATCCTTGCTAAAACCGTTAAAGGTTACGGCATGGGCGCATCCGGTGAAGGTAAGAACATTGCCCACCAGGTTAAGAAAATGGACAAAGAAGCGGTTAAGCAGTATCGCGATCGTTTCAACATTCCTGTATCTGACGAAGCATTAGCTGATCTGCCTTACTACAAGTTCGACGAAGACAGCGAAGAGATGAAATATCTGCGCGCCCGTCGTGAAGCCCTGCATGGCTACATGCCGGTTCGTCGCGCTAAAGCAACTGAAGATCTGCCAGCGCCTGCTCTGAAAGCGTTCGACGCTATCACTAAAGGTTCCGGTGACCGTGAAATCTCTACTACTATGGCGTTTGTACGTGTACTGACTGCGCTGCTTAAAGACAAGCAAATCGGTAAGCGTATCGTACCTATCATCCCTGATGAAGCCCGTACGTTTGGTATGGAAGGTCTTTTCCGTCAGGTAGGTATCTACTCTTCACAAGGTCAGAAATACGAGCCACAGGATTCTGATCAGGTTGCTTATTACCGTGAAGACAAGAAAGGTCAGGTACTGCAGGAAGGTATCAACGAACTGGGAGCGATGGCATCGTGGTTAGCAGCGGGTACGTCTTACAGCACCAACGATCTCCCAATGGTTCCGTTCTACATCTACTACTCAATGTTTGGATTCCAACGTGTTGGCGACCTGGCCTGGGCAGCCGGTGATTCACGTACCCGTGGTTTCTTGGTTGGTGGTACTGCTGGTCGTACAACGCTGAACGGCGAAGGTCTGCAGCACCAGGACGGTCACTCTCATACTCAGGCGGCATTAATCCCGAACTGTGTGAGCTACGACCCGACTTACGGTTACGAAGTTGCTGTTATCGTACAAGACGGTTTACGTCGCATGCTGGAAGATCAGGAAGACGTGTTCTACTACCTGACAGTCATGAACGAAAACTACAAGCAGCCTGAAATGCCTAAGGGCGTTGAAGAAGGTATCGTTAAAGGTATCTACAAGCTGGATACTGTGGGCAGCAGCGATAAGAAAGTGAAACTGCTGAGCTCCGGTACCATTCTTGAGCAAGTGCGTGAAGCTGCTGCGAAACTGGCGTCTGACTACGGCGTAGAAGCAGAAGTTTACAGCGTAACGTCGTTCAACGAACTGGCACGCGATGGTCAGGATTGTGACCGTCACAACATGCTGCACCCTGAAGCGACAGCGAAAGTACCTTACATCACTGAAGTACTCAGCGAAGGTAACGATGGCCCGACTATCACTGCAACTGACTACATCAAGAACTACGGCGAGCAGGTACGTGATTTCGTACCGGGCGCTTACCGTGTACTGGGTACTGATGGTTTCGGTCGTTCTGACAGCCGCGCGAACCTGCGTCGTCACTTCGAAGTTGACGCTGCATACGTGACTTACGCTGCGCTGTACGAACTGTACAAGGCAGGTTCTGTTGATGCCAAGACGCTGTCTAAAGCAATGACGGATCTGGGTATTGATGCTGAGAAAGTTAACCCACTTTACGCATAAGCTAAGGGAGACTAACGAACATGGCAGATATTAAAGACGTACTGGTACCGGATCTGGGTGAAGATTCGGTAGAAGTAATCGAAATTTGCGTAGCAGTGGGTGACTCCGTAGAAGCGGAAGATGCACTGGTTACGGTAGAAAGCGACAAAGCCAGCATGGATATCCCTGTACCGTTTGCCGGTAAGGTATCTGAGCTGACTGTAAAAGTTGGCGATAAAATTTCTGAAGGCGATTTACTGGCGAAACTGGAAGTAGCGGGTGACGCAGATAGCGCACCTGCGGCTGAAGAAAAGCCTGCTGAAGCGCCGAAAGCAGAAGCACCAAAAGAAGAAGCGCCTAAGCAGGAAGCAGCGCCGGCTGCTTCTGGCAGCACGTCTGTGATTGAAGTAACGGTACCGGATATCGGTGACGCTGCTGACGTAGACGTAATCGAAATTCTGGTAGCTGAAGGCGATACCGTGGAAGCGGAAGACGGCCTGATCACTCTTGAAACTGACAAAGCAACCATGGACGTACCTTCGCCGCAGGCGGGTAAAGTGGTTAGCCTGAAAGTAAAAGAAGGTGACAAGGTGTCTGAAGGTTCTCTGGTTCTGACTCTGGAAGTCGGTGGTGGCGAAGCTGCTGCGCCTGCACAGGAATCAGCTCCGGCGGAAGCGCCGGCACCAGCAGCAGAATCTGCGCCGGCCGCTGAAGAAGCGCCTGCAGAAGAAGCTGCGGAAGAAGAAATTGAAGTTCAGGTACCTGATATCGGTGGCGATACTGATGTAGACGTTATCGAAATTCTGGTTGCTGAAGGCGATACCGTGGAAGCGGAAGATGGCCTTATCACGCTGGAAACTGACAAAGCGACCATGGATGTGCCTGCACCTAAAGCCGGTACCGTTACCAAACTGCTTATCAAGCAGGGTGACAAAGCGTCTCAGGGTACACCGGTTATTATGCTGAAAGTGAAGGGCGCGGCGAAACCTGCTGCACCTAAAGCGGAAAGCAAGCCTGCAGCAGCGCCGGCTCCTGCCGCGCAAGCGCCTCAGCAGAAAGCGCCGCCGGTTCCGCACCATCCGTCTGCAGGCAACAAGCCTAAGACCGGTAAAGTGCATGCGTCTCCTTCTGTACGTCGTCTGGCCCGTGAATTTGGTGTTGATCTGACGCAGGTTGACGCAACAGGGCGTAAAGGCCGTATTCTGAAAGAAGACATCCAGTCTTACGTGAAGCATGAACTGGCCCGTCCGAAAGCGACAGCCGGTGCCGTAGCGTCTGGCAACACAGGTGGTGGCTTACAGGTTATCGCACAGCCTAAAGTTGATTTCTCCAAGTTTGGTGAAATTGAAGAGAAGCCGTTAACCCGTATTCAGAAAATCTCCGGTCCGAACCTGCACCGTAACTGGGTAACCATCCCACACGTTACGCAGTTCGAAGAAGCGGATATTACTGATCTGGAAGATTTCCGTAAGCAGCAGAACGTTATCGCTGACAAGCGCAAGCTGGGTGTGAAAATTACGCCGCTTGTGTTCATGATGAAAGCGGTAGCCGACGCACTGAAAGCGTATCCTGTATTTAATACTTCACTTTCTGCGGACGGTGAGTCTTTAATTCAGAAAAAATACTACCATATCGGTATAGCAGTAGACACGCCGGGAGGCCTGGTTGTGCCGGTTGTCCGTGATGTTGACAAGAAAGGCATCATGGAGATTTCCAAAGAGTTGATGGAAATCAGTGTGAAAGCCCGTGACGGTAAGCTGAAAGCTGCTGACATGCAAGGTAGCTGCTTCACCATTTCAAGCCTTGGTGGCATTGGTGGTACAGCATTCACGCCAATCGTTAATGCACCTGACGTAGCCATCCTTGGCGTATCGAAGAGTGATATTAAACCGAAGTGGAATGGTAAAGAGTTTGAGCCTCGTCTGATGGTGCCGCTGTCATTGTCATACGACCATCGTGTTATTGACGGCGCGGTGGCAGCACGCTTTGCTGTACACTTAAAAGCAGTTCTGGAAGACATGCGCCAGATGTTGCTTTAGAAAATGAGTGAAGGGGAGGGTTGATTACCTCCCCTTTGTGATTTTTATGATCATAAAGCCAAGTTGGCTTTACAGGGCTCGCAAGCCCTAGTTACAATCCGTAACGCATATTTATCAAATATTTGGACAGATTTGAGGTCACAATGAGCGAAATTAAAACGCAATTAGTCGTATTGGGTGCAGGCCCCGGCGGTTACTCAGCCGCTTTCCGCGCAGCCGATTTAGGTATCGAAACCGTCATCGTAGACGCCCGTGAAACACTGGGTGGGGTATGTTTGAACGTAGGCTGTATCCCTTCAAAAGCCCTGCTGCACGTCGCTAAAGTGATCAAAGAAGCCAAGCATTTGTCTGCGCACGGCGTAACCTTTGGTGAGCCAAAAATCGATTTAGACAAAATCCGTGAGTACAAAGACGGTGTTGTTGGTCAGCTGACAAAAGGTCTGGCTGGTATGTCTAAAATGCGTAAAGTTAAACACGTTCAGGGTTACGGTAAGTTTACCGGTGCGAACACCCTGGAAGTAGAAGGCAAAGACGGCAAAACGACTATCTCTTTTGAGAAAGCGATCATCGCTGCCGGTTCAGAGCCGGTATCTCTGCCTTTCATCCCTGAAGACGATCGCGTAATCGACTCAACCGGCGCACTGGAAATGAAAGATATTCCGGAAAAAATGCTGGTACTGGGCGGTGGTATCATCGGTCTGGAAATGGGTACAGTTTACGAAGCACTGGGTGCGAAAATTGACGTGGTTGAATTCCTTGACCAGTTAATCCCTGCTGCTGACAAAGACATCATGAAAGTCTTCATGAAAGACTATAAAGACAAGTTCAACATCATGCTGGAAACCAAAGTGACCGCGGTTGAAGCAAAAGATGACGGCTTGTATGTAACGTTTGAAGGTAAGAATGCACCTTCAGAAGCAGTTCGCTACGACAAAGTGCTGGTAGCGGTTGGCCGTCGTCCTAACGGTAAACTGATCGGTGCTGATGCGGCTGGCGTTACTGTTGATGAGCGTGGTTTCATCAACGTAGACAAGCAAATGAAAACTAACGTTGACCATATCTTCGCAATCGGTGACCTCGTTGGTCAGCCTATGTTGGCGCACAAAGCGGTTCATGAAGGTCATGTTGCTGCTGAAGTTATTGCAGGTAAGAAGCATTACTTCGACCCACGTTGCATTCCTTCAGTTGCTTACACTGAGCCGGAAGTTGCCTGGGTTGGTCTGACTGAGAAAGAAGCGAAAGAACAGGGCATTAACTACGAAACTGCAACATTCCCGTGGGCAGCTTCTGGTCGTGCAATCGCGTCTGACGCAACTAACGGTATGACCAAGATGATTTTCGATAAAGACACTGCACGTGTTATCGGTGGTGCAATGGTTGGTACCAACGCCGGTGAAATGCTGGGCGAAATCGGTCTGGCTATCGAAATGGGTGCTGATGCAGAAGACGTAGGTCTGACTATCCACGCTCACCCGACGCTGAACGAGTCAATCGGTCTGGCGTGTGAAATCTTCGAAGGCAGCATCACTGACCTGCCTAACCCTAAGGCGAAGAAAAAGTAAGTTGTTTAACAGCTGAATAAAAAAACGAGGCAACTGCCTCGTTTTTTGTTTTTACGACTGACGTTTTAAGTCCCGAACTATTTGCTCATGGTGGCTTTGGAAGGTGAGCCCACTGATTTTACCGGTTTAGGTGTCACTGTTAATCCGCCTTCACACTGCTTGTCTGACTGACGGGCTTTCATCGATTTTACTGTCTCCGGGCAATATCCTTTGCGGCAACACTGGCTCAATCTGGCTTCATGTTGTGCACAGCGTTCGTGGATAATACGGACAACATGACGACGCAACCATTGCAGACCCTGGTCCACGTCCTGACGTTTATGCCATAACAAAGACACAGGCGTTGGCATAATTTCCACCGGTGTTTCGAATACGGCCAGGCGGCCGGCAAAAATATCGTGCTCTACCACTAATGACGGCGCCACACAGATAAGATCGGACTGCTCAAGTAACGGCGGCACATTGTGAAAATCGTTCACCGTCATGGCGATCCGGCGGCTCAACCCTAAATTATTCAGTACCTGGTCTGTGGGACCGGTGGTATCGCCGGTAATAGACACTAACAAGTGTTGTGCATTGACAAATTCTTCCAGCGTTAACCGTTCTTTCGCCAGCGGGTGCTCAGGGCGCATAACAACCACATATTTAGGCTCAAACAGAAACTCTGAACGGATAACTGAATTCGGTGCTGTGTACTTACACACAGAGAGTTCGGCCTCTGCGTCAGTTAATATTTTCTCACTGTCACTGTTCGGGTTCGGAATCGCGAAAATATTAATACCCGGCGCTTCCCGCTCGATGATTTGGCGGAGCGGACCCCATATCATTTTTACCAATGTATCAGTGGCAGCAATACGAAACGTACGTTGCGATGTGGCCGGATCAAACACGGTAGGGTTCACGGCGGTTTCAAGCTGACTCAGCGGCCCCTGAATCTGTGTCCATAAGTTGCGGGCAAAAGAAGTCGGTTGTATACCTCTGCCGTCTTTAACAAATAACTCATCACCCCAGGCCGAACGCATACGGGACAGGGCATTGGAGACAGCCGGCTGTGTCATTGCCAGTCTGTCAGCGGCGCGGGTAATAGCCCCTTCAGTCATGATGGCATCGAAAATCATCAGTAAATTTAAGTCTTGTGTTCGCATAGCAGCACTCCGGTGAACCTTCGATAAATATATTACATGGAATGATGTGTTGTATATAGAAAGATAATTATTTTTATTGATTCGCGGTGTGCATAATGCGCAGCATCCACACTCAACGAGATCGCCAACCATGTCTGCATTAATAAAATTCTCTTTAGCATTATGGGTCACCATTCTGTTAACCGCTTGTGGCGGAGAAGAAACAAACCCGGCTAATCAGGCTGCTGCCAGCACAGCTCCGCCTGCCATTCCTGTTGATATTGCGCCTGTTATTCATCAGGAAATCGCTCAATGGGATACTTTTACCGGTCGCCTTGAATCGCCGCAAACAGTTTCTCTGCGCCCGCGGGTATCAGGCTACATTGACTTTGTTGCCTTTGAAGAAGGTGAATGGGTTGAACAGGGACAAACCCTGTTTCTTATTGATAACCGCGCGTTCAAAGCTGAAGTCGACCGCTTATCTGCCCAGCTAGAAGATGCACAAAGCCGCTTACGTTTAGCTAAGCAGGACTTAGAGCGGGCTGCGTCATTGCGCCGCACCAATGCAATTTCGAAAGAAATTGCTGATGCCCGTCAGGCTGCAGTTGAACAGGCTGAAGCCAGCGTGTCTTCAACCCGTGCTGCATTAGATTTAGCGCAGTTAAACCGGGGTTTTGCCCGTGTTGAAGCGCCTATTTCAGGTCGTGTTTCCCGTGCCAATATTACTGCCGGTAACTATGTCACCGCCGGTCAAAGCGTACTGACCAGCATTGTTTCAGTCGACCGCCTTTACGCCTACTTTGATGTTGATGAAAGTACTTATCTTGCATATACCTCTGCGCCTTCTGAAGTGTCTCAGCCACTTGATCAACTGACCGTGGCTATGCAACTAAGTAACTCTGAGAAATTTGAGCATTGGGGCCAACTGGACTTTGTTGATAACCAGGTCAACCCGAATACCGGCACAATCAAAGTGCGGGCGGTGTTTGATAATACTGACGGCCGGCTGGTACCGGGATTATTTGCTCACCTGCGTCTTGCCAGCGGTGAATCCCGCGATCGTATTTTAATTGATGAAACGGCCATCGGTACCGATCTCAACAACAAGTTTGTTCTGGTTGTCGATGAAAACAATGTTCTGGCTTACCGCGCTGTGACGCTAGGCGACAAAGTCGGTGCGCTCCGCTTTATCGATGACGGGTTATTCCCTTCAGACAAAATTGTCGTGAACGGCCTGCAGCGCGTCCGCCCCGGTGCCACTATTGCTCCTACGGAAGTATCTATGCACAGCAGCGAAGCCTTCGAGCAGTTGCAGGTTTGGCAGCAAAATATAAATCAGAACAGTGACCTGGCCGCAAATGCATCACCTGCGAATGCGCCTGAAGGAAGTCGTTAATGAATCTGTCTACGTTTTTTATACACAGGCCTATATTTGCCGGGGTGTTGTCACTGCTGATCTTTATCGGCGGTGCCATTGCCGTGTGGCAATTGCCCATAACGGAATATCCCGAAGTGGTGCCGCCTACCGTGGTGGTCACTGCTAATTACCCGGGGGCCAACCCTAAAATCATTGCAGAAACCGTAGCCAGTCCGTTAGAACAGGAAATCAACGGGGTAGAGGATATGCTGTATATGTCTTCTCAGGCTAACTCTGATGGCAGAATGACACTGACCATTACTTTTGCAATCGGTACCGATCCGGATGCTGCTACAACACTGGTGCAAAACCGGGTTAACCGCGCTTTGCCACGTCTGCCGCAGGAAGTGCAGAGACTGGGTGTGGTGACCGAGAAGTCTTCGCCGAACCTGACCATGGTTGTGCATTTAACATCGCCGGATAGCCGTTATGACATGCTGTATTTGTCGAACTATGCTGAGCAAAATGTCAAAGATGAACTGAACCGTATTAATGGTGTGGGCGAAGTGCGCTTATTCGGTGCCGGCGAATACTCCATGAGAGTCTGGCTGGATCCGAATAAAGTGGCCGCACTTGGCATGAATGCCGGTGATGTGATTTCCGCTATTCAGGCACAAAACCAGCAGGCAGCCGCAGGTAGTCTTGGTGCCCAGCCAGCCGGTGGCAGCGAGTTTCAGTTACTCATCAACGTTCGCGGTCGTTTACTGGATGAACGCGAATTTGGTGACATCATCATTAAAACCGGCGAGTCCGGTGAGATTTCACGGTTAAAAGATGTGGCCCGTATTGAGCTGGGAGCGGATTACTACACCTTACGTTCGTTACTGAATAATCGTCCGGCCGCTGCGTTACCTATTTTCCAGGCGCCCGGTTCTAATGCGATTCAAGTCAGTGATGATGTGCGCGCTACCATGGCTGAATTGTCAAAAGCCTTTCCGGAAGGACTGGACTACGACATTGTGTATGACCCCACAGTCTTTGTGCGCGGTTCCATTAAAGCCGTAGTGAATACTCTGTTCGAAGCCGTATTACTGGTTGTATTAGTTGTTGTGCTGTTCCTGCAAACCTGGCGCGCATCCATCATTCCGCTGGTTGCTGTGCCTGTATCTCTGGTAGGTACGTTTGCATTTATGCAGCTCATGGGCTTTTCATTAAATGCGTTATCCCTGTTCGGACTGGTGTTAGCTATCGGTATCGTGGTGGATGATGCCATCGTTGTGGTTGAAAACGTCGAGCGGAATATCGCTGCCGGGCATTCGCCTGTAGAAGCCACAACCATCGCCATGAAAGAAGTGACAGGGCCTATTATTGCCACCACCATGGTACTGGCAGCGGTGTTCATTCCTACGGCATTTATGTCCGGACTCACCGGCCAGTTTTATCGTCAGTTCGCCCTGACAATTACCATTTCAACGGTGATTTCAGCCATCAACTCGCTGACGCTGAGCCCTGCATTATCGGCCTTGTTGTTAAAGTCTCATGATGCACCCAAAGACTGGCTCACCAGAGGCATGGATAAGGCGCTGGGCGGATGGTTGTTTAATCCGTTTAACCAGTTCTTTGACCGTGGCGCTAAAGCGTACACTGCCGGTGTGGGTTCTCTCATTCGTAAATCCGGCATCATCATAGTGCTGTATGCAGGATTACTGGCACTCACATGGCAGCAGTTCAGCAGTACGCCTACCGGTTATGTGCCGGCTCAGGACAAAATGTATCTGGTTGCGTTTGCCCAGTTGCCTGACGCGTCTTCACTGGACAGAACGGAAGACGTGGTACGTCAGATGTCCGCGATTGCGTTGCAGCAGGACGGCGTGTCTGATGTCGTGGCATTCCCGGGGTTGAATATTAACGGGTTTACCAACAGCCCCAGTTCCGGTGTAGTGTTCTTCCCGTTAAAGCCTTTCGCTGACAGAGAAGGGAAGGGGCTCACTGCCGGTGCAATTGCCGCGCAGTTAAACCAGAAGTTTGCAGCAATTAAAGAAGCGTATGTCGCCGTGTTTCCGCCTCCGCCTGTGCTGGGCTTAGGCACAATCGGCGGTTTCCGTCTGCAGTTGCAGGATCGCGGTAATCTGGGTTTTGAAACCTTAAATGAAGTCACGCAGCAAGTGGTGCAGAAAGCCTGGGCAGACCCGGTACTCACCGACACATTCAGCAGTTACCGCGTGAGCGTGCCGCAACTGGATGTGGACGTGGACCGCACCAAAGCCATAGGAATGGGCGTGAACATTGATACGTTGTTTGACACCTTACAAGCCTATTTAGGATCGGTGTATGTGAATGATTTCAACCTGTTCGGACGCACCTATCAGGTGAATGTGCAGGCTGACTCTCAGTTCCGTCAGGATGCAGAACAGATCCGTCAGTTTAAAGTGCGCAATGCGCAGGGCGAAATGATTCCGTTAGGCGCGTTTTTAGACATCAATCATACCGCGGGACCGGACCGGGTTATGCACTACAACGGCTACGTTACCGCTGAAATCAACGGTGCCCCTATGCCAGGTTTCAGCAGTGATGAGGCGAAGGTCGCTATCGAGAAAATCCTTGATGAAACCCTGCCGATTGGCATGACGTATGAGTGGACAGAATTAACCTATCAGCAAATTCTGGCCGGTGATGCGTCAATGTATGTATTCCCGCTGGTGGTGTTGCTGGTGTTTCTGGTACTGGCTGCACAATATGAAAGTTTGTCGCTACCACTGGCCATTATCCTTATCGTGCCTATGACTTTGCTCAGCGCGTTAATCGGTGTGGGCATTTACGGCGGAGACAACAACATCTTCACCCAAATCGGGCTCATTGTGTTGTTTGGTCTGGCCACGAAGAATGCCATTCTGATTGTTGAATTTGCTAAAGAACTGGAAGAGGAAGGGCACACTGCGCTGGAAGCAGTAAAAGAGGCATGTCGCCTGCGTTTGCGCCCCATTCTGATGACATCCATTGCCTTTATTATGGGTGTGTTGCCCATGGTAATTTCGACCGGAGCCGGTGCAGAAATGCGTCAGGCCATGGGCGTAGCGGTATTCTCAGGCATGATTGGTGTTACCTTCTTCGGATTGGTATTAACACCTGTATTTTATTACCTGCTACGCCGGAACCGCAAACCGGCACCCGCCTTAACGTCTCAGGCGCAGTCCCACACAGCTTAGACCCGACGTGGGACTCCTTTTGCCGCCCTCCCCGGGCGGCTTTTTTATGTCAAAGACACAATTCATCACAATTTGATCGTAGTAATGCCTTTTTCATTACGTATCCTCAGAGCATTGATAAATCAACGCCAGACAAGAAAAAGGAAAATTATGAGTAAAGCAGCTGCCGCTATTATTGGCACAGGACTGGTTATCGCATTTGCCGTGCTGGGAGGCCAGCTGGCAACGGCGCTGGTGGATTTTAAAACCTGGGACAGAGTTGTTACCGTGAAGGGGTTGTCAGAACGGGAATATCCGGCAGACCAGGTGATCTGGCCGATACAGTTTACTGAAGCCGGCAATGATCTCTCAGCACTCTATGACACGCTGGAAAGCCATTCAGATAAAATTACCGCATTCCTTACAACCAGCGGCATTAGCGCTGACGACATCAGCTTTAATCAGCCGGTGATCACCGATAAGCTTGCGCAACAGTACGGCGGCGATAACAGGGTGGAATTCAGGTACAGTGCCAGCCAGACCGTAACCGTGTACTCAACCGATGTAGAAGTGGTAAGAAAAGCCATGCCCGATATTTCTGATCTCGTTAAACAAGGTATCGTGTTTTCTAATCAGCAGTGGGATGCTCAGCCTCAATATGGTTTCAGCCGGTTGAATGAGGTGAAGCCTGACATGATTGAAGAGGCAACAGTAAATGCCAGGGAAGTGGCTGAGAAGTTCGCCCGGGATTCTCAAAGCCGGATAGGTAAAATTAAGCGGGCTAATCAGGGGCAGTTCACCATTACGCCACGGGATGCGCATCAACCGCACATCAAAAAAGTCAGGGTTGTTTCAACTATAGAATATACCTTAACCGACTAACTGATACGATGTTCAGATTGCGGTGCACACGGCATAGCGTCTACACTAACTGCCTGGAATAACGGTGCGGCCGTATGGGGTTGCACACCTGGCAAACGGGGGCTTCATGGCAGTAAAATCGAACCATCCTGATCAGATGGAAATTTTTGCTGTACCCAGTCCCTGTATTGGTGTTTGTCAGGCCGGTCCGAAAGGCTATTGTCTGGGGTGTTACCGTACCCGCGACGAGCGTTTTCACTGGCTGCAGATAAATGACGCCGCCAGACGAACCGTGATTAAAGCCTGCCAGAAACGTAAAGCCATGGCATTGCGGCAACAACAGCCCGAGGATGGCGGGCAGGCAACGGTTGAAGAACCTCAGCAACAATCTTTATTTTCAGACAACGGGAAGCAGTAACATGGTCACAGCAATCAGGCTGTTGTCTGTATCGCGTTTTCTCCCGTATTTACAATAAGTTGCTATACTTAAAATCAAGAAATAAACAAGGTTTACTCATGTCGATGGAAAAGTACGTCAGTTACGCCACACAGTCTTTTACGTTCCCGAATATTTGTCTGAAAATCCGGGAAGTACTGGATGATCACCGCAGCGACATGGATGATGTGGCGAAGCTCATTGCCGTTGATCCGTCGCTGACGGTAAAAATTCTCCGTCTGGCTAACAGCGCTTTATTCCGCTTTCCTTCCCAGATTGATTCCATCGCCAAAGCGGTCAGTGTTATCGGGGGCGAGGCGCTGTACAACCTTGTGGTAGCAGAAACAGCGAATACAGCATTCAAGCACTTCAACAGTGCTCATATCCGGCTGGACAAGCACTGGTATAAGTCAGTGTATAACGGGTTACTGGCCAAAACGCTGGCCAAACAGTCAAATATCCGCGGCAGTGAACGGTTCTTCGTGATGGGCATTCTCTGCCATTTCAGCGAACTGGTGGTGGCCAAAGAAGACCCTGAACTTTATCTGGCGTATCTTGAAGATAAGTCCGGTGACTTACCATGGGAAAAGCAGGAGAAGCACTTCGGGTTTACCTTTGCAGCCTGTTCCGGGGAAATTATGGAGCAATGGCGCTTGCCCCTTCCTCTGTTTTTCCCGGTAAAATATGTTCACAATACAAGGAAACACGCTGAAGAGGCGGATATAGGTTTGTTGGCGTGTTCAATGCGGGTTACAATTCGGGAAATCATGAAACCGGAGTACGGCGGTATTGAACTTTTCACGCCGGAAATGGCCAATACGTTGTTGGTTGAAGGAGAAACGATGGATAACGCGATAGCCTGGACAAATGCTGAGGCTGAAAAAGTATCTGCGCTAATCCTGTAGAAAAACAAGGTCGCCACGGACGGTTCATAACAGTGCGCTAAATAAAAAATATTAAAACCCATGTTAAATCCGTTTACTGCGAGATTACTGGTCGTTGTTGTCTTATTTTCCGGCAGCATCACCGGCGCCATGGCCGCCGACCGGAATCTTATACAAACTTTATATCATTCCGACTTCGACGAAGTGGGTGATGGCGGGCAGCCCCGCTTTACCCTGGACGGAGAAGTTGGTCTGTTGTCTGCGTCAGGGAATACCAATGCTAATTCCCTGAAAGCGGCCTTACATTCTGAACATGAAACTGCGAAATGGAATAATAACTACTTCGCAGAAATGCTGTACAAGCAAAGCAAAACAGAAAACGATGACGGTGAAACCACCAGTGAAGTTACCGCTCAGCGTTTTTTTGGTTATGCGCAATTTGATTATAAACTTATGACGCCCGGACAACGTACTTTCATGTACGCTGACTATGAGAATGACCGGTTTAACGGTTATAAGTACCGGTCCTCACTAGCAGCAGGCTGGTCTCAGCGATTGTGGAACGAGGATGAAAGTTCATTTCGTTACAGCGTAGGCCCGGGTTATGCTTTCGTCGGGGTGGAAGAGGGTACTGAAACCAATGTGAATAATGGCCTGATTGCAAGAGCGTCAGGTGAGTATCAGTATCAGTGGAACACGGGGGCACAGCTTCGTCAGTTTATGAGTGCAGAGATCGGAGCTGATAATATTAAAACCAAATCAGTCACCGCTTTATCAGCCAATTTATTTGATTCGCTAGCCATGAAACTTGCATTCAATCTGGCTTATGAAACCGAACCTCTCGAAGATGTAAAAAGTGTAAATACGGAAACCACAGTCTCTGTGGTTTACCGTTTTTTCTGAAGAATAATAAAGCGACGACGCTGAAGACAGCGCGCATCTGGCCGGGCCATCAGGATGGCTACCGGGCTTTTGGATGGGGAACAATCACTATCATGGATGATATACGCTTTGCCGGCCTGAACGGAGTCTGTTCAATACCGGTATCATGGAAACACATATTTTAGGAATGCAAATGAAAAAGCAACTTTTAGCTGTCGCTGTGCTCAGCGCAATGGGTACCACTTCTGCAATGGCACAAGATGATGCTAAACCGTTTACTCTGGAAGGTGGATTAGGTTTCATCTTTACCTCCGGTAACACGGAAACCACGTCTATTAACGCGTCTTTAGAAGGCCATCAGGAACTGGAAAAGTGGAGTAACGACTACACAGTTGAAGGTCTGTACAAGAAAGAAACGGTAACTGACGACGACACTGGCGAAGACGTAGAACGTACTTCTGCACAGAAATTCTTTGCTTCAGGTCAGGGTAACTACAAGCTGGAAAATCCTGATTACCGCTTATTCGGATTCGCCTCATACGAAGATGACCGTTTCAGCAGCTATAACTACCAGTCTACTGTCGCTGCCGGTTGGAACCAGAAGGTTTGGCAAAACGACACAACGTCTTTAGAGTATTCAATCGGTCCTGGTTACTCCTGGGCAGAAACGCAAGAAGACGTTGAGCAAAACAGTTTTATCGTTCGTGCTTCCGGTGCATTCGAATGGCTGATTTCTGATACAGCGAAATTTTCTCAGACAGTGAGTACGGAAGTGGGTGATGAAAACACCAAGTCACGTGCAGAGTCTGCACTGACCGCCACCATCAGCGGCAACCTGTCGATGAAGCTGTCAGTTAAACTGGACCACAACTCCCGTGTAAACGAAGGCGTTGAAAAGCTTGATACTGCCACAGCGGTAACACTGGTATACAGCTTCTTCTAAGCCTTATCCGTTGTGAATGAATATAAAAGCCCTGATTTACAGGGCTTTTTTGTGGGAGTTACTCAATACCTTCAGATTATCTTCTGTCAAAGTTCACCGGCTTCTCCGGAGTCTGATAGTACCCTTCTCTGAGCAGGCGTTTGAAACGGTCCAGTTCACCTTTTTCTTTCAGGTTATTCAGGCCTCTGTTAAACAGCTCCAGCACCAATCGCTTTTCTTTGTTTTTAGGTATCAGCAGGTGAGTGGTGACAGTAGAAACCAGCGGGCTTATCTGGTGAATTTCATCCCGTTCTGCTTCGCTGAAATCACGTTGCAGAAGATACCAGCCGGTTAATTCATCGATAGGGAAAATATCTGTGTCGCCGTCGATCAACTGGTTGAAGTTTTCATCGTCAGTGTCTGCCGTGCTGATGTTTTTGCCTTCTTTAATGTATCGGGACAGCTCATTGTTATAAAGATAGTCTTTCGTAACCCCCATGGTGTAGCCGTTCAAATCATTCAGACCTGACCACATATCGGGACCGGATTCATTGTTGACGTAGAAAACCAGGTTTTCTGATGTGACTGGCTCGCTGTGCCAGAAGGTCTTTTCCCGATCCCGCACATAGTTGCCGTATGAAATGGCGTCATATTCGCCATTCTCTGCACCTTCCAGTGCGTCTTCCCAGGAAACGTAAATAAACTCAGCCCGTACACCGGTCTCCAGAAACACTTCGCTGATGATGTGATTCATGTAGCCGTTGTGTTCCATCTCTTCAGAGGTATACGGTGCGTATTCTGTGGTGGCAATTTTCACCGTCATCCAGGCGTGAGCCATAGCTGCGGCGGGTAACAACGCGGCGGTCAGCAGCGCTGTTTTAATGAGTCGTAGTAATAACATATCAGAAATATACTCCCAGGCTGATGTTCAGGCGGTGTGTGGATTGCGGATCATCGTTGAAGTTTAACCCCATGCCGGACCCGCCGGAAAACCACATGTTTTTGCCCTGAATACTGTCGACATATACGAATAATTTAGACCAGCCGAAGCTGCATCCGTTTACCCACTGGGTACTGTCGCTGCCGGCTTCAGAGTCTCCTTCCACGCGGGAATATTCACTGTAGCAGGTAATATCCTCTAAAGAAGCGACAGTGAAAGGTAAGCTGTAAGCCAGGTTAGCCATATACGACTGACCTTCGCTGGCCATCAGGAATGGTGCTTCAAACGAAGACAGGGCCAGCCGGTCCTGAAGTTGTCCTTCCGGGGCAGCCAGGTCATAGCGGTAATCCAGATATTGCAGCTCTACTTTCCAGGGTTTCTGGTTATGGCGCAGGTGTACAGCATAAGCGGTCATGTCTCCGCTATCCTGTGTATCAAAATTAAATATGTCACCCTGCTGAAATGATACGCCGATGTCGGTGGTGGAGCGGGGAAGCAGTCTGGCTTCGTAGTTTACCCGCAAGTTGTACTGGCCATCTTCCTGATTACGGTATTCGCCGTCATCAGCGACGTCAAAGGAATAGCGGCCAAAGCGGGCGGCATTATTGTATTCATCATTCAGAAAATAGCCGGCGTGAACCGTAAACGGACCCCGTTCATAGCGGGCAACAACTCCTGCATCATAATCATCTTCAAAACCAATATAGTAATTGGCGGAGAACCAGAAGCTGTTTGAAGCGAAAGGTAACAGGCCGAAGGGGACTTTAGTGATACCGCCGGTGACATCGAGGTATTCGTTGTAGTGCCAGGTCAGATCGGCATAGCGGACCGTATCGAAATCAGTATTTTCATACCACCGGTAGTCAGCTTTATAGGAAAAATCATCGAATTTTCCATCGACGGTGAGTTTGATTGATTCAAATTCCAGTCCGTCCCGTATTGCCGGTGCCTGCCAGTCACGGTGACCGTAATTGACTCTCACATGACCGCCAAGGTTAAAGTTATCTTCTTCTGCAGTGACGGGACCACACAAGGCGGTTATCCCTAACGTCATGCACAGTGCGTTTCTTCTCATCATGCTTAAAAGCCCTGAGGTTGAATACGTGCGCCATCATGGCTCAACGTAGCAGGTGTTAAATTTTTGTGTCACAGAAAAGATACACGGCAGCACAATGCTGAGATCAAACAGAGCAGGATTTAACTGAGGAAGGCGTGATCAGAAGAGATAAAAAAATCCGGTGTACAGAGACACCGGATTTGATTTTGAACATAATCCTTTTTAAGGGATCAGTGCAGAAGACGGGTTTTAATTGTGCCTTTAATGTTTTGAAGCTGGGCCAGACCTTCATCGGCCTTGTTTGCTTCCACATCAACAACTACGTAACCGATATCAGCAACGGTTTGCAGGTACTGAGCTTCAATGTTGATACCTTTTTCTGCGAATGTCTGGTTAATCTGGTTCAGAACACCCGGACGGTTTTCGTGGATGTGCAGTAAGCGTGAACGGCCGGGGTGATCCGGTAAGGATACTTCAGGGAAGTTCACAGCAGACAGAGTTGAACCGTTGTCTGAGTATTTCGCCAGTTTACCGGCTACTTCAATACCGATATTTTCCTGCGCTTCCTGTGTGCTGCCTCCCACGTGTGGGGTAAGGATCACGTTATCAAACTGACGCAGCGGCGATTCGAATTCTTCAGTATTCGATTTCGGCTCAACCGGGAATACATCGATAGCGGCACCGGCAAGGTGTTCGCTTTCCATGGCTTCAACCAGTGCATCAATATCAACAACGGTACCACGGGACGCATTGATAAGAATGGCGCCTTTTTTCATTTTCGACAGTTCTGCTTTGCCAATCATGTCTTTAGTAGACAGGGTTTCAGGAACATGCAGAGAAACAACGTCAGATGTCGCCAGAAGGGTATCCAGTGATTTCACCTGCACAGAGTTACCCAGTACCAGCTTGTCTTCAATGTCGTAGAACTGAACGCGCATACCCAGGTGCTCAGCAAGAATGCTCAGCTGTGTACCAATGTGGCCGTAACCAATAATACCCAGCGTTTTACCACGGGCTTCGTACGAGCCGACAGCACTCTTTTCCCACTCACCGCGATGGGCTTTGGCATTCTTTGACGGTACGCCGCGAAGAAGAAGAATTAACTGGCCCAGCACCAGTTCTGCTACAGAACGGGTGTTAGAAAATGGTGCATTGAATACAGGAATGCCTTTAAACTGAGTGGCTTTTAAATCTACCTGATTGGTACCGATACAGAAGCAACCTACAGCAACCAGCTTTTCAGCGGCCTGAACCACGGCCTCAGTGATCTGAGTTCGTGAACGGATTCCGATAAAGTGAACATCTTTCACTTTTTCGATGAGATCTTCTTCTGACAGGGAGGTCTTCAGATACTCAACATTGGTGTAACCGTTACTGTTTAAGGTTTCAACGGCACTTTGGTGAACGCCTTCCAGTAGCAATATACGGATCTTGTCCTTGGGTAGGGATACTTTACTCATTGCCTCACATCTCGAATAGTTGGTTGCAAAAAGACATCTGGACGTCTATATGGGCAAAATAACAGATATCGTTGTTGGTTAAAAGCGCTATTTCATTCAGCAAGCCTTATATCCGGCTTGCTGATAGGGTGGTTAAGTTTAGTCGCTGACCGTAATTACGCCCGAACCGGTTGCTACCAGCACAATATCTGCGCCACGGTTAGCAAAAATACCGTTAGTGACTACGCCGGCCAGACTGTTAATAGCATCTTCCATTTCCCGGGGATTGATTATGTTCAGGTTGTGAACATCCAGTATCACGTTGCCATTGTCAGTCACCACGCCTTCACGGTAAACCGGATCGCCTCCCAGTTTTACCAGCTCTCTGGCTACGTAAGAGCGCGCCATGGGAATGACTTCAACAGGAAGCGGAAATTTGCCCAGTACCGGTACCTGTTTGGTGTCGTCTACAATACACACGAAGGTTTTCGCTACCGCTGCGACGATTTTTTCACGCGTCAGGGCTGCGCCGCCGCCTTTGATCATGTGCTTGTGTTCTGTCACTTCGTCAGCGCCGTCAACATACACAGAAAGGCTGTCTACTTCATTCAGCGAAAATACTTCAATGCCGTGGGCTTTAAGTTTTTCTGTTGATGCGTCAGAGCTGGATACTGCACCAACAATCTTGTGTTTAATTTCTGCCAGCGCATCAATAAAAAAATTAACCGTTGAGCCTGTGCCCACACCAACAATGGTGTCCGGCTCTACATATTTTATGGCTGCTTCGGCTACAGCTTTCTTCTTCGCGTTCTGATCCATAGGGGTTCTCCAAAGTTTTGCAGAAGTTTAACTGAAAACTGCAGGAATGGGAGACGAAATTAAGGGCAATTAGTCTTATCCGGCCGTATTACGCCGGAAGGTGTGATGATGAGATCCAGGGGGAAATCCCAGGGTTCAACCGGCAGTGCATCAACCTGCTGGCAATCATGCGCGATACCGGCAAGCTGGGGACGGGAAGCTGCGTTGCGATAAGGAGCCAGCGTACGATCGTAAAATCCGCCACCCATGCCCAGCCGGTTTCCTTTTTCGTCGAAACCGGTGAGCGGCATCAGGATTAAATCATGACGGGAAAAAGGTATGACATCAGGGCAGCGTAACTGAGGCTCAGCAATATTGAAGCGGTTACTCACCAGTACGGTGTTGTCATGATAGTGCAAAAATAGCAGATGCTGACGGTTAAACGGGTGCAGTACCGGCAGGCTGACGGTTTTATTCTGGGCTGCGGCGGTGGTAATGGTGTCCGAAAGGCTGACTTCTCCGTCGTTTGCCAGATATGCCGCAACATGTGTGGCGTGTTGCCATTCCGGCAGTGCCGTCAAGACACGGCTCAGGCGCACAGCAGCCTGAGCCTGCGTCTCTTCAGACAGGTTGTTGCGGCGTAACCGCAGTACTTTGCGTAACTCCTGACGTGTTAATCCTGCGCTACTGATTTTTTCCATCGGGTAATAAGAAGAAACTTAAGGTGTCGTAAAGTGTATCATTATTCAGAGGCAGTGTGAGGGCGGCATCAATGCCGGTTTGTCTTTGATAAACGGAGCAACAGGTCTCTTACCCGGAACGACTTCCTGCTTCTTCCGGTAATGGCGGTTGAATCATGATTCCCCCGGGGCTGTCCTTAAGTCATAAAAAAAGCGCCCGGAGGCGCTTTTAGCAGGGAAGTACTCCTCCGGACTTTATAAAGCGTAGGTGTCGATGAACAATTGTTCCAGTTTTTCGTGATTAACATCGGTTGCGACATCAATCATTTTCGCTTCAGTCCATAACGGGCTTGGTGTTGAGCCTGCCGGAGCAACGACCGTTTGTCCTCTGTCCAGTTCACCGGTGCCTACGCGGGCGTGGCCACGGGTAATGGTAAACAGTTCAGGGTTGACCAGCCAGGCCAGCGGATACGCATCATGGAAGAAACACACACGCTCTTCCCGGTTTTGCGAGTAAAAGTCGATATAAAACTGTGATGCACGCTTAACGAAGCCGCCCAGTTTTTCATTACCTGTTTCCAGAGTATCCAGGAAAGACGGTGCGAAAGGCGCTTTCAGCGTAACATCAAGGCCAAACATGGTAACAGGCCAGTCGGCAGCGAATACAATGGCTGCGGCGTGGGCGTCGTTCCAGATATTGGCTTCAGCCACCGGCGTTACGTTACCGGGTACAAATGCCGCGCCGCCCATAATTGCGACACCTTTAATCAACTTCGGCAATTCCGGCTCAAGACGTAATGCCAGCGCCAGGTTGCCTAGCGGGCCAATAGCAACCAGGGTGATTTCACCAGGATATTTGCGGGCCATATCTACGATGTACTGCGCTGAACTGCGGGGATCGAGCTCCCGCTCAGAGGCTTCCGGAAACGTATTACCGAAGCCGTCATCACCATGTACGAAATGGGCATAACCTGACTCAGGGCCAACCCAGGGCATGCCCACACCTTGGGTGACAGGAATGTCCTGACCGGCGTATTCACACAGGGTCAGCGCATTTCTGGCAGACATGGTTACCGGTACATTACCGAAAACGGTAGTCAGGCCCAGCACTTCAATTTCAGGATGTTGAAAAGCAAAGAAAATCGCCATTGCATCATCGATGCCCGGATCGGTATCAAGAATAATTTTGTGAGTCATAGTTGTCCTTTTGAACTATCAGACATGTTTCGCGAGGAAGCGGTCTACTTCCTTCTGCTGCGGTATAGATTGTGCGGCACCTTCACGGGTAACGGCGATGGCAGAGGCGGCACAGCCACGGATAAGTGCTTGTCTGGCGTCTGTGTGATTGCTGTAGGCCGATAAAAAATAACCGATAAAACAGTCACCGGCGGCGGTGGTATCAACAGCATCCACCGTAAATGCGTCTACTTTGAGCACATCGCCACTTTTACGCAGCATCATCACGCCGTCTTTACCCAGTGTAAGAATCACTTCGCCATGTTGCCAGTTAGCTTTAAACCAGGTGACGATATCTTCAACATTGTCCTGACCGGTAATCGCTGCAGCTTCGGTTTCATTTACAATGAGCAGATCAACACATTCCAGCGGTAAAGACTTAACTGATTCGCTCATCGGCGCAGGGTTAAAGGCAACTTTCAGTTGCTTCTCTTTTGCCTGCTTCAACATATCAGCAATGCTGCTGGTCTCATTCTGGGTAAGTATCCAGTCAACTGAACTGGTGTCACTGAGGGCTTTTCTGACTGTCGCTTCATTGATTGTCTGATTTGCACCGCCGAACAGCACGATGGCGTTCTCGCCGTCAGGGGTTACCTGAATAATGGCATGGCCGGAGGCCGTTTCGGTACAGGCAACATACTGACAATCAACGCCATGGCGAATTAGTGTTTGTTTGAATGCCGCATCAGACTGATGAATTGCGCCCACGTGCTTAACATCAGCACCGGCCTGTGCCAGTGCAATCGACTGGTTTGCGCCTTTGCCACCAAGCAACTGAGTGTATTTTGTTGATGCCAGTGTTTCACCCGGCTTTACGAAATGATCTACGTGGTAGACGTGATCGATATTTATCGAACCAAAATTAATGACTGCCATTTCTACTTTCCGTCGAAAGAGGGCGCCTTCCGAAATGCCGCTGTTCATCGTTCGCCCGTGAACCGAAATGTTCAGGGCGGAAGAATCTTCATAGCCGTAGGCTTCCCGGTACGCGCCGGGCTTGCACAATAGCTACGCGGTCATCTTCCTTGGTTTAAAGCATCGGCCAGGGACATGAATGAACTGGCAAACATTCCAGAAGACAGTGTAATTAAAAAACAGCGCAACAGAGTATATCAAACGACACGGTTCGTGAAGCAGATCACCCTTAAAGTTTTGAGAACTTTTCAAAAAAGGCTGTTTTATTGGCTCTAAGCCTGCTGTAGCAACGTATTACATGCCTGACCATTTGGTTAAGCTTGTTGCTTTATTGAGCAGGTTTTATCGATAACAGTGTTGATCCTAAAGCATTATGAGGAACGTGAAAAGGGGAGAAAGACTGACTGCTCAAACACTGTTCATGAAATTGGTTTAAACTGGGTTTTAAGCAGTCTTTTTGGTAGCATGACCGCAATTAACTGATGGAAAGAATACGTGGATAAACAACTCGATTACGACCGTGTCACTAATGTGTTGTCACAATACGATGTCATCGCAGACGGTGCTGAGATTCAGGGCACATTGTGCGGTATGTTGTGTGGCGGTATGGCGGTATCAGAACGGAAGTGGATGGATGTACTGAAAGACACCATGAATGAGGGCGCAGCGTTTGCCCCGGAACTGACCGTGGTGCTTACCGATGTATTCAATGAATTATGTCAGCAACTGATTGAAGCGGAATTTTCCCTCAATCTGATGTTGCCGGATGATAAAGCACCGATTAATGACCGTGGTCTGGGTCTGATTAACTGGGTGCAGGGCTTTATGCTTGGCTTCGGGTTGTATCAGCAAAACCTGATGCAATGTTCTGAAGACGTCAAAGAAGCGTTGCAGGATTTCGCCGATATCTCCCGCATGGAAGAACCTATGACCGAAGATGAAGAATCTGAGCGGGCGCTGTTTGAAGTGGTGGAGTACGTCAAAATTTCTGCACTGCTTTGCTTCAACGAACTGGGCGAGTCGCTGCTCGACGATCAAAAAGATAAACCTTCCGTACACTGATCATGATAAGCAAACAGGAATTTATTGCGCGCCAGCACCGCTTGCTGGCCTTGTGTGAACCGGAAAGCGTGGTAGTGATCCCTGCTGCTTCGCTGATAACACGCAGCCGCGATACAGAATATCCTTTCCGCCAGAACAGTGACTTCTGGTATCTAACCGGTTTTGACGAGCCGGATACCGTGTTGTTGCTGTCGAACCACAGCCAGTTTTCCGACCCTTACCGTGCAATGGCGTTTCGTCCGAAGGACAAAACAGCCGAAATCTGGCAGGGCAGGCGTTTAGGCGCTGATGCCGGTTTGTCAGAGTTTGCTCTGGATGAAGCGTTTGAGCTGAGCGAACTGGAGGATGTGCTTTCAGAATGGCTTGGCGGACACGATAATGTGTATTTTCCGTTTCAAAGTCCGCTGCGGGAAACCCTG
Organism: Alteromonas sp. ABH4_457; assembly: GCF_056160625.1. Taxonomy (NCBI): domain Bacteria; kingdom Pseudomonadati; phylum Pseudomonadota; class Gammaproteobacteria; order Alteromonadales; family Alteromonadaceae; genus Alteromonas; species Alteromonas sp. ABH4_457. Next base: position 411,903 of record NZ_JBSWXN010000001.1, read on the forward strand.
TTTGCAGTACATAATAAGCTGGCGGCAGCGCCGAAAGAAAATATTTCTCCGGCGGCACTCTGTGATGTGTCACCGCTTATTCATGAAATGCGGTTATTTAAATCTTCCTGTGAAATCGCGCTGATGCAGGCTGCCGGAAAAATCTCCGCGCAGGGACATATCCGCGCCATGAAATTTGCTCATCCCGGCTGTTACGAATATCAGCTTGAAGCAGAGCTGCATCACGAATTTGCTATGTCCGGTGCCAGACATCCTGCCTACGGCACCATTGTGGGCAGCGGTGATAACGCCTGTATTTTGCATTACACCGAAAACAACGCACAGGTTTGTGACGGTGATTTGATCCTGATCGATGCCGGCGCAGAATATGTGGGTTATGCTGGTGACATCACCCGGACGTTTCCGGCAAATGGAAAATTCAGTGCGCCACAGCGCAGTATCTATCAGTTAGTACTTGATGCTCAGCTTGCCGTACTCGACAGGATCGGGCCCGGTATGACACTGAACGAAGCCGGTTTAATTGCTGCTGAAGTGCTTACCGCCGGTCTGGTCGAACTGGGCCTGCTGAAAGGCACTGTGGCAGAAAACCTTGAAGGATTGCATTACCGGCAGTTCTTTATGCACGGCATAGGGCATTATTTAGGGTTAGACGTACATGATGTGGGTGACTACCGTCAGGAAGGTGAAGATCGCCCGCTGCAACCGGGTATGGTGATCACTATCGAACCCGGACTTTATATTGCGCCGGACGCAGATGTGCCGGAAGCATATCGCGGTATTGGTGTGCGTATTGAAGATAACCTGGTGATCACGGCCACCGGTGCTGACGTAATAACTGCAGATGTACCGAAAGAAATCAGTGAAATCGAAGCGTTAATGAGGAAGTCATAACCGGTGTCTGAATTTGATGTCGTGATTATCGGAGGCGGAGCAACAGGTAACGTTATTGCCCGCGGATTGCTGAAACACACCGGCTTTTCTGTTGCGCTGGTCGAACCCAACGCTTATACCTCAGACGGTTCTCATCCCGGGTTTGATGCCAGAGTGATTGCACTGGCAAAACGCACCGTGGATGAGCTGGCCGCGCTGGATATCGACGCAGGGTCTGCCGGCGCTGTGCCCATCAAGCATATTCAGGTTTCAGACAAAGGAGCCGCCGGGCTGTGTCAGCTCAATGCCGATGACTTCCACGTCAGCCATTTCGGGCAAGTAATAGCATTGAAGCACCTTGGTGAAGCCCTGCAAATTCCTCCTGAGACCCCGGGATTCAGTTTGTTTTGTCCGTTGCATGTGAGTTCAGTAAGCCGCACTCAGGATGCCACGGAATTTACCCTCAGCAACGGTGAAACTCTGCGTGCCAGGCTGGTTGTTCTGGCAGATGGTGGCCGTTCGCCACTGCATGAAGAGCTCGGGTTTGAGCGTACTGCAGAGGATTACCAGCAAACCGCCATTGTGGTGAATGTCATCACGCAAAGGCCTCACGAACATCGTGCTTACGAGCGTTTTACCGCGGAAGGGCCGGTGGCTTTTTTACCTTATGATCCGGGCTTTGCCACCGGACACCGAAATGCCTGCGGCTTTTCCGTTGTCTGGACAGTGTCGCCTGAACGTGCGGAAACTCTGATGCAGTCCGGTGATAAAACTTTTATTCAGGCGCTGCAAAAAGATTTCGGCTGGCGGCAGGGCGCAATTCTGCATGCCGGTGAGCGCACTGCGTACCCTCTTACACTGCAGCGTACGGTGAATACCACCACGCACCGCGCAGTCGTGTGTGGTAATGCCTCGCAAACACTTCACCCCATTGCCGGACAGGGTTTTAACCTTGGCTTACGAGACGCCAGTGCGCTGGTGGCTCAACTGGCTGATGCTGATGATCCCGGTGCTTTTCATGTGTTGCGCCAATATGCGCTGAACCGTGAGCAGGACAAAAAGGCAACCATCACGCTGACCGATGGCCTGGTCAGATTGTTTTCCACTGATAACCGGGGGTTGCTGGCAGCCAGAAATGCCGGCCTGATGGCGATGGATAACTGTCCGTCGCTGAAATCATTTTTTGTCAGACAAACCACCGGATTTGCCCCGGGCGCATAATATTCAGGAGAAAGAGCATGGATACAGTGGATATTGCAATTGCGGGTGGCGGCATGGTGGGATTAAGCCTTGCAGCAGCCTTGCATGACAGCGGGATATCTGTGGCCGTGATCAGCGACCAGCCATTTTCCCGTGAGATGCCGGCAGAACCTGCGTTACGGGTCAGTGCAATTAACGGGGCTAATTATTCAACATTGTCAGACCTTGGCGTATGGCAGCGCATGCCGCAAGAGCGGGTAAGTGCCTATCACACGATGTCCGTCTGGGATAAAGACAGCTTCGGAAAAATTCACTTTTCCAAGGAAGATTTACCCGCGTCGCAGCTGGGTCATATTATTGAGAACCAGTTGCTGACCAATGCGCTGGCTGACACGGTAGCGCAGCAGTCTTACGTAAAATTAATTGAAACCCGTATTCAGAAGGTACTTAGCGGTCAACGGGAAACCATGCTGATGCTGGAGAACGATCAGGTTCTGGCCTGCCGGTTACTGGTCGGTGCCGACGGTGCGAATTCCTTTGTGCGCCGGCAAGCCCAATTTCCTCTTACCTTCAAGGATTACGGTCATACGGCAATCGTCGCTACAGTGAGAACCTCCGTACCTCACGAACAGTGCGCGAGACAAGTATTTACCCCGGACGGACCGTTAGCGCTGCTACCTTTATCTGAGCCGGATCTGGTGTCTATAGTATGGTCTCAGACCAACGAAGTGGCATCGTCTTTAACCGGGTTGAGTGATGAAGCCTTTAATCATGCCCTCAGTGCAACCAGTGACGGTGTTCTGGGCGTGTTAACGGTAGAAAGTGAAAGACACAGCTTCCCGCTTACCATGCGTTATGCCAGACAGTGGGCAAAGAATGGCATGGTTATTATCGGTGATGCGGCACATACCATTCACCCGCTGGCGGGGCAGGGAGCGAACTTAGGGATGCGTGACGCTTTTGCGCTGGCAGAAACCCTTAAAACCTGTATTCAGGATGATAAAGATTTTGCATCCCTTGAAAATTTACGGGCGTTCGAGCGGGCGAGAAAGGCTGACGCAATGGCGGTGGTCGCTGCAATGGACGGGTTTAAAACGTTGTTCGCCGGAAACCATCCCCTGAAGAAATTTGTGCGCGGGGCCGGGCTGGTAATGACTGACGCCATTCCCGCTATCAAGCGTCAGTGGCTGGCTCAGGCGATGGGGTGGTAGCGCGCAGCAGTGCATTCAACGATTCCCGCGTGAAGCGGGATTCACCATTCCGGAAGTTCTGCGTCTCTATTTCTACTTCCCCTTCAGCCAGCAGTTTCATCGTCAGCACATCTTCATTATAAAGCTCTGCAACAATCTTCAGATCGTTAGCATTTTCGATACTTCTGACTCTGTAGTGACAGCGTTGACAATAGCTTGACAACGCTGTCAGCAAAAGAGAGTTTACTTGACGTAAAGTGACCTCAATTTCGTTTTTCATGGTATTTCCCGATTAACTGTGTAAAGGGGCAGGAAGACAAGTTGCCACATGAAAGCTTTTACACATACCGGATGGCGACTATCCGGCAACTATTTTTGGAATCATAGTTTTTATTAGTATACTCTTCAGTGTAGTCAGGTAATTTAGACAAAAGTAGTAATTTTTATTGGTGAGTATTAAAAAGATGTAATGCTAATCCACGGCAGCGGCTAAAAACTGACATCCCATTGTAAGCGCCAGGTTATCCGGTCTCCCACCTCTTCACTCTGTTGTTCCATGCTGATATGACTGACTTCCGCGGTCACTTTATTGTTATGACCGTTGATAAACCAGTTAAATGCCAGTGTGCGTTCGTAAAACCTGTCGCCGTCATCACCGGTTTTCGGATCGTACGTGGCATATCTTGCTGCCACTTCAAGCGGGGCAGGCCACCAGGCGAACTGTTCATTTAAGAAGTATCCGGCCTGCACGTAATAACCACGCAGGGTTGTTTGCCGGTTCCCGTTAATTCTGTCGGTAACCTTTTTTTCGTGATATTCGCCCTGAGCATTAAATCCCTGATAGAAAAATGCGCCGTCCACGAGATATTGTTTTACGTCGTATTGGTCAGGGGTTTCACCAATATCGATATTATCCAGTGCGCCCGGACCCGACGAGGAAAAGCGGGTGTAAATACTGCGGTATTTTGCGCCGGCTACAGCAACAGCGGCTGCAGGTTCTGATGTGCGTTTGATATCACTGTTTTTAAATCCGGTCTCCTTACCCAGAAAGTTCCACTGGAAGCGTCCGGCATACATGGGGTTGCCATCGTGATTGTGGTATTCACCGCGACCGGAACCAGTTAACAGAGCAGTCCAGTAATTAAAGTTTGCCGCGCCGCCTTCATCAATATGACCATAAACCGACATCCCCTGCTGGCGATCCAGAGTAAAAACACGGTTGATGATTGAGCGGTCCATCATTTGCTGTCCGCCGCTGCTCACACTACGCTCACGTGAGTATTCTACTTTCCACTGACCAAACTTCACCTTTAGCCCGTCATATTTTTCCAGCGCGATGGTAGCGTTTAATGTGCGGGAATCTGCTGCATCATACTCCCAGTAGTACTTTATCCACTCACGAACAGCGTGGCCCCCAACCTTTAGCCGGGCACGGTTAATATCGAATTGATTACCACTTTCAGCAATGAAATCGCCGATATCGTTAGGTTGCCCGGCGCCCGGGCTGGCAAAGCGAAACTGTGCTCTGCCACGGATTTGCACCGAATACTGATTATCCGCTGTAGAATAAGTCAGGCCTTTACCCTCGTAGTCTGAGAATAAAGACGTGGCATTGCTGTTAAATGCAGAAAGAACGCTGAATGTAATGAAAAGAAAGCGAAGAGAAGAACAAGTAAAAGACACATTTCACCTTGCAGCCGGTAAGAATGGCAGCGGAGTGTATAGTCTTTAGTCGTATATTCAAAGGTGATTGTCACAAAACTGACATATTAAACGACCCATGACATACCAATAGCCGCACCCGCTCCCATGCCCAGAGTAAAAAGCAGTACACCGGCGAGCAGATTTTCTGCCGGAAACCTTGTAGTTGATACTGGCGGCGTATGTTCGTGGTTCACAGTGGCATCCTTATCTATGGTTGATTAATAACGTTAAGTTTTAACCACTTCATACTAAGCATGCTGCCAGTCCGGAACCACTGAACTCAGGAACTGATCTCAAACAAATTAACGCTGTAACCGGCTCTTTATAAACTCAGCCAGCGTGCGGCTGACCACCGGATGCTGGGTATCCTGATTGAACAGGCAAATATTGACTTTACCCAGGCGGGGCAGGCGGCTGTCTTTTAAGATAGTTAAATTCTCCGGCATACTGGAGCGTGCGAGGGCGGTGATCCCCAAACCCTGCTGAATAGCGGCAACCAGACCGCCCAAATCAGCATTGGTATAGGTAATTTTCCATACCCGTGTTTGCTGCTTTAATTCATCAATTACCCGGCTGCGGTACATACAACCGTCGGGGGCGAGCACTAAGGAAATATGGTCACTCACCAGCGGTCTCGCCGCATCACCCACCCACACCATATCGTCTTCCAGCACCAGTTCACCGCCGGCTTCCGTATCAGGATTCACCAGAGCCAGAATTAAATCGAACTGGCTGCGCCTTGAAGCATGGAGTAAGTCGCGGCTTAACGATGAGGTGACTTCCAGAGAAACGTCAGGGTAGCGCTTGGAAAACTCACCAATCAAACCCGGTAACAGTGTTGATGCGAATTCATTAGGAATGCCAAGACGCAGGCGGCCACTTAACGGAGCGGGAGTTAACGAGCGGAAAATGGCATCGTTCATCTCAAGCAGTTCTTTTGCTTTAGGATAAAGCCAGTTGCCATCGTTACTGGGCAGGTGCCGCTGACCGACTTTGGTAAACAATTTCCGGTCTAACTGTTCTTCCAGTTTTTTGATTTGTAAGCTGATAGCAGGCTGGGAACGGCCCAGCCATTCGCCTGCTTTAGCATATCCACCTTGCTCTATAACACTCACGAAAGTACGTAAGTTATCTAACGACAACTGCTTCATAATGATTTGAAATGCTGATGATATGAGTTTCTTATATTATATTTGCAAATGTAAGGATAAGAAATTCCAATTTGATTGGTCTTTTGCCGTAACCCTATACTTTGTGCTGTTTTTATCACATCGAAACGGACAAAGTCGCATGACGAATACCACCGCATTACACGCTAAGCACCTTGAAGCTGGCGCAAAAATGGTCGATTTCTTCGGCTGGGATATGCCAATTAATTACGGTTCACAAATCGAAGAGCATCACGCGGTGCGTAAAGACGCCGGTATGTTCGATGTGTCTCACATGACCATTGTTGATGTCACAGGCGCGCAGGCAAAAGATTATCTGCGCTACCTGCTGGCTAACGACGTGGCCAAGTTACAGGTTAAAGGTAAGGCGCTTTACAGCGGCATGCTGAATGAAGAAGGCGGTGTGGTTGATGATCTTATCGTGTATTTCTTCGATGAAACTAACTATCGCCTGGTGGTGAACTCTGCCACCCGCGAAAAAGACATGAACTGGCTGAAAGACAAAGCCAGCGGTTTTGATGTCACCATCACTGAAAAGCCGGACTTCGCGATGATTGCCGTTCAGGGCCCGAACGCGAAAGAAAAAGCCGCTACGCTGTTCAGCGCTGCTCAGAAAGAGGCGGTGGCCGGCATGAAGCCGTTCTTCGGCGTTCAGGCGGAAGATTTATTCATTGCTACCACGGGCTACACCGGTGAAGCAGGCTACGAAATTATGGTTCCTGCCACGCAGGCAGGCCAGTTCTGGCAGGACTTACTGGATGCAGGCGTTAAACCGTGTGGTCTAGGTGCACGTGACACGCTGCGTTTAGAAGCAGGTATGAACCTGTACGGTCAGGATATGGATGAAACCGTTTCTCCGCTGGCTGCCAACATGGGTTGGACCATCACATGGGAACCGGCAGACCGTGATTTCGTCGGCCGCAAAGCATTAGAAGCACAAAAAGAAGCCGGTACTGACAAACTTGTCGGTCTGGTAATGACCGAGAAAGGCGTGTTACGTCACGGTTTAAAAGTGCGTTCAGAATCAGGAGAGGGTGTGATCACTTCAGGCACCTTCTCACCAACATTAGGGCATTCCGTTGCACTGGCCCGGGTACCTGCCAATACAGGTGAAACTGTAGAGGTGGAAATGCGTAAAAAGTGGGTTACAGTAAATGTGGTTAAGCCCAGCTTTGTACGCAATGGTAAAAGTGTATTGTAATCCCAACATCAAGGAATAATCAGGAACTTATTATGAGCAATATCCCAACCGATTTACGTTATGCATCAACTCACGAGTGGGTTCGTCCTGAAGGCGATGGTGTTTTCACTGTAGGTATTTCTGAGCACGCTCAGGATTTACTGGGTGACATGGTATTTGTTGATTTGCCTGATGTGGGCGACGCGGTAAGTACCGGCGACGACGTATGTGTCGCTGAGTCTGTTAAAGCTGCATCTGATGTATACGCGCCAATCAGCGGCGAAATCGTTGCGATTAACGATGCGCTGGAAGACTCTCCTGAGCTGGTAAACAGCGACCCGTACGGAGACGGCTGGTTATTCAAGATTAAAGCGGATGATCCTGCTGAAGCAGAAGGTCTGCTGGACGCAGAAGGCTACGAAAACAGCATCGACGAAGACTAATTCGTTACAGAGCCAACATCCAAAAAGGCTTAAAGGGGCAATTTAAGCCCCTTTTGTTTTTATAACCCATTGCAAGTGCTTAACAAAACTATGTCGAATTCATCCCTTACTTTGGCTCAGTTAGAGCAAAAAAATGCCTTTATCCGCCGCCACGTCGGCCCGGGTGAAGAAGAAATTCAAGCCATGCTGGCATCTGTGGGCGCTGACTCACTGGATGATCTGATGGCACAAACTGTACCGGCAGCTATTCAACTGGATAAACCCATTGAAGTAGGTGGTGGCGAGACAGAAGTTGATGCACTGGCTGCACTGAAAGCCGTGGCTTCTAAAAACAAAATCAACCGCTCTTTTATCGGTATGGGTTATTACGACACCCACGTACCGAACGTTATTCTGCGTAACGTGCTGGAAAATCCGGGCTGGTACACGGCATACACGCCGTATCAACCTGAAATCGCCCAGGGTCGTCTTGAAGCCATTCTGAACTTCCAGCAGGTCACTATTGATTTGACCGGTCTGGAACTGGCCTCAGCCTCATTGCTGGACGAAGGCACAGCGGCCGCAGAAGCCATGGCTCTGGCCAAGCGTGTTTCGAAAAACAAAAAAGCGAACCTGTTCTTTATCGCTGATGATGTGCACCCGCAAACCAAAGACGTGGTAGAAACCCGCGCTGAAATGTTTGGTTTCGGTATCGTTAGCGGTCCTGCAGAAGAAGCCGCAGAGCACGATGTGTTCGGTGCGCTGCTGCAATACCCGACTACCACCGGTGAAGTAAAAGATATCAGCGACATCATTGCGGCGGTACAAGCCAAAAAAGGTATTGTTGCTGTAGCGGCAGATCTGATGAGCCTGGTTATGCTTAAATCGCCGGGCGAGCTGGGTGCTGACGTGGCACTGGGTAGTGCACAGCGTTTCGGTGTACCGATGGGCTACGGTGGTCCTCACGCTGCGTTTTTCGCAACCCGTGATGCCTACAAGCGTTCATTACCAGGCCGTATCATCGGTGTAAGTAAAGACACCCGTGGCCGTCCTGCGCTGCGCATGGCGCTGCAAACCCGCGAACAGCATATCCGTCGTGAAAAGGCCAACTCTAACATCTGTACTGCACAGGTGCTGCTGGCCAACATGGCGTCTTTCTACGCCGTTTATCATGGTCCTGAAGGCCTGAAAACCATCGCTAACCGCATTCACCGTTTCGCCGATATTCTGGCAACCGGCTTAACGCAAAAAGGCGTTGCGCTGAAGCACAGCACTTTCTTCGATACGTTAACCGTGATGGTGGATAACAAAGCAGAAGTGCTTGAAGCGGCTTATGCCCGCGGACTGAACCTGCGTGCCGACCTTGAAGGCGCTGTAGGTGTGTCGTTAGATGAAACCACCACCCGTGCGGATATTGCCGGCCTGTTCGATGTACTGCTGGGTGGCGATCACGGTTTAACCGTGGATGATCTGGACGCTGAAGTTACCACACAGGGCAGCCAGTCTATTCCTGCTGATCTGGTACGTACGTCTGATTTCCTGACCCATGATGTATTTAACTCGTATCACTCAGAAACTGAGATGCTGCGTTACATCAAGTCACTGGAAAACAAAGATTTAGCACTGAACCACTCAATGATTTCATTGGGTTCATGCACCATGAAACTGAACGCGACAGCCGAAATGATTCCGGTCACCTGGCCTGAGTTCGGTCAGCTTCACCCGTTCGCGCCTGTGGACCAGGCTTCCGGTTATCAGGAAATGATTGGTGAACTGAGCGAGTGGCTTATCAACATCACCGGTTACGACGCATTATCTATGCAGCCTAACTCCGGTGCACAGGGTGAATATGCCGGTCTGCTGGCGATTCAGCGCTACCACGAAAGCCGTGGCGAAGGTCACCGTAATGTGTGCCTGATCCCAAGTTCAGCGCACGGTACAAACCCGGCGTCTGCGCAAATGGTCAGCCTGAACGTGGTTGTTGTGGCGTGTGATAAGAACGGTAACGTTGATTTAGCTGACTTGCGTAAGAAAGCAGAAGAAGTGGGTGATAACCTGTCTTGTGCCATGATCACCTATCCGTCTACCCACGGTGTTTACGAAGAAACTATCCGTGAAATCTGCGACATCGTGCACCAGTACGGCGGTCAGGTTTACATGGACGGTGCGAACATGAACGCACAGGTAGGCGTTACGTCACCGGGCTTCATCGGCTCAGACGTATCGCACCTGAATCTGCACAAAACCTTCTGTATTCCTCACGGTGGTGGCGGCCCCGGTATGGGACCAATTGGTGTGAAATCACACCTTGCGCCTTTCCTGCCAAACCACGCAGTGGTAAACATTGAAGGTACAGGTAAAGATTGTGGTGCAGTATCAGCCGCGCCATGGGGCAGTGCATCTATTCTGCCAATCAGCTACATGTATATCAAAATGATGGGCTCGGAAGGTTTACGTAAAGCGACTGAAGTTGCCATCTTAAATGCTAACTATGTGGCGAAGGCGCTGGAAGGCCATTACCCGGTACTGTACAAAGGCCGTAACGGTCGTGTTGCCCACGAATGTATTATCGACCTGCGTCAGCTTAAAGAAGCGTCTGGTGTTACAGAAATGGACATCGCCAAGCGTCTTAACGACTACGGTTTCCACGCACCGACCATGAGCTTCCCGGTAGCCGGCACGCTGATGATCGAGCCAACGGAATCTGAAGCCAAATACGAGCTGGACCGCTTCATTGAAGCCATGGTCAGCATTCGCAACGAAATCGCCAAAGTGGAAAGCGGCGAGTGGGATGCCACAGACAACCCGCTTCACAATGCACCACACACACTGGCCGACATCTGCGACAGCGACTGGACCCGCAGCTACGACCGTCAGGTCGCCGCTTACCCGGTTGAGTCTGTTGCCCGCAACAAGTTCTGGCCAAGCGTAAATCGTATCGACGACGTATACGGCGACCGCAACCTGATTTGCTCTTGTCCAAGTATTGAGAGCTATATTGAGGAGTGAGGCTTCACTTTTCGGCGCTGATTGTTTGAGATTGACGTTTTAGATTGATGGAAGGCGAACCGGTTGGTTCGCCTTTTTTGTTTAAGTGCTTTCTCACAAGCCCTCAAATTGTTCTCGTGCACTAATTTCTTGAGCACCTGATTATTTTATCTACACTAGGCTACTTACTTATTGGTTAACTTGTAATTTTGACGCTAAAAAAGCAATTATTTCGTTCAGTTTCTCAACATTTGCAAAAAACCTTGCAGGGTAAGCACTAGAGTGATTTTCTTCAATATAATCCTCAGTCGCATCAGATAATAAATCAAGCATATTTGATAATTTGTGTTCATCGGGTGAAACGAGCTCCGAAGCAGAAGATATTTTGCTTACCTTATTAATAAGAAGTGCTGTTAAAACTCTATTAGCGTGCGTAATTATAAGGTGCTTTTTACGATTAGCCGAACGGTCAATATTTTTTAGCTTATTGGTAATCAGTGTTTCGATAACACGGAAGTGAAGGACAGCATTTACGACTTTTATACCTGAAACACTCGGATTAAAAACTGCCTTATAGAGACTACCTTCCAGATTTTCAAAAAACCTTCCTCGCTGAGCTTTTAATGTCGCGAGAATGGATGAAGAAAGTGTTAAACACGCCAAACTATCAAGAGCTTCATCTAAGTCTATAATATTTGGATCGATAGTTCCCGGTTGGATGTTTGTTCGGAGCAACTGGTATTGATAACTCTCCACCGCGAGCTCCTTTGCAATTCTTAATTGCTCGGAGTGCTGTGAAGCAAAATCCCTACCTAGTACTCTGTTTTGATGGTTATTAGCTTTGGTTATTGCAGTCGCTACATCTGCGTTTTCTATATCACTTACCTTAATGAATCTAGCGGGCACTTTAATTTCTGAGAGAGTATTTGCACTTTCATCTGACACGGTTTTGAACAATTGGCCTACCGTACTAACCGTTTGCGCTCCATTAATTACGCTGGCATTAGTGAAAGTAAATGTCCCTCTACTAGTTCCTCTGTTATTATTACGCCTGTGTGGCTGTATGTCCGAGACTAGAAGCGTTATACCATTGTTGTAATACCAAAACATTTCTGGACGGTTAAGAGCTGTTTCTTTAATAGATTCATTGACTTCCGTGTTTCCTAATAAGTTTCGAATATTCTTTGCGAAAAGTCGTGGACCGTGGGACTGCCACCATTCCATTATTTGGTCGCCACTTATCTGACCGTAAAATGCAAGATGTGGAGAATCTTTCTGACCATAGTACTCTATATCAACATCAACTAGGTCTATATTGATTTGTGAGCCAGCTTGAAGCCATTCTGTTAAGTCTTCTGCTGAAACGAGATGAACTTGGAAAGGTAATTCATCTTGTGGCGTATTTTCTTGAGCTAATGCCGCAGAGTTAAGCTCATCTTGCCAAGCTTGCATGTCTTCTAGAATCTCTTCAGCCGCACCTCGTTTACCAGTATGAGCCATTACAAAGAGAAATTTATAATCTTGAGAGTCGAGTCCGATGTCGATGTCATTTGACATTCGCTGCAAAATCTCATCAAATCTCGAATATTGTTCAAGTTGAAGTTTTTCACAGGCGTCCTTGAAAGATAGGAAGTCGTTTTTTGACCAAGTGCCGTTTCCAGTTTGATTGAATTTAGATTGCACTATTACAACAACTTTCTCGCTATGATTTACACAAATGCCATCAATGCCGCCGTCGGTTGAACTGTCGCAGACACTATTCCCCGCTAAATCATCTTCGACAGAGGCCAAGTTGAATATAGTGAACGCGGCTATAGCTCTACTAGCCATTTTAACATCATAGTCTTTTTGTCCTAGTTCACACTCTCTTTTGTGTATATGATCTTCATATCTTTCTCTCAAAGTTTTCCCGAGTCGCTGAGCTACAATTTTTGATGTTGCTGCTGCAGGAACTGCATTATCTTCAATTTTTATTTCTTTGATAAATGCCATTTTAGATTCCATTCTTAAGTCAATATTGGTGCTTAGAGCAAATGTTGGTATGAATAGCCACCAAAGAAGCTATATTTTTATAAAAATCATCAAACTAACCTAAGTTATTAAAAGCATTAGATAAAGTAAAGTTTTTATTTGGCTTGTTAGTGTGGTTTTCAATTTACTGTATAAGGTTTCAATTTTTTTAATGACGTATCTTTTTCAGATTTCGTGATTCTAACTGAATATGTCAGAATGGTTTGAAATGAATGGACGCCGTTAGCACTTTAAGCTAAAAATCTGAGTTCAAGAAAGTCGCAGTCATAAGAGGTTTTAAATGGACTTATTCTCTTTCCTGAAAGTCAGCATGCCTGAACTTACACCCGAAGATACAAAAATTCACTTTGCCGCCCACAACGGAACAGAGAATCCGCTGGATGTTTTTCTGGCGGGTGAGTTTGACCTTTGGCAGCAATATCAAACTCGCAGAAACTTTAACCGGCCATACGTGATCGGTTTGATCCCGTTAGCGGCGGAAGACCGGTATTTATTTACCGGCGTTTATCATGTGAAAGGTATGCGGGATCAGGAGGAGGGTGTTGGCTATTTCTACGACCTCGAACCGGAAGAACGGGTTCTTGAATACGCAGGCAGATTAGTCATCGATATTGTTTTTCGGGACCGTGCCCGTTACCGTTACGCTGAATCTTTATCAGATCGTCTGAAAATAGCGGAATTCAAAGAAGAGAAGCTTTCACTGTCGGATTTCCCCGGTTATCACAATGTGGATATTTCAAAGAGTGAACTCGATATGATTATCCGCCAGAACATTCCAACCTGGCGCGGTGCACTGGAAAGTGTTGCGGGTATTTACCTGATTTCAGATACTCAGAATGGACAGCTTTACGTGGGCAGTGCGACAGGCCTGGGTGGCATTTATAGTCGCTGGGCTACTTACGCTGCAACCGGCCACGGCGGCAATGTGTTGCTTAAGGCGTTGTTAGATAAAGAGGAAACATCTGCTAGTGCTTTCCGCTATTCGATTCTGGAAATCGCTGATACACATGCAAGTCATGACGACATCCTGAAACGGGAAAGTCACTGGAAGCGTATACTGCTTTCCCGATCCCACGGTCTCAACGCGAACTAGGTGCTGGCGATATTCACAGCGCCACACTTTCCCCCTTCATTCAGGATTATTGATGGCGGCTTTGCATTAATCTCCGGATGCATTTTCAGCAAACGCCCGGGCGGAGAAGGGGAGTTATGGTCTGCCATTTGCCACTGGCATTTTCATAACCCCACGGAATCGTCACTTTGCAGGCAAGGTCTTCAGCGGTAACAAGCGCGTCTTTCTGTTCTTCACTTCATACATCCGTCATAGGATACGTCAGCACCAGCATATGAGTGATATTCAGTAAACAGTGTGTCAGTACGGCAAAAATAATGCGACCGGTTAGAATATATACGGCACCGTAAAGTAACCCCGCTACCGTAGCGACAATCATGTAGTTGGTGCCGCCTGCAAAATGGGCTAAACCAAATACTGCGCTGGTTATGGTCAGTACCAGTAAATTACGGGCGGTTGATGAAAGCTTGGCGGGCAGTTTATTCGTTACAAACTTAAACAACAGGCCGCGGAATAACAACTCTTCTGCTACACAGGTGTTGATGAGGTTGGAAAGTGCGAGCAGCGGAAACCATGCCGGTACTGCCACTTGCCAGGTGACGATGCCTGTACTTACCGCAACTATTACAACGGCACCGATACCACATGGCACAAGCAGAACCGGCATCCACCATCTAACCCGGGTGTTTGAGGGGAAGCTACGTTTAATAAGGGGAACAAAGCACAGTGCTGACCAGCTAAACAAGGCTTTGTCCACATTCAAATAGAAGCTGGCGGGTAAACTGCTGGCTTTCAGGGCAATGTTCTCTGCAATCAAAAGCCCCTGGTAACCGGGCAGTTTATGGATGATGAGTCCTGCACTCAGTACGAACCACATCAGTTGAAAGAGTCTGGTTATCCACGGGGTTACCGGTTTACTCTGATGCGCACTCAGGCTCCGGGTGACATAAATATACAAAGCAACAAAAATCAGAAATACGGGAGACAGGGTAACGAAGCAGAGCGCTGACAGCAGCAAAAAAGGCAGGCCAAACTTTACCCATTGAGAAGCACTAAATGCGCTGGCAATGAGTAAAGCGGATACAACCAGGTATTCTGCCACCCCTGTTAATCCGCACTTTGCGGACGGAACACAATCTTCCCGGACTCAACGGTCATCGACAGCGGCATGTTTGTCAGCCATGCATAACCGGAGGGGACGTTCTTCACTTCATACACCGGTTGATCCATTAAAGACTGATTCAGCAGCCCCATTACTTTACTGCTTACAGGCGCGAGGTTGCCGCGATAGCCCATGGCATCCACGGTGGTGTCGTTGAGCACCAGTGAGCGGATAAATACCGCTTTTTTGCTTGAGTCGTAGTAGGGCATACCTTCGACATCCAGCTTCACTTTGGCGGGGTAGGTGAGTCCCAGAACCGACAACGTGGCAGTGGCATCAGCAATTAGCTGAATGGTCTGACGGTTGTCCGGCCCCACATTCACCTGCATGTCGTTGACTTCGAGCAGAATGGGAATTCCGAAGATAGAAGCCTGTTCCTGCAGGCTGGTAACCTGTTTATCCAGCTCCCGTTGCAGTTCTGCACTGGTTACGCTGTAAGACGCAAGAGAAGCCAGCGTGCTGCAACCGGCGATGATGATACACACTAAAACCACTAATAGGCGGCTGGCTGATATTTTATTCATAAAGACTCCGGATTAGATACAGAAAGCCGGCTTACCAGCGCGGTGTGCGCTGAATGTGTTTTGCCGGCGGGACGATCACATCAACCAAATTTACTGTCTGCCACAAAGGGATTGGTTTTACGCTCATGCCCGATGGTGCTGGTCGGGCCGTGGCCGGGATACACTTTCATTTCATCAGGCAGAGTAAACAGCTTGCTGCGGATACTGTCGATGAGTTGCTGATGATTTCCCTGCGGAAAATCTGTGCGGCCAATGGAACCGGCGAACAGGATATCGCCCACTATGACCGTATTCGTGGTTCTTTCAACCAGCGCCACATGACCGGGTGTATGGCCGGGGCAGTGCAGCACCTCAAGTGTAAGGTTTCCCACTGTTATTGTGTCGTTGTCGTTCAGCCACTGGTCCGGCGCAAATGGTGTGGCGGGCGGAAAGCCAAACATCTGGCTCTGCATTGGCAGGCCGTCGAGCCAGAACTTATCGCCGGTATGCGGGCCGATAACGGGCACATTGTAATGGGATGCCACTTCAGTAGTCGCGCCTACGTGGTCAAGGTGTCCGTGGGTGAGGATAACTTTTTCTATGGTTACACCATTTTGCGTTACCGCATCGTACAGTTTGCTGCTGTCGCCACCGGGATCGACAAGTGCCCCTTTCATGGTGTCAGGATCCCAGATGAGGGAGCAATTTTGTGCAAAGGGAGTAACAGGAATAACGCGTATGTTCACAGGATGGCCCGGCAAAAGTGTTTCCCGCATTCTAGCAACAGCACAGCAAGAACTGAAGATAGTGTAGAATACCGGTTTTCATTCCTGCACTGTGATGCACAAAAGAAAGGACGTTGTTGTTGTCAGACATGGCTGTCCGGCCTAATTTTGCCGGCAAATTATTTGGTAAACCTACACTCACCCTCACTAACGAAAACCTGGTTTTTACTCATCGCGGCAGAAAAGACAGATATCTTCCGTTGGCCTCAGTCCGCACGTTATTTAAGGTAAAGAAACGGTTTTTGGGTGATGAACTGCGACTGGAAGGTGCAAAGACGACAGTTCGCTACCGGTTTCTTAAGTCTGAAAATGTGGAGGCGTTACAGGCAGCAGCGAATAAAATCATCCGCAGGCATTTAAAGGTGTATCTGCAAGCCGTTTTTACCGAATTTAATGACAACGTAAAGCTGCAATACCCTAAAGACTCGCAGGAAGAAGCACTGTGCTCACTTATTGATTCCCTGTACAGAGATTACAGTAATTATCAGGCTGACTGGCAAGCCATGCTTTCGGCAGATGCTGTTGCTGCGGTGGAAGATATTCTGAGTCTGTATCCCTTCGATATGGCAAAGTTGCGGTCGTATCACGAGCAATTGCAATTGAAAGCCCGCAGTGGATTTTTTGATACGGTTGAGTCGAACCCCTTAACCACTGAACAGCGTCTGGCGGTGCTGCGTTCCAACGACAGAAACATGGTGCTGGCGGCTGCCGGTACAGGGAAGACCTCGGTCATGGTGGCAAAAACGCTGGACTTGATTGACCGTGATCTGGCAAAGCCGCAGGACATTCTGGTGCTAGCCTATAACCGTACTGCGTCCCTGGAGTTGAAAACGCGTTTGCTGGATAAAGCGCAGAAACACACTATTAAACTGGATACTGAACCGCAGATTGGGACGTTTCATGCGCTTGGCCGGCAGATTTTGCAGGAGGCCGGTCGTTCTACACATATCAGTGTATTTGCGGAAAACAGCGCGAAATTAAAGACGTGGATAGCGCAATGGATGAATGAGTACACCGCAGAAGACGCTGCCCGTGAACAGCTGTTGATTAACATGCTTTCTGTGCAGGAAGGTCGGGAGACGCAACTAAGCGGGCAGGCACTGATAACTGCCGCGACAGAACTGCTTACTAAAGCTTTGCAGGCGATGCGGGTAGAGGGATTAAACAGATCACGTGTCAGCAAACGGCTGACGGAGGCGGGTATAAAACCGGCAGGGAAAATTGCAGGTTTACTCTGTGTGCTTCATAAAGACTACGTGAACGAACTTAAGCGGCAGGATTGCATCGATTTTGATGATTTGATCACCCGGGCGACAGAGTTAGTTGAAAAAGGGACGTTTATCCCGCGCTGGAAATACATTCTGGTAGATGAATTTCAGGATATTTCTGCGTCAAGGATGGCGCTGATCACAGCGTTGGTGGATAGAGCAAAGGCAAACGGTGTGGCAACATCGCTTACAGTGGTGGGAGATGACTGGCAGTCTGTTTACCGGTTCTCCGGCGGTAAGCTTTCGCTGACCTCCCGCTTCGGGGAAGTTGCCGGCAGCTATACCGAAACCAAACTGCAAAAAACGTTTCGCTACAATAACAGCATCGCTGACACCGCCGGTCAATTTATCATGGAAAATCCGGAGCAGTTCAGGAAGTCCATCGACACGCATACCAAAACGGATACGCCGCAGATCTTTCTGCTGGATGATAAACCGGGTAATGAAAACGGGGTAGGCGAGCGCGTAGCGGAAGTCGTCAGCAAAATCCGCAGCAATGAACCTGCAAGTACAGTGGCAGTGATTGCCCGCTATAACTTTTTGTTGGATGAAGCAAAACACGCACTGAGCAAACAAAACCTGAACAACAATGTGCATTTCTGGAGTTTTCACAAAGCTAAAGGGCTGGAAGCAGATCATTGCATTCTGATTGGGTTTTCCGGTGGCAAGAACGGATTTCCGGGCACCTCCAGGGAAGATGCGCTTATCGAAGCACTGCTGCCCTCGTCTGATACTTATCCCCACGCCGAAGAAAGACGGCTGATGTATGTGGGACTTACCCGCGCAAAGCACAAGTGTTACATCATTGCTGATCCCGTCTCGCCATCAGTATTTGTTACCGAACTGCTTGGTACGAAATACAACGTCAGCGTGGCATCTGCAGCAATTTCGCTTATGAAATCAGCAGAATTTTAATTGTCTGTTTTTTTTACAAGGGTTTGTTCTGAATGTTGGTGTTTTTTGTTTTAGTGCTTATTTTTCAGTTGGTTAGAAGTTGGCATTTATTATGCTAAATACATCCTGTAGTGTAGTAATCTAACCCGAAGGAAGAGTAAACATGAGAAGTTTGTTAGTTTTTGTTTGTAGTATCTTAGCCACGTCTGCGAATGCAGGATTAATCAACTATTCCGATGAAGCCTCTTTTTTGGCAGACGCCGGTACAGGTCTTACTTTAATCGATTTTGACAGCGCAACCGGTTCAACGACGTCTTATACCGAATCAGGTGTAACGTTTGCTACTAACGGTACAGAAGCTGACGCTATCGTAATTGGCGACTTTGCAAGTACAGGTTCATCTCAGATTTTTTCAAACTATTTTGACAATAATCTGATTATTACCTTTGCCGGCACTGGTATTAATGCTTTCGGTTCGGACATCTTTTCCCTTTTTAACGGCAGCATCTTATCGTTTGAATTACTGCTGTCTGATACAACCACAGAAGTTGTGACAGTTGATTCTGCAGATGGCTACTTCGCCACCATTCTTGATGGCGGGAATTATATTACTCAGCTAACCGTAAATTCTCTTTCTGTACAGGCTGAAGGTCTGGATAACTTCTACTTCGGTACTGTTGCAACCTCAACACCACCCACTTCTGTGGCAGAGCCGGCAACTTTGGGTGTCTTCGCTCTTGCCTTATCCGGATTGGCCGGTTTGAGAAGACGGGCACGCTAATTCAGATTGAATGATTCCAAATACTAAAAAGTCTGCTCCGGCAGACTTTTTTTATACCATGCGCGCTGGCCCGGAAGACGCAAAGCTCTGTCTTTTCTTCAGCATGTCTTATGCATAAGGTCAATCCTGTATGTATCGGGTACAATGCGCCCGTTTAATGATTGCAAGGTGCGGGTTATGGGATTTTCAGATTTAGGTTTACGCGTTCAGTTACTGTCTGTGCTCGATGCACTGGGCTATCGCACGCCCACGCCGGTTCAGCAGGCGGCTATCCCTCATGTGCTGGCTGGTAGGGACGTGATGGCCGGTGCACAAACCGGTACGGGAAAAACGGCTGCTTTTGCGCTGCCGCTTATCCAGCGTTTACTGGAGCAGGATACCTGTGAAAAAGCACTTCGTGTGCTGGTGCTCACGCCTACCCGTGAACTGGCTCAGCAGGTTTATCAGAGCTTTGTGAAATACAGTGATGGCCTGGGGATCAATACCGTAGTCGCGTATGGCGGTGTGAGTATTAATCCGCAAATAGAAGCGTTGAGTGCGGGGTGCGATGTGCTGGTGGCAACGCCGGGACGCTTGCTGGAACTGGCTATCAAAGAACTGATTGATTTGAGCACGCTGCAGACTTTTGTGCTTGATGAGGCCGACCGCATGCTGGATATGGGGTTTATTATCGATATTAAGCGGGTACTGAAGCGCTTGCCTGAACAGCGTCAGACCCTGTTCTTTTCTGCCACATTTAATGATGAAGTGTATGCACTGAAAGACTCGCTGCTCACCTCACCGGAACTAATTGAAGTTGCGCCGCGCAACGCCACAGCAGATAAGGTGGAGCAACGCTTTTATGAAGTGGACAAAAAGCGTAAAGCCGGCCTGATAGCCTACATGATAGGTGCTAAAAACTGGCAGCAGGTGCTTATTTTTACCCGTACAAAGCAGGCGGTGGACGAACTGGTCACTGAGCTGGAAAAAGATGGGATCAGTGCCGCCGGTGTACATGGTGATAAGTCTCAGGGCGCGAGAGGGCGGGGGCTTGATGCATTTAAAGCCGGACAGGTGCGGGCGCTGGTGGCCACTGATGTTGCGGCACGGGGGCTGGATATTCAGTCTTTGCAGTACGTCATTAACTATGAGTTACCTTATAACGCTGAAGACTATATTCACCGTATTGGCCGCACGGGACGTGCCGGTCAGGCTGGTATCGCCGTATCGCTGCTTTGTGGCAAAGAAAAGTATCTGCTTGAAGAAATTGAAAAGCTCACCGGCGACAGTGCGGTGTTACAGTGGGAGCCGGGGTTTGAGCCTGATCCGTCGGGACAGGAAGACGCCACCGGCAGCCAGCGGCCGTTATCGAAAAAGGCCCTCAGAGCGAAAGCATTGGGTCAGGATAATAAAGGCAAGCGTAAATCTGGCAAGCCCCGCCGCCGGCGATGAACCGGCGGGCTATTTCGACTCAATCAACTTGACCCAGTGGGGCAGACTGCCAATATTTTCGAGGATAATTTTAAAACTCATCAGAATGGGCACAGCCAGCAGCACACCCACAACGCCCCACAGCCAACCTGCCACTGACAGCCAGAGTATGATGATAAGCGGATTCAACCGCATACTTCTTCCCAGTACGGTAGGTGTGACAAGCTGAGACTCCACAACATTAATGCACATGAAAGCAAACGCCGGTAACAGTGCCGTCGCAACCAGACCGAACTGCACCACGCCGGCAACCAGCAATATGCTGCAACTTACCAGACCGCCAAGGTAGGGAACGAAATTCAGCAGCGCTACCAGTGAACCCCATAAAATTGCATCTTCAACGCCGATGTAGGTGAGGACTATAGCTGTGGCGACGCCGAGCAGACCGTTGATCATACTCACCGTTACTATGTAAGCAGACAGTTCCCGCTGTATATGATTAACCAGAACCAGTGCTCGGCGCTTGTTGGTGACGACCGGAAAGTCGCGGATGAACACATTAAATAACGCCGGGCCATACACCAGCAGGAAAAAGATAAGGATCATACAGCCAAAAATTTGTGCCAGCAGCAGGGGAGCTGTACTCATTATGGTAATAGCGACTTCCATCCCGCTTTGCTTCAGTTTGCCGGTAACGATGTTTTCCTGCGGTTGTTCCGGCTTAACTTCCTCATCATCACCGAACCAGTCAAAAAAGGATTTCTCTTCTTTTTCGGCAGGCGGAGCGGGCTCCTGCATGGTGAGGCTGTCACTTAATTCTTCCATTTCTGTAACCACTTCACCGGCAATCTTAGGCAGCGAGTGCATCCACCGCCCGGCAGGTTCTGCCAGTTCTAACCCCAAAAAGGTGAAAGGCGCGACCAGCAATACCATGAGTACCGAGGCGGACAGGGACGGCGGAACATAGAATTTTCTGCCAATGCGGACCAGCGGGCTGAGCAGCAGCGCAATAAATGCGGAAAAGAACAAAGGAATGAGCAGCGATTTGGCAAGATACAGGGTGTAGATCACCGCCAGCATCAGCAGGGTTTTTAGCAACCGTGTTTGTCTTGCTTCACGTAAATAGGGAACAGAACGACTGTCGCTGATTGTCCTTTTCTTTATTGTCTTGCTTTCCATTATCCGGTCCCGGCCTGTGCCCACTTTGTTACAAAATTGTCATGCAATGATTACGCTAACGGAATCGTTCGGTTCACCTGACAATGAAATGATTCGACATGGTAAAACCTGCGGTATTAGACGAATTACCCGGGGCTGGCAGTGGCAAACTGCCGTTTCTTTGCTAACTTTAAACAATATTTTTAACCGATATGTAATTTCAATTCTGTTGCAGCCCAGAGCTTTATTTTTACTGCGCCGGAGCTTTATTTTGCAGGTATTGCCGTGATGAATGACGTTAACGATCGTGAGAACGGATTCGAAACCGTTTTCAGAAATTCAAAAGATGGTCTGGCAATTTTTAAGAATGAAGTCTTTGTAGATTGCAATGATTCCATGCTGGCACTGGTAGGTGTTGAGCAAAGAGATGATTTTATCGGTAAAACCCCTTTAGATTTTTCCCCTGAAACGCAATACGACGGCATGTCTTCGGTAAAGAAGGGGCAGACACTGGTGGCCAAATGCCAGCAAGAGGGGAGTGTGCGCTTTGAATGGATTGTAAAGCGTGCGGGCGGCGATACCCTGCGGGTGGAAATCATTCTGACCAAAATGGTCATGAACGGCGAGGATGTGATTTATGCCAACTGGCGGGATATTTCTGAAAAGAAAGCCCTGGAGCTGGAACTGGCAGAGCAGAAAAATACCTTTGAAACGCTGTTTAATGATTCCAAAGATGGTCTGAGCCTGTTGGTTAATGACAAGTTTATTGATTGCAATAAAGCTCTGCTGGATATGTTCGGTTATACCTCAAAAGAGAAGATACTTGGCCTTACGCCTATGGACCTCTCACCGGAGTATCAAGGCGATGGTCGCCGCTCTGTGGATGTGGTAGCCGACAATGCCAGACAAGTTGCCGGATACGGCAACAAAACGCTGGAGTGGCTGCACCAGCGGGAGGACGGTTCACTTTTCTGGACTGAGATCATCGTGATTGAAATTAAATTGAATGGCGGGCCGGCTATTTATGCTATCACCCGCGATATTTCCGAAAAGAAAGCCCTGCAGGAAAAAATCATCAGCAGAAATGAAGCGCTGAATGCAACAAACCGCAGTTTGTCGGAAACCATTGAAAGCCTGAAACAGGCACAAAGCAAGCTGGTGGAGTCAGAAAAAATGGCCAGCCTCGGGTCGCTGGTTGCCGGCGTTGCTCATGAGATTAATACGCCGGTGGGTATAGGTCTTACCGGTATTACCCAACTGATGGAAGAGTGCCGCGATATCCATGCCCGTTACGAACAGGGAAACCTGACAGAAAACGATTTTGAAGATTATCTCAACAGCGCCAGTGAACTGGCCGGCATGATAAAGAAGAATATCGACAGAACGGCCCAGCTGGTGCGCAGCTTTAAGCAGGTGGCTGTTGATCAAACCAGTGAAGAAGATCGCGAAGTCAACCTCAGTCAGTACGTGGATGAAATCCTGTTCAGCCTGGGGTCTGTGTTACGTAAGGCGAACGTGGTTGTGACGACCGAATGCCGCGACGACATGAACGTGATTACTAACCCCGGCCTGCTTTCACAGGTCATCACCAATCTGATTGTAAACTCTGTCAATCACGGCTTTAAGGATCGTGAGTCAGGTAATATCTCCATTGCAATCAGTGAACAGGAAGATGATATGTATCTGCTGCAATACCGGGATAACGGCAAGGGGATCAGTAAGGAAAATCTGAGCCGGATTTTCGACCCGTTTTTCACCACTAACCGGGGGCATGGCGGCACAGGTCTGGGGCTGAATATTACTTACAATATTGTGACTAACGCCCTGGGCGGTTCAATTGCGTGTAACAGCACAGAGAATGAAGGCGTTGAATTTATCATCAGGTTTAAAGTGAAGGCCCGCCTCAATTAATACACAACCGTTTTAAAAAGCACGGGCTGTAAGTTGTGAAACTTTTCGTTGTTGTTTATTCTTTAAGACAATAAAAAACTTAGATAATAAGCGGTTATGGAAGAAGAATTACAGCAGGCGCAGGCCATATACGATACCCTCATTGAGTTCGCGGTGACATACAGTTTTCAGATCCTCGGCGCACTGGTTATTTTGTTCGTCGGCTGGTGGATGGCGGCGAAGATAGGCGATATGGTCGAGAACCTGATGACCGGCCGCAATATCGATATTACCCTCAGCCGGTTCACCGGCGGGGCCTGTAAGATTCTCGTGCTGGCGCTGGTGATTATCATTGCTCTGGGCAATATCGGAATCAGCGTAACACCGTTAATTGCTGCTGTCGGTGCCATTGGCCTTGGTGCAGGCCTTGCGATTCAGGGCATGCTGGCAAACTATGCTGCGGGCTTTACCATCATCATCACCCGGCCCTTTGTTCTCGGTGATACTATTCAGGTCAGAGGCGTTTCCGGAGTGGTTGATAAAGTCATGCTGCCTTACACCATTCTGATTGACGAAGATAACGTACATATTCAGATCCCTAACAAACTGATTGTGGGTGAAATTCTGCATAACTCAGCCGAACAGATGCTTATTGAACTGGAAGTCGGTGTTGCCTATTCCAGTGATGTGGATGCTGTTATTGATGTGCTGCAGCAGGCAGTGAAAACGGTGGAAGGGATCAGTGATGAGAAAGCGCCGGCAATCGGCGTCGACAACTTCGGTGACAGCAGCATAAATTTTGGTGTCCGTGTCTGGGCACTTACTACCCGTCACTTCGAAATCAAATATGCACTGAATAAAGCCATCTATGATGCGCTGAAACATGCTGAAGTTGAGATCCCGTTCCCGCAACGGGAAGTCAGAATGCTGTAAAAAGCGCCTGTTTTTTCTTTATCAAAACGAACCGCGAGGTTCGTTTTTTTTCATCCCAATCTTTTATTCTCCGGCGTCAATGCCCAAACCATTTATCAATTTGCAGTGAATAACACCTGTACTGCGTTATCTGCCTGAAACTACTGTGTGACATTTTCACACCCCGGGTATCTATTTCTTTCCCGTTCTTTGTTCGTCATCGAATTATCTTTTACAAATCCTGTCGGGAAGGTTTCTATCTTTCTGATTAGCTTTGTGTTTTTCGTTATTTGTCCTTGAAGCCTCTATCCGGAATGATATTTGTAAGTTTTATGCCCGTAAAAGCACTGAAGTAAAATGGCATAAACAAGACCCCGGGAGAAACATGGAATTTCCGCAAATCGATAAAGCCTACGAATTAATTAACGAAAAGCTGCAGGTGTGGCTGGAAGGGGGGATCAAGCTGCTCCCCAATATCGTAGTCGCTTTTTTTATTGCCTTTGCATTCGGTTTGCTGGCTAAGGTTGCCGGTAAGGTTCTCAATAATGTATTGCGAAGGGCGTTTGAGTCCCGCCAGATTGCCGATTTACTTACATCCATCGCCAAGGCATTTATTGCCTGTGCCGGAATATTCATCGCGCTGGACTTTGTCGGACTGCAGGGCACCGTTACTTCCTTGCTCGCCGGTGCAGGTATTGTTGGGCTGGCTATTGGCTTTGCTTTTCAGGATATTACTGAGAACTTTATCGCCGGTATCGCCATGGGGATCCGCAAACCCTTTCAGATTGGAGATGTCATTCAGGCTGATGGCGTGTTCGGTAATGTGGAAGAAATTAATCTTAGGAATACGCTGGTCACCACGTTCTATGGGCAGCGGGTAATCATCCCCAACAAAATTCTTTTCAGAAATATTCTTACCAATTACTCCGTGATGGGCCACCGCCGGATTGAAGTACCGGTAGGCATTTCCTATGCGGACGATCCGCAAAAGGCCCGCGAAGTGATTGTGGATGCGATCAACGAAAAAGACTACGTCATCAATAAAGATGAAACCAACGTTTATGCAGAGTCATTCGGTGACAGCAGCGTGAACTTACTGGTGTGGTTCTGGATCCGCTATCCGGGTGAACCTGATTACATGGAGGTCAGACACGATGCGATTGTCACCGTGCAGCGTGCACTGAATGAGGCTGACATTCTGATCCCGTTCCCTATTCGTACACTGGACTTCGGTGCCAAAGGTGGTGAGAAGCTCGATACGATGATGCGCTCCTCAGGCTTTTCTGAGAAAAGTCAGGGGCAGGAGAGTGGCGTAAGCCAGCCAACCAATGAGAGTGCTGCCAGGGCTGATACCAGCGACGCGGCCGCAGAAGATTAAACCGGAGAGAAATATGAAATCACTACATTTATCGAAAGCAATTCGGGCCAGATATTTTGCCATTCTGGCGGGCTTTCTGGGAAGCTTACTGACAGGCTGTGCTACCGTAGAAGGATTGGGACAGGATATTCAGTCAGCGGGAGAAGAACTGGAAGAAGCCTCTGAAGATGCACAAAACTAATTCACCTGCTTGAGGGTAATTAGTTTTAACAGCTCCAGCGGGCAAGACGGGCTGGCCAGTCGCCGCCGTCTTGCCGCAGGCAGCTTTCTTCGCTGTCGAGGCGAACGTGCCTGCGAATATCCTTCACTTTAATACCGGCTTTTAAAAGTTGGGACTGAATAAGCTGTCTGAGCTTCTTGTCATAGTCCTGTTCTGTAACAAGCTCTATTTCTGCGTCTAAACTGAACACGCAGGTCACCATCAGGCTGCCAGGAAAATTGTCATATTTTGCGGTGTGAGTCAGCCATTCAAATCCGGTATCCCATTCTTTTATAGTTTCACACGCCATTGTCAGCGCTTTCACCACATTGTTGTCGAGCTTCCTGATGGTTTTCTTCATATTATTTCTCCGAATTTTTAAATTGCTTGTTGTTGTAATCTCTTTGCCAGAATGCGCTCCAGCGGTGATTAATATACAGAGAAGCGACAATGATTCCCCCTCCGGTAGTCAGACGGATAAGATCGGCATCCCGGTTCCAGATAAGCACATTAATGATTAAACCTACCGGGATCAGAGCATTGTTCATGATGCCTAACGTACCGCCGTCTACTTTTACAGCTCCCAGGTTCCAGAAATAAAAGCCGAGTCCTGATGCCACCAGTCCCAGCCAGCCAAGGACACCCCACTGAACCGTTGTTGAAGGGAGTTTACCTGCATCCCCGAACAGTAAATACGCAGGCAATACCACCACCAGGGCACCGGCGAAGAATAAGGCGAAGCTGCGCCAGGGCGGGGAAGCAGGCTTAAAATGACGGATTAACTGCGCGTATCCCACCTGACCTGTGGCAAAAGTCAGGTTCGCCAGTTGCAGAATTAAAAAGCCGGTAATGTAGTCATTGCTGATTTCGTCATAACGGATGACCGCCGCTCCGGCTACCGCAATACCTGTACATACCAGGCCGGGCAAGGAAAATCTCCGTTCGATTATATCGTTAAATAAAGACACATACAGTGGCGTGAAGATTGTGAACAGCAGAACTTCGGGTACTGTCAGGTATTCGAAGGAACGGTAAAGGCATACGTAGGTAATACCAAACTGGAATGCGCCTGTCACGATAAGACCGGCGATGAATTTACGTGGTAAACCGGCTAAGCGCAAAAATGGCAAAAACAATGCCCCCGCCAGCACGATGCGGGTGAGTACGGCGAAGTAGCTGTCTACATGACCGGAAAGATACACCCCGATAAGACTGAATGATAACGCCCAGAGAACTGTTACAGCACTAAGGTAAAACACGATACAAATTCCTGACTGAAATACGACAAGTAAAAACGGTGGTTAGTGTAACTGAACAACCGGTGAAGCAAAGGTTGTAATTTAATAGACGATCGGTCTATTATGTTTGTGATGACAAATACAACTACCAAACCCCGTCGCGGACGACCACCGAAAGCGGCTGGCAGTTCAAGAGACACCAGAGCGGAACTCATCCGCAGCGGGCTCGTGCATTTAACGGAAAACGGCTTTGCTGCTTCCGGCATCGATACGATCTTAAAAAAAGCAGGCGTGCCCAAAGGCTCGTTTTACTTCTACTTCGCCAGCAAAGAGGCCTTCGGTCATGCTGTACTAAACAGCTACGCGGAGTATTTTGCCGGTAAGCTGAAAAATGCCCTCACTAATGCAAATTTGCCTGCTCTGGAGCGCATCGCTGCCTTTGTTGATTCTGCCAAAGAGGGGATGGCAAAACATGATTTCAAACGGGGTTGTCTGGTGGGTAATCTGGGGCAGGAAGTCGACGGACTACCGGAAAGCTTCCGCAGCCGGCTGATTGACATTTTTCAGAGCTGGCAGGATCAACTGGCGGTATGTCTTGAAGAAGCTAAAGCATCCGGTGACATTCCGGCGACAACTAACTGTGCCGCCACCGCCGAATATTTCTGGACTGGTTGGGAAGGGGCGGTTAGCCGGGCGAAACTGGAGCGATCTGCACGCCCGTTAGATAACTATCTGACGTGTTTTATGAATGGTTTGCGGTAAGGAAAAAATTTTTTACGTGTTAATAGACGATCGGTCTATATTAATTCGAGTCAACCGGAGGAGCTATGTTTAAAGGTATTCTGATCGAAAAAGACGACCAGTACAAAGCGTCATTACAAACCATCGACGAGAGCACATTACCGGAAGGTGATGTGTCGGTGGCGGTTTCACACAGCACACTGAACTATAAAGATGCGCTGGCGATTACCGGCAAAGCACCGGTAGTCCGGCATTTCCCCATGGTCCCTGGCATTGATCTGGCCGGCGTGGTGGAAAGCAGCAGCGCCGAAAGGTTTAAACCGGGTGACAAGGTATTGCTCAATGGTTTCGGCGTGGGAGAGACCCACTGTGGTGGTCTGGCACAGAAAGCTGTTTTGAAAAGTGACTGGTTAATTCCTTTGCCGGAAGCCTTTTCCCCCGCACAGGCGATGGCAATTGGCACCGCCGGATACACGGCGATGCTATGTGTACTGGCGCTGGAAAAACACGGTGTCACACCGGATAAAGGAGACATACTGGTGACCGGCGCCAATGGCGGAGTCGGCAGTTTTGCCATCGCATTACTGGCAAAACTGGGCTACACCGTTGTGGCCTCTACGGGCCGGGCCAATGAGGCTGATTATCTTAAAAAACTCGGTGCCAGTGACATTATCGACCGTCAGTCATTGTCTGAACCCGGCAAACCGTTAGGCAAAGAGCGCTGGGCTGGGGCGGTTGATTCAGTGGGCAGTCATACCCTTGCCAATGTGTGTGCGGGAATGAAGTATGGCGGTGTGGTAGCAGCCTGTGGTCTGGCTCAGGGCATGGATTTTCCTGCGACAGTTGCCCCCTTTATTCTGCGCGGTGTTACGCTTGCCGGCATCGACAGTGTGATGCGTCCCCTTGAAGACCGGATTGAAGCCTGGGAGCGGCTGGCTGTATTAATCAACCATGATATGCTGTCAGAAATTTCAGAAGAAATTGGACTCTCTGATGTGGTCAGCACTGCCGGAGAATTATTGAAAGGAAACGTGCGGGGCAGAGTGGTCGTGGATGTAAACCAGTAACTTGCCATCGGATTTATATTGCAAAGACTGGCGGGCACCACGCCCGCCTTTTTAAATGCCTGCACCGGCTCAGTGATTTTTCAGCCACGCCACCACATCAGGGAAATGATCTTCTCTGGCAGCGGGATGGGTAAGCATGTTGATATGGTCGTAATCCATGGCGTTACCGTTTTGTTTCGCCAGTACGGTGAAGAGCACATTGGTGTCGCCGGTTTCGGCAATGAAACGCTGAATATCAACCGGATGGCCGAGTGCATAATCATTGATGGCAGCAATGTGCCAGGTAGGTGGCCAGTTCGTTTTGGTGGCGGCAGCCGCGTAATCAAAACCGTCTTTTAAGTCAGTCCAGGGCGTGTGTTTTACCCAGTGAACGCTTTGCGTCAATGAGCCGGAAGTTTCGTCATCCGAGCCTATTTTATACTGCCTGCCGGGCAAATAGCCTTTGCGCTTTGCGATAAAGGGAGAAAACCGCTTCCATACCAGCTCAACTTTAAACAACCGCTCAAAGTTCTTAGCGCTCACTGTACGCTTTGTGCCAAAGCACACCTGGCTGCGTACCTTTTCTGTGATTTCAGGATAGCGTGCCAGTACAGACGCTGTAAGCACGCCGCCCCAGGAATGACAAATCACATGTACTTTTTTACCGGTACGTTGTGCGATGAAGTTAATCATCATAGGGATGTCGCGGGTTATCTGGTCGTTTTGATCATGGTTTGGATCTTCAGCAATGGGAGGCGTACTTTTTCCGCGGCCACGCATGTCGGCAACGTACACATCAAACCCCTGTTCAGCCAGAAAACAACCCAGTCCTTTTCCCGATTCGGTATAGAAGATTTTCCCATTTTCAATGGCACCGTGGATCATCAGTACCGGCTCGCCGTCCTGAATGGCATGGATGTGACGCAGATGCAACTGATGATGACCGTCGGGAATAAAAAGGGATACCTGAGAAAGAGGGGATTGGCTTGCTGTCATAGCTCGTAACGTTAATGATTTGTTATCGAAGCATGCCACTACTTTTGGATAAGGTCAACTGGACAAACCAGTTGAGGCAGTCATCTTTCAATCTTTGAGAGCACAAAAAAAGGCCGGCATATTCGCCGGCCTCTGCTAAAGATGAAAGTTCCATTACTGTGTGCGGGTGCACACCACGTGCCTGACGGCGCTGCGGGGAGAATTCGCCATACTGTAACTGTCGTTGATGACCGCCAGCGTCGACATAGATAAGTCGGCTTCTACTGATTTTGACCAGAAATAACGATCATAAGTTGCAGAAGTCAAATCAACTGGCGGTGTTGCAGAACCGGTGAAGGCTGCATTTAACTCTTCCGCGGAAGGTACGCGCCAGTCTGTGTTGCCGTTGTCTTCACGTGCTTCGCAAAATGCCACCGCTTCAAACAATGACATACGGGGATAGTCGCTCAGTGTCATCCACTCTAGTGCAGCAGCGCTGTCATAGGGGTCATTAATGGCAATGGCTTCAATTTCAGCTTGTTGTACCTGATCAGCGTTACCGGCAAACCTCAAAGTGGCAAATGCCGGACTGGTAGAAGTACGCGCCACGACTACCTGACAGCTTGCATTCGCAGCCAGTGACGAGCCTGCGCAGGTAGAAGACTGCACCGTAAAGTGAGACGGGTTTAACCCTGCCAAACTATCAGTAATGCCGGAAATTGCGGATGCCGAAGTATTTTTAAGCGTCACTGTGGTTGTTTCTGCTGTGCTGTCGCCTGTAAGGACAGACAGCGCAGGCTGAGGTAACATCACAGGTGGTGTAATGTCCAGATCGACAGTCAATGTTTCACCACTGCCCTGTGTACCGGCTATACGCACAGACATGCCACGGAATGTATCTAAATAATCCTCGTTGATACCAATTTCATCGTCATCGTCAGGCATCAAATATAAGGCATCTAACGGACTACTCACCGCGGAGGTTGTGCGGGTTTGCGGAATAGATACTAATAATTGCCAGTTATCTTCAACACCTTTAGCAGTGAAAAGGCTGGCATCCAGTCCGGTGCTGGTTTTCAGCTCGAAATTCACGTACACCGCATCACCATTGGCATCAAGTGCATAGGGTATGCGGACTAACTGAACACCACCATCAGGGGAAGATGACTGAGACAATGTCACATTGGCCGGCGTTGTGACAATAGCCTGACGGCTGTCATCAATCCATCCTGCCAGGTTACGCATGGTCGCAGTATACGTTGCATCATGATCAGACAATTCTCCCATGGGGAAGGGACTGGCTTCACCGTCAGTTTCACAATCTTCAGTACTGCGGTAAGCAAAAGTCTCTGCCGGCAGATTTTCGCACTGGCTGGCTGTTGTATGGCGCATACCGAAGGTGTGACCGAGTTGATGAACAAAGGTCGCCTTTGAGGCACATGCACTGGCCGTGTGAGCCACATAGTGATCCCAGCTTTCAATTTCTGCACTGTGATTTAAAGACGCATAGCATACGTAAGGCTGGTTCGGATTGTCATTGATGACTGTGATAAGACGGTCATAGCTGGTGTAGTCTTCCACATTGGCAGCAATGTAACTGTAAATCTCCTGACGCTGAGCGTCACCAATTAATACCTCTGCGTCTGTGTAAGTGAAGCCTGAGGTGCTGCCGTTTGATGTCGTGTTGGTACTGGTTAACGTGTAGTGGGGCAGGATATGAGGCTCAAGCCAGGCACTACCTTCAGAAGCGTCCACCACATACTGGTTTACGGAAGCATCACTACTTATAAACATCGTGGTCAGGTCGTCAACAGAGAGATTATCTATCGCATCTCGGCCGGCAAAGGCTACCGGCAATACCAGTGTTTTCTGAGCGCCGGTGTTATTGCGGGTTGTGGTATCTGACTGTGCAGTAAAACTGGCTGAAATTTCACAACTTGCTGAGGCGGTGAAAGCGTAAATATTACCTTTTAGTTCACCGTCACACCCTGACACCGTTTCAACCATATTGGTGACATCCGGAACGAGTGTAAATTGTACTGTATCGCCTTGCTCTGCAGTTAAGCTGGCAGGATATATCATGCCGCCGGTCATGGTTGCACTGGTAATATTGACGGTGGTATCAACAGCGGCAAACTCACCATTTACGGTGCAGCCCGCAGTAATCGCGCCTGTCGTATATGTATTACCTTCCAGTGTTCCATCGCAACCTTCAACGCCGGTTAACGTGTAACCACTGTCAGCTGTGAATGTAATCGCCAGAGTATTTCCTTCAGTCACCGTGCGGCTGGTTACCGAAGCACTGCCACCTGCAGAGGTTGTAACCTCAACAGTATAAGAAGCGGGAGCGGGTGTGGAAGGGGTATTATCTGAACTGTCTGAGCCTCCGCCGCCACAGGCAGCCAGAGATAAACTTAACGCAACTAAAGAGAGTGACCTTGTCATGCATCATCCTTAAAAAACGGGCCGGTTTGGTTGATGTGATTACGCCGGCGACGTTTTTTAAGTTCAGACACAGTTACAACATATTTTTTAATCCAGACGACAAAATTTTAGATTTTGATCAGAACTGTTCGTTGTAACCTTTGATGCTGGCATACACCCGGTCTGAGCCGTCTTTCATCAACACTAAAACATCGTAAGGCATAAAGCGGTCGCCCATTTCCATACCCGGCGTACCAACGGGCATGGCAGGAACCGAGAGCCCGATGGCATTCTCTACCGGCTGTTCCAGAAACTGTTCGATAAATTTGGCAGGTACATGACCTTCAAACACGTATCCGTCAATAATGCCGGTGTGACACGACTGGTATTCAGGCTGGATGCCTGCATTCATTTTCAGTGTATATAAATCTGAATGGTCCACAGGATTGACTGCAAAACCCGCTTTTTCTATGTGAGAAATCCACTTTTTACAACAGCCGCAAGTCGGGCTTTTATACACATCCATTTTTGCCGCTTCCGGATCAACAGTTTCTGCCGTCGCGGGTAAAGTTGCCGGCAAAATCAGCAAGAGTGCTGTGAGTGCTATTTTTATGTTCATTAGGAGTCTTCCGGTTGTTCAGTTTTGGCTATCTAAACCTATTTATTCCCTGTACGTCAATACACACGCAGGATTCAGCTGATCACACGCAAACATTTCCCATAGCTTAAATATCGAGTTTTGCTATGAGGTGATCCCCCCGGATTTCACGAGTAATTCGACCCGCGCCTGACTACTGGAGCAATTTCAGTGAGTTATGAAACTATTAATAAATATTAATCCGATAATTGACTTTATTTAGCAGCATAAATGAACCAAGTTGTGCACACTCCGTTAAAACAGTGTTAATTATTTTTTCACCGGCGGAGAGAAACATGAAATTTTATAAGTTAGCAGTAATCGGAGCGGCAGTTGCATTAAGTGCATGCTCCAGTGATGACGATGATGATGAGGTTGTTGTTGTCGAACCGGAAGAGCCCACTTTCTCAGCATCTGCCACCTACGATGTTGAACTCAATGGTATGCAGCAAGTCCCTATGAACATGTCGACGCAAATGGCGATGGCCACCGTCGAAGTTGATGAAGAGCTTATGCTTCTGCGGGCGACGGTGGACGTAAGCGGTGTTGAAGGTGTGTCAGCTGTTCACATTCATGACGGCGATATAGGTCGTAACGGTGATGTGGCATTCGGGCTGGAGATGACATCAGACGGTACATACACGCTGGCCGAAACCAGTATCACAAGCGACTTGATTGCTGACCTGGAAGACGGTGACTGGTACATCAATGTGCACACTGAAAGTTTCGGGGATGGCGAGGTTCGCGGTCAGATTGTTTCAGATGACATGGCCATCGTGACGTTTATGCTGGACGGTACCCAGGAGGTGCCTGCGGTATCGACCATGGCTGACGGTTACGGCTACGCGCTGGTATCGACAGCGACCTACGACCTTGATTTAGTGATTTACACAGAAGATTTGGACAATGCCAGTGCTGCACATATTCATACAGGCCGTGCAGGCATGAATGGTGATGTTCTGGTTGCACTGGAACAGTCCATGGACGACATGACGATGTGGATGACACCAGATGGCACAATGATTGACGAAGACACACTGGCGGTGCTTGTCTCCGGCGGCCACTATGTCAATGTTCATTCTCCCGATTTCCCCGGCGGTGAAATTCGCGGACAAATCCTGACAGATAATTTCGCCCTCTCTACATTTATGCTCTCCGGTGCGCAGGAAGTACCGGCGGTCACTACCGAAGCTTATGGTAGCGGTTATGCGCTGGTGAACACTGATGACTATGCACTGGAACTGACGGTAGTCACAGAAGGCGTTGATGACGCAACCATGGCACATATCCACACCGGCAGAGTCGGCATGAATGGTGACGTGCTTGTTGCACTGGAGCAATCAGCCGGTGACGCTGGTACCTGGATGGCGCCGGAAGGGACGATGATTGATGCTGATATATTTGGCGTACTGGCATCCGGTGGTCACTATGTAAATGTGCATACACCTGCTAACGGCGGAGGTGAACTGCGTGGTCAGATCCTCACAAACGAGTATGCGATTGCGACCTTTATGCTGGACGGTGAGCAGGAAGTGCCTGCTGTTGATACCATGGCAATGGGTCACGGTTATGCGCTGGTAAATACGTCTACTTATGCTCTTGAGCTGGTTATCGATACTGAAGGGGTTGATGATGCGACAGGTGCTCATATTCATACCGGCCGAATCGGCATGAACGGAGATGTACTGGTGGCCCTTGAGCAATCGGCTGACGATATGGGTATGTGGATGACACCGGAAAATACCATGATCGATGCTGACATCCTTGAAGTACTGGCCTCGGGTGGTCACTACGTCAATGTGCATACGCCTGCAAACATGGGCGGTGAAATCCGTGGTCAGATCATAACGTCTGATTACATGGTGGTTACCTTCCCTCTGAGCGGCGATCAGCAGGTGCCCGCTGTTACCACAACGGCAACGGGTAATGGTTATGCGCTGGTAAATTCAATGACTTATGCACTGGAGGTAGTCGTTAACACGGAAGGTGTTGATGACGCGACGGCAGCGCATATTCATACAGGCGCAGCCGGTGAAAATGGCGATGTACTGGTTGGTCTGGAGCAGTCTGCGGACGACATGGGCATGTGGATGACCCCTGCAGATACGATGATCGATATGGATATCTATGATGTCCTGATTTCAGGCGGTCATTACGTGAATATCCACACACCGGCCAACCCCGACGGTGAATTACGCGGACAAA
The DNA here is from genome assembly GCF_056160625.1 of Alteromonas sp. ABH4_457. NCBI lineage: Bacteria > Pseudomonadati > Pseudomonadota > Gammaproteobacteria > Alteromonadales > Alteromonadaceae > Alteromonas > Alteromonas sp. ABH4_457. The sequence goes on from NZ_JBSWXN010000001.1 coordinate 447,335, forward strand.
TTGAATAACCGATCCGGAATGTAAAACGTTAAAACAGGCCAGCTTTTAAAGCTGGCCTTTCTTTTTACGGGAAACTTCAGGCATTAAGTACAGTTTTCAGCGAATAGCGATTTGTTAGGATGTTCCCGATTCAATTGGAATCATTCACAGAAAGGAATCAACTATGAAAGAGTTAACTGAAAATCAAGTTAATCAGGTGGCCGGAGGGATCTGGGCACACATTGCAACGGCTATTGCCATTGCAGATGCCGGGTATGATTTTTGGCAGGGATACTCTGATGCGAGGAACAAAGCATGAGAATGGCAGAGTTAAGCACTGAAGAAATTAACAGCATTTCCGGTGCCGGTTTGTTTTACGACCTGGGCGCTTTTTTTGGCACAGTAGCGAACGCTAACGATGCCATTTACGCGCAATACGGTAATACCAATCAGAACCACTGGTATCGCTATTAAAATATGAGGCTACTCCGGTAGCCTTTCTTTTTCCGGAATTCCAGTAATGAACAGACTTTTAGATGTGGCGTATTACACCGGCGCAGGCCTTTTCTTCGCTCAGGCGGTTTGGGAAAGGTTTGTTTATGACAGTCGCGATTTGTTTATAGAGCATTTTCAGACGGGGTTGCTATTTTTGATTCTGGCGAGTCTCAGCAGGCTCGTCTCAAAGGCAAAGTAAGAGGTTTCATACTTGCTGAATGACAGTGTTTTCAGTATGTTCTTAAACGTGATATGTCGTCACAAAATGGACAAAAATATAAAAAAGAGTGCATATGGAAAATGAAATCGATTATTCAGGCTATACCTTGTCTGAGCTTAAAGAAGCACGTTCAACCATAGACGAACAAGCCTGGCCTGACAGAGCCCGGATGCTCGATCAACTGATTGCCGCCAGGGAATCTGCCAGCATGTCTTCTCCGGAACCGGCTGCAGGTATCAACCTGTCAGGTCAGGATGATGCCGGGAAGGCTGTTCAACCGCTACGCACAGTGCCTGTAAAATTTCATGGCACAACAGGCGAGTTTTTCTCAATCTGGATCGTTAATCTGGCTCTTACCATTGCAACGCTGGGTATTTATTCTGCCTGGGCAAAGGTAAGAACTAACCGTTATTTTTACGGCAATACCGACATAGACGGTCACCGTTTTGCTTACCTGGCTGAACCCCTGCAAATCCTCAAGGGGCGCGCCATCGCCGTGGTACTTTTTGGCGGCTATTTCCTTGCCAGTTACTTTAATCCGCTTGCCGGCGTCATCGTGGCCATTTCTCTGGGTTTGCTAACACCTGTACTGGTGATTCTCAGTTACCGTTTCAAAATGCGTATGACGTCTTACCGCAATGTCCGCTTTAATTTTAAAGGTCGTTTCGGCCGGGCGTTTGTTGTCTTTGTACTTTGGCCGGTAGCCAGTTTATTTACTCTTTATCTCATATTGCCACTGGCCCTGAAAAAGATAGACCAGTTCTTGCTGGAATCATCCGGTTACGGCGATAAGTCATTTAAAACCCGTTTAAATACCGGTGAATATTTCGGCACAGGGATCGCCGCCGGCGCAATCGCGTTTGGTATTTTCCTGATTGGCGGGATCTTTATGGCAGTGGCTATGTTTTCCACTTCATCAGGTGAAGAGTTTTCTTCATCGGGTTCTCTGGTATTCACTTTCGGCACATTTGCTATGTATTTTCTGGCCTATGTGATTGCGTCAGGCTTTTATTCAGCACGCATCCGGAATCATCTTTTTGCGGTTACAGAGCTTGACGGTATTGCGAGATTCTCATCAGACGTGGGGGTGGGTGAGCTTATCAGCCTGCGCGGCACGAACATTCTGGCCATCATTTTCACACTGGGCTTTGCCTTCCCGTGGACCAAAGTCCGCACCGCTAATTTCTATGCAGAGCGTACGCAGGTAGCGATACTGTCTGATGTCGATAAGGTCATGGAAGGCTACACCAGTGATGTTGGTGCGGCGGGTGAAGAAGCTGCCGGATTGTTCGATGTGGATATTGCTCTGGGGTAAATTGTGGCAAAAGGACAGTTGTATCCCCGTGCCGGCGCTGCGGCATACCAGGTTGACTGTGATGTGAACGGTGAAGCACTGATTGTCGGCAGCTTTGAAGGCAATGGTGAGCAAACGTATCTGCGTAGTGAGGTGACCTGCAAACCTAAATTGGGTCGCCTTCCCCGTGAAATCACCTTGCCCGGTAATGTATTACTGGTGTGCGACAGTTCAGCGCCTCTGGATGCCTGGCTGGATGGAAAGGGCGGAGACGCCATCAATAAACTGGAATCAAAACGACACTGGGTAATTGCCAGTGTCGTGATGGTGCCGGTTTTATTGTATCTGGTCTTTGCTTTTATCATGCCCTGGATAGCGGTGCGATTTGCTGATGTGATCCCGCAAGAAGCAAAGTTTGTTGCCTCACAACACACGCTGAGTGCCATGGATGCCACCATCCTGGAGCCAAGCGGCTTGCCGGTTACGCAACAATCATCGTTACAGGCTCATTTTCATAAAGTGATCAACGATATCCGTGTTAATCATGAATACTTTAATATTCAGTTCCGTAAATCCTCTTTTACCGGGCCAAACGCATTTGCCTTACCCGATGGCACCATTGTTTATACTGATGACATGATCGCCCTTGCCGGGGAGGATTTAGCAATACTCGATGCCATTTTGCTCCACGAAGTGGGTCACGTTGAGCAGAATCACTCCATGCAGATGATTGCCGAATCGTTATTTACGACATTGGCGGTTTCTTACTTTTTCGGCGATCTCACCGGTGCTATTGAAGCTTTCTTCGGTGTCGGTTCCACCGTGCTGCATAATAAGTTCTCGCAGGCTCACGAACGTGCAGCCGATGATTTTGCGTTACATCAGCTTTCCGTCACCGGCCGCAATCCGGAAGATTTCGCCAGAGCGATGGAAAAACTGAGTGAATCATTGCCTGAGGCCAGTGAAACCGTAGAGAACTGGTTGTCAACACATCCGGTTATGAAGGAGCGGATTGAAAAGGCGAGGGCGTTTAATCAATAACCGCGCAGACTTTTAGCCGGAGGCCAGAATGAGAGAGTACTCATTCTGACCTCCGCTATTTGAAGCGTCTCAGTTCGTCTGTTTCATCAATTTCAAATCGATGGCCAGTTCAACCTCATAAGCAACGCTGGCATTTGTAGCCCAACTGCCGCTGCCGATTTCAAAATCCCGTCTGTCGATGGTCGCAGAGCCAATGAACCTCGCCTCACCGTTACTTTCCTGCCAGCTGAACGTCACAGAAATTGGTTTTGTCATTCCCTTTAAGGTGAGTTCGCCGTCAGCAATAAATTTACCATTTTCTTTTCTGATATCGCGACTCAGATAGTGCGCCTCAGGGTGGGCTTCAGTTGCGAACCATTGACTACCTTTAATGGTGCCATCCCAATCTTTGTTGTTAGTCGTAATGCTTTGGGTGTTGATTGTGACGTCAATGATCCCGTTAGCAGGATCTGCAGGGTCGAAATAGATTGCCGGCGTAAACTGACGGATTGCGCCGGTAAAAGGTTGGCCTGCGTAGCTGTTGGTAAATTTAAAATTATCAGGCGTTGCGACCATTTCCCATCGCGTGCTGTCAGACTGATTCACTTTCTGTTGTGCTGCAGGGATCGTCGGAAGCTGGGATGCAACCGGCACATCTGAGGCGTCCGGGGATGTTTCTTCAGCCTTATAGAAGGTAAAGCCTATTAATACAACAAGTACTAAAGACAGCGCACCTGCACTGACAAGCGACTTGCCGGGTAACATTCGCGGTAACAGGCTGATCCCATCCAGCAGCTTATGCAGAACCAGCATGGCAATATGACCTGCTACCATCAGTGCGATAATATAAAACAAATACTCATGCAAAGACGAGAAGAAGTCACGGCTTCCGTTATCCAGTCCCGGAATATGAGGAACTGAAATTAAATTAAACCAGGCAAAAGGATAGCCCGCAGTGGAATTTAACAGCCAGCCACTCAACGGAACCGCCAGCATGAGCAGGTACAGCCCCCAGTGACCGGCTGACGCCAGCTTTTCCTTCAGGGGAGGAAGCCCGGGCGGGGCGGGAGGATGCGCCAAGCGCCAGAACAAGCGCACAACAGCCAGTATAAGGACTGTAAATCCCGCAGACTTATGCAGCACAAACAGTTCAATTTTATCCGGAGAGTTTGGCATTCCCTCAGCAACCAGGCCAAGAGCGATTGCCCAGAATATTAATAGTGCAATTGCCCAGTGCAGCATGCGGGCAACCAGATTATAAGGTTTTGAAATGGTATTCATGGTTGATAAATCCGGTTTGAAATTGCAATTAGATTACAGACGTTCCGGCAAACCTGCGACTGCAAGGCATCTCTATTTTGAGAACAATTTAACCTGATTTATCGAATTCAATGGCAGTCCGGTAGTTTCAAAGCGCCAGTGTCATAAAATGACTGTTCGGATCGGGCTGATAAGATGCAAAAGGTCCGCAGTCTTTAAAACCATTGCGGTAGTAGAGTTTTCTTGCGGCTTCGAAGTAAGGCTGGGTGCCCGTTTCCAGACTGAGGGTGGTAAATCCCTTTTCGCGACAAAAGGAGATGGCGTGAAGGAGCAAGGCATATCCGGCGCCGGTTCCCCGGGCCGCTCTGGTAGTGCGCATGGATTTGAGTTCTGCTACAGCATCGCTGTGCTGCTTTACAGCAACACAGCCCATCAATTTGCCGTCTTTTCTGGCCGAGAAAAAATGGATGTCCGGCGCTTTCAGCGCGTTCAAATCCAGAGCATGCACGCTTTCTGCCGGTGATGTCGCGAACATATCTGCAAGGTGCTCTTCCAGCAGTGCAATAATGTCGTTGCCTTGCAGGTTGTCGTACTGAATGTGCATGCTACTGTCTCTGTTTAAATTGCAGATAAATGAGAATACAAAATCCAGCTGCCGATGCCAATCAGCACAATCCCGCCCACGGCTTCAGCTTTTTCGCCCACGATGTGGCTCAGTTTATGTCCAAGCAGTGCCCCGATGGTTACCATCAGGCAGGTGGCCAGGCCTATCATCAACGCAGCGAGTGCAATATTGACATCCAGAAAGGCGAAACTTACACCGACTGTCATGGCATCGATACTGGTGCCGAATGCGGTAAGCGTATAAACCATAAAGGATTGTTTCTGAGCCGGTACTGCTTCGCCGGGACTATCTTCTTCATCACCAATAAAAGACGCGTAAATCATGTGTGCGCCTAACAGCACCAGCAAGCCGAATGCTATCCAGTGATCGTACTGCTCAATGTATTCTGCGCCGGCGGAACCAATTAACCAGCCGATGACAGGTGTGATCCCTTCGATAACGCCAAACAGCAGGCCCAGCTTTAAAGCATTGATGAAGCGCGGTGACTGCAATTGACTGCCTTTACTGAGAGAGGCGGCAAAAGCATCGGTAGACATCGCAAAAGCGATGAGTAAAAGATTAAAAAACGGCACGGTTTAACTGCGGTGGTGTGAATTGGCGGGCATATTACCGTACGGGAGCGGTGAAGTAATCCTGTAAAGCGACCGGCAACGGGCTTTACAGGATTAGTTTGTCATCAGAAGTCGTAGCTGAGCTGTACAACTATCTCCCTTGGCTCGCCGGGGAAGTGGCCATTACGTTCGCTGAATCCGCTGACTGCGTAGACTTTATCAAACAGGTTCCGCACGTTTACGCTTAACAGCAGATCATCCCACGACGTTGTCCAGCTGGCATCAAACACGGTGTAAGGTTTCACTTTCTGACCGTCCAGGCTTCGTTGTTCACTGACGTAATCAACCCCGAATGCCACGGAAGAATCAATACTGTCGATAGCATAGCGTGTCCAGAGTCCTGCCTGATGGCGGGGCGTATTGGCCAGGCGGGTACCGTCATAAGTGTTGGCGGTCTCACCTGATGCAATCCGCGTATCGTTATAGGCATAGTTGGCAGTCACGCTTATGGTATTGGTTATATCACCGACCAGCGTGAACTCAGCCCCCTCGCTTTTCACCAGTCCGAAATTAATCAGCGCCGGCTCTGTGGCATCATTTTCACCTTCGATGTAGTCCGGATTGGCAATCACAAGGTTTTCTTTGTCGATTTGATAAACGGCAACGGTTGTCATGATGCGGTTATCCAGCCAGCTTTGCTTGAGGCCCAGTTCCACCTGTTCGCCGGTTTCCGGAGAAAGTTGAACAGGGCCGGCTTCCGCGAAGTCGTTGGGATCCACAGGGTTGAAACTCTGCGAATAGTTCAGGTAGACGGTAGTGTTGTCAGAAGGCGTGTAGATAAGGCCGGCGCGGGGCGATATATCACTGTCAGAATATTCCGCCAGCGTTTCTTTATTTTCTTCATCGAAATGATCAAGTCTGGCACCTACAAGAAGGGCCCATGAAGGTGAAAACTGGATCTTGTCCTGAATGTAGGCACTCATTCGCTGACGTTTATTGCCGTCACGGTTCATGTCTGTGAGATCATATGTTGAAGGGTCGGTAATGCCGTAATTCAGGGTGAAGATATTCAGGTTGGCAACGCCGTCCGCTTCATAACGGGCACGGAAGTAGTCGTATTCTGTTTCCATATTGTGGAAGTCACCACCAAATAAGAACTGGTGTGCGGTTTCACCGGTGTCGAAATCATACACGAAGTCCAGTGTCAGGCTGATTTCATCATTTGCTCTGTACTGTTTACGGTATTCGCGACGGATAATTTGATCATCAATATTGGCTTCATCGTCGCCGTTGGCATCCACCCAGCTTCTGGATTCATGATAGGCCTGCTCACGCTCGTTATCCAGATAACGCAGTGTGCCGTTAATCGACAGACTGTCTGTGAAGTTGTGGGTGAGGTTTGCCTGTAAAACCAGCGCTTCGAGATCCTGATAATCGCCTTTCTCGTTTGCGTTGTAGCTGCGATCAACAATGAAATTCCCGTCGTCATCCACGGGTACACCGCGCAGGCGGTTGCCGCCCAAGTTCTGCACGATGTAATCGAAGGTTGTGGTCAGGGTGGTATCCTGTCCTGTCAGGAAAGTCATGCCGCCGGCCAGCTCAATATTTTCTGAATCAGCGTTATTTCTGAAGCTGTCCTGGCTTTCATAGAATCCGCCTAAACGGTACGCCGCGGTGTCAGAAACCGCACCGGTAAAGTCAGCTGATGCACCGGCCAGTGAGAAATTACCGCCTGTCAGGGTGATATTTTTCTTTTCTTCAAAAGACGGTTTCCGGCTGACGTAGTTAATCATACCGCCCGGCTCGCCGCCGCCATACAGGGAAGCCGCCGGCCCTTTCAGCACTTCAACACGTTCCACGTTAAAAAGCTGAGGCACACTGAAGCCGGAGAAAGGATCGCCGCGGACGCCATCATAAAACACATTACCGTCGTCCCTGAAGCCACGGAATGTCACGCCGGAGTAACTGAATTCACTAACCCCGGCAATAGAGCGGTACATATCCGTGATGTCGCGTGCGGCCTGATCCTGAATGAGCTGGCGGGTTAACACCTGCACCGACAACGGAATTTCCATAATATCTGCGTCGGTCTTTGTTCCAAGGCGGGTATGGCTGTCCAGATAGAATTGCTGTGCACGACCTTTTACTTCGATTTGTTCTACATCTTGCTGGTCCTGCGCACAGACAGACATTGTCGTCAGCGCAGCTGCGACAGCCAGGGAGAGGGGTTGATATTGCATGAAAAGAAAAGCCTGAAAGTTAAGATATCTTAAGAACTGATAATTATTCTCATTCTCAAGTTAATTGCAAGCTTTTCTATGAAAAGTTGATTTAACTGAACTTCATAATATGCAGAAATTGAACGCCACTCATACAGACCGGCAGCTTATTCATTCTTTGAGTCTTCCGCACTGTTTACCACCGTTTCCTGATGATGAATGTGAGGTGTGGCCTCTTTTTCTGCTTCCTTCAGGGCTTCCTGAATTAACGTTTCGAGCTGGATAAACAGCTTTATAAAATTGTTGTCTATGCGCTCGCCACTGGCATCGTCTAACCAGGCCGCGTAGAGCGTATCACTTTGCTTCGCTTCAATAGCCTTGTAAGCCGCAACCTGTTTCTTCGCCTGAATAGGGTGAATGCCTAATGACCGGAGCGCTTCAGCCCCCATTTCCAGCGCTGAATGGTAGGTTTCTGACACCACAAAATCGACACCTGCCTGCCGGAGTCTGTAGCCGTGCCCGCGGTCAAAGGCGCGGGATAATACCTTAACGCGGGGATAGGCATGCTTGATATATTTCACCATGTCGATGCTGCTTTCTTTATCATTGATGGCAATAACCAGCATCGAAGCGTGTTCGATGCCCGCTGTGTGCAGCATATCGGGTTTGGATGCGTCTCCGAAATAGGCCTGAGTGCCGATACGGCGCATGTTATCAATCTGTTCAGAGCGGATATCCAGTACGACGGTTTTAATGTTATTGGCTAACAGCAGGCGGTTAACGATTTGTCCGAAGCGACCGATCCCGGCAATGATCACCGTGCCTTTTTCTTTTATCTCGTCTGGTTTTCTGCGGTTACTGCGTCCGGTGTACAGGGGCATAATGACTTTGTCGAAAAGAATGAACAACCCCGGGGTCAGGAACATGGAGAAAGCAACGACCAGTGACAATATTTCAATCAGTCCCGCCGGCAATACAGCGTTCTGACCAGAGAAACTCAGCAGCACAAAGCCAAATTCACCGGCCTGAGCGAGACTGAGGGCAAACAACCAGCGGTTTGCCGCTTTGAGTTTAAAAAACAGGGTGACGACAAACAGTACCAGCGATTTCACCAGCATGACGGTGAGGGTAAGGCCAAGTATGATCAGTGCATTGTCAGTGAGAATGTCTACGTTAATACCGGCGCCGACAGTGATAAAAAACAACCCGAGGAGCAGCCCTTTAAAGGGTTCAACATTCGCTTCCAGTTCATGACGGAACTCACTGTTGGCCAGCACAACACCGGCCAGGAAGGCCCCTAATGCGGGAGATAATCCCACCAGGCTCATCAGCGCGGCAATACCTACCATCAGCATGAGAGCGGTTGCGGTGAAAATTTCCCGTAAGCCTGACGAGGCCACGAATTTGAATAATGGCCTGCTGAGATAGTGACCGCCAACGGTTACAACAGCCACAGATGCAATAATTACAATGGCGTACAGCCAGGCTGGTAAGCCCTCCACCAGACTAAAATTGTTCCCGTGGCTGCCGCTGTCTGTATGCTGAGAAGCTAATTCGGGCAGCGCGAGGAGCGGTATCAGTGCCAGCATGGGAATAACGGCGATATCCTGAAACAGCAAAACCGAAAAAGCGCTTTTACCGCCCTCAGTTTGTTGTAATCCTTTTTCCTGAAAGGTTTGCAATACAATGGCGGTGGAAGACAGTGAAAATATCAGGCCGATGGTGAGCGACACCGACAGGGTTTGTCCAAGAGCCTGCGCCAGGAGGGTAATGAGAACTGTGGTGAGCAGCAATTGTAATCCGCCCAGTCCTATCAGCCGGGTTTTCATTGCCCATAATGATTTGGGTTCCAGTTCCAGCCCTACAAGGAACAGCATCATGACCACGCCGAACTCGGCAAAATGCTGAATCGTTGTGGTTTCATCTCCTACCAGTCCGAGCACCGGCCCGATGGCCACCCCGGCCACCAGATATCCGAGCACAGAACCCAGCCCTGAACGTTTGGCAAGCGGCACTGCGATGACCGCAGCAACCAGATAGATGAAAGCTTGCAGAAAATACCCTGTCATGGCGTAAGTGTCGTCCTTAAACAGAAAATGGGGAAAAATAGTGTGCTGAGACCGGCTGGCTGTGCCGGTAATCTGATGAAAACGGCAGGGAGCAACCACAGTCTGATTATGTCGCTATCGGGCACAGCGGGCAATGTACCGGCAGAGGAAATCCTATAAATTTTGGCTATATCTGATATTCAGTGATATGCAATTATGTTTTTTGTTAGGGCAGTTAACAAATTGTGAATTCATTGTTTGACATTCGATGTCATTTCACTGAGTATTTAGGCACTTTGCGCCCCGCTATGAACCAGAACAACACCCTACAAAAGATTTGCTCAACCAGGCAAACGCATATTGTTCGGGCAGGGAAAAGTATCTGACTGATAACGCTCAGCGGCGTGCGCTGACCGCTTATCGCTACACGCAACAACAACGAACAATATCAAAAAGAGAGTACATTATGGCTGGTTCGCCTTTACCTCAATCAGACAACGTTCAGTCGAATAGCACATCAACACCGAAGTTTGCTTTATCAGTAATGACAAGCATCTTCTTCATCTGGGGATTCATTACGTGTCTGAATGACATTTTGATCCCGCATTTGCGGATGCAGTTCGATCTGAGCTACACCCAGGCCATGTTGATTCAGTTTTGCTTTTTCGGCGCTTATTTTATTTGCTCAATTCCTGCAGGACGCATTGTGGGACGCATTGGCTACAAGAAGGGCATGGTAACCGGCTTGTTGATCACCGCTGTAGGCGCTGGTCTTTTCTATCCTGCAGCAGCCACTGCTCAGTACGTATTCTTCCTCGCGGCACTGTTTGTGCTGGCTTCCGGCATCACGTTGTTGCAGGTTGCAGCAAACCCTTACGTGGTGGCGCTGGGTCCGTCGTCGACAGCTGAAACCCGGTTAAACCTGACACAGGCATTTAATTCACTGGGCACCACTGTGGCACCTTTGTTTGGCGGCTTGCTTATCTTCGGTCTGGCAGCGAACGCCACTGCAGAAGCCCACGCTGAAGCGGTACAAATTCCTTACATCGGCATTGCGGCGTTTCTGATTTTGCTGGCGGTGATCGTATCGAAAACCTCGTTGCCGGTGATTGCATCTCAGGAAAAACCGGTGAAGCCGCTCTCTTTTGCGCAACTGAAACAATATCCTCATTTACTGTTCGGTGTACTGGGTATTTTCCTGTATGTCGGCGGTGAAGTGGCAATCGGCAGCTTCCTGGTGAATTTCCTCGGTGAGAGCCATATTGGTGGCATGAGCGAAGAAACAGCCTCTGCGTACGTCGCTTATTACTGGGGTGGTGCCATGGTTGGCCGGTTTGTCGGCAGTTATGTGATGCTGCGGGTCAGTGCACACAAAGTGCTGACAGGAAATGCGGTTATCGCCATGGTGCTTATCATTACGGCGATGATGACATCCGGTCAGGTTGCGGTATGGGCAATTCTGCTGGTGGGTCTGTTTAACTCTATCATGTTCCCGACTATTTTCAGTTTGTCACTGAAAGGCATGGGACAACATACCTCTCAGGCATCCGGCCTGCTGTGTCTGGCTATTGTAGGCGGCGCACTGGTTCCCCTTTTACAGGGAGTGATGGCAGATGGTATGGGTGTGCAACTGGCGTTCATCGTACCAGTGTTCTGTTACCTGTATATTGCCTGGTTCGCATCGGTTGGCTCGAAACAGCAAAAGAATGCACCGGACGCAGAGCTTGCTGCTTCCTGAGCGCATCGACGCATAACAGCATTGGCACATAACGAAATAAGGCAGGTTAATTCCCTGCCTTTTTTGTCTCAGTCCATTATCAGAAAAATTCCCGCCCCTGTCTACTTCAGGGCTGTAATCAGCCAGTGGCAATATTCCATTCTGCTATCTGCCAGTCTGTCGTTGATAAAATAGCAAACCAGCATGTCGCCGGCCCGGCCGGTTCCCATGGCATAGCAATGCCCGCTTATCCTGGGAGACCAGAACGCGGACTGCATTAATAGTTTATCCAGTGTTGCTTTTCGGCTGTCGCAGAACGGAAAAGCGATGTACCAGTCATTGTTCGCTGCTTTTATTTGCTCAAAACTCACTAACAATGGCCACTGCGCCAGCACGTAACGGGGCAGGGGCGGATAGTCGTTCGCCGTGCTCTGATAAAATGTCTGATGAGGTGATAATACCGTGGTGACCAGGGAAGCTGTCTCATCTGAGGTCAGTGGTGGTAAAAGGGCGGGCTTTCCTCCACGGAACAGTGTCTCCAAATCCGGTTTTTTCGTCAGGTCAGCGAACGCTATGGCTGATGATTTTGCGGTATTAACAGAGACATTATCCTGTGCCCTTAATGTGGCTTTGTAATAGCCGGTAAGTCGTTTAACTTCTTCTGAGTGCTTGTCAGAATCACCGTTATCAGACGTAATTTCTGAGGGTACACTTAAGGATTCCGGCTTGAGCTGGCAAGAAATACTGTAGCCATAATCCTCAGCGACGGAGTTAAGTTTGTCAGCGATGTTGCCGGTGTCGCCATTATTGACAAGCAGTGTGATATTGTCCGGCCGGTAATATCTGCTTTTGAACTGCCTGACGGCTTCCATCGTTAGCTGCGGCACTGTGCCGCTGAAACCGCCGGTAAAAGCCTCACTGTATTTCCCTTCCTCCAGCAGCGATGCCACATGTTGCCGGTAGGTAGGTTGTTGCTCGTAAAAGTCCAACTCCTGAAAGATAACGCCGTTTTTTTCCCGCAACATATCGTCATCTGAATATTGCTGGTTGAGTAAGCCTGAATACAGAAACGACAGGGCGTGATGAAACAATGCCTCATGGTCCGTTTCGACAAAGTAAAATGTCATCTCTTCCTGCGTTGAGGCATTGATACGAAGGGGGAGTAAAGCCAGCGCGGCGAATAAATTATGGGCTTCGGGGAAATGCAAAGAGCGCCTGAAAACCAGATGCTCACACACGTGAGCCACGCCGGAAGCATCATTCACCGGCGTTGGCAGTGCAAACACGCCGGTAAACGGAGCCGCGGGGCCGGAACATTTTTGGATGACGGTGGCAGGTGAGGGAGACATTCCGTCACCTGCTCATACAGTCACAATATCAATTTTGTTTTTCGGATCCCGCAAGATCACCGCTTTGTCTTCGTTACGTGCCGCTTTCTCAATCGCGGCTTCGATGGTGTGATGATGGGGCGACTTACTGCAGACCGGGTCGGCCTGATGCATATCGCCGGTGAGCATATAAGCCTGACAGCGACAGCCTCCGAAATCTTTTTCTTTTTCATCACAGTCGCGGCAAGGGGAGGGCAGCCAGTCTGTGCCGCGGAATTTGTTGAAGGAAAAGTCCGAATACCAGATTTCGTTGAGGGATTTCTCCTTCACATTCGGGAACGTCATCGGCAGAATTTTCGCGCTGTGACAGGGCAGTGCTGAGCCATCCGGGGTGACGGTGAGAAAGGTTGAACCCCAGCCGTTCATACAGGCTTTCGGACGGTCCTCGTAGTAGTCCGGTGACACAAAAATGAATTTAGGCCCTTTACCGTTCTGCTTTTCGCGGAAAGCATTAACCTTTACTTCCGCTTCTTCCAGCGTCGCTTTTGAGGGCAATAACTGATCGCGGTTTACGTAAGCCCAGCCGTAATACTGTACGGTTGCCAGTTCGACAAAATCCGCATTCAACTCACAGGCCAGGGTCAGCACGTCATCAATCTGATGGATATTCTGGGCTGTCAGACAGAAATTGAGGACCATGGGATAGTCGTATTGCTTGATGAGCCTGGCTACTTCCAGTTTCTGCGCAAATGAATGCCTGCGGTTACCGATAAGGTCGTTGTCTTCTGCATTCGCAGCCTGAAAACTCAGTTGAATATGATCGAGTCCGGCCTCTTTTAAAGCGGCAATACGCTTTTCTGTCATGCCTATACCGGAGGTAATTAAATTTGTATAGAAACCCAGTTCGGACGCATGGCTGACCATTTGCTCCAAATCTTTACGTAATAAGGGTTCACCGCCTGAGAAACCCAGTTGCACGGCTCCTATTTCACGGGCTTCTGTCAGCACCCGCAGCCAGTGGGAAAGATCAATTTCCTCTTCTTTTGCTGTCAGGTTTAAGGGGTTTGAACAGTAAGCACAGTGCAGGGGACAGGCATAGGTGATCTCTGCCAGTAACCACAGCGGCGGACCGGCGGCCGGCGTATTCGTTTCATCAGACATAATGGATCCAGTCTTTGCTTTCGGCATCGCTTAAAAACGCGGTGATATCGTCACCGATATCTTCCGGGGCTTCCGGAAACTTTGCTTTTAGTGCAGTAATGATATCGCCAACAGATTGTTCACCGTCTACCTGCAACAGGATCTCTGAAGCACTGGGGTTCAGTTTCACCATGCCTTCAGGGAACAGCAGGACGTAGCAATTCTGCGCTTTTTCAAATTGCAGTTTATACAACCGGTTGCGCTTCGGGATGCGTGTCATAGTAACCCCTTGTGACAAAGTGACTGGTCGCCGATCCCCGTGTAGGGTTTACGGCCGTACTCGTAAGCCAGGCTGATAGCATCTGCCATCGACCACAGAACGTCCAGTTTGAACTGCAGGATATTCAATGCTTTTTGCTGTTGTTCGCGGGTGACAAAATGGTCCAGCGTGATTTGTAAACCGTGTTCAACGTCCCGTCTGGCCTGACTTAATCTCATCTGAAAATAGGTGAAGCCTTCCTTATCAATCCACGGATAGTGACCTGGCCAGCTATCCAGACGACTCTGGTGTATTTCGGGAGCGAACATTTCTGTGAGTGAAGAGCAGGCTGCTTCTTCCCAGGTCGCACGGCGGGCAAAATTCACGTATGCACCCACAGCAAACTTAACCCCGGGCAACAGGTATTTTTCAGACAACATATCGTCACGGTTAAGGCCCACAGCTTCACCCAGCCTCAGCCAGGCTTCGATGCCACCTAAGCGCGGGTCACCGTCTTCACCGTCGTGGTCAAGGATCCGCTGGATCCACTTTCTGCGTGTGGTCATGTCCGGACAATTAGCCAGAATGGCTGCGTCTTTAACCGGAATGCACACCTGATAATAAAACCGGTTAGCTACCCAGCCCTGAATCTGCTCTTTGGTACATTCCCCCTTATTCATAGCTATGTGGAAGGGGTGATAAATATGATAGTACTCGCCTTTAGCGCGAAGTTTTTGTTCGAATTCTTGTTTTGACCACGGCTGTGCTGTCATTGTCAGTCCTCAGCGTTAAAGCGTAATGTGCATGCCATCGTAAGCAAGCTCAATATGATTGTCTTCGAGGTATTGGTGAGCAGATGAGTCTTCATCCAGTACCGGATTTGTATTATTAATATGGATAAGTACCTTGCGCTCTATGTTGAACCTGTTCAGCAGGGCAACTGCACCGTCTTCACCATTTACCGGCATATGGCCCATCTGCGTTCCCAGACGGTTACTGAATCCGTTTTTAATCATTTCATCGTCAAGCCATAACGTGCCGTCAAACAACACACAATCCGCTTTATCCAACATACTCTCTACCAGCGGATTTGCCTGAACACAGCCGGGAGCATAGAAAACCGATTTGCCGGAACGGGTATCTTCAATATGCAGGCCGATATTGTTGCCCGGCACAATGTTATCTCTGTATGAGGAATACGGCGGCGCATTTGAAGCCAGTACGACAGGATGAAAACGAAGACCATCAGCACCTTCAGGTGTAAAAGCACTGTCGTACTCTGTATCAATTCCGTGGCGATGAAGCCCGCCGTGCCAGTGTTTAAGCATGGTGAAAAGAGGAAATGCACCGGTTAAATCTTCATAGACCACGTCAGTACAATATACCGGCAGCGGCAATCCTTCCCGCAGCGTCAGTAATCCGGTTGTGTGATCAATCTGACTGTCGGTAAGCACAATAGAACGGATAGATGTGCCACGCTGCTGCCCCGGGTCCGCCGGCCACAGTTGAGGTGTTTGATTAATCTGCTGGCGCAGGTCTGGCGACGCATTGATCAGCACCCAGTCTGTGCCGTTGGAAGAAACCGCTATGCTTGACTGCGTGCGGGCAGACGCATTAATTGAGTTTTGCCGTAGCCCTTTGCAGTTTTTGCAGTGACAATTCCACTGGGGAAACCCACCACCTGCACCGGAACCTAAAACGAGAATTTGCATACTTCACCTCTACCGTCTTAGCGTTATATAAGAGGAATAAAAAAGGCTGCCAGTGGCAACCTTTCATCAGGGTGTCAGTCAGCAACGCTGAATGTCACCGGCACCACACCAAAGACCTGCTACTGATATCAACAGCCAGCCTTTGCAGGGCTGTTAACGGTTTTTGATGTACAGAGTAACTTCAAAACCTAAACGCATTTCAGTATATTGAGGCTTAGTCCACATGGGGCGGCTCCTGTTTTTATTAACGATGATTTAACATTCGCAATCATTATAGAAAACGACTTTTGGGAAAAAAATCCTACTTTGGCACTAGTTCCCTGATGCTGACTGCTACTTTGGGAGGAAGGCGTTGACACCTTGCTCTCATGCTTTAACCGTGCCGTTGGCTGTATTGGCAAAGCAGTTTTTTCACGGGGCAACCTGACTGTATGTATCAACTATAGCATCAGGCAAATAGCTTTCCACATCATTATGCCGTCCCACATTGTTACAAAAGGTCTGTAATAAAAGATTCGCCCCTTGCTTTTTGTGAGCTCCTGTAATTGATATAACTTCCGGTTAGATCCAGGGAAGAAATTAATCTCGAACTATCACTGAAAAAATCTATCATTACTCTTGAAATCTTTCTTGAGATAGATCAAAAATTGACCTGTCGGTTTTTGTTATTTTACAAGGAGCCCAAGTTCCGGAACAGGGATTGTCCAGTGGCAATAAATTAGGTAAATAAATCTTTTCTATGATGTGATCTTTCGCAGGCAGTGAGACGAAAGAATAGGATTCTACCCGGAGAGTAAAAATGAGTATTCCTGTTATCCGTCCGACCCTTGCCGATCAGGCGTTACGTATTGAACAATCACACATCTGGCTACATTGTTTCCGCACATGTGCCAGGTGTGAATCTCTGTCTGATACGCTTACCGCCTATGATTTTAATGATGGCAGCCGTTTGATCCTTGATTCAAGCCATCCCTTTCCTCAACCTGTAAAAAGTAAGGCAGCTTTACGTATCGCCTGATTTTCTTTCCTCCAACCGGTTATCTTAACCGGACTGACTTTGAGGTTGTCGTAGTGGTAAACATTCTGTTTACCGTACCTCATTGTCCAATGGTGTAGCCCAAAACAATTCCTGCTGCCTGCCTTCCGGTAGACATACCATTTGAAAAATCCTACGCTGATTTTGTCCGGACTGATGCCTTCATTACTGTTTATTATTTCTGAAATTACCTTGGAGATATATTGAAAGTTTACAGGGCGGGTTTCAAATTCTGTTCTCTTTTCCAGTTTTATCCGGGTACTCTGTCACTTTGCCTGATCTGACACACAATAAAGCGTGATTACGCTGACTTAATAATCCTTTGAGATCAACTGTACGGTAAGTGGCAGGATGATCAGTCACAATAGACAGAATAATTATAAACGGGAGAAACCATGAAACTCACACCTGTGTACACAGCATTACTGGCAGCGGGCCTGCTTGCCGGTTGTAATGAATCTCAGACTCCGGCAACCGAAACTACCGGCGTCACCGCTGCTCAAAAACAAGCAGCAGAAATGGCATTGTCCGAAACGGCGAACACTTACACGACTGCGTTTCTGACACAACAACCGGCTTTGTCAACGATGCTGGCATTGACGCCGGAGCAGGCTGGTGGTCCGTACAACGATAAGTTTCCAGACTACACTGCAAAAGGGATGGCTGCGCTGCAAAAAAGCATGGCAGAAGGTTCTGCGGCCCTTAAAGACATTGACCCGGCAGGGCTGACAGCAGAGGCGCAGACACACCGTAATATTCTGATTAATATCTTTGACTACTACACAGGTGATACCCGTTTCCCCGCAGGCTACATTGATACCTGGGGCGGTCATCTGCCTTATATCATCAACCAGATCTCCGGGCCGTTAATCGACATGCCAAAGCTTATGCAGGTACAGCAATCTGTAAGCAATGAGCAGGAAGCAGACGCTTACATCAGCCGCCTGGAAAAAATGGGTGAGTTCGCTGACGGCGTTGTGGCTAAGTTTAAAGCCGACGAAGCGAAGGGCATCGTTTTACCTAAAAAGCTGCATCCGAAGACCATCGCTTTTTTTAATAATTTTCTCGCCAGTGAACCTGCAGATCATGAACTGGTGAAAACCTTCGCAGAAAAGCTCACACAAGCAGAAGGCATTGATGATAAGCAACGTGAAGCGCTGGTGGCAAAGGCAACTGAACTGGTGACAACGGTTGTTTATCCGGCGTGGAACCGGGCCCGCGATGCGGTGCTTGAGAGCGAAGCACATGCAAGTAAAAGTGACGGTATCTGGGCGCAACCGGGGGGCGATGAGTTTTATGCTCATGAAATCCGTTTCCTTGGCGATTCTGTGTGGACGGCAGATGAAATTCATCAGACCGGTCTTGATGAAGTTGACCGGATTTCAGCGCAGATGGACACCATTCTGAAAGAAAATGGCTACAGTGAAGGAACGGTGGGGGAGCGGATGATTGCCCTTGCCGGCTTGCCAGGTCAGGTATTTGATGCCACGGAGGAAGGGCGTGGTGCGCTGCTGGATTATCTGAATGATGAAATTGATGCAGTGATGGCAAAAGCGCCTACATTCTACGGCACTATTCCGGAGCAGGCTGTCGAAGTGCGCCGTATTCCACCGGTTTCGGAAGCGGGTGAAGCGGGCGGTTTTTACTCGCCGCCTTCCCTGGATGGCGCACGTCCCGGGATTTACTGGATTAACTTACGTGATATGGAAGCGGTGCCGAAATTCGGCCTGAAGACGCTGACTTATCATGAAGCCGTGCCGGGGCACCATTTCCAGATCGCGCTGAACATGGCGCAGGAAGACATTGGTCTGATGCGTCAAAACGCGCCTTATAACGCGTATGTTGAAGGCTGGGCACTCTACTCTGAATACGTTGCTGCTGAGTATATGGGCATGTACGACGATGATCCGCTGGGGGATTTAGGGCGTCTGCAGGCTGAATTGTACCGTGCGGTGCGCCTTGTTGTTGATACTGGCCTGCATCACAAGCACTGGACCAGAGAACAGGCGATTGATTATTTCCATAAAACTACCGGTACATCTTTATCTGATGTTGTGCCTGAAATCGAGCGTTACATGGCGTGGCCGGGTCAGGCACTTGGGTATAAGTTGGGCATGCTCACCTTTGTCAAACTGGAAAAAGAAGCAAGGAATGCACTAGGTGACAAATATGACATTAGAGAGTTTCATGACGTTGTGCTACTGCCCGGTGCGCGACCCATGGCAATGGTGAAAAGAGATGTTGAAAAGTGGGTGGAATCTAAAAAATACTAATTAAAACATTTCTTTGCATTTAATTGAGGCCGGACCTGTTCCGGCCTTTCTTATTTCCGCGCTTCAGAACGTCACCGGAAATCACCGGTTTCCCCGCAAAAAAACGGGTATGCGTACTTATTAGTATCTACATCTGATTATCATTTTGTATATCGAACACCCATAAGGGTCTGGCTACACTCCGGCCATATCAGGAAAACGACCGTTCCCGGTGGAACATCGTGCATCAATGCCTGAAGAGAAGATAAAGAAGGATGTAGCTAATGTTGACATTATCGCAGTTTCGAAACAGTTACCCGTTGCAACTGGAATGTTCCCTTGCAACGGGAAGCAGTCCGAAAACATTGTTGCGGCTGTCTGCGAAATACAATGGCCGTGATCCTTTCAGACGCTTCGTCGAACAAACGGCGACCAGTAACCGGCCAATCCATTTTTTAGGCAATGACCGGAGTCTGGATGCCAGTGTGGCGAACTTAAGTGAGATAAGTAAGCAGATTGCAGACATTGAAGAATGGCTGGGTTTATCTTATCAGGACATTCTGAAAAAGATTTCGGGTGCATACAGTGATACACCGGTGAGTAAAATTTTTGATTTACAGGCACCGGGAAAGTGGGAAGGCGTAACCCGCAGTGAAATGCAGACACTACTGAAAGAGCTGCATTTCTGGGTGGTGTATATCAACGATCTGGACATTGTCCGTAAAGACGTGAGTTCCGCAAAGAGCTTACATTACTTCTTGCGGCGCCATCCGGTAGGAAGTTGTCAGACACTGGCTGATGTTGTGCTGTTAAACAATGACAGCTGGGATCTGGATGAAACCCGCTATCAGGATATTCTGGCTGATTTAATCGCCAGAGATGACGACTGTATTTTGCGCTGGATAGAACAACCTGAACCGGTAGCTCATTTTAATATCCGCTCAAAAGTGCCTTATAACTCCATGCTGACCTGGGTCATGTTGTCGCTGACGTCACGGACCTACGGCTATACCAGTAATTTGTGGGGCACTAAAATTCAGTGGAAAAAACAGGGCTTTAAATTACGCAAAGATGCGAGGCCGTCACCGGTATTTCATTACTATTCCATGCCGTCGGCAGAATTGTCGTGGGGAGAGGGCGATGAAGGGGCTGCGCAGAAAGGTCGCCGTATTTCACTGGTTTACAATGCCAGTGAGCTGGTGGATTACAAAGGCATGCCCTACGAAGAAGGATTCGTTGAACCCTTATCCACATTGAAGAACCGGATAGACAGATTGAATGTGGATATCAGGGAAGGTGACGAGCCCCGTTTCCATCCGCAGGAAGATTATATCGAAATGCCGCCTGAAACCGGACTGTATGCCAAGCATGTCACAGAAGCCTGGTATCAGGCCATCTTACCGTTACTGATCCGCTGGGCCGGTCATCAGAAACGGCTGGATGTGGGACGACATTTGCTGAACCCGGTGCAGTACGACGCCTATTCCACACTGGTCACAGAAGTCGCCACGTCGAATTTGTCAGCGCGCTTTGGTCTCGACAGAAAGCCATGCCAGACCAGTGTTCAGCGTATTGGTAACTGGCTGGACGAATTGCCTTCCAAAGAGCGTTTCGCGGTTGTAGCCAGTGCATCTGAGTGTGCAAACCGGCTTTGTCACTATCTCTTCCCTGACAACCGTCAGGAAGACTAAAATAGCCTGTGCAGCCACTCTTCATGGTGGTTGCACGGACTTATTTGCTATTTTTGGCGTTTTTTTGTCCGTTTATCGTATTTTTCCCGGAGTTTGTATTGCCGTAGAACGGGAATTTGATAGAGTTGTGCAATCTGTCACCGCCTTGTCATTTCTGGCTTGCAGCGGGATAATAACGATAATTCAGGATGCGCTTCATGTCACAACAGTGCTTTCGTATGAAAGGCACCACGCTTACCAGTATTGTACTGGAAGTCCTTCATTTCGAACCGGATGAATTTGACACGCAACTGGCGGCGAAAATTGCCAGTGCGCCACATTTTTTCACCCGTTCTTCGCTTATTCTCCATCTCAACGCTACAATGTCGGCAACAGAGTTCGAGTTGCTGGTTGCTTTATGCCGCCGTCATCAGCTACAGCCGATGGCGATAAAGGGTGAAACCGACGGGTTAAAAGCGACGATAAACGATCTTGGTCTGGCTGATATCAGTCAGAGTAAGTTAAGTGAGCGTTCACTGACAGAAGCAAAGCCCGCCGAACCGGAACCGGAGCAGACGCCTGAGCCGGTCACTGAAACCGTAACAATCACCAAAACCACAGAAGTACTTAAGCCGGCAAAAATTGTTGCCCGCCCTGTACGCTCCGGACAGCAGGTGTATGCGGATGGCAGTGATCTGGTGATACTGGGCGCCGTAAGTGAAGGGGCTGAAATCCTGGCGGACGGAAATATTCACGTCTACGGTACCCTGCGCGGTCGCGCGCTGGCGGGCGTAAAAGGTAATACTGAAGCACGAATTTTTTGCCAGAACATGGAAGCTGAGCTGGTATCTATCGCCGGCAGATTCGTGATGCAGGAAAACATACAAAATAAGTGCTGGAAGCAACCAGCGCAGGCATATTTAGATGCAGATGCACTTCTTATAGAAGCATTAACCTAACGCAGTGCAGACGCTATTGGGGAATAGTAAATGGCTAAAATTATTGTAGTAACTTCAGGAAAGGGTGGGGTTGGCAAAACAACGTCCAGCGCCGCCATTGCTACAGGTCTGGCACTGGCCGGACACAAAACCGTGGTGATAGATTTCGATGTGGGTTTACGGAATCTTGATCTGATCATGGGCTGCGAGCGACGTGTGGTGTATGACTTTGTTAATGTAATTAATAAAGAAGCCACGCTGAATCAGGCACTGATTAAAGACAAACGTACCGACAACCTGTACATCCTGCCTGCGTCACAGACCAGAGACAAAGATGCATTGACAATGGAAGGTGTCCAGAAGGTACTTAACGATTTATCCGAAGATTATGACTTTATCATTTGTGATTCGCCGGCTGGTATTGAGCAGGGCGCGCAAATGGCACTGTATTTTGCTGATGAAGCTATCGTGGTAACTAACCCGGAAGTCTCTTCAGTGCGGGATTCTGACCGTATCCTGGGTATTTTGCAGAGCAAATCTATGCGTGCAGAACAGGGGAAATCAGTGAAAGAGCACTTGTTGCTGACCCGTTATAACCCGCAACGTGTTGCCACCGCAGAAATGTTGAGTGTTGCTGACGTGGAAGAAATTCTGGCCGTTCCGCTGCTGGGTGTTATTCCGGAGTCTGAGGCGGTTCTGAAAGCGTCTAACCAGGGTACACCGGTCATCCTTGATGATGAATCGAATGCCGGTCAGGCGTATTCTGACGCGGTTCGCAGACTGCTGGGCGAAACGGTAGAACACCGCTTCCTGGACGTTCAAAAGAAAGGTTTCTTTAAGCGACTGCTGGGAGGTAAATAATGGGTATTTTCGATTATCTGCTGAAAAAAGGTAAGCCTAACACTGCCGCAGTAGCCAAGGAACGCTTGCAGATCATCGTCGCCCATGAGCGCCGTAAACGTTCTCAACCGGATTACCTGCCAATGATGCAGCAGGAAATTCTGCAAGTTATCCGCAAATATGTGCAAATTGCTGATGATGATGTATCGGTGCAACTGGAAAACAGTGACGACTGCAGTGTACTGGAACTGAATATCACTCTGCCTGAGAATTAAACCTCAGACGTTATCGAAGTGAAGGGCCTCTGGGCCCTTTTCTTTTATGTGTTTTCTGAGTGCTTCAAAAAATGCCGGAAAATCTGCAAGTAATGTGTCGTAAACCGGCAATATTTCCTCAAGACTGTTTTCAAACCGGTGTTTAAACCGTATGCGGGATGCAGTGCGGTTCAGTGCCATGTTCACACCGTCCAGTGAGGCATACACATCCAGCCAGCGATTGTTAATCATACTGCCGGTAACCTGCTGCATGCGTGGTGGCATTTGTCCGCTCCGCTGACCCAGCAGGCGGTATCTGTCACCGCAGAAGTCGTCAAAAGATTGCTGTGAAAATTGCCTCCAGTGGCAAATCAGAAAGTGGTCAAATAACACGTCCAGGGTTATACCGGCAAACCGCCGCCTTTCAGGGCTGAATGTTTTCTTAATGTCCCTGACCCAGGGGTGACTGTCAGTAAATTTATCTACGGCCATGTGATTACGCAGGGCAATATAAACCGGAGCTGGCAGTGAGGTGGTATCCAGTCCTTTCTGAAAATCTCCCAGCAGGTTGCCAAAACATGAGTCGGGTGTGGGACGGGCAAGAAAAAGGTGAGCGAGATAGTTCATCTGAGGCGAAGTGAATAACAGCCATTCCTGTTAAGGAATGGCTGCACAGTTGTCTCAGCGGTCGTATTTTGCTGCCTGGTCTTTAGCCGGCAGGCTGTCGCTGATAAATGTCCGGATGTCATCGTTAGCGGTTTTCAAATCTTCATATCGTAAATACATCATATGGCCACTACGATAACCTTTAAAGCGCAGACGGTCTTTCATTTTGCCGCTTGGGTCTAACTGAGTCATGGTGTATTTGGCATCAAAGTAATTGGTGGCGCCGTCGTAATAACCCGACTGAATCATCACGTTCAGGTACGGATTTGTTGCCATGGCCTGACGTAAATCTTTACCGGTGTGATTGTTCTCACGATCCCAGGGATGCACAGGACCAAACATATTGTATTTGGTGTCAGTCACAAACTTCAGATCGTTGCGCAGATAGTCGTTAATCGCCGGTGTGAAAGAATGCAGCCAGGATGTCAGTTCAGCATTGTAGTCCGGCCCGTCACCCAGCTCTTTTTCATCAATACCCAGGTAACGACTGTCCAGCCGGCCAATGGTTTTACCTTCATCACGGAGCAGTGCTTTCCAGAAATACCATGTGCTGACGTCCAGATTACTTTGTGCAACTTCCTGTGCGCTTAAACCGGAATACGCGGCAAATTGCTTAATAACCTGCTGCTTTTCGGATTCGTCGATCCATGCGCCTTTTGCCAGTGCCGGTAAAAGGGTATTCAGCGTCCAGGTTTCGACTTCCGGAAGAAACGCTTCAAGATCTTTGTTCTGGTATTCAGCCGCCAGTTTTTTGTGAAACCACGCTGCGGCAGCAAAATAGGGCAGGCGGTTAGCGGCTTCTACCGGTCCGTCGCGGTTAATGCCTAATTCTGTAGGAGAGACCAGAATCACGCCGTTCAGGTACATCCACTGCTGTTCCTGCAGCGCCAGCGCCAGTCCGGACACCCGGGTTGTACCATAGCTTTCGCCAATCAGGTATTTTGGTGAGCGCCAGCGGCTCTGACGGGAAACAAATGTATTGATCCACTCTGCCAGATATTTCACATCGGCATTAACGCCAAAGAATTGAGATTTTTGCTGCTCTTTTGACGGCATTTTGCCTTCAGCGTCAGGCAGTACGCGGCTGTATCCCGTATTCACCGGATTCACATAAACGATGTCCGCCACATCCAGAATGGAGTAGGGATTGGTCTTCACGCCGTAAGGTTGTAAGGGATAGCCCTCTTCGTCGATATTCAGCACTTTCGGGCCGGTATAGGCGATGTGCATCCACACGGAAGCGGAACCCGGACCACCGTTAAAACTGATCACCAGCGGGCGTGTGGCTGTATCTTTTACGTCATCCCTTTGATAATAAGTATATTGCAAAGTGGCGGTGGGGTTTCCCTCTTCATCCCACACCGGTTGCATACCGGCAGTGGCCGTATAACTGACTTTCTCGCCGCGGATGGTGGTTTTATGCTTGGTTACGGTGGCGGATTCAACCGGAATGCTGCGTTTGGTTTCAACCGTTTGTTCTGCGGCCAGTGCAGGGGTAATGGCCAGTGTTGCTGACACGCCGAGTACCAGTGCGGAGACGGAACGACGAAGTTTCATAGTATTTCCTCTGTCTTTTTGTTGTTAAACGGGCGCTGTAACCGCGCCCTTTGTATTATTGTGACTTCTGTTTTTATTGCTGTTTCAGGCGGTACAGTAAAATGGCTGCCCGCTTGGACTGAGAAGGCAGTGCTTCAAGGTTGCCGGTTTCATTCACAGTATGACCCGCAGAACCGCTCATGCCCAGTCCGTCAATGGCCATTTCAACGTATGCTGAAGTAAAAGATACATCGGCGGCGCCTGCATTCAGCGGGTTGACCGGTGCCACTTTACCCTGACCTAAATCTTCACTGACATTGCTGTAAATTTCCAGCAGGGCTTTGTTACCGTCTGTTGGTGCCAGAGCGGGATATCCCTCACCGAATTCAATGGTACTTTGGGTTTTTGGCAGGGATGCCGCGACGATTTCCCGCATTTTATCTTTCACACGGTTAACCTGGTCTTCCGAAATAGCACGGATATCCCCGGTGACAATGGTGGTTTCAGCCACTACGTTGTTCTTGCCAAAGGTGGTGCCGCTGTTTGCTTTGCGGTCGTGGGTGACGGCTGTTCCGCCCATGATACGGCCGGGATTATACGTCAGCAGTTCTTCGCTGCGCAGATCCGTATAGAAGGTGTTTAAAATTCGCGAAGCTTCATAAATAGAACCGGCACCCACGTTATCTTTAAAGATTTGAGAGGAATGAGAGGGAACGCCGGTAACAGTGAGTGTCCAGTCGATAGAGCCACGGCGTGAAATGTTTGCTGTGGCGGGGTTACCGTCACCATTTTCAAACCCGATTGCAATATCAGCCCATTTTGCACCGTCGGTCAGGGCCTTTTTCGACAATTCCAGCGGGCGGCCACTCAGTTCTTCATCACCGGTCATGACCACCAGAATATTCATGTTTTTCAGCTCACCGGCATCATGTAAGGCCCGCAAGGCTTGCAAAATAACCACATCACCGCCTTTCATATCAGCAATGCCGGGGCCCCGTGCCTGTGTGTCGCTGATTTTTTCGAAAGTCTGAAACGGGCTGTCCGGTTCGAATACCGTATCCAGATGTCCGATAAGCAGCATTTTGGGGCCCGTCCCGCCATTTAGTTCTGCAACCAGATGTCCGGCACGGCCAAATGCCGAACCGTCTTCAAAACGGGCATCAAGACCCAGTGCTTTGAATTCAGGAATAAGAACATCTGCCACTTTTTTCACACCGGCAAAATTCATCGTGCCGCTGTTAATATTGACGATATCTTCAAGCAACTTCAGGGCTGCGGGATTAGTTTTATCGATGTAGTCAGCGAGTTGCTGCTCTTTATCTGAAAGTGCTGCCATGGACTGGGTTGCAAATAAAGACAGACCGAGCAAAATAGCGTGTTTCTTAAAGCCCTTTTTCATAGTTCCCTTCTTTTCTTGTTGTGTGTGCAGATGCGCTGTGGCGACCTGGTTGTGCGCCACAGTGTAATCTGCCTAAGCTACCCAACAGAGGAACAGAAATGCAAAGCTTTAACGACTAACTTGCGAAAGTCTCCGGTGAAGCTAATTGTCCATTGCAGCTAATGGGTAAAGTGATATTTCGCTGAAAGTCGCAGATAGCAGGGTAGCGTGTATTTAAATTTTTATTGAACTGTGTAATCTGGAACTCCGTAGCAGTGTAAACAGGTAAACATTCAGGTGACCGTTTACCCGGCCAGGTTCACTCAGTTTTGGATGAAATCATCTACCCCCTCAGGATCGCAATGGATAGCATTAAGCTCGTAAAGAACACCAGGGAAGAAACCGCTGTTATTGAGGCGCATATTCGTGAAGTCGCAGGCAATACCGGTGAACTTAAAATACTGGAAGCCGGCTGCGGGCAAAAATGGCCTCTTAAGCTGGAAGGGATCCCCCGTCATATCACCGGCGTTGATATTGATGAGGCTGCACTGGCTCTGAGGCAGCAAATTCACGGCGATTTGCAGAATATCATCACCGGCGATTTGCGCGCCTTGTCTTTACCTGCAGCACATTTCGACGTTATTTATACTTCTTACGTGCTCGAACATATCGAGAATATCGATAAAGTACTGGAGAACTTCGCCTTGTGGCTGAAACCGGGAGGCGTTGTCGTGATTAAAGTGCCGGACCGTGACACGGTTTACGGTTTTCTTGCCCGCCATACGCCGCACTGGCTCCATGTTGCCTATTACAGATATATAAAAGGTAAAAAGCATGCCGGTAAGCCCGGTCACATCCCTTATCCTATTGTTTACGATCCTCAGTTGTCCCGCTCCGGTATCAAGGCTTTTTGCGCAAAGCACCAGCTCACGCTATGCAAAGAAATGGGGAAGAATAATTACCTGCGAAAGCGGGCCAAAAAAGATAAGATTGTTCGTGTAGTGGCACAAATGATCAGTAAACTGTCAGGCAATAAGCTGGCCTGGCATTACAACGACATTATTTTTATCATTCAAAAACCAGTCAGTTAGTGCCATTATCCGGCTAACTGTTATGCGTGTTCTCAAGGGACACGCATGATGCCTTTTATCCATCATAATCTTACTCAGGAGCACGTCATGGCTGTTCATGAAATCAAGCACCCGTTAATCCAGCATAAAATCGGTCTGATGAGAGAAGCGTCGGTCTCGAGTAAAGATTTTCGTGAATTAGCCAGTGAAGTAGGCAATCTGCTGACTTACGAGGCCACACGTGACTTGCCCACAGAAACAGCACAAATTGAAGGGTGGACCGGTGAGAAACTCAATGTTGAACAGATCAAAGGAAAGAAAATCACTATTGTCCCTATTCTGCGCGCTGGTCTGGGTATGCTGGACGGGGTATTACAGTTAATCCCGAATGCCCGTATCAGCGTGGTGGGGTTATACCGGGACGAGGAAACCCTCGAGCCGGTACCTTATTTCGACAAAGTCGTAAAAGATATTGATGCCAGGACCGCGCTGATTGTCGACCCCATGCTGGCCACCGGGGGCACGCTCATCGCGACTATCGATTTGCTGAAACAGAAAGGGTGTGAGCACATCATGGGGTTATTTCTGGTTGCTGCTCCAGAAGGGATTGAAGCTGTACAGAAAGTGCACCCGGATGTTGATATTTATACGGCATCCATAGATGAGCGGCTGAATGAGAAGGGTTACATCCTGCCCGGGTTGGGGGATGCCGGCGATAAAATTTTCGGCACGCGATAACAAATTGCTGAAAAGGACTTGCCGGAGCTGATTTCTCTTTTTTCTACGAATTCCAAAATGGTGCAAAAGAGTCATTTATTTGAATAACTATGCACAGTGCGGATGCTTTATTTACCTTCCAGTACCACGTTACTGACACAATTTGACGGGTTATACGATCAAAGGTGTCAGTATTTCCTCCTTTTAATTCTGTATTTCAACGCAGCATTAACGCCAAGGTTGTTAATTTTATCCCTATATTTAATGTTTATTGAGATATGCATCCTAATGTCGGCCAGATGTTACACTGTATCAGTATATCTTTGACTCCTGTGCAATTTCATTAACGGTGCATCAAATGAGTGCGAATTATTCTTTAGTATAAAGTAAGCTAATTTGCACATAAGAATTTTTTATTTATTTTTATGTGCATAAACATTTTTAATTTCTGCATAAGTGACAATATTTATAAATCTTATATGTTGATCGTTTGTAAATAAGTCTTTCTTATGTTCGTAACGCGCTGAATTTACGAATATAAATCTTTATTCCCTTGTTAAAAATTCCATGCGAATAATTATTCTCTGATAAAAATTACTTAAATCAATGTTTTAGGTACGGCATGTGCAATACCTCTCCTGCAACAAGCACATTTACTGAGTAAAGCTGAAAAATAAACCGCGCCAGTTCTGTAGTCGGACGCACCTCAAATAATCAGCAGTTGAAAGCAAGCACAGCTTAAACAGGAGATACACATATGAAGGTGAACACCCCATTCCCCACCCGAAAACTCTATCTGGCGGTAGCGATTGCGAGCAGTTTGTCATCCCAGGCCTTCGCACAGGAAAGCGAAACGTCTGTACCGGCAGCAGAAGAACAAAAAGTTGAGTCCATTCAGGTGACCGGTTCACGGGTTTCCCGTGACGGTTACGATACCCCTACACCGGTTGCATCAATGTCTGAAGAAGATATTAATACCTTCGCACCAAACAGTGTGGCTGACTTTGTCAACACCATGCCGTCGGTATCAGGCAGTTCCACAGCCTCAACCAGTTCCGGTTCACTGAGTAACGGTGCTTCCGGTATTGCCGCATTAAACCTGCGGGCACTGGGAACAGGCCGTACACTGGTATTATTTGATGGTCAGCGTTCTGTGGTATCAGCCTCAACCGGTCAGGTTGATACGAACACATTCCCTCAATCGCTGATCAAGCGCGTTGAAATCGTTACCGGCGGTGCCTCTTCTGTTTACGGCTCTGATGCCATCTCCGGGGTGGTGAACTTCATTCTTGATAAAGAGTACACCGGTTTTAAATCGCAGGTGGAATACGGCGAAACGACTTACGGCGACCGTGAAAACAGCAAAATCGTACTGACTTACGGTTCTGAACTGGGCAACGGCGATGGCCACCTGTTACTCAGTGGTGAGGTCTTCCGTGCTAACGGAATTCACTATACCACCCGCGACTATGCCGAGCAGGGCAACGTGGCGATGATCAATCCGGACACGTCTGAAGGCGCGCCGTATTTCTATACCGGCAGCGGCATCGGTATTTCTAACTACACCCCGGGCGGTTTAATTGCGTCAGGCCCGCTGGCCGGCACCTACTTCGGTGTTGACGGTGCGGTAGGTCAACTGGCAACCGGCGCAACATCCGGACAATGGATGCAGGGCGGCGACTGGGAATACACCACGTCGGGTATGCTCGGCACAAACTCTCTGGCAGCAGACCTCGACAGGAAAAACCTGTTTGGACGGTTAAGCTGGATGTTCGGTGAAACCGAAGTGTTCCTGCAAGGTTCTTACGCCGAGTATGAAGGCTTAAGTTACTACATTAATCCCACCACGAAAGGTGTGACCATTTACGCGGACAATGCGTATCTGCCTGAGTCTGTGGCTACCCAAATGGCTACCCTGGGACTGGATAGTTTCTCTTTGAATACCAGTAACGTGGATATGCCGGCATCAGGTTCGAATAACAAACGTGATACCACCCGTATTGTTGGCGGGGCAAAAGGTGAATTTGCACTGTCTGACAAGTACTTCCTGTGGGATGTGTATTACCAGCACGGTAAAACTAATACCGACGAACATATGACACCGACCTACAATACCTCCCGTTTATCTCTGGCGACAGATGCTGTGGTTGACCCGGATACCGGTAATATTGTGTGTCGTTCTACGCTGACTGATCCTACAAATGGCTGTGTACCGCTGAACCGGATGGGTGTTGGCGTTGCAAGCGAAGAAGCACTGGCTTATGTACTGGGCCAGCCGCGTCGTAAACAGGAGTTTATCCAGGACGTTGCGGCAATTAATTTCAGTACATCCGATATCGACGGTTGGGCGGGCCCCATTTCTCTGGCTTTCGGTGTTGAGTACCGTAAAGAAGAAATGGATGGCTCGGTCGATGAGGAATATTCATCAGGCTGGAAGTACGGTAACTATAAAGTGACCGAAGGTTCTTACAATGTAAAAGAAGCCTACCTGGAAGCCCTGGTGCCGGTTATTGAAGATTTAGATTTTAACGGCGCTGTACGTTATACCGATTACAGTACCTCCGGCGGTGTGACCACCTGGAAAACCGGTTTCACATGGTCGCCAATTGACGATGCGACTTTCCGCATCACCAAGTCTAAAGATATTCGTGCACCAAATTTGTCTGAGCTTTATGCCGCAGGTACGGCACGTTCTAACTCGGTCACCATCAACGGCGCGTCTGTGCCTATGGTACAGAACCTTCAGGGTAACCCTAATGTGTCTCCGGAAGAAGCGGATTCATTTGGCTTAGGTGTGGTGTTACGCCCAAGTTTCCTGGAAGGTTTCTCTGCAACCATTGATTACTACGAAGTGGAAGTTGACGGTGTTATCGGTTATGTCACAGCAGATACTACCGCTGAATACTGTGTAGAGTACAGTGTTCAGAAGTACTGTGACAACATGATTTATGATGAGTCAGGTACGCTGCAAACCATTAACCTGCTGTACGACAACCTGAACTCCATGTCTGCGAAAGGTGTGGACTACGATGTGACTTACCGTTTTGCTCTGGGCGATCTGTACAGTGGTATTCCCGGTGACGTAAAACTGCGCTTCCTGGCCACCAATTATCTTGAAGCCATCACCGATGACGGTACTACCGCCATTGACCAAGCTGGCTCAAACGCAGGCTCAACGCCGGACTGGAAGTTTCGTGCTTCTGTCACTTACGACCTGGACGATATGCGTTTTGACTTAACTGCCCGTGGCATCAGTGAAGGCACGTTAAGCAACGCATACATTGAGTGTTCAACAGATTGTCCGGTAAGCAGCGCGCCTTACTACACCATTAACGACAATACCGTAGCCAGCAAAGTGTTCTTCGATGCCTACGCATCAAAAACATTCAGCTTTGACAACACCGGTGACTTTGAACTGTATCTGCAAATTAAGAATCTGTTCAATACCGATCCTGCGGTTGTTACTTATCCGGCTTATCAGGGGTCTGAGAACCGTCCGGGCTATCTGGCAACAAACCGTTCTTTATATGACGTACTTGGCCGCGAATTCAAAATTGGCTTCCGTGTAAACATGTAATTAATGCCCGCAATGAAAAAGGAAAACAGAATGTTTAAAAGAAGCATGACAAGTGCGCTAATCGGACTTTCTCTGGCGGGATTGTCGCTGGCAGCAGATGCTGCCACCGGCATGTCTCAGAATGAGCGCATGGATGCGAAAAAAGCGTTAATTAAAGCCATTGACGGTAAAGCCAAACAGGCGCAAATCATGAACGATATGATTTTCAGCTTTGGTGAGCTTGGCTTTCAGGAATTCCAGACCTCGAAGTATTTAACCGACCTGCTGAAGGAAAATGGATTTACCGTTGAACAGGGGATTTCCGGCATCCCTACCGCCTGGATGGCAACCTGGGGTGAAGGTGAACCGGTCATTGCTCTGGGATCAGACATTGACGGTATCCCTAAAGCGTCACAGAAACCCGGTGTGGCTTACCATGATCCCATTATCGAAGGTGCACCGGGCCACGGTGAAGGACATAACTCAGGTCAGGTGGTAAATATTATTGCCATTCTGGCAGTGAAAGAGTTCATGGAAGAACATGGCCTGAAGGGCACTATTAAAGTGTGGCCGGGCGTAGCGGAAGAGCAGTTGGGTACTAAAGCCTATTATGTTCGTGACGGCTACTTTAAAGATGTCGACGCTGTATTGTTCTCACACGTATCTAACGGTTTTGGCACAAGCTGGGGAGGCGGCCGCGGTAATGGCCTGATTTCTGTTCAGTACAACTTCTACGGTGAATCCGCTCACAGTGCCGGTTCACCCTGGCGTGGCCGCAGTGCGCTGGATGCTGTGGAGTTAATGGAAGTGGGTATGAGCTATCGCCGTGAGCACTTACGTCTGTCACAGCGTACGCACTCTATCGTGGTTGACGGCGGCGACCAGCCAAACGTTGTACCACCAAAAGCGAGCCGCTGGTATTTCTTCCGTGAAACCGACTATCCGCATATTAAATCCCTGTGGGAAATCGGTGACAAAATGGCAGAAGGGGCGTCATTGATGTCAAACACTACCTGGGACTCTGTTGTTCTGGGTTCTGCCTGGCCGCAGCACATGAATAAAGCCATTGCTGAAGACGCTTATGAGAATATCAAACTGGTAGGTATGCCAGAGTGGTCGGCTGATGATATTGCGCTGGCCAAAGCGTTGCAAAAAGAGATTGGTGTGGAGCCGGAAGGACTGAATACCGAAATTAATGAGCTCACTGATCCACCTGATCTCAAGAAAAACATGGGAGGCGGCTCAGATGATATCGGTGATATCTCCTGGCAAGTGCCCACCATCACACTGCGCTACCCGGCAAACATTCCTAACTTGCCTGGTCACAACTGGTCTAACGCTGTAGCGATGGCAACGCCAATTGCTCATAAAGGGGTAGTTGCAGGCGCGAAAGCTCAGGCGCTGACCCTATTTGACCTGCTTACCGATGAATCGCTGATGGATGCTGCCCGTGATTACTACGAGAACGTGCAGACCAAAGATGCCTCTTACACGCCGTTGTTGCGCGAACAGGATCAACCGGCCGTGCACCTGAACAAAGGTATTATGGCGGAGTTTAAAGGCGATATGTCTGAGTTTTATTACGACCCTGAAAAGTACGACACGTACCTTGAACAGCTGGGTATTTCTTATCCCACTGTACGCGAGTAACTGTCATAACGAATGCAGGCGGTATTGCCGCCTGCCAGATTTATTCAGGAGTGTTTATGAAACGTTTTTACCGTAATGCGCTGACAGCGGCACTGATATCTGCAGGCATGATGATGACCGCCTCTGCCACCACGCTGACAGAAGCGCAGCGGGATGCTGCGAAAACAGAACTGGTGAGTGCTGTTGATAAACAGGCCAAGCTGGCGCAGGTCATGAACGATATGATTTTCAGCTTTGGCGAGCTGGGTTTTCAGGAAACGGAAACTTCGGCGTATCTGACTAAATTTCTGACAGAGCAGGGTTTTGACGTAGAGCAGGGCATTTCCGGTATTCCTACTGCCTGGTATGCCAAATGGGGTTCAGGTAAACCGGTGATAGCGCTGGGCACCGATCTTGACGGTATACCTAAAGCTTCACAGAAGCCCGGTGTGGCTTATCACGATCCCATTGTAGAAGGTGCACCCGGTCACGGTGAAGGTCATAACTCCGGTCAGGTTGTGAATATTATCGCCGCGCTGGCGATGAAAGATTACATGATCAAAAACAACATTGAAGGCACCATCGTACTCTGGCCGGGCGTTGCTGAAGAGCAACTGGCTACCAAAGCGTACTATGTTCGCGACGGCTATTTTGGTGATGTGGATGCTGTGTTGTATTCCCATGTGGGCAGCGGCTTCGGTACTTTCTACGGTAATCCGTTTTTTTCCGGGCTGGTGTCAGTTAAATATAATTTTTACGGTGAATCTGCTCACAGTGCGGGTTCACCCTGGCGCGGACGCAGTGCGCTGGATGCGGTTGAGCTGATGAGCGTTGGCATGAACTACCGCCGCGAGCACTTGCGTATTGCCCAGCGCACGCACTCGGTGATTGTGGACGGTGGTGACCAGCCGAATGTTGTGCCACCCAAAGCAACCGCCTGGTATTACTTCCGTGAAATGGACTACCCCCATATTAAAGCGCTGTGGGAAGTCGGTGATAAAATGGCGGAAGGTGCAGCACTGATGACCAACACCAGTTGGGACTCGGTGGTAATGGGCACCGCATGGCCGGGCCATTTCAACAAACCCCTGGCGCTGGCAGCCTATGAGAATATCAAGAAAATAGGCATGCCTGAATGGTCGGAAGATGATCAGACGTTAGCGAAAGCGCTGCAAAAAGAAATTGGTTCAGAGGTTACCGGCCTGCCGGAAAAAGTGATGCCTATTTTTGAGCCGCCTCCGCTGGAAAAACTCACTGGCGGTGGTTCTGATGATGTGGGCGATATCGCCTGGACTGTGCCGACAATCTTTATGTTGTATCCGTCGAACATTCCAAATCTGCCTGGCCACAACTGGGCGAATGCGGTATCGATGGCAACGCCTATTGCCCATAAAGGCATTATTGCCGGCGCGAAAGCACATGCTATGACGATGGTCGATTTATTCACTGATCCGGCACTGTTGCCGCAGATGCAGGACTATTTCGATAACGTGCAGACCAAAGACGTGAAGTATCAGTCTTTACTCCGTGACGGCGATGAGCCGCAAATTAATCTCAACGAAAACATCATGAAGCAGTATCGCGGTGAAATGCGTAAGTTCTACTACGATCCTGAAAAGTACGACACCTATCTGGAACAGCTGGGCGTGTCGTATCCCATGGTGCGGGACGAGTAAATAAGAAGGAAATGCAGTGATGTCTGACAAGAACCGGACCGGATGCCCTCATTGCTTTGCCTTTGAAAAAGAGGCAAGGGTAGTCAGGTTTCTTGTCGGATTGATCCTGCTGATGATTTTTTTAACTTTTCCGCTGCCGCCGGCAATTGCGGCAGGATAAACAAAGCGATGCAGCGGAAAGATAACCGGGTCCACCACTTTAGTTAAAGCGGTAAGACGGCCCCCGCAGCGGGGGCATTTCATGTGTACGTGCTCTGTTGAGCGTTTCGGGCAACCATCTGGTTGCCCTTTTTTTACTTTTTTTGTCACAAAATACCCTCCCGTGGTTTCTTTGTACTGAACATGTCAGATATATCCTGACCATGACAGTTAACAGGGAATAATTATGCAAGAAGATAAAATGGCTGCAGACACTTTCACGACGCCCCGCAAGCCGGTAAAGTTAATCAGTTTCGTTTCACGCGTTGCGGAGGGAGCATTATGAGTGCACAGATTATTGAGAAGGATGTCCGTTTAGCCATGACTGGTGATACATCCGCATTTACCCGTTTGATTGAAGCGACACGAAATACCATCAGCAGTATTGCACTGGCAGTGGTGAAAGATCTTGATGCCAGTGAAGAAGTCACCCAGCAGGTGTATATTCAATGCTGGCAAAAATTGGACACATTAAAAAATCCTGCCAGTTTTCTGCCCTGGGTACGTCAGGTTACCCGCTATACCGCTTTCAACTATTTACGGGACAACAAGGTTTCATCACGGGTTGACAGTGACGAAGCTGACAAGTTGTTCGAACAATTCTGTAACGACAGTGATGAACCGGTTCAGGCGTTTAGCCGTGATCAACAGGCTTTAGTATTAAGCAAAGTGGTAGATGAGTTGCCGGAAGAGGCCCGTGAGGTGGTTTTGTTGTATTACCGGGAAGAGCAATCTGGTGCTCAGGTTGCCCGCTTGCTGAATATTTCTGATGATGCCGTACGGCAGCAGCTTTACCGTGCCCGTTTATCTCTGCGTGAAAAACTGATGGAAAAGTACGGATCGCTGATCCTTTCAACTGCGCCGGCTCTGACAATCAGCAGCGCTGTATTATTTGGTGCCGGGTTCAGCACACCGGCACATGCAGCAACCGGTTCTGTCGCTAAAGGCGGGTTCTGGGGGGCTGTGAAATGGCTGTTCAGTGGTGCCATGATGGCCGCAGCCGCCGGCGCATTAACCGTATACATGAGCGCCAGTATTCCCCTGCGTTATATGCAGCATGAAGAGCGTAAAGCCGCACTGAAAAAAGAGCGGAACAGAACCGTTACAGCGACGCTGATTGCCGGTGCGCTGTGGACAGCGGCCTATGAGTTTACAACGGGGTGGGCGGGGCCGGTTCTGATGTACCAGGTGATGATGGGCATCATCATTGTACAAACCATCAAGATGCAAAATATGATTCTGGCCGATCAACAATCTGCCGGGCAGGCAAGGCAAAGATCCGTCGGGGTATTTTGCGGACGGTTCGGACTCTATGCAGGATTACTGATGGGCAATGCTGCTATGTTCTACGGGTTGTATGAGAGCGGGAGACTCATTTAAGTCTCCTCAGCCAGACAGCTCTGTCAGCTCAGCGACTTTGATGTACCTGTTTGCCTTAAACTAGCCTTATATGCTATTTGTTTTTCGCCCATAAATTCTGATGCTTTTTAAAGCTGAAAAAGTTGAAGGGCTCCCAGAGGCCGGGCACTAAATCGTCAATGGCATCAGGGGTAAAGTTGCCCGATAACTGACTCATTATTTCACTCAACCTGTCTTTCCCCATACGCATTAACTTTTTCCGGTTGGCGGGAAAGTACAGGTTTCTTCCCTTAGGAATGATTTCTTGCGCACCGCTTGAAATGTACTTCTGATTTCTTGTTACCACTTTGCACAGAGGTTCTGCCGGATTAGGGGGATTGAGCCCAATCACGATGGCGCATTCATATTGATCTTTTTCCTGACCTTTTTCATTGACCGGAATATAGGTAACACCGAAACCTTGCGGGAAGTAACCTACAAGCTCAATGAAATCCTGAGCTAACTGTTTATTTAAGCCATCTTTTTTCGCAAGTTGCTCAATCAGCATATAACCTTTCGGCAAGCTTTTGCGCGAATAGTCTGATTTGGTTGAAAGTACAATAGAAACATAAATTTGTGGAATTTTAACTATCTCTCCCAGGCCTGTTTTGGAAACAAACGCGTCTTTTACTAATTGATACAGAAATTCGCCGGCGTCTTTATGGGTCTGGACGAACCGGTCTCTTTCTTCCTTATCATTTCCTACATAATCAGGTAGCCCTAAGCCTTCTGAAATGTATTTGAGCGTAAAATGGAAGTTAAGCTTCAACAGCGCTTTTCGTTGTGCGTCATCTAATAACCGGAATTCACTTAAATCACAATTCTCACCTTTGAGGATAGTTTGCGCGGCGGGACTCTGTAAGCCGATATCCTGCAAAAGTGCGGCAAGGATTAGGGGACGTCCCAGCTCAATTTTCCATTTATCACGCCAATAACGGTTTCCGCGAAAGCGGGATGCGGCTTCGCGATACTTCGACAGATATTTATTAGCAATAGTGTCGTGTGCCAGAAGCCTGTCGGCTAAGCGTAATGTCAGTACGGCCTTATACAAAGGCTTAAGGCGCATATGAAGGCGGGCAAAATTACCCGACGGGCCCCGGGTAAGCAACATCAGCGTTCCAAGCAGCTTTGCACTGGACTGCTGTGTTTCCTGCCAGTTGTCGCCTTCACAAAGTTCGATGATTTTTGTGCTTACGTCGTTCAACCTTTCTAAACGTGCAAGCCTTTCTTCTTTGAGTTTTTCTTTATGATTCTTTATTTGTCGTGCAAGTTGCTCTGCCAGTACTTTTCTTTTTTTATTTCCTTCAATTTTACTGAGTTGCGTTTTTAAATCTTCAACTTGCTTTTCCAGGGCCGGAGTAAGGGAAAAGTAATCACTGGCATCTTCGAAAACGGAGCCGAAGCCGGTTTCATGAGGGTAAATCATGTTGATGAGTTGTTTTACTTGCTGTGTGTAAATACTGTCGGGGTTCTGGCTTTGTGCGCTCACCGCTTTCCTTTCAATTACTACTGCGAAATTGCCTGATGTTACTCTCAGCAATTCAAGGCAGACAGGGCAATGGGTACCTGAACTGACACCATGCCTTGTTTTTACTACCTTACTTCTTATCGGATTCCTGAATGATACCGGAAATTCCCACAGATTTTGCTAATTCTTTATTAACATGTAGTTGCTGCAATAATTCTCTATTAACAAAGTCGGAACGGGAGACTCTTTTAAGTCTCCTCAGCAGGCAGACAGTTCAGTCACCATGGTTTTGGCCAGTAGTTCTATGGCTTCAGAGCGCACTTTCTGCGGATTCACCAGACACACACCAATATGACCCAGCTCCGGCAGCGCCGGAGAAGGGGACAAAATATGCAAGCCGTTCGGCACAGTACTTCTCGCCAGTACGGTAATGCCCAGTCCTTCATTGATGGCGGTCTGAATACCGTTGAGATCGCCGATGGTGTACACAATTTGCCACTGCTTGCGGTGCTTTCCTAACAGGTTGGTTGCACGTTTACGGTAAATACAGGGCGCCGGGGCGGCGATAATGGGCAGCTTTTCAGGAATGCTGTTAACAAAGCGCTGACTGCCAACCCACACCAGCTGGTCTGTCACGATGTAACCATCCTGGTCGGGATCGGGCATCTCCTGCAGTGACAGGATTAAATCAAACTGGTTTTTCAGGGGTTCACACAGCAAATCTTTACTCAGCGCACAGTGAACTTCCAGAGAGACTTCCGGATAAGACTGGGTGAAGCGGCGAATGATCTTAGGCATCAGGGTCGTGGAAAATTCACTGGGGATCCCCAGTTTGATATTCCCGCTGACCTGAGGACGACCAAATTCAGCCATCGCCTGGTCATTCAGCATGAGTATTTTCATACCGAATTCCAGCAGCTTGCTGCCTGCCAGCGTCAGAGTAAGACGGTTGCCTTCGCGGGAAAACAGCTTTTCCCCCACCATTTCTTCAAGTTTTTTGATTTGCAGGCTGATAGCTGGTTGTGTGCGTTTTAAACGTTCCGCACATAAAGTGTAGCTACCCGTCTGCGCAATCGTCACAAATGAACGTAAGAAGTCCACGGACAAATTTTTCATGGCTACACTCCAAAATAAAAATAGGCAGGCAACCCTATTTTGGAAACTTATGGCTCTATTGTTTTTATTAATTTTATTTATTGCGATACCAGAATTAGCATAAAGAAAATCAAAACACAATGGAGTTATCATGAAGCTGCTGAATGAATCGCTGAATAATGTGGATCCTGAAATCGCTGCGGTAATCGAAAAAGAGACCCGGCGTCAGGAAGATCATATCGAACTGATCGCATCTGAAAATTACACTAGCCGGGCGGTAATGGCGGCACAGGGAAGTCAGTTAACCAACAAGTACGCTGAGGGGTATCCGGCGAAACGTTATTATGGCGGCTGTGAAGAAGTGGATGTTGCCGAACAACTTGCTATCGACCGCGCTAAAGCCTTATTCGGCGCAGATTACGCCAATGTTCAGCCGCACTCAGGCTCGCAGGCTAATGCGGCGGTTTACATGGCGTTGCTTTCTCCGGGCGATACCATTTTAGGTCTCAGCCTCGATCACGGCGGTCACCTGACACACGGTGCAAAGCCGAATTTTTCCGGTAAATTGTACAACGCTGTGCAATACGGTATTAACCCGGAATCCGGTGAAATTGACTATGAACAGGTTGCAGAGCTGGCAGAAATCCAAAAGCCAAAAATGATTGTTGCCGGCTTCTCGGCGTATTCCCGCATCGTTGACTGGCAGCGTTTCAGAGATATCGCCGACAGTGTTGGTGCGTGGTTAATGGTGGATATGGCTCATGTTGCCGGCCTGGTGGCCGCCGGTGTGTATCCTAACCCTGTGAAAGCGGCACATGTGGTTACCACCACTACTCATAAAACATTGCGGGGGCCGCGGGGAGGGTTAATCCTTTGTCAGTCTGCTCCCGAACTGGAAAAGAAATTCAATTCACTGATTTTTCCGGGAATTCAGGGCGGTCCGCTTATGCATGTCATCGCAGCCAAAGCGGTGGCGTTAAAAGAAGCTATGTCTGATGACTATAAGGTGTATCAGCAACAGGTGGTAGACAACGCCAGAGCGATGGCAGAAGTCTTTATTGAGCGTGGCTTTGATGTGGTATCCGGCGGCACTGATAACCACATGTTTCTGTTGAGCCTGATCAGCAAAGGCATGACCGGTAAAGCAGCCGATGCGTTGCTTAACAGTGTAAATATAACTGTTAATAAGAACACGGTGCCTGATGATCCCCAGTCTCCATTTGTCACCAGTGGTATTCGCATCGGCACTCCGGCCGTCACTTCACGGGGCTTCACTAAAGCAGATTGTCAGCAACTGGCCGGATGGATGTGTGATTTGCTTAGTGCGCCGGACTGCGCAGACACGGCTGCAACCATTAAACAGAAGGTGGCTGAACTTACTGCAGCAAGGCCCGTTTACAACTAGTTTTCCTGTTAAATTACTACTTCACCGGTACGATGGCGGTAAAAATTGAAAATAAAGTCGTACCGGTTACCATCACTGTGCTAAAATTTTAAAAAAATGTTAATCGATTAAGATTGCACCCGTTTAATTATGCCTGCCGGCATTCAGTACAGTGACCTTTGCCGTAACAATGAAGAAAGTAAAACTGACTTTAAAAGATGTGGCTGAAAAGCTGGGCGTTTCTACCGCAACCATCTCTAATGCCTTTAACCGC
This sequence comes from Alteromonas sp. ABH4_457, assembly GCF_056160625.1. Lineage (NCBI taxonomy): Bacteria > Pseudomonadati > Pseudomonadota > Gammaproteobacteria > Alteromonadales > Alteromonadaceae > Alteromonas > Alteromonas sp. ABH4_457. The sequence goes on from NZ_JBSWXN010000001.1 coordinate 488,237, forward strand.
CCGGACCAGCTTTCTGCCGCCAGGCGTGATGACATTCTGGCTGCCTGTAAAGAGATAGGTTACAGCGGGCCTAATAAAGCAGCGCAGATCCTCCGTAAAGGTCAGTCTAATATTGTGGCGCTGGTGCTTGCCGATAACATTGAATACATGGTCAGTGACCCTGTTGCATCTACCTTCATCCGTGGTGTTTCCTCCGTGCTGCAGGACGCTCAAAAGCATTTACTCTTGTATGCCGGTAATGCACAAACTATTACCGATGTGGCCGATTTTGTTGACGGATTTATCTGCTATGGTGCGCCCCAAAACCCGAAATTAGGGGAAGAACTACGGCAATTAAGTAAACCGGTGGTCACGGTAGACTTCAACCTTGAAGGCTGCCCCTCAGTGAACATCGATAACGAGAATGCCGCTTATCAGATTGCGATGGAAGCGCTGGAAGAAGGTGGGCGGGCCGCTATTCTGGGACTGAAACTTATCGACTCACCTGTGACCTGCAGGGTGTACGACAGTCCGCTGCTGGACTCAGACAGTGCAATTTCTCATCGCCGGCTTGATGGTTATTTCAGGGCGATGAAACGCAAAAATTGCGACATTAATAATGAATGGATTTGGCATATTCCGGAGAGCGGGGGAAATTTTGCCCGTCAGGCCGCCAATGAGGTGCTGAGTATTTCACCCCGCCCGCAAACCGTACTGTGCATGAGTGACATGATTGCGCTGGAGTTGTTGCAATGTGCGCTCAGCAAGGGCATTAAAGTGCCGCAGGAACTGAAAATTACCGGCTTTGACGGTATTGACGAAGCCCGCCGCACCCGTCCTGTTCTCACCACGGTTTGCCAGTCGAGCATCGAAAAGGGGGAAACTGCCGCAAAGCTGCTACTGGAAGGTGAGCAGGCTGACTCTGTAATACTCGATTTCGAACTTCTTAACGGCGGTACTATTTAATATCGCTTCCGGTGTCTTAGTACCGCTTCCGGCATCGCTTCAGACTGCCGTCTCTTTCTCTTTGTAAAACTGTTTTTTTGTTGCACCTTTTCATCCGTTGCAGCGGCCGGCGTCAGTCTGGCCGGACAATTATAGCGGTTTCAGCCTTCATAATTGCCTGTCTCTCTGTACTTATCTTAATCAAATAAGATTAAATTGTTATCCTTTTGGGTATATTTTAAAACAGGTTAATAAAATTTTATCAATTATAAATCACTGATTTTCAACGGTTATATAGTATATTTTACTATCTTTGTTATATAAATTCTTCACATTGTATTTACACTGGAAAGTTTTTAGATTAAATTCTTAAACGATTAAGTTCGGTTGTGAAGAAGGTGGGAATAAGCTGCCCGTTAGAAAAGTGACCGGATTGTTAGCCTGTAAACACTCAAACACTCTCCCGGAGAAAACATGAACAAGCGTTATGCATTCAGTAGATTAGCGTTGGCTGTCAGCGCAGTCATAGCCAGTCCCGTTTTTGCTCAGGACAATACTGACGCTGAAACCCAGGATAAAGCCAAATACGAACAAATCGTTGTGACTGCAACCCCTGGTGGTGCCACCATGCAGGAAGCCAGCGTGTCGGTCAGTTCCTTTAACGAAGACGATATTGTAAAACTTGCGCCACGCTCTACTGCTGAAGTGTTCCGTGCTATTCCGGGGATCCGTGCTGAGTCTTCTGGTGGTGGCGGTAACGCGAACATCACTATCCGTGGTATTCCTCTGGCTACCGGCGGTTCCAAATTTCTGCAAATTCATGAAGATGGCTTACCGGTACTGGAATACGGTGATATCAACTTTGGTAATGCTGATAACTTCATCCGTTACGACTGGTCAGTGGCCAATGTAGAAGCGGTTCGCGGTGGCTCTGCGTCGACTTTCGCCAGTAACTCGCCGGGCGGTGTTATCAATATGATCAGCAACACCGGTGAAATCGGTGGTGGTGCTATCGGTACATCTTTTGGTGTGGACTACGATGAAATGCGCCTGGATTTCCGTTACGGCGGTGAAATCAGCGACGACCTGTATTATCACATTGCCGGCTTTGCCCGCGGCGGTGAAGGTACCCGTGACACCGGTTATCACGGTGATAAAGGCGGCCAGGTGAAGTTTAATATCACCAAGCTGCTGGATAACGGTCATATCCGTTTCTTCTACAAAAACCTGGATGACAAAGTTTCCACTTATCTGCCATCTCCGGTACTGGTTAAAGGTGACGGTGAGTACGGTCCTGTTCCCGGTTTTGATGCCAGTTCACAGGCCCTGAACTCAGTGTATAACACGAATATTTCTACTTTTGACAGCTACGGCAATCCGGAAAACCGTGACGTACGCGACGGTATTTCATCAGAAGTTAATTCATTCGGCGTGGAAGTAGACCTGGAAGTTGCGGACAATCTGTTCCTGTTAAACAAATTCCGTATTTCGGATGTTTCCGGTGGATTCATTGCACCTTTCACTGACGGTTTCCCTGCCGGCCCGGGCGATGTATCAAACTTCGCTGCTGCGCTTTGTTCCGGCGCGCTTGATGGCGAAGGTAATGCGCTGAACTGCGACAGCACCACGGTTACTCTGGCGAATGGTCCGGGTGCAGGTGAAGTGTATACCGGCGAAGCATTTACTAACTTACAGTTTGATGCCCGTCTCAATGACCTGGGTAACATGATTAACGATCTGAGCCTGCGTAAAGAGTTCGATAACGGCGTATCACTGACAGTAGGTTATTACTATTCAAATCAGGATATTGCGACGAGCTGGGCAAGCTGGCAAACCTTTATCCAGACGCTGGACGGTGACAACTCGCAGTTGCTGAATATTACAGATGCTGATGGTACTGAACTGGTATCCAACGGCCTGCTGTCAGCCAGCTTCCTGTCGTATGAGTGGGATCTGAACTATGTGACAACTGCACCCTACATGAACGTAGGCTTTGAACTGTCAGACAACATTCTTATTGATGCTTCAGTGCGTTACGACAGTGTTGATGCATCGGGTGAACTGATCAGCGCTTGCTGTGGCGGCAATGCCGATTACGACATTAACGGAAACGGTGTTATTGAACAGATTGAAGATGCGTCTGCGCAGAACAGCGGCTTCATCAGCGGCGGTGTGATTAACCTGAACCGCGCCGGTGCGTCATCGCAAATTGTTGACTACAGTGCCAATAACACTTCCTATTCACTGGGTGGTTCTTATTTACTGAGCGAAACGCAAACCCTGTTCGCCCGCTACTCGAAAGGTGGCCGTGCACTGGCAGACCGTCTGCTGCAAATTGGCGGCACACTGAATACTGATGGCAGCCTGACCAACACAACCTCCGGCTTCGATACAACGAAGCAACTTGAAATTGGTTATAAGTACGGCACCCGTGATCTGATGCTGAACGCTACGCTGTTCGACACAGTGACGGAAGATACTCAGGCTGAGGTGACCAGCGGTCTGACGTTCATGCGCGAATATGAAGCAACAGGTCTGGAATTTGAAGGACGCTGGAATGCAACTGATAACTTCGTGCTGTCCGGTAACCTCACATGGACAGATGCTGAAATCAGCAAAGACGCGAATGATGCAACGCTGGTGGGTAACACACCCCGTCGTCAGGCTGACTGGATCTGGACAATTACACCGGAATACGTTACTGATTTCTGGTCAGTGGGGGCATCTCTGCAAGGCTCTACCGAGTACTATGTTCAGGACAACAATGACCTGAAACAGGATGCTTATAACCTGGTGAATGTATTTGCCACTTACTGGGTTAATGACCAGTTCTCAGTTTCTCTGAACGTAAACAACGCCACTGATGAGTTTGTTATTACAGAATCTGAAGAAGGCTCTGCAGCAGTAGGCAGCTACATCCGTGCCCGCCCGCTGAACGGCCGCACTACTGTGGTATCTCTGAAGTACCTGTTCGACTGATTCACTCTCCCTGTGAAATAGCATTGCCCGCACCGGTTTCCGTTGCGGGCTTTTTTATTTCCGGTGTTGCCGGTATTTTCGGACAGAGGAGTGACCTTAAAGTCACCTTTACGCCCGCTTACCTTTGACCGGTGCGCACGCCACACATACCTGATCGCCATAGTAATTATTCTGATAATTACAGGTCATTGCCGGGGTGGATTGTGTTTTGTTTTTGCTTACCAGTTTTTGAATCATTTTAGCCATAATCTGCTCCTTGTTAAGTTGGGTACAGATTATGTGATTTTATAAAACGATTAAAATCTTAAATACTAATCGCTCTAATCGCTTTCTTGATGATTCTGCATCCCGGCCGGGCTATTCCTTATCAACAGTAAAAACCATATCCCGCCATTCATGGTTGGTTATTTCACGTTCTGTAAACGGGTAGAGGGTGAATCCGGTGACTTGCCGCTTTATATTCACCTGATATCGGATAAAGGCGTCACTGGCTGCGTTCTGGTTGTCCCAGCGGATCACAAATGTATGATCTTCAAAGGGCTCCAGTCTGCCGGTGAGAGTGGGCATTTTGTCAGATTTTATCCGCAGGGTGTCGCCTTCAGGGTAAACGGTCATCAGGCCAAACCATTCGTCGCTGAATTGTCCGGCGTAGGTGTTTTGCGGTAACAGCACTTTATTGCTGCCAGAGGGAGTCGTGTGTCTGGCCAGATATTTCTCTTCCTGCTCATCCTGATAAGCCCGGTATTCATCTATCCAGTTTCTTTTATCACTTTCAGGCAGGTAAGCTTTGAGGATGGTTTGCATGACAGCGCCGCGGGCACCGTAGTTGGAGCCGTTATTCAGTACTACCACACCCAGTTGTTGATCCGGTACGAAAGCCACATACGTCTGATAACCGGATAAGGTGCCGGTATGAGAGATTACCTTATGGCCGAAAATATCCATAAGCCGCCAGCCGAGACCATACGCCTTAAAATGCATGTGGTCCCATTCTTCGTCAGTGTCATCAACAGACAACAGGGTTTGCGGCGTCAGCATGGTGTTGTATGTATCTTCTGAGAGAATGGTTTCACCGCCGGCACTTTTACCTTCATCCAGCCACATCTGAACCCACTTCAGCATACCCGTCGCATTACAGCTGACGCCGCCGGCTGCAGCAGAGACAATGCCTTTTTCTGCCAGCTGGTTACGTGGAATGGGATAAATGCCTCTCTCATCGTTGTGGCCGTAACTGATGGCGCGGTTTTCGAGCACATAGCCCGGCACATCCCCACCAAAGCAGTCCATACCAAGGGGAGCAAATACACGGTTTTGTAGCCGGGATTCCCAGCTGTCTTCCGTCAGGTGCGCCACTATTTCCCCGGCTGTGATATACATTACATTGGAATAGGCGTATTCACTGCGAAAACTGTACTGAGGCGTCAGAAAGCGCAGGTTATGCACGATATCCTGACGGCTGAAGCCGGATGGCTCAGGCCACAACATACTGTCTCCGGCACCTGAACCCAAACCGCTGCGGTGGGTTAACAGATCGGTGATATCCATTTCGCGGCTGGCAAAAGGATCAGCCATCCTGAAACCGGGCAGCACGTCTTCTACCTTTGTGTGCCAGTTCAGTTTTTCTTCGTCTACCAGTTGTGCCACGGTGGTGGCTGTAAATGCTTTGCTGACAGAAGCCAGTCTGAACCAGGTGTCCGGTGTCACTGGCAGCCCTTGCTCTTTATTTCTGAGGCCATGTCCGGCGAGGTACACAACCTTGCCGTCTTTCACAATGCCCACGCTCATACCCGGGGTGTAAAATTCTGACAAAGCACGGTCAATGGTATCCGGCAGTGTTTTCAAATCAGATGGCAACTGGTTTACCGGTTGCGTATCAGCCGCAGCCTGAGCTGCAATGAGGGTGGCACATAAGCCGGAGAGAAAAAGCCTGCGCAAGTGGTGTACTCCTTTATCTTTTCACACCACTGTTGAAAATATTGAGAGGCTTGTCAACTGTCAGAGGTTCAGTGACACGGGGTGGCGGATCAACGACCCGGCGCTGCAGGGAACCGCTGAAGCAGATCTACGCCGACGGTTGATCCCATACCAGCTGTTTGAAGTGTTTGCGGCACATAGATTCATAACGGTCATTACCGCCAATCTCAACCTGATTACCGCCGGTGACAGGCTGGCCCTGTTCATCCATCCGCACCACAAATGTGGCTTTGCGACCGCAGTGACAGACTGTTTTCAGCTCAGTAAATTTATCAGCCCAGGCCAGCAGATAATGGCTGCCTTCGAAGGTTTCACCGAGAAAATCTGTACGGAGTCCGTAGGCCAGCACGGGAATATCCAGTTCGTCGACAATTTCTACCAGTTGCCTTACCTGAGCCTTAGTCAGAAACTGCGCTTCATCAATAAATACGCAGTCCAGCGGCTGGGCACGGTGAGCCTTAAATACCTGCCGGAACAAGTTATCTTCGTTACCGTATAAACTGGCGTCGGCCTGCAAACCAATTCTTGAGGTGACCTTACCCACATCATAGCGGTCATCGATTGCCGCTGTGAAAATCAGTACGTGCATACCCCGTTCACGGTAGTTGTAAGCAGACTGGAGCAGTGAGGTAGATTTCCCTGCATTCATTGCAGAGTAGTAAAAGTAAAGTTGAGCCATGTGATTATTATTGTTCTGTTTATAGCCGGCCGGTCAGTGTCTCTGCACGCTCAGGCCTGGCGAAGTAAAATCCTTGCAGGTAGTCTACACCCATCGCCTTAAGCCTTGTAGCCTGTTCTTCTGTTTCTACTCCTTCGGCAACGGTTTTACAGCCGAACTCGCCGGCAATCAGCAAGGTCGCACGGATAATCGGGCCGCCTGCTGAGTTAAGGTTATGAATAAACGACCGGTCAATTTTTATGTGATCAAAATGCAGGAGCTGAAGCTGACTCAGCGATGAAAAGCCGGTACCGAAATCGTCTATGGAAACGGCTACCCGGCGATTTTTTATGGCATTCACCTGCGCTGCAAGCTTTTGTTTATTGTCTGCGAATACAGATTCTGTAATTTCCAGATGCAACCTGGAAGGCGCAAGGCCCGTATGACTGAGTACTTCGTCGAGCTTGAGGATGAAGTTATCTTCCATAAGCTGAATCACTGATACGTTCACCGAAACAGCAACGTCAGGGTCTTTCCAGCCTGCTGCGGTTTCGCACGCTTTTGACAGCACCCATAATCCGATATCGTTGATAAGGCCCGAACGTTCAGCGACAGGAATAAAGTCTGCGGGAGAGACGGGGTCTCCGTTAAATTGCCACCGCAGCAGCGCCTCGTAAGACCACACACGGCCAGTACCGGCATCTACAATAGGTTGATAAACAAGGTGCAACTGGTCATTGATGATGACAGAACGAAGCCCGTCCCGTAACTGCATTTCTCTGCATACCGCATCATACACGTTGTCACTGAAAATGCCGGTATGGTTCACGCCGCGACGTTTCTCATGATACATGGTGATATCGGCACGCTGGATCAAAAGCTGTTCGTTGTCGCCGTGATCCGGAAAAATAGCAATACCTGTCGTGGCATCAAGATTGATGATATTTCTGTCTATAGCCATGCCCTGAGCAATACTGGCGCGGATATTTTTTGCCAGTTGCACTATTTTGCTGAGATTGCAGAACGTCGCAACAATAATGAATTCGTCGCCTCCCCACCGTGATAAACAATCGTCCGGTGCAAATTGGCGGAATCTCGAGGCGACAGAGACCAGTACCTGGTCACCGGTTTGATGGCCGAGACTGTCGTTCACCTGTTTAAAGCCGTCGAGATCAGTAAACAGGATAGCCAGCTTCTCTTCCCTTAAGGCGGCCTGTTTTAACTTGTCCCGCAGGGTATTTAAGAACGCCGCCCGGTTCATCAGGCCGGTGAGGGGGTCGCGGTTAGAAAGGCGCACAATATCTTCTGTGCGGGAATGCACTTCGGCTTCCAGTGTCGCGTTCATATTGTCCAGTTTCTGGTTACTAAGACGCAGAGCTTCGTTTACTCTTACCACTTCATTGCGCTCTTCTGCCATTTGTTCCACCAACGCCTGATTCTTTTCCCGTAAGCTGATGGTCTCCAGATAAAAGGCATTGGTTTTGCGGGAGGTGCCCAGCATGATGATGCAGAAGCCGAATCCAAGCAGACCCAGCATAAATAACTCTTTACGCGGATCTGTCAGTGCCATTACGGAAACCGGGATCAGCAACAGCGTGCAGTAAGTCCATACCAGCGGCCGGCTGGCACCGAGTACTGCCGCTGCACCGCCCGCCAGGGCTGACAGCACCACAACAGTGGTAGCCAGCTCCATAATATCCATCAGCGGGTACAGGGTAACGCAATAGAGCGCCCAGATGATGGCTGTCAGTGTGACACCAATGGCGAACCGGAAAAATGCGGGACGGGGAGATTTGTCTTTCTGCCTGAGGACTTTCATCCAGAAGATGGCATCAAGAAAGCGAAGCAGTAAAACAGACACCATGATCAACCAGAAGAGTCGTTTGACTGAATGGGTTTCCGGTGTATCGAACCCGAATGCCAGCGCACTGATGGCAGCGACAGAGATAATCATGCCGTTAAAGGCATTAGAGTGCAGCAGGTGCACAACATCCCTTAACGCGGCATCATTCAGTGTGGAGTGGTGGAATATGGGGCGCACTACTTAATCCTGTCAGCTGGACGGCCCTGTCACATTTTATATGTATTCACCGGGAGATGACGGAGAAGCGTACCGCCCGGGTAAACCGGAAAAGTTCCTGCTAAAAGGTATAGTGCAAAACCGGCAAAAAGCAATAAAAAAAGGTGACCGTAGTCACCTTTTAAATCAATGCTGTAGAGCAGTATTCAGAATATCAGGCAGCGTCTTTCTTCGCTGAAGAATCGCTTTTTTCCTGAGATAACGGCTCCAGGTCAAAGTTGAACTCGTCAACCCGGACAGCCAGCTTACGCTTCTCATTGTAATCGTGAAGCATTTCAGCTTCCTGAGCCGTTACAACACCGCGCTCCTGTAACTTATTCAGTGCGTTTTCAAACGACAGGAACGGGATGACCGGTTCCTTACGCAGCGCCTTCTGTACTTTACCTAACAGATGGGCTACAGCATGTTTCGCTTTAAACGCCTGCTCGTTGATGTCGTTACCGTCACCGGCAACAGGACGAACCAGGTGCGTCAGTTGTGCTTTGATGCTGTTATCCTGCATGGATGCCAGAGCCAGTTCACAGGACAGCTTATCGCTGATCCCGCTGACTGAATTGGTATATGTACAGGTCAGCAGGCGCATCAGACCACGGGTTGCTGTGTTCGGGAAGTTACCGATGAAATCAACCAGTGCCTGTTCAGCCTGTTGCAGCGTCCACTCCATAGCGTACTCGAAGTAAGGCTGTGCCAGTTTACGGTCTTCTACACGTTGCTCATAGAAGCGGATGGCTGCCATGGCGCCGTACAGATAACTCATTACATCACCCAGACGGGCTGACAGCAATTCTGCTTTTTTCAAATCACCGCCCAGTACCGCCAGCGATAAATCGGCCATAGGAGCCAGTTTTGCTGACAATGCATTAAGACGCTTCTCGTACTTTGTCACTTCCGGCAGTGCAGACTCTGCACCGCGCAGGAAGGGCAGGTAGCTCTTACCTAAGCTGCGGAACGCATTTTTCACACTGAAACTGACCGTTTTCTTCAATACTTTATTGAATTCGCCGTCTGCAGAGTGGTCGTCACTGTGAATAAGATCTACCATTTCTTTCAGGTATGGATGGCAACGCATTGCACCCTGGCCGAAGATCATCAGGTTACGGGTCAGAATGTTGGCACCTTCCACCGTAATGGCAATCGGTAATGAACTGTAGCCGCCGGATAACGTATTTTGCGGTCCGCGCTGAATGGCTTTACCCGCCAGGATATCCATTGCCGAGTTCATTACGTCACGACCCAGCTCAGTCATATGGTATTTGGCAATCGCAGTCACTACTGACGGCTTCAGGCCTAAACCCAAACCTTCTGTTGTCAGAACACGCATAGACTCCAGCAGGAATGTTTTACCGGCGATATCTGCCAGTTTGCCCTGAATACCTTCGAAACGGCCAATTGGCAGTCCGAATTGTTCACGTACAAAGCTGTATTCTGCAGACGCTTTTAGTGCCGCCTGACCTGTTGCCACGCCCATGGCCGGTAATGAAATACCACGACCTGCACCTAAGCAGCTCACCAGCATTTGCCAGCCGCGGCCGATGTTTTTCTGACCGCCGATGATGAAATCCATAGGAATAAATACATCATTACCACGGGTCGTACCGTTGTAGAAACGTTGTCCCATAGGATCGTGACGGTTACCCAGTTCTACGCCGGGGTGAGATTTTGGCAGCAGGGCACAGGTAATACCCAGCTCAAGTTTTTCACCCAGCAGTTGATCAGGGTCGAAAACTTTAAATGCGAGGCCCAGTACGGTAGCGATTGGCGCAAGCGTGATATAACGCTTGTCCCAGCTGACTTTCAGACCAATAACTTCTTTACCTTCCCATTCACCCTTCGTGACGATAGCTGCATCAGGAATGCCACCGGCATCTGAACCGGCTTCAGGGCTGGTCAGTGCAAAACAGGGAATGTCATCACCCACTGCAAGGCGGGGCAGATAGTAGTCCTGCTGCTCTTTTGTACCATAGTGCATCAGCAGTTCGCCCGGACCTAACGAGTTAGGCACCATAACGGTTACGGCAATAGCACCACTTTTCGCAGCGATAGTTGCAACGATGGTTGAGTTGGCGTAAGGACTGAATTCCAGACCACCAAATTTCTTCGGAATGATCATTGAGAAGAAACGGTGTTTCTTCAGGAACGCTAAAATCTCATCCGGAATGTGCTTACCATTTGCCAGCTCGAAATCATCGATTAATCCCAGCAACTCCTGCACAGGGCCGTCAATAAATGCCTGTTCATCGGCACTTAATTTCGCCTGTGGAATGGCACGCAGGGCTTGCATGTCTGGTTTGCCCTGATAGATAGAGGCTTCTAACCAGATATCACCGGCGTCCAATGCTTCCTGCTCTGTCACAGAAATAGGTGGAAGAACTTTTTTCAGGCTTTTTCGAATACTCATATTACTCATCCGCTCATCTGACCAGTTGTATTCTTCTAATACTACATGACATTTTCCAAAGATCAAATGTTATGTAAGCAGTCTGTTAAATGAGATACCTGAGCCAGTACGCGGGTTTATTTACCTGCTTGTTTTTCTGCTGTTTTTTTAAACATTAAATTTCTTTTTGGAAATCCTGCGTATAAGGGCAAATACTTACACTCTGTGCTTTTAGCAGATACACTGTGAAACAGAACAGATAAAAGGACATGACATTTTATGCAAACACTCCCGGCCTGGGCGCGGTGGTGCATGGAAAAACCGAAAACAGTCATAGCACTGTTTCTGCTGGCGTGCGTCATCACCGGTTTCGGAGCCGGTAATCTTTATTTCCGCGGAGACTATAAAGTTTTCTTTGAGCCTGATGATCCTCAGAAACTGGCTTATGAAGAAATGCAGAATGTTTTCAGCAAAAGCGAAAATGTTACCTTCCTCATTTTGCCGGACAGTGAAAACGTCTATCAGCCGGAAACCTTCGAACTTATTCATGCCCTCACAGAGGATGCCTGGCATATTCCCATGTCTAACCGGGTGGAATCACTGTCGAATTATCAGTATACCTTTGCCGATGAGGAAGGGCTGGTGGTGCAGGATCTTATTCGCAAAGGGCAAACGGATGAAGCCCATATCAGATGGGTGAGGGAAGTAATTGAACCCATCCAAAATTTACGCGGGCGGCTTATCTCCGACAACGAAGCGATGGCGGTGATCAATGTCACAATTCAGCTACCCGAAGGCGACCAGACTCCCAAGATAATGAAGATCGGGGCATTCGCCAGAGAGTTAAAAGAGAAATATGAAACCGCCTACCCGGACCACAAAATTTATCTGTCCGGGATTGTGACAATGAATGACGCATTCGCGCTGACAGCGCAGGATGATGCGTCAACCCTGATCCCGCTTATGTTTATCATCATTGCGGTGATGATTGCACTATTAACACGCTCAAAAGCAGCATCAGCAGTAGTGCTCGTGGTTGTTGGCGGCACGATTGTGCTGACGATGGGAATTGCCGGCTGGTGGGGAATTTTTCTGAGTCCCTCTACGGTCAATGTGCCGACCATGGTCACAACGCTTGCTGTCGCTGATTGCCTACACATTATTGTGACTTACCGGCAAAAAATTCAGCAGGGTCTGGCGAAGGAACAGGCACTGGCTGAAAGTATTGTGCTAAACCTCAAGGCGGTTTTACTTACCAGCGGTACCACAGCAATTGGCTTTTTAATGCTGAATTTTGCGGAAGTACCTATTTTATCTCACCTTGGAAATTTAACCGCCGTCGGGGTTGTACTGGCCTGTATTTTGTCTTTGACCGTGCTGCCGGCTATGCTCACTTTACTGCCAGCCCCCCGTGTTAAAGAGCAAAATGGCGACGACACACAGGTTAAAAAACTGGGTGGATGGGTTATCAGCAATCACCGCCGTATTCTGCCTTATTCGGTCATTGTTCTCACTGTGTCGCTGCTGTTCTGCCTGAATAACCGTCTGAACGATGTGGCGGTAGAGTACTTCGATTTATCATCACCGTTTCGTCAGTCCGTTGAAATCCAAAAGAAATATATGGGCGGCATGTCGAATATCGATTTTGCTGTTTATACCGGTGAGCCCTATGGCATCAATGACCCTGCGGTGATGAAAGAGGTGGATGCACTGGCCAAATGGTTGCGCTCGCAGCCGGAAGTCAAACATGTGCTGAGTTTTGCTGACATCATCAAGCGCCTTAACATGAATATGCATGATGATGATCCGGCATATTTTACCTTACCTGAATCTAAAGACCTCGCTGCACAGTACCTGTTACTGTACGAAATGTCCTTGCCATATGGTCTCGATCTTAATAACCAGATAGATATCGACAAGTCCGGTGTTCGCATTATTGCCGTGCTGGAAAACCTCGGAAGTGAGGAGTTCACCGAATTTGAGGCGCGGACCAAACGGTGGTTTGGTAAACTGGCACCAGAATTGCGTCTGGAAGCGGCCAGTCCAGCTTTGATGTTCGCGCACATCGGTGCCAGAAACATGGAAAGCATGGTGTGGGGCTCAGTGGCTGCGCTGGTGGTGATTTCACTGTTGATCACCCTTGCACTGCGGTCCTGGCGGCTGGGAATAGTCAGCCTGATGGCTAACTTAATGCCGGCTGGTGTGGGCTTTGGAATATGGGGCATGATGTCCGGCGAAATCAATATGGCGCTGTCAGTAGAACTGAGTATGACCATGGGGATTATCGTCGACGACTCTGTACATTTTCTGCTGAAATACCAGGCTGCAAGAAAAGATAATTTGAGCGTGCGGGATTCCGTGGAATACGCATTCCGCACCGTAGGCCGGGCCATGATCACCACAACAGTGGTGCTGGCTGCCGGCTTTGGTGTACTGCTGTTGTCTGATTTCCGCCTGAACTCAGACATGGGGTTAATGACAAACATTATCTTCATTGCAGCATTATTTATTGATTTACTCTTCCTGCCCTCATTCCTGATGTGGCTGGATAAAGATAAAAACAAAACAACGAGGGAAGCTACATGAGACAATTACGCAAGCTCTCTTTAGCGTCACTGGCACTGAGTGTGGTGCTGACGACTCCGGTTATTGCAGATGAAGCTTCTGAGAAAGAAGGCCTTCGTATTGCGACAGCGAGGAAAGATGTTAACCGTGGCTGGGAAAATACAGTTGCCAGTATTACCATGACCCTGCGCAATGCCCAGGGGCAGGAAGCCCAGCGGGAAATGCGGGTGAAAACGCTGGAAGTGCCTACCGACGGTGATAAGGCGCTGACAATATTTGATTCACCGCGGGATTTAAGCGGCACCGCATTTTTAAGCTTCAGTCATGTTGATGCACCGGACGAGCAGTGGATTTTTCTGCCGGCTGTGAAGCGTGTCCGCCGGATTTCAACCAGCAACAAATCCGGTCCGTTTCTGGGCAGCGAATATGCCTTTGAAGACATGACGTCCTTTGAAATCCCTAAGTTCTCTTACGACTTACTTCGTGAAGACAAGTATCAGGGGGACGATGTCTACGTACTCGAACAGACCCCTATGGACGAATATTCGGGCTATTCGAAACAAATTTTATGGATTGATAAAGAACATTACCGGCCCCGTAAGGTTGAGTTTTTCGACCGCAAGGGTGAAGCGCTTAAAGTACTCGAATTTGAAGATTACAAACTATTTGAGGGGGAGTTCTGGCGACCTCTGCGTAGTTTTATGTACAATCTGCAAACACAAAAATCTACCGAACTGGTTACACACAAACTGGAATTTGGCACAGAATTAGAGGAATCGGACTTTGACAGTAACAGTTTACGCCGGGCGCGCTAACCCCGTCAGACGTTTGTCACTTGTTGCCGCCGCACTGGGATTTTCTGCCGGTGCAATGGCTGATATGTCAGATATTGACATCAGTGGCTCAGCCGGTGTGGAAACCCGCTACTTTCTTCAGGATGCAGCGTATCCCGGGCAACCCCGCTCACAGGCTTCCGTGTTTTTAGAACCTGAAATGTACACGGAATGGAACGACGGCATCGACAGTATTCTGTTCAAGCCTTTTGCCCGTCTGGACCAGGAAGATGAGCAGCGCACACACTTTGATTTACGTGAATTAATGTGGATGCACGCAGCTGATAACTGGGAAACCCGTGTCGGCGTAAGCAAGGTATTCTGGGGACAAACGGAATCCATTCACCTGGTCGACATTATTAATCAGACCGACATGGTAGAAAACATCGACGGCGAAGATAAGCTTGGTCAGCCGATGATCAACCTTAACGTGTTCGGTGACTGGGGCACATTGTCCGGTTTTGTCCTGCCATACTTTCGTGAACGTACTTTCCCGGGTGAAGACGGCCGCTTACGTCCGCCTGTTGAAATTCGTGAAAATTCGGCGTTGTACGAATCTGATGATGAACAGAACCATGTGGATTTTGCACTGAGATGGCAACGTTCTCTGGGGGACTGGGAAATTGGTCTGTCTTATTTCGACGGTACAACCCGTGAACCTGAGTTGCTGCAGGCAACCGATGAAAACAGCACGCCGTTTATTCAGCCTTACTATGCGCAAATTGAACAGTACGGCGTGGATTTACTGAAAGTGCAGGGCGCCTGGTTGCTCAAGTTTGAAGGGATTTACCGCGCAGGACAAAGTGAAGATTTTGCCGCCGCAGTGGCAGGCTTTGAGCGCACCTCAGTGGGGGTTTTCGGTACCTCTTATGATCTGGGTGTGCTGATGGAATATCAGTACGACGAGCGTGAAGATAATTTCTTCGCCACCGGTCAGAACGACCTGATGCTGGGACTACGCTGGGTGTGGAATGATATCGACGGTACAGAAATCTTATCCGGCTTCATTCAGGATCTGGATGAAAGCGATACTTACAGTGCTTTTGTTGAAGCTTCAAGCCGAATGACTGACAACTGGCGCTGGAAGATGGACGCTTACTTCTTCTCTTCCGATCAAACCGACGACACGTTTTACTACATGCGCCGTGACGACCACGTACAGGTAGCGCTGGAATATTATTTCTAAGGAAAGGAATTGCAGATTATGAAAAAAGGAATAGTCACCGCCTTGCTGTTACCGGTGTTAAGTCTTGCAGGGGTTAGTTTCAACGCGCAAGCCACAGAAAGAATGTACGGGCTGGCGACGGTGGGTTATACCGATGCAGAATTTGGCGACACTGAGAATAAAGGCGTGGCGTACAGTCTTGCGCTGGGTCACCAGTTCAGCAGTAAATGGTATGTAGAAGCCGGCTACCAGAATTTACTGGACGAAGAAGGCGATACCGATGCGCTGAAAGCCCAGGGCCTGTATCTGGCAGTGCTGGGTAAAGCGGGCGGACGTACCGGCGAGTTATACTACAAACTGGGCGTCATGAATGTTGACGTTCAGGGTTTGCAAAGCATTGAAACAGGCAGTTGCCAGGTCAGTGATATTGATTCAATCCCTGAAGGCTTTTGTGCTTACGATGATGGCATTATTGCCGGCATGGCCGGACTGGGCTTTGACTATCACGTCGGTCTGAACAGCATGCTGCGAATGGAAGCTTTATACGTCCGTGGTCAGGACGATTTCGCTGCCACCGTGCTGAACCTCGGTTTTCGCTACAACTTTAATTAGTCTCTTCGCTGTATGTAAAAGTAATCCATCAGCGGCTGTTACCGTATGAATAGTATAACAGTTGCTGATGGAGTATCTCCCCGATGAAAAATGAACTGGAAAGTAAATTTCTGCTTCAGGTGTTCGATAAAATTCGCCAGAGCGGCGAGAAGAAAGACGACAAATATTTACTTAACGGCATTGTGGCATTCACTGACCATGATGGTTACACCTTATTTATTGAAGATGCTAAGGTGAAGTTGCAGTTCGGCTTTCACAATCAGTACCGTTTTGATTATCCGTCTCAGGATGCTTATGATCAGTTCGAGAAAAAACTGAAAGAAATCGATAAGCAGTATTAGCCTGTTCTGATCGTTTAAGCAGACTCATCGGAGTTTTCCTGCTTTCTTTCGCCTGCCGGTATGCTGGCAGGCGACAAATGAGTACAATAAGCAGTAAATAATTATCCGGATGGTTTGTTTTTGTCTGCTGCTATAAAACCCCCTGTTTTCAAATTTTCCTATCTCGGCCCTAAATATTGGGGCGTCTGGCTGGGTGCCGGCGTGCTTTATCTCTTATTGTGGCTTCCGTTTCCTGTGATCCGCACGCTTGGTGCCGGAACAGGAAAACTCATCGCCCGGCTGTTACCCAAGCGGGTAAATGTAGCCAGACGAAACCTGGCCCTTATGTACCCTGAATTGTCAGCCGGTGAGCAATCAAGGTTGCTGGAAGAAAATATCCGTTGTACGGGAATGGCGCTGTTCGAAACCGGAATGGGCTGGTGGTGGCCGGCGTGGCGGATTAAGAAACACTTTACCGTTGAAGGTTTCGAGCATGTCGAAGCGGCGCTGGCTCAGGGAAGGGGCGTATTTGGTATGGCGCTTCACAACATGAACCTGGAGTTTGCCTGTCGTGGATTGGGCTATGTCCATCCTGCTGTGGGCTTTTATCGAAAGCATGATAATCCGCTGATGGATTATCTTCAGTATCATGGCCGTGCGCGCTCAAATAAGTACATGGTACATAAACGAAATGCTAAAGCCCTGCTTGCAGCAATGGCCGAAAAAGAGCTGTGCTTGTATCTCCCTGATCAGGATTACGGCCGGGCGCAAAGTATTTTTGTACCCTTTGGCGGAGTGAAAGATACGGCAACCACCACGGCGACTCTGATGTTCGTCAGAAGAACTGACAGTGTGCCGCTGATCATCACTTCGCAGTACACGCTGGACGGTTATAAAGTGAAATTTTACCCGCCTCTGGAAGCATTGCGTGAACTGGAAGATGTGCCTGCTCTGACTTTGCTGAATCAGCACATTGAAAAAATTATCGCTGAACAGCCTGAAAGCTATTTATGGGCGCACAAGCGATTTAAAACCCGTCCTGATCCGGATGCTCCGTCGCTTTACGACTGATGGCTATTTAGTTGTTTAGTATGATTTTTTCCTCACAAAGTAGCCGTGAAGTCCATTTTCTGTCTATACTGAAACGGGAATAACATGCGCTGTCCGGATGTATTGTATGGCCACTAAACAAAGACAATCAGATGCTGCCTTCTGGGCAAAACACATTGGCGTGGCGCTTGCCACGCTGGTGGTTGCCGGTATTGTGGTTATGCTTTACGAGCAAAACAAATCATCAGCTCCGCAAAAACCTGAAGAGGAAAAGTCCATTTCACAGGGGCTCAGTGAGTTTTACCGTGAATACCGGATGACGGCCAGCGATCCTATTGAAGATCAGGAAAGCGACTTTGTGGTGGATCTGAACAACGAGGGCGGCAGCCTGGACAGTCAGTTGTCCGGTATGTCCAGCGAACTGAAACCGGCTAATAACCGCTGGGTCGGTGAACACAAGAACAGGAGCTTTAAGCCCGGCAATACCTTACGTGAAGCCATTACCCGTTATGCCCAGCAGGAAGGGATGCAGGTTATCTGGGATCTGGACCAGGACTTTGTCATCAAGTATCACTTTCAGATTGATAACACCATCGTCGGTTCATTATCGGACATTGCCAGTGCCATTGATTCAAACTTTGAAAGCGGAGTAGGCACGTATGTGTGTCCGCAACAACGTTCTCTGGTGGTAACCGATGAAGTGACGCCCTTTCTGAAGAAAAACTGCAACGTTGTAAACTAACATGTCAGTTCAGAGCCGGAGATGCCCGGGGCTGAAAGGGGCGCCGGCAGAAAGCTTCAGCTCAGGCAAAGACTTCCTGCCAGATTTTCTGTACACCGGCTCTGATATCACTTAAATCCTCTTTTCCTGCATACCTGTGGTCAGCCAGCGTTAACTGGTGATATCTGTCACGCAAATCCAGATACGCTTCCTGTAGCTGACTGGCGGTATCCTCAGTGATTAATCCCGCTTTGCCGGTTTGTTCAATAATGCGAAGATTATCAGGAAAATCCATCAGGCCCGGATACTGAGTGGCGTAGTCCAGTACCCAGAACTGAGCCATAAACTCAATATCTGTGATCCCGCCGCTACATTGTTTAAGGTCGAGTCCTTCCGCATTATCTTTAAGCAGGTGCTCCCGCATTTTTACCCGCATCTCAGTGATGTCTTTTGCCAGAGAGCCTGTGTCTCTGGGTTTGGCGAGAATCGTTCTGCGGATATCTTCGAAAGACTCAATCACCGCCGCATCGCCGGTAATGGCTCTGGCTCTCACCAGCGCCTGATGTTCCCAGGTCCAGGCGTCTTCCTGCTGATATTTTCTGAATCCGTTGAGATGGCAGCTTAACAGGCCGGCATTGCCCGACGGCCGTAGTCGCAGATCTGTTTCGTACAGTTGTCCGGAAAGGGTTTTAGTGTTCAGCAGATGCATGATGCGCTGAGCCAGCTTAATATAGAACTGAGTGGCATCCAGCGTTCGCTTGCCGGTAGTGTGGCTGTCCTGCGGGGCGTTATGTAAAAACACTAAATCAAGATCGGAGCCGTAGCCCAGTTCAAAACCGCCAAGCTTGCCGTAGCCCACAATAGCAAAACCGGTTTCTCCTTCCTGCAGGTGAGACGGCGGGCCGTAACGCTCTGTGGTGTGCTGCCAGGCGCTGTTGAGAACACTCTCCAGTACGACTTCTGCCAGAGCCGTTAACTTGTCACTGACACTGGCTACCGGCAGAGATCCGCTGATATCACTGGCGGCAATGCGCAACTGCTGACAAAGCTTAAACTGACGCCATGTATCCATCAGCAGCTCTACGTCTTCAGGCTCAACACGCAGCAGGCTCTGGCGCAATTCGTCACGGTAAGTATCCAGGCTTTGCCGGTATCCCGTTTTTTGCTGTTGCAGATAAAGTGGCGTCAGCAGTTCGTCCAGCAGAAGAGGGAATCGTTGAATTTGTTCAGCAATCCAGTTACTGCGGTCACAGAGTTTCATTAACTGGCGCAGTACATCGGGATTCTCCAGTAACAAATCCAGGTAAGTGGTACGCCCGGTAATCGCACTGATCACATTCAGCACCCGCTGCAGCACGGTTATCATTTTTTCCGGCGCTTCTTCTGACAGAACGTACAGGACTTCCGGCATCAGTTTGTTCAGCGTATCCCTGCCACGTTGTCCCAGCCGCGTATGAGTCAGTTTTTCTTTAAAATTGCTGAGGATTGAAAAAATAGTGCGGCCGTCTTCTCCGTCAAACCGAGGTGTGGTCAGGGCGCAAAATTCGTCTTCTGTCAGTTCAAGATCCCAGGCGTCCCTGCAGCGCAGAAACACAGAGTCATCTGCGTCATGATTGTCTTCACTGCTGTCGATAAGCTCGCGGAAGCGGGAATGTACGCCATGACACACTTTTTCCAGTTCCTGAAGAAATTCATCGTATGAGGGGAAGCCGGTCACTTCTGCAAGTACTGTCCGGCGGAATTCATCAGCCGGAAGGAGCTGAGTTTGCTCATCATTAATTTGTTGCAGGGTATGTTCAGTTTTCCGTAGGAAAAGATAATGACTGTAGAGAGTTTCTATATCATCTTTTCCGGCCAGTGCTAATGCGGCGATAGCAGAGAGTGTGTCGTGCAACCCTTTAACCTGCAGGTCCGGCTCGCGGCCTCCGTGAATCAGCTGGAAACTCTGGGCAAAGAATTCAATTTCCCTGATGCCGCCGGCTCCCAGTTTTATGTTGCCGGTAAGTTGTCTGCGGCGCTGTTCGCTGGCAATTAATCCTTTCATTTCCCGCAGTGACTCGATTGTCGTGAAATCCAGATAGCGGCGGTAAGTAAAGGGTTTAAGAATACTCTCAACCTCAGTGCGGTAGGGTGACGGGGGATTCAACACGCGGGCCTTAATCATGGCAAAGCGTTCCCAGTGTCGTCCCTGCTCCTGATAGTAATCTTCAAACGCTGCCATGTGCATGACCAGCGGGCCGCTGTCACCGAATGGTCTGAGGCGCATGTCTACCCGGAAGACCTGACCATCCGGCGTGATTTTATTCAGTAAATTAATGAGCTTCTGAGCAAGCTTAATGAAAAATTGCTGATGCTCCATAGTTCTTCGTCCGCCTGAGGTTTCGCCTTTTTCTGGATAAACGAAGATTAAATCGATATCTGACGAAAAATTCAGTTCTCTGCCGCCGAGTTTTCCCATACCTAAAATCAGCATGGGCTGCGGGCCTTCGCTCCCTTCAGGTGTGCCGAAACTACGGCAGTGAGTGCTGTAAAGCGCGTCATATGCACAAAGGATCAACGCGTCCGCCAGCGCGGATACCTGTTGTAAGGACGTTTCTATGGATTGCCGGTTCAGCAGATCCCGCCAGGCGATTCTGGCCATGTATTGATTACGGAAGCGGCGTAAAACGCGCATCATTCCGGCTTCATCAAGGTCGTTTAACAGTGGCTTCAGGCTGTCACTGAAAGCTTCAGCGGTTACCGGAACCGGAGCGTCTGAGAGGCAAAATTCAAGGTTTTCCACATCCTGCATACACTGACGAAAGATAAACTCACTGCAGCCCGTTGCCGCTATGACCTCTGCCTGATGTAACTTAATTTGCTCACCCAGAGAATGCCGTTCATTCAGAGCCTGCCAGCAAGCTGTTCCCTTTTCAGTGATAATCCTGTTTTTTACTTCCTTCGTAGGCATAATACATGTTTTCGTCAGAGTGAATGTGCACCGAGTCTGGCACAAGATGCACAGGGTCTCCAGTCCTGTTTAACGTTGAATACGGAGTGAATATTTCATGGATGCACTGGTAAAGCTGAACCCGCTGCCCCACGATTTATGGGTTTATCTGCTGATAGATTTTGGTCTGGCTTTATTGCTGTTAATGGTCATGAAATGGTTGTCCGGTGCGTTCCGCAAGCGCTCTGTAGTAGAAGAGCTGGGAGTGCAGGATAACTTCGCTTTCGGGATCAGCATGGCCGGCGGCATGTTGTCACTGTGTATCGTTGTTGGCTCAGTGGTGGGTCGTCATGTGGGGCAGGGATATCTGGAAGCGACAAAAGGTATGCTGATTTTTGGTTTAACCGGGGTATTACTGGTTAAGTTCGGCCGTTATGCCCATGACAAAATTGTGCTGAATAAGCTGGATACCATGGACTTAATCGGAGAGCGCAGTGTCAGTGTTGCCCTTGTTGATGCTGCCAGTCTGATAGCCAGCGCCATTATTTTACGCAGTATGATGTTGTGGGTGGATGGCAGCGATATGAACGCAATTATCGCTATTGTGACCGGCTTTACTGTCGTGCTCGCTTTACTGCTGATGATGACCAGGGTGTATGAAATACGGTATGCACGGGACAATCAGAACGACTCATTTCAGGGGGCGCTGCGAAAAGGACAACTGGCACTGGCGGTGGAACATGCGGGCAACCTGTTAGGTATCGCGATGATTGTGTCGTCGGCAAGCCACCTGCTGACTTATCACCCGTCAGGCTATGTCAGTAATATTACCGGCTGGCTTGCCACCGGCGTGGTGCTGTCCCTCGCATTACTGGTGCTGGTCACCATCAGTAAGAAGTTATTGCTGTTCGGCCTGAACTACCGCCAGGAGGTGGATCAGCAGCATAACATCGGCGTGGCCTGTCTTGAGTTAACGCTCAGTATCGGGATTGCACTCATTGTGAACGGTGTGCTGGCGTTTCTGGATTAAGCTCAGCACGTTTTGAATTGAGAAGTGCAGTCCGGGAAGTCGCCGGGAAGGGCTTTTTTACCGTCAAGCAGGGCGGTTTTCTGTCTTTTACTGAGCTGCTTAAGCCTGTATTCCGCTTTCATCGCCGCAGATTTGTCTGTGGCAGATACCACCATCCGGAACACCAGTGGCGCTTTGCCTTTAAGCGCCTTTGCGCCGCCTTGTAGTTCGCCTCTGTGTTGACGGATCCGTCTGGCCGGGTCTGTTGTGACACCGGTATAGAATTGTCCCAGGCGGTTTTCCACCATATACACATACCATGACGGTGCCTGCGTCTGCTCTTTTACTTTGATGGCTGGTATACTCTGCTGCAACTTTGAAGATAGTCAGAAAAAACATGATTCTACCAGACTTTAGCACAACCCGTATTTTGATTGCCGGCGATATCATGCTTGACCGCTACTGGACTGGCGGAACCGCTCGTATTTCGCCGGAAGCGCCGGTGCCTGTGGTTAACGTAAACAGCACAGAAGACCGGCCGGGCGGGGCAGCTAACGTGGCAATTAATGCTGCAACACTGGGGGCAAAGGTGACGCTGCTGGGCTTGTGTGGCAATGATGATAATGCCGGTATACTCGAACAGCGTCTGTCATTGCATGGTATTTCCCATAAGCTGGTGCGCTGTGAAGGTTACGATACCATTACGAAATTACGGGTAATGAGCCGGAATCAGCAGTTGTTAAGACTGGATTTCGAAAAGAGCTTTGCTGAAGTTGACAAAGCAGCGCTGACTCAGACTTTTTATGAGGCGCTTCCGGAGCATGACCTGGTCGTATTATCAGATTATGCAAAAGGCTGTCTGACTGATGCGCAGGCATTTATTCAGGCTGCAAAAGAAGCCGGTAAGCAGGTCATAATCGATCCTAAAGGGAATGATTTCAGCCGCTATGCAGGCGCCACGTTAATTACACCTAACCGTGCAGAACTTGAAGCGGTGAAAGGCAAAGCAGACAGTGAAGAAGTCTTAGCTGCTCAGGTTGAGTCATTAAGAGACAGCTTGTCGCTGGAGTCTGTGTTGCTGACCCGTTCAGAGCAGGGCATGACCTTGTTTAAACAGGGCGACAGTCCGTTTCATCTGCCGGCAAAAGCCAAAGAAGTGTATGACGTTACCGGTGCCGGTGACACGGTGGTATCTGTACTTGCCGTATCAATGGCGGCAGGCTGCAATATGGCTGATGCCTGTGTGCTGGCGAATCTGGCTGCCAGTATTGTGGTTGGTAAATCAGGTACTTCCACAGTATCGACTACAGAACTTGCGGTGGCACTGGGAGAGCAGGCCAGCCATCTTGATGGTGGTGTGATGACTGAAGAACAATTGCAACTGGCGATGAAGCAATCCCGTCACCGTGGTGAGAGAATTGTCATGACGAACGGTTGTTTCGATATTCTGCATGCGGGCCATGTGAGCTATCTGCAAGCCGCTGCAAAATTAGGTGATCGTCTGATTGTGGCAGTAAACGATGATGCTTCGGTCAGCCGTCTTAAAGGGCCAGGACGCCCTGTTAACAACGTGAGCCGGCGTATGGCCGTGCTTGCAGGGCTCGCCGCGGTAGACTGGGTCGTGCCGTTCAGTGAAGATACGCCGCAGCGCCTGATAGCCGGCCTGCTGCCGGATATCCTGGTGAAAGGCGGTGACTACAAAGTGGAAGAAATTGCCGGCGGCAAAGAAGTCATGGAAAACGGCGGCGAAGTGCGGGTATTGCACTTTGAAGAAGGTGTATCTACTACAGGAATCATCAGCCAGATCGTCAGCGGACAACAATAAGCTCTTTTATTCGCCAATTTGTCCGGTTAAGGCATGGCGGTTAACCCAGCTTTACGATACCCTTGATGCACACAAGAAGTGGTTTTCAGTATCAGCGGTATAATACATGTACGAAAGTTTTTATGGACTTGATTCCAAGCCGTTCCAGCTAACGCCGGATCCGGCTTTTTTCTTCGCCAGTAAATGGCACAAGCGGGCGATGTCATACCTGCAATACGGGTTGTCTCAGGCGGAAGGATTTATCGTTATCACCGGAGACATCGGTACGGGTAAAACCACTATCGCAAACAGTCTGCTGGCTGAAATTGAAGACGATATTGTTGCTGCACAAATTGTGACACCAAAACTGACACCGGATGAACTGGTGAAGATGGTTGCATCTAAGTTCGGCATCAATGTGGCCGGCCTCACCAAAGCCGATATTCTTAAAGAGCTGGAAACGTTTCTGTTTGATTTAAGCAAACAGGGTCGTCGTGCGCTGTTACTGGTGGATGAAGCGCAAAACCTGCCACTGGAAACCATCGAAGAGCTGCGTATGCTGTCCAATTTCCAGCAGTTCGGAAAGCCATTGTTGCAAAGCTTCCTACTTGGTCAGGAAGAGCTTCAGCCAATTCTGCGCGCACCGAATATGGAGCAATTCCGTCAACGTATCGTGGCCTCCTGCCACCTGGCCCCGTTGATGGAAGAAGAGACAAAACGTTACATTGAGTACCGCATGCACCATGCGGGCTGGAATGGTGAGTCTTTGTTTTCTGATGAAGCCTTTTCCCGTATCCATCAGTTTACCCGCGGTGTACCCCGCAAAATTAACACCCTGATGGACCGTATACTGTTGTTCGGATTCCTTGAGGAACTGGAAACGCTGGACGAAGAAGCGGTAAATACTGTCATCGACGAAGTTAAAGATGAAATGTTTGTGCCGGATGCGCCGGTGATGGACGATGAGTCTGACGATATCGACGAAGATATGGATTTATCTGAAGTGGTTGCCAGTCTGAAAAAGAAAGGTCCTCATCAGAAGCTGGTGACGCCAAAAGGCAAAGAAGTGCAGGATGCTGAGTATTATAAGGCCATGCTGGCTGAGCTGGTGGATGCGCTGGATGACGCTATCGCGCACAAGGTAAAATTGACTCAGTACATTGATAAAATGCTGAAGAAAAAATACCAGACGTATGCCCGGCTTAAAGAGGAAGATGAAGACTGAGGATCCCCGTTTTCTTCTTCACACAAACGTGAAAGACAAACAAAAAAACGCCGCTGTGAAGCGGCGTTTTTATTTGAATTTAACCGGCACAGACCTTACTCAAAGTCGTAGCGGATAGTCACACTGATGCGGCGTTCGTTGTAGTCAGCACCATAAGCGCTGGTAGCCAGAGAGCCTGAACGTGTGACGTAACCAGTTTCCACATCACCACTGAAGTAACGGCTGAATGTACGGCGCAGGCCAACAGACGCGAACCACTGTTCGCTGTCACGGTCGGTACCGTTATTCATTTGTTCAGTGACACCGTAGCGCAGGTTACCCAGTAAGCTCGAGTGACGGCTCAGCTGATAGCTGCTGCTAAGGTTAGCAGAGTAGGTTTTACGTTGTTGATCAAAGTCCAGATATTCGTCATCTGCGTATTGCAGATTAAGTACGATTGTACCGCGACGCCCCTGGATACCAAATTCACCGTTTGCAGCTTTTCTCAGGAAAATCGCATTAGATAACTCAAGCCCAGTCGTAATAAACTGCAGGAATTGCTCGTCGTCTCCCAGCGTGTAGTCCAGTGAAGAAGGTTGGAAACAGGCATCTGCCGTAAAATCTCCGGTAGGGCATACAAACACGCCCAGAGACTGCGGCGTGGCAATCAGCTGACTGAATGATGTGACTTGCTCAGAATAATTAACGGCACCACGGATCTTGCGGGTATTGTAGGTAATACCGGCACTGGCTGAACGGCCATAAAACCGGCGTCCGATTGAAGCCTGAACACTGGTACGCGGTGTCAGTGCCCATGCGGCGTCAACACCCACAAAAACATCGCCGTCATCCCGTTCTACGTCTGAATCTACTTTGTTCGCAGTTACAGAGATATAACGGCCGGCAGCTTCACGGTAGGTTATACCCACACCGTAGCTTTTAAATTCCCGTTCATTAGAGAATTCATCGGTACGGGCTACAAGCTCATTGGCATCGTAGCTGGCGGTGACCCGGATACCCCAATCGTTATAGATCATGCTATCCAGTGCACCGGTGGCGTATTTACCGATATAGTCACCGTTGCCCGACTCTTCTGAACGTTCCAGCTTCGTGTATGTGCTGTTCAGATTCCAGAAGTAATTTTGAGCATTGTCACCATTCATGAGGTAAAGGGAGCCTGCTACAGAGTCATTGTTCAGCCCGATATTAGGACGAAACTCGGATTCTTCAGCATTGGTTTTTGCAAAGACCAGCGAACCACCGCCGGCAATCCAGTCACCTTCAGGAATGGTCAGGTAGGCGCCATAATTCTGTGTTTCTACTTTCGCCAGCGTTTCCGCATTTAAGAAATAATCAGAAATCAGGAAATCACCACCGGAGCCATCAATGTAGCTCTGGTTTCCTGACGCGCGGAAGCTCAGAATGTGGTCTATCGCCTGCCAGTTTGCGTTATAAGAAAATTCTGAGAAGGTATCTTTACGGGCAACATCTTCAGAGTCACGCTCAAGGTGAGTGACACTGCCAATTACCGTACCGGAGAAAGTACGGGAGTCGTATCTTAAAATACCTTCAGGCTTCACAGAGAAAGTCACTAATTCTTCATTACGAACATCAGAGTGACGATTTTGAAGAATGGTAGAACCTTCTACAGAAGCAGACGCATTAAGCCCCTGAGCGTGCGACAAATGCGTCATCAGCAACAAAGCTACCGGCGTTAAAGCCGGTAACCATTTTTTGTTTGAACGCTGTGCATTGCGCATACTAAGAATCTTGCCTTTCTGCGTAGTAGTATCCATAGTAACCGGTTCCTTCCGGATCGTTATGGACCGACTTGTTAACCACAAAGCCGATTGCCATGTCCGGGTTTAATCGTTCTACCGCATGACGTACGTCATTAAGCTTTGATTTACCTTCCTCGACTACCACAACAGCTTGTCCGGCAAAATTAGCCAGTACCGCTGTTTCAGTTATACCAATTAAGGGAGGTGTATCAAAAATAACGATACGGTCAGGATAGCGGTTAGCAAATTCATTCACAGTTTCAGCCATTTTCTGGCTGGCCAGTAATTCGGTAGTCAGATGGTGAGATTTACCCGCCGGGATGATTTTAAGTTTATCCAGGTTGGTAGGGTAGAGTACATCTGAGATGTCTTCTACTTCACCGGTCAGGTACTCCATCAGTCCTTTGCGGCGTTTAAGTCCCAACGTATTTAATACGTTAGGCTTAAGTACATCGGCATCTACCAGCAGAACGGTTTTATCCTGTTCTGCAGCGATACTCATCGCAAGGTTACAGGCGGTAAAAGTTTTACCTTCTGACGGACGACCACTGGTCACCATGATGATATTGCTGTTATTCAGCGTTGAAGAGATCGGGCCGAAAGCATTGTTAATCAGCTTACGTTTTATTTCCCGGTACTCTTCGTTTATTTGTTTACGAACACCATTAATCGAAATGTGGCCATTTTGTTCAAGCCTTTCGATATCCAGTGTGAACGGTTCCAGCTGTGTGGGTGCGCCGTCGTGCTGACTTGCGACAGACGAACGGGCAGCAACTTGTTGGCCGGGACGTTGTGCAGTGGTCTGAGGCTCAGCAGCAGCCTGCTGAGCAGCGAGTTCTGCTTGTTTTTTCTGGGCTTCACGCTGACGTTGAAGCGCCTTTTCAATAGTACTGCTCATTATAAAACACCCTGCAGTAGATCGATGTTAAGCAATTCTGCGCCAACCAGTACACCGTAAATTAATACCAGCACACCCGACGACAGCAGGAATATTGCCATTCGCATACGGTTAGTCTTGCGAATCTTATCAATATTCAGATGCGTGACTGTACCCCATACCGGGTAATCAGTAATCTGCTGTAGCTGAGATGCACGGATAAGCAATGGTGACAGCTGACTGAGCAGGAATGCCAGAGCAACACCCAATCCAAAGCTTACTAATAAAACCAGCGTGTAATAGATGATGCGGTACGGGCCGGAAGGCTCGTTAGGTTTCAACGGCGGCTCAATAATTCTGAACTGTAATTCCTCGGCAGATACATCCGCACGTCTGGACAGGTCCGCAGATTCACGGCGGGCCAGCAGTTCTTCATATTTACCCTTGGTAATATCGTAATCACGGTTAAGTGCCGCTGATTCTGCTTCGATTTGCGGAACCAGGTCGATTTTAGACTCAAGAGAAGCGATACGACGTTGTAAATCCTGTTCTTTCACATTTAACGCTGCAATAGAACTTTGATGACGGCTGATCTCAAGTTTAATTTCCTGATTCAGGTCGCTCATCGGAACGTCATCACCTTCGCCGTCACCGGCGTTAAGAAACTCATCGATTTCTTTTTGACGGGCTTCTTCCAGATTTGCCAGCAGCGCTTTTGATTCAATCACGTCAGGGTGTTGATCAGTAAAGCGTAGCTGCAAATCATCCAGCCGTTCTTCCAGCGCTTTGATCCGTTCGTCGTAACGGGTTCGCAATACGGAATCAGTTTGATTCGTTACACCAAAGCTGTCACCGGCACTTTTGGCCTTTGATAACTGATTTTGTAAGGACTCAACCTGTTGTGTCGTCTGCTTAATCTGAAGGCGGGTGGCTTCCAGCTCATTACTCAGTGTCTGCAGTGTTGAGTAGAAAGTGCCCTGTAGAGGAAGAATATTATTGTACTGTCGTTTAAATCCGGCCAGTCGCTGTTCGGCTTCTGACAATCTGGATTCGTACTCTGCAATCTGTTCATCAAGGAAACGGTTAGCTGTATCGGTATCACGACGGTTGTTACCTAACGCGCCTTCTACGAACAGGTTCAGTGTTTCCTGCACCACGGTTTGCGCCATGGCCGGATTCTTATTTTCATAAGAAATGGTGAAAATATTGTCTCTGCCGGTTGAACGTAACTGGATTTGTTGAGTCAGACCATTAACCAGATTATCAAAATCCTGGTCAGTGGTCGTCGTCAGATCTAAATCACTTTCACGGGCAATGGTTTCAACGTTTGAGCGGCTCAGTAGTGTCTTTGCCATCATCTGGATTTCCTGATCCGGATTGGATTGGATCGCCAGACCTTTAAGCAAAGGCTGAAGTACTGAACGGGTATCAACGAACACAACCGCCTGGGAGCGGTAAACATCCGGCAATAGTGCTACATACGCGAAACCTATTGGACAGAGTATCCAGGTACACACCATGATGAGACGCTTTTTAACCCAAATTCCCTTTAAATAGTCACTCAGCTGACCAAGGGTGCGCTGTAAATCCTGCATTTAATGTCCCAACTACTTTTTACAACTAGAACCAGGCTTCTGGAATGATTACGATATCGCCTGGCAGAATGTCGACATTCTTAGTGATGTCGCCATTACGGATTAGCGCGTCGATGTTCACGTCATACGTTGTCTGACGGCCATCTACAACACGAACCAGCTTGGCATCATTGCCGTCAGCAAATTCTGTCAGTCCACCCACTGCAATCATCAGATCCAGTAGTGTCATGTTTTCTGTGTAGCTGATCGCGCGTGGGTTAGTTGCTTCACCGATAACGCGAACCTGTTCGCTTAACGGACCGGCAAAGTTATTAACGCTAACGGTTACACGGGGGTTGTTAATAAAGGTAGAGAGTTGCTCTTCAAGCTCGCGGGCAAGCATAGAAGGCGTTTTACCGGCTACATCAACATCTTCAACCAGTGAAGTTGTCACTTTACCGTCCGGACGAACGATAAACTGACCAGAAATTTCAGGGTTACGCCAAACAAAAATGGTGAGCGAATCGCCCGGGCCAATGAGATACTGATAATCGTTCACATTGGTTGTCATTGATGGGTGGGCCGTTGCCTCCGGCAACGATGAGTGACTTGTGCATCCAGAAAGGGCTGTCATTGCGCCGACAACCGTCAAACTTAAAACGTGTTTAGACCAGTACATGAGAGTTCATCCTACACTCGATATGATTAATTTTTTTGCCTTAATGTAATTTACCCTACGGCAAATACCACTATAATGCCAACATCTTATGTAGTCTATTACAATAATAACCTTTATCATGAACAAAGATGTTGCAGTATCAGGGGGCCAAGGGTGGCGATAAATAAGCACAATCAGAGTAAACGATCAAATATACTTGTAGTGACCGAAGCTCTGCTCGTGGCGTATATGGCATACATTACGCAGTTCATTTTGGTTCAGATCGGTGTCAGTGAAACAGTCAGTATTGAAAAGCTGGTTGTGAATGTGGGAATGCTGACCGTTTGCATACTCGTTTGCTCACTGTCTGTGGGCCTTTACGAAGCTAAGCTCAGAGAGACTTTCCGCGGTATCATCCGGCGCATATTTGTCAGTGTCGGCTTAAGTTATTTCTTGGTAGAGGTGGTCAGCAGAGCGCTGTTCGACGAACTCACCATGCACTCCTATTTTCTTCCGGCCGCCGTTGCCAGCATCATTATTACGCTGGTGATTTTCCGCTATTTTACAAATCGCCTTGGCTTACTCGGATTAGGCAAAGTGCGCATTGTGGTATTAGGAGCCGGTGAACGGGCTTCTATTATTGAAAAGCGTATGCGGCGGGATGTTGACCGTATCGGATTTGATCTCATGGGATTCATTCCCATACCCGGTGATAACCGTGAAGATGGTATTAAGAAAGAAAAAATTATTCATGTGAAGGTAGACGAAAACTTCCAGCAGTTTATTGCCGAGAATGAAATAGAAGAAATTGTCATCGCCTGCGATCAGCGCCGGGGTACATTGCCCATTGATGTGCTTTTCGAATGCCGTTTGCGTGGTATAGAAGTCACAGACCTGCTCGACTTCATGGAGCGCGAGACCGGCCAGATTGTGGTCAACCTGATGTATCCGAGCTGGGTCATTTACTCCAATGGCTTCCATAGTCAGAACTACCTTCGTGATGCTATGGATTACCTGCTTAACGCGTTTCTTGCCTCCTTTGTATTCTTCTTTACCTGGCCGTTCATGTTAATTACCGCCACCATCATCTGGCTGGATGATGGACGCCGCACCGGCGCTTCGGTGTTCTACAAACAGGAACGTGTGGGGCTGAATGGTAAGTTGTTTAAAATTATTAAGTTCAGAAGTATGCGGCCTGACGCCGAGAAAGACGGCGCGAAGTGGGCCAGTAAAAATGACGACCGCGTGACCCGGATTGGTCACTTCATCCGTAAGTACCGGGTTGACGAGCTGCCGCAATTGTTCAATGTGTTTAAAGGTGAGATGGCTTTTATCGGTCCGCGCCCTGAACGCCCTGAATTTGTTGAAAAGCTTGTTCGTGAAGTACCGTATTATAATCAGCGTCATAACGTAAAGCCGGGCCTGGCAGGCTGGGCGCAGTTAAACTATCCATATGGTGCAAGCGTCGAAGATTCTATGGAAAAACTGAAATTCGACCTTTACTATGTGAAACACCAAAGTTTGCTGCTGGATATCCTTATCCTAATCAGAACTGTAGAAATTGTGTTGTTCGGCAAAGGCAGATAACACGCCGGTTTTGTGAAGAAACAGGGATGTTGTATTCATATCAGGATGTAGAACATGAAAGAAAAGGCGGGAATGTCAGGTTTCTTGCAGTCACACCCGGCAAGATTTGTTTTCTTTGCGTTAAGTGCGCTGACGGTATTGTGGGCAGTGGTCAATTATCCGGTCATGATCACTTTGTGGCGGCATGGCTTTGACGATGGTACTTATTCCCATGCGTACCTGATCCCGTTTATTTTTCTTTATTTATTGTATGTGCTCGCCAACAAAGGTGAGCTTACACCCCGCCAGGCCGTTTTCTGGCCTGCTGTCGTTTCTTTTGTTGTCTTATTTATTGCTTACTACTTCTCCATCGCCGCGCAATTGAGCCTTGCGGTGTGGGTATTGTCGCTGGCCTTATTGGCAAACAGTTTCTGGTTACTGGTTCCGTTCACTGCAGGGCTGGCTTATACCGTAGCGTTCCTGTTGTTTATGTACCCGCTGTGGGGCGCACTGCAGTTCGTGCTCCAACATCTTTCCGTGTTTGCTGTTATGAAAATCATGGGGTTCACCGGTATTCCTACTTATGTGGAAAATACTTCGGTAATGATCCCCGAAGGGACGTTTGTTATCGCCGGTGGCTGCAGTGGTTTGCGTTACTTCATTGTTTCTCTGGCTATTGGTTCTTTGTTCGTATTTCTCAACCTGAGAAATAAAGTTTCAATAGCTAAGTTCATGACGCTGGCCATTGTCGGTGCACTGATAACCAACTGGATCCGAATCGTTGCGCTGATACTCATTGGTCATTTTTCGGATATGCAAAGTGAACTGATGCGGGACCATAATAACTTTGGCTGGTATATCTACGCGCCGTTTATCATTCTTCTCTTCTGGTATGGTGAAAAGCTGGTGAAAAAAGAGCCCGCTGCAGAAGAGTATTCACCTGAGCCGGGTACGGGGCGTTTTGCTTTACGTAAACCCGTAGTTGTTACCTCAGTGTGTTTCCTGATTTTGAGCTCCGCGGCTTTACAGCTGACTTTACATGCTGATCCCGCGCCGCTTGGCCAGACTTGCAAAGGTTTGTCTGCTATTGATGCTGAAGTTGCTCCGGTTCTTCCGTATGAGGGGGCTGTGTGTGTTAAAGAACAGCGTTCTCAGGGATACGCATTTGAAACGCTGAGTATTTTGTTCGACGGGTCAGATCTTGACGGTAAGCCTACACAATATCAGGTGAAGTCAGCACCTGTAGAATGGCAGGAAATAAACCGGATAACCGATGGCAGCTGGACTATTCAACTGGTCAGTGACGGACGGCATCTGCATTTGTTTGCCCACAGTTTTATTGCACCCGGCGGCGAAGTGGCTTCCGAAGGTGAAATGAAGAAATTACGTATTGAAAATGCACTCAGAGGGGAGCGCCGCTCCGGCCTGTTATGGGCCCATACTGTCTGTGACAGTAACTGCAATACTCTGACACGGAAGTGGCAGTTGATTGCAGACGCATTTGAATATCAAAAATACTGACAGCTATGCAACTGCGCGTTATTGATACACCGGAGGAGGCTTTCAACGTAAAGCCACTCTGGCAGGATTTGTATCAGCGGGCAGAGAATGCACATATTTTCCTCAGTCCTGCGTGGAATCTCACCTGGCTCGACACTTACCGGCACCTGATATCACGGTTACAGTTCCTTTGTGTTTTCCATAGCAATGGTCAAATGATCGCTGTTCTGCCTTTGTATGAACGTAAAGGCGAGCCCTTCCGTTTACGTTTTACCGGCACCGGTGAGCCTGAAGAAAGCGAAGTATTCAGTGAATATCACGATGTGCTGGTATGCAAAGAGCATGTTGATACTGTCACTGCTATTCTTATCGAAGCCATCAAATCAACCGGCAAAGGGCTGGTGCTTAATAACGTAAAACATGATGCATTGTTGTTGCGGTTAGCCGACGAAGCTTATCCGCCGTCCCTGGTTGAGAATACAGTGGCACAGAAACGTTACTTCATGACCCTTGAAGATGACGGTTTAGCCGGAACAAAGCTCAAAAAGAAGGCGAAGCGCTACTATAACCTGTTTACCCGTTTAGGTGGTCAACTGCATATATGCAGCGATCCGGCGTCGCTGGATGCGTTCTATTCTGTGCTCACAGATTTACACCGGTTGCGCTGGGAAGGGGAGCAGCAAAACACCATTTTTGATGATGTATATTTCAACCGCTTTCATCAGTCTCTGGCTGGGCAACTGCTGAAGCAGGGTACTTTACTGCTGGCTTATGCCGAAGTCGGCGGAAAGCCTGTGAGTGCATTTTACGGCATGAAGTCCGGTAATTCTGTTCACTTTTATCAGGGCGGTATTGATAGCGGATTCAGCCCGAATATATCTCCCGGCACCCTTATCCATTATTTAATGGCAGAATATGCCGCAGGGCAGGGGATGACGGAATATGACTTTCTTAGCAGCGGTGTGAAACAGAGCTATAAACAGTCGCTGACGGAGTTTTCTGAACCTGTTTACAGTATGACAGCTTATGCATCAGGATGGCAGAAGCTGGTAATAAAGGCTTTGGCATTCGCCTCCGGCGTTGCCCGTAAAGCCGGATTGCGTTAACACAATCCAACTCACCGTATTGAAAGCGCGCTGAGGAAGCCCTGCGCGCAATTTTCCCATGTGTACTCTGACACTGAATGACGCAAGGCAGCGTTATCCCAGTCTTTCTCCAGCGCTTTTTGCATAGCATCAGCCAGCGTTGAAGCATTGAGCTCCTGCACCAGGATGCCGTTTTCTCCGTCACGGACAATTTCAGGGATCCCGCCTACTGCGGTGGCAACAGGTGGCACGCCTGCCGCCAGGGATTCCATGATGACATTAGGCACCCCTTCACGGTAACTTGGCAATACGAGGGCTCTGGCTTTCGCCAGAAGAGCCGGAATATCATCATGCAGAACAGCGCCATGAAAAGTAACGATATCGTCAAGGTTATTGCTGCTGATTTGTGCTTTAAGCTTATCGCTCTCGGGCCCTTTACCGACAATATCAAGGG
Source organism: Alteromonas sp. ABH4_457 (assembly GCF_056160625.1). Taxonomy (NCBI): domain Bacteria; kingdom Pseudomonadati; phylum Pseudomonadota; class Gammaproteobacteria; order Alteromonadales; family Alteromonadaceae; genus Alteromonas; species Alteromonas sp. ABH4_457. The sequence goes on from NZ_JBSWXN010000001.1 coordinate 522,936, forward strand.
TAAAATCAAGACCTCTGGCTTTCAGTAGGGCTGCGGCACCGGCCAGTTCATACACCCCTTTTGTCGTCAGCAGGTTGCCTATAAACAGGAACGACTTGCTGTGGGTTGTGGCATCACTCAAGGCGAATTTATCGAAGCTGACGCCGTTGTAAACCACATTGCAGCGGGTAGACGCCGTAGCCAGAGGAACGATTTTCCCGGCAAGATCACGACTGACCGTTATCACTTCATCTGCAAGGTCAAAAGCACGCAACATCTGTTTTTGTCTGGCAGAGTGCCGGAAGTGATAATTGATATCTGTTCCCACGCAATGAATGGCGACTTTACGATTTCCCCATTTTTTGAACAGGCTGGCGATGACGCCTTCAGGATATGCCCAACTGGCAACGATATGTTTTGCCCTTATCAGTCTGATGAGGGGAAATACACACAAGAGCATGGACAGGAACAGGGTCAATGCATAGGTACGCCGTCCAAAGCCGGGCAGAAAGAAAAAAGGGAACAGAGTGGCTTCTGAGTTTTTCAGATTTCTTTTCAGAAGCTGCCGGAACCACACAGGAGCCGGCACCGGTGTCAGTACATCCACATCGCAGTGCATTCTTAACGCTGATACGATTTGCTTATTATAAGCGGCCCGCGCAGGCTCCCAGGGAAGAGGGTACAGGTTGGTAAAATAAACAATGTGTTCTTTCTGCATGGATTAACTGACTGCGTTCAAATAAGTTCGGGATACCTGCTCTATAGAATAGGATTCTTCCACGAGTTGTTTACCGTTTCTGGCGAGCATTTGCCATTGTTCAGGACTGGAGGCCATGGTTTTCATGACTTCGCTGAGAGCGGCTGTGTCGTCTTTACTGAAAAGGCAAAAATGATAGCGTTTATCGAGGTTCGGTATTTCACCTACCGGCGTTGAAATGGCAGGCTTTCCTCTTGCCAGCGCTTCAATAAGGGCCATCGGAAGCCCTTCAGTGGTTGAATTGATCACCAGACAATCCACATGCCGGTATATCTCATCTTCATCAAGAACATTTCCATGCAGCACAACACGATGTTGTAAATTGTGTTTTGCCACAGCAGCTTCCACCGCCGGCCTTTCTGGTCCGTCACCAAATAAATGTAATTCAGATTGCGGTATATCAGCCTGTGCAAATGCGTTGACCACTTTATCAATTTGCTTCAGGGGAACCATCCGGGCAACGCAAGCAAACTTAAACGGTGTAGCAGGTGCGGTAATGTCGCCCTTGCTTAACAACACGCCATTAGGAATAACGTCTGTTCTGGCCGGTTCCCAGTTATAGCGCTGTTTTACGCTTAGTTTAACTTTCTCTGATACAGCGAAGTCTTTATTAATATAAAGCGCTGCAAGCCAGTGACTGAGGCGCATACCCTTTTGATCCGGTGAGTCTTCACCGTGATGGGTGTACAAGACTTTTTTACCCATAAGAAAAGGGAAAACAGGCATAAAGGCGCGGATCACAGCCGGAGAGTGAATATGTATCACATCGAATCCTTTCAGGATCCTGACCGTTCTGACCAGTCTGCGGATAATGCTCTCGTTATTATTAATGACGCGGATCCCACGGCTTTCCAGCACTGACTGAAAAGGCTCTGCCGGTTTGCCAAAACTCAGTGCTGCCACTTTATAACCAAGAGCGTGTTGACACGTTAATAAATTAACCGCGCACTTTTCTGCGCCGCCAACCTGAAGGCTGCTCACGCAATGAAGGATTCTGGGGTTTGTCATGGCTATATCCGCTTTGCGTAGGTCAGCATTTTCTTAAGTGCTTCGTCATCCATCATATATTCGATGGGGAAACGACAGAGGTCATAGCGGTTCTTTGCCAGATTTACATTGACGCCGGGATGAAAGTTGAAGGCAATCTCATACCCGTTATCTTTAAGCGCCTCAATTACGCAATCGTTGTAGGTGTTCTTGCTGCCAACGGGATAACTGAATGCTTTTACCGGTTTTCCCAGTTTTTCTTCCAGAATCGCTTTAGAGTGGCTGAGCTCAAACAGCATCTGATCGTCACTGAGTTTGGCGAGTATGTCATGACTGTGAGAATGGGCACCGATATCCATACCATTATTACTTAACGTAATGACATCGTCCCAGGACATAAACTCTGCATCCGGATAGGGGGACGGCATACCGACAAAATCTTCCAGCTCTTTAATTTGTTCGCCAATAGGGGCAGCGCAGCGCTTAATCTGATTCAGAATTAACCGGATAAAGATTTGCGGGTTAGTTTTAAACTCAACCGTCTCTTCCCAGCCGGGTAATTTGATTTTTTGAATATGTGAGCGCTGAATAAGATACGCGACCTTATCCCACCAGGGGAGTTCGTTGTTTTCAATGAGCCCGGTAGCAATAAAGAATACAGCAGGAATATTCAGCGACTTCAGAATAGGGTAAGCCAGCTCAAAATTGTCTTTGTAGCCGTCATCAAAAGTAACCAGTAAGTAACGTTTGTCCGGTTTCGGACTGGTTGATATTAACTGGTTTAATTCCGCCAGGCTGATGATTGTGAAACACTCCTGTAAAAAGCGCAGGTGTTTATGCAGGTTCTCAGCGGAGCAGGAGTATACATTCGGATCGAGTTTGCTGGTCGTCATATCGCCGATACGGTGTAAGTTAAGTACATATACACCGTCCGGCAGGTGTTTCCAGCGAAAAGCTGAAACACCTATCATAGACTCAAGCTTGGATTGTATCCGTTTCGCGAGCACGTTAAATCCTTTTAAATGCAGGCTTCTTCAATATAAAGTCACGGTAGTCGTTCGGGTCGCCTTGCTTCCCGGCTTCCGCCGCTTTAGCAATATTATACATTTCACGGGCGCTGACATAGTGCAGCTTATATTTTTCACCGTCATTATACTTTTCATTCAGGTGACGGTGCATTATTTCAACCGGTTCGCCCAGCAGGGCGCCCATGTCTGTGTCCTGGGCTCCGTGGGTATGGATCTTAATGAAAATCCATTCAGGACGGCCTTCAACGTGGATATGCTTATCCACCCAGTTATCTACTCTGCCAGGAGTCGGACGACAGTTGTCCCTGATATCCGCACGTTCAATTTTAGGTAAAATACCGAACTTGAAGGCTTCTTTGTTAAAGCCCATCGGGCCTTGCATGATAAGCAGATCGCCCCAGGCCTCACCACCGGTCTTCATCAGCTTTCCGGAATTATAAGACTTAGGCTTAGCCGGATCGTCCTTCGCGTAGTGGAAGCAGTTGGTCAGTGCGGGCTGTGTCGCGTCCGGCGACGGGAAAGTCATATCCACATAACAGCCGGTTTCTTTCAGTACAATGAGTTCATCATTCACACCACACCAGTGACCATGGGGATGAGAGTTATCCAGCGCCCAGTTGCCATGAATAAATGCATAGACAGGTTTGCCGGTTACCGGATCGGTTGCCAGTGCACCGTGTTTCTCATGCAGTGTTTGCGCGAAATTTGATAATACGGTGCGCAGGTTGTCACTGGTATCATCTTCATGGTGAAGGTGAATTTCGATTTCACCAAATCCGCGGGCACATAAGTCTGAAAGCTTGTTCAGATGCTCTTCCCGGTATTCTTCTTCCGGAAAGAAGAAAGAGTGTTTAGGGTGGTAACCATCGGCGTCGGTAAATTTGGACGCCATAACAGGGTAGTCCTGCATCCAGCGGTCAACCCGGGCACGCTCCAGTTCAATGTTATCCTTATTCAGCCATTGGGGTTCGTAGTGGTCTACGAAACAAAACATCACGTGGGTTGTACCTTTGACTTCCGGCTTAGACGAGAAGAATGCATTTTTCCAGTATCCCAGGATCCAGGTCTGCATATCTTTTTGATAAATCAGCGCGGTACCTAAACCGGCAGCAATTAATATCAGAACAATGAGAGCGAGAACAATATAGGTGATCATTAGCGTGCCGTACTTTTCCAGGTTGCAGACTGTTTAGAAGTTAAAAATCGGATGAAGCCCTGGCCGAGGGAAATATTCATAGAAACAAAAAAGGTGACCAGTTTAATTATGCTGGCTAACTTGCCTTTCTTATCATCATTTAATGTCAGGCCATAATTATAAGTAAAATAAAAAAGTACCTGGCCGGCAAACAGCACACCGTACAGAGGACTTGTGAATGCCAGCAGCGCACCGCTTACCAATGCGACAAGCATAAAATGCGGCACAAACCAGCGTAAGATTTTGTGACTGATATAACTGAAGCACCGGGTGCCAGCTAACGGGTTCAGTGCCCAGGTCAGGCGCATCATCGCCTGGTAATTGCCTGCGCCAATTCTGATGCGACGTCCGGCCTCTTCTTCAAGGTTAGGCGCAATCTCTTCCGTTGCCCGCGCTTCAGGGTTATAGGTCAGTTTATAGCCCTGTCTGGCAATACCCATAAACACGCAGAAATCATCAATGATAGTATTTTCCGGTAACGGCTCATACAGTGCTGTCCGGATAGCATAAATAGCGCCATTCGCTCCGAGCATGGCATTAATACGGGACTCATGAAACTTCAGTACCTGCTCGTATTGCCAGTATAAACTGTCTTTATTTTTTCCGGAAAAGGCATCTACAAGTTCCAGTTCTCCGCATACACCGCCAACTGGCTCCTCACGGAAGTCCGCGACCAGCTTTCTGACAGCATCGGGTTGAAAAAACGTATTCGCATCAGAGAAAACTGTGACAGGTGTCGATACCCGTGTCATCAAATCGTTAAGCACATTGATCTTTCCGCGGTTTTGCTCAAAAACAACGGTTTCCAGACAGGGAGCAGAGAATGATGTCAGAATATCATTGGTGCCGTCTGTGCTGCCGTCCGAACCTATGAGGATCCTTAACTTGTCCGTCGGGTAATCCAGTTCCAGAAGGTTCTCAATACGCGCCTTTATGCACTTCTCTTCGTTAAATGCAGCGATGACGATAGTGACGTCAGGTAAATCGGCTTCACGCTTTCTGCGGCCCTGTTTACTAAGCACAAAACGGGTGTCTTTAATTGCCTGATGAAAACTGCTGACAGCAAGTAATATCACAGGATAAATCAGGTAGGTATAAAGAATGGCGACTACACTTAGCCAGAAAATGAATTCCATGGTTGTACTCATCAACGGGGCTTCGCAGGAATGCCCAGCGCAGTGCAGCCGGAAGGGATGTCTTTAACCACCACAGCATTAGCGCCAATTTTCACATTATCGCCGATGGTTACCCCACCGATAATTTTTGCGCCGGTACCGATGAATACGTCGTTGCCGATAACCGGTGACTGACCTTTTTCATCGCCAATCACTACGCCACTTTCGATAACCACACGGTCACCGGTTTTGACCTTGCTGTTAATGACTACACCCACGGGGTGCATGATGACAAGGCCACGGCCAAACTCAGCTTTCACGCCAATGACACAGCCGTTGATCCACTTATTCAACATTTGAAGCAACAGACCTGCAGGACTTAAAATACCGTGGCGACAGCGGTGGGACATTCTGAACAGCAGTGTTGCACTGGTACCGTCGGTTAACAATAACCGGGGCAAAGATAAATGCGCACCGTCATCAGCAAACACTGCCTGTTTGTATCGCAGATCACTTTTTACTTTATCAAACACTAACTTTAAAACCTTTACTGTAACAACAGAAATAACGTTCGCCGGCACGAAGCTTACCCGCCGGCGCATTTAATACAATGATTTACTTAGATTTGATCGCTTCTTCGATACGTTTTTTTGTATCCAGAAGCGATTTATTACTGGGCCGTAAGTTCAGTGCTTTCATAATCCATTGATAGGCATCACTGTATCGCTTCTCTTCATAGAGTAACCAGGCGATATTGTTCATGGCCTGCCAGTTCTTTGGTTGGGCACTAACCAGTTGCTCGTAGAAGCTGATTGCTGCCTGCTTATCGGTTTTAGCCAGCTCACTGACATAGAACAAATCGGCTTCATCATAGCCCTGTGATATGTCAGCAGCCTTTTTCAGGACAGCGAGTGCCTCTTCATCCTGACCGTTATTTTTTAATGCTTTATAAAGTAGCTGCGCTGACTTAGGTGTTTTGAGTTTATCGAACGCTTCCTGCAGGGCTGGAATAGCTGCTGAAAAGTCTTCGTTGCCCGCTTGTGCCCGGCCTGTTATCTCCATCGCTCTGGCGCTGTTAGCAAACTCCGGCGGTAAACCTGCAATAATAGCCATGGCTTCGTCATAACGCTTTTCATTCACCAGAATATGGCTTTTCAGTAACTGTAACTGAGGTGCCTCAGCCACACCTTCAGGCATATTTTTAATTGCCCGTAATGCGGCCTTGCCACCTTCAGCCTGCATCATGGCTTCAGCATAGGCTTCAAAAACCTGAATAGTTGCAAAACCCGATTTTATAGAGTTTCGCAGTACATCCAGAGCAGCCAGGGGCTGACCCATCGACATATAAGACTGGGAAAGTAAAAAATCCACCTTGGGTTGTTCACCGAAACCAAAAATAGAACTGCGGGACAGTGATACCACTTCCTTGTAGTCCTGTTTGAGGAAAGCCGCAAACAATGTGCTGAAAGCACTGGTTTTGCTATTTTGCGCTAAAATATTGTCAATCGTTTTGAAGGTCGCTTTTTTATCTGGGAGTGCCTGAGCAGACACATAGGCGCCGGTTAAAGCAATCTGATCATTCGGCTGTTCTTTCAGTACCCGGCTGTAGGCTTTCAGGGCTTCTTCTGCATCACCATTTCTGAATGCTTTTTCTGCAAAGTACTTTGCCGCTTCAATGTTAGCAGGTTCAAGGGTACGCACCTTAGTATACAAAGCCTCAAGTGCATCTGTGTTACCGGTATATGATTCAAATTGGGCAGAAATCAGATAGTTTTCGGCATTGTCCGGTTCCGCTTCAATCCATTCATTAATAATTGAACGGGCCTCTTCTTCATCCCCGTTAGTGGCTTTCATGGCGACCAGGAACAACTTAGATTGTGTACTGTTACCTTCCGCTGCATCTTTTACGATTTGTTGCGATGATGTTTCCAGTAAATCTTCGCCGTCACTGTCACCCACAGACAGCTTCAACAGGCCGAGTTGCTGTTGCTGCACCGGATTTTGAAAAGCATCATTTTTGACGTTGGAAAGGATTTCGGCGGCTTTATTTCTTTCACCGGAGAAGATCAGCGCTGAAGCCGCTTTTGTCGCCAGTCGGGTATTGCTGGTAACAAGTGACGGATACTTCTTATATAAAGAATAACTGTCCAGGGTATCACCGGCAGATAATTTTGCTGCAATATACATTTGCAGGCCCGGATGATTGGGGGGGAATTTATCGACGACCTTTTCCAGGTAGGAAAGTGCCTGCTCGTAGTTCCCGATCTGGAAATGTGAGATCCCTGCGATATACACGGATGTCATATTCACCATATTCTGGTTCAGTGAAATATCTATGTGTCTGGCGGCACTTTCAAAATCGTGCTCAGACAGGGCAATAATTGCCATTTGCTGATTCGCCAGCGGTTGGTCAGCAGACAATGAAAGCACTTTCTCTACATAAGTTTGTGCCTTTTTGAACTCTTTCGCTTTTATGTAAGCTTCTGCAATATTCAGATTAAGCTGGGCAAAGAAAGGCTTAAGTGCCAGCAAAGCTTCGTAGTTCTCAGCTGCTTCTTTAAACTGACCTGATGCCTGGAGAATTTCCGCAGTCAGTGACCGAATCATCCAGTCATCCGGGTATTTTTCTGATAGTGCCGATAAAACAGTTATGTCGCCGGGGTTATCCGAAAGCAAGTACCCGTTGATTATTAAAGCATAGTCGTCAATTTTGCTTTTTATTGCTGGCGTTGCGTTTTCTTTAGCCAACTCCCCGGCGACTTTCAGGTGTTCTTCAGCCTGTTCCTGCGATCTTGAGCGACCCGATATTACGGCAGCTATCAGTTCTGCAGAAATACGCTGCTCGTTGCTGAGTTGCCCCTTAAATTCTTCAAAGGTAACTTCGAAAATATCCAGATCAGCCATGGAATACAGGGATAAAAAATACTCATCCGCAAAATCGTTAATATCACCGCGTTGGGTGAGTACCTTGTCGAAGGTCGTAATGGCGCTGACCATATCACCAATATCGAAATAGACTTTCGCTAATTCAATACGGGGGCGAACATCAGTTGGGGATTGCTGTACGGCTGCTTTTAAATGAACAATAGCTTGCTTGTAATTGTCTTCACTAAGTGCATCTTCTGCTTTATTTAATCGTTCTTCTACAGTCATTTGAGAACAGGCGGTGGTGAGCAGCGTTGCGGTGACAAAAGCGGCAATTCGGGTTCGTTTCAATATATCCATACTATACAGCGCATCCGGGATTTAAAAATGAGTGAATACTTTACGGGGTATCGTCTGAAAAGAAAAGTATGCAAACGTATCAGGGGTTTTTAAATTGAAGACACAAAAAAAGGCGACATTCGTCGCCTTTTTTCAGAGTGTAAAAACAATCTTATTTGTTTTTACGACGAGCAGATACACCCAGACCCATCAGGCCAAGCGCCAGAACTGCAACAGTTGAAGGCTCTGGAACAGATACTGGAACTGCCTGGAATACAGCAGAAACGTCACCAGTGATGTTCTCTAAGTCAGACAGACTGTCGTAGTCGCCGTTTACTGTCAGGTAAGAGTAGAACGGAGCAGGGCTCACGAAGTAATCCATACCAGCAGTAGTCAGAGTAAAATCTGTGAAGTCGAAGTTATAGTTACCAGTACCAGCTGCGAAGTCGTAGTTACCGTATGCATTAGTAACGTCGTCAGCAGTAGCGATAAGAATATCGTCGCCATTGTTCAGAGTAGTACCTGCTAACAGGTCGTCTGAAGTTGTGTCGCTGTTTACGTCGATGTACAGCTGCAGGCTAGCTGAAGTCGCTGCGAAAGACGTACCTGAAGTGCTTGTACCAGAAGCAGTCAGGATTGCATATACACTGTAACCAAAGTTCAGGTAAGATGAAGAACCTTTGTATACGTCAGTACCTTCGTTAGCGTACAGTGCAGACATAGTTGCGAATGCACCAGTAGTGAAGCCAGAACCGTTGAATACCAGCTCTTCAACGTAACCACCGTTGAATTTGTCAGCAGTCAGTACTGAACCACCGTAAGGGGTTTCGTCAACCTGGAAATCCATGAACTCAGCTGAGCTTGTGAAAGAAGCTAACAAACCAGCAGTCAATGCGAAAGATTTTACAACTTTATTAAATTTCATAACCATCTCCATATTAAATTCGTTCGGCTGTTAGGCCTCGCTGATAATAAAGCATGTGGTGTGCCAACTTTTTATCTGTATGAATTTGTTGGTTTTTTTATTTTTATTGCCTACTTGTAAAAACTGCGTGTAAAAATCCCTGACACAAATTTTATTATTTTCCGCTAACTACTTTCTCAGCGATTTTGAACTTCAATTTTTGTAGCCAGCCACGGTTACCAAACGGACACCAGGTCTTACTGAGCTTATTCTTGTATGCATCGAAATGCAGGCCATAAGGTGCACACAACACTTTGCCTCTTCCCAGCAGAATCTTCAGCGCATAGGTCTCTGCAATACCAGCACATAAGTTTACCGCCATGGCTGTTGAGGGGCCGCGCTGCTCGTGGAAATCTACAGCATCCTGATCAACAAGATAGTTACGCTGGAGCATCGCCGGTGATAAGCCAATCAGAAACTGGATTAATTGTCCTTCTTCTGTTTGCTTGTCGTTAAAACGGAAATATTCTTCATAGGTCATTTTGCCGGGCATAAAACAAAGCAGGGCAGCGCCCATGCCAAGCGGTGCCGCTGTCACGACTGGTATACCTTTCTCATAGCAACGGCTGAAAACCAGTTTCCTCGCAGCCAGGGCGAAGAAATCGAGACTATCTATATAAAGGTCGACGCCATGAAGAAATTGATCAACGTTCGTTTCATCGATTCCGGCAGGAAAGCTGCCAATCTGTATTTCCGGATTAATATCCTTCAACATAGCAGACATGACTTCAATCTTGTTCTGATCTTTTGTCGACACAAAAGCGCCGGACTGGCGGTTAATATTGTGTATATCGAACTGGTCAAAATCAGAGATGTTAATTTTTCCGACACCCAGTCTGGCAAGTGTCAGACTATGCAGTCCGCCAACACCGCCACAACCTGCAATTGCCACCCGTTTTGTGCGCAGTGAAGCTTGTTCATCATGCGTTACCCAGCCAATATTTCTGGAAAACGCCACATCATAGTTAAAATCCATACGCTATCCGGTTATCCTGCGCGAAGCAGTTTGTCATGAACCTTTATAGGGTAAGCTAATATCGTGACATGTAAAATGCTATCATCAGAAAAAAGCCGGATTACCTGATAGGGACATTAGAATGAATATAATAAGAGTGCTGTTCGTCAGCATGACAATTGTGCTGACTTCACTTCCTGTTTGTCATACTGCTTTTGCAGAAGCATTGCCTGAGGTCGTAAAAAAGGTGAAGCCTTCCGTGGTGGGGGTGGGCTTTTATGCGCCGCTGGCCACCGTCAGCCATCAATTAAAAGGGACTGGTTTCGTTGTCGGAAATGGAAAATATGTAGTGACCAACCATCATGTGATCACAGCATTTCCTACAGAAGAAAATGTAAAATTTAACCAGGTCGTGTTCGTACCCGAAGGCCGTAAGATGGGAATTGCGCGGGTAAAACAAGTTTATAAAGATGAAGAGCATGATCTGGCCATCCTGGAAATGGCCCATGAATTACCACCTGTCAGTCTGCTATCAGCAACAGATGTGGTTGAAGATGGTACTGCAATCGCAATGACCGGTTTTCCCATTGGCGCCGTATTAGGATTGTACCCGGCCACACACAGAGGCATTGTTGCCGCGTATACGCCTAACGTGATCTCGGCTTCGAATAGTGCTCAATTGTCGCAAGCTTATCTGGACAGCTTACGCAACCCTTTCATGGTATATCAACTTGATATTACCGCTTACCCCGGCAACAGCGGCAGCCCCGTGTATGAAGCGGCTACCGGAGAGGTGTTAGGGGTAATCAATAAAGTGTTCGTTAAGAAAACAAAAGAGTCGGCAATTACTTCGCCCAGCGGTATCACTTATGCCATTCCGGTGAAGCATGTTTACGCACTGGCTGAGAAGCACGGGATAACGTTGTAAGCAAAGGTGCTTATTTTTATTAAGATGTAAAAAGCGGAGTCATTCTTGCTTGTGGTCATGGTGACAAGTAGTCGCTTTAGAAGTTTGATTGAGTATCTTGCTCATCATGCAGCATTTATTTCAGGGAGCACGATATGAAAGTGTTAGTAACCGGAGCCGCTGGCTTTATCGGATCATTTGTTGCCGCGCAATTAACGGAGCGTGGCGATGAAGTCGTAGGGATCGATAATCTGAATGATTATTATGAAGTGTCATTAAAGGAAGCCCGGCTTGAAAGGGTATCGTCTTTACCTTCCGGCCATCTTTTTACGTTTATTAAAATGGGCGTTGAAGATCGTGCTGCGATGGAGGCCCTCTTTGCAGAACACAAATTTGATAAGGTGGTTCACTTAGCTGCCCAGGCAGGAGTGCGTTATTCGCTGGAAAATCCTCATGCTTATATTGATGCGAATATTGTCGGCTTTATGAATGTGCTCGAAGGTTGCAGACATAATCAGGTTAAACACCTGGTTTACGCTTCATCCAGCTCTGTTTACGGTGCCAATGAAAGCATGCCTTTCGCCGTCGAAGATAACGTGGATCATCCGGTATCTCTGTATGCAGCCAGTAAAAAAGCCAATGAGCTGATGGCCCACACCTACAGTCATTTGTACGGGTTGCCGACCACAGGACTGCGGTTCTTTACCGTTTATGGTCCCTGGGGACGTCCTGATATGGCGCTGTTCCTGTTTACCAAAGCGATTCTGGAAGACAAACCTATTAAAGTGTTTAACTACGGCAACCATCGCCGTGACTTTACTTACATCGATGATATTGTGGAAGGTGTCATCGCCACGCTGGACAACGATGCAAAAACGGATGAATCCTGGTCCGGTAAGTCACCAAATCCGGGCTCAAGTAAAGCACCGTGGAAAGTTTATAATATTGGCGCTCAGACGCCGGTACACCTGCTGACTTATATCGAAACTCTCGAGAAGGCGTTAGGAAAGGAAGCAGAAAAAGAAATGCTGCCAATGCAAAAAGGTGATGTGCCTGATACCTACGCTGATGTAGAAGCACTGGTTAAAGATACTGGTTATCGTCCGTCAACAGACATTGATACCGGTATTGCAAAATTTGTGGAATGGTACAGAGGGTTCTACAACGTATAACCCGTGAGCGGAGCGGCAGGGGATCAGTCTTTGATAAACTGCCGCAAATATTCTTCTCGTTCTTCCGGCATCCCCGGAATTTGTTCCCGTAAACTGAGCCGGATCTCATTAAGCATAGAAGCAAAACCCGGCTTCAGACTCCCCTCAAGTAACGGGCGGTTGATGTAATAAGGCGCCCGTTTCCCGTGATAGTCCACTACCGGTCCTATCTGCTGAAATTTAATGCCTACATAACCCATACTTCTTGCAAGTCGGGGCTCCATCATCACATAGGCGTGCTTCACACCGAACTCCAGCGCCGAGGCGGCAGCAGCAAAATATAAACCTACAGCAATAAAAGGAAAACAGCGTAATTCCGTTTCCGAGTAGGTGACCGGGTTGATAGCACCGGTTGCTGAACCGTCGAAGTCATCTGAACGACGTCGCCGGAAGTATTTTGGCACGGCAAGTCTGGATATTTCGCACACCTCGTGGCGTTTAAAATTATCCGGACTCAAATCGTTCCGGGTGATAGAGGAGCGGCAATACTTTTCAATGGGTAATAGCTGATCATCCTGTAATGGTCTGACTGCACGCACAGTGCCGGCCATTTGCTGAGTGCCGATATGGCGAATCATGCAGTGTCTTGAGTAAGCATCAAATTCGTCAGTTTCCAGACCTGACTCTTTCACCGGCTCAAACGCAAGCTCGTCACAATAGACGTTATGCCTGATTTTGTAGACAGACTCTCTCAGAGCATCATCCACTGCCAGAACGGGTTCCAGATACGTACTGAAGTGTGAGGAAATATAGTTAGCTTCCCTGAGCTGCTGATAGCCGGAAAACATCTTTCCTACGCTGGTACGGCGGAACTTTTTATTGATTGTGTCAAATATCGAACGCTTAGCCATAATGGTTTTAACTTCTCACTGCTGCTGACGTCACAATACACCAATGATAGTGCAACGTGACAGCTTAAAAGTGCTGTGTTAGATATCGCTATTGATACTATAGAACAAATTTTGATAGTTGAGCGTTTATCACAAGAAAATCCTTAACAGCCAGCAGAGGCAGGGGATACAGAGGAATAAAGCGTTGCCGGGTAGCTGTTTGACACCGGTAAACAGATATCTGGCTGTATACGTGCCGCGCCGTAAGTTGCTCCTGAGTCGGTTTCGCAGGTTTAATGCTTCAGGCAGGACGCACAAAGAAAAAGCCACGGTTGTGGCTTTTTCTGTTCAGGTACTGAAAGTAAAAAATTACTTTGCCGCCAGCGCGGCTTTCATGTCTTTTCTGCGCTGGTGAAGCAGGGGCTCTGTGTAACCGTTTGGCTGACTTACGCCATCGAAAATCAATTCTTTCGCAGCTTTGAAACCAATGGCGTTGTCGAGATCCGGTGACATCGGGATGTAATCGCTGTCGCCGGCATTTTGTTCATCAACCAGCACTGCCATGCGGGTAAGGGATTCGTTAACCTGCTCCGGCGTAATGATGTTATGTACCAGCCAGTTGGCCAGGTGCTGGGAAGAAATCCTCAAGGTCGCGCGGTCCTCCATCAGACCAACATTATTGATGTCAGGCACTTTTGAACAACCAATCCCCTGATGAACCCAGCGCACCACGTATCCCAGAATGCCCTGTACGTTGTTATCTACTTCACGCTGAATAGCTTCTGCAGACAAAGTCGAGTCTTCAGGCATCAAAGGGATCGTAAGAATATCCGCAATACCGTTATAGTGCTGTTGTTGCATACCGGACTGCAGGGCGAATACATCGACCTCATGGTAATGCAGACTGTGCAACGTGGCAGCCGTGGGAGAGGGGACCCAGGCGGTATTGGCACCGGCCTTCGGATGGCCTATTTTCGCTTCCATCATATTTGCCATCTGATCCGGAATAGGCCACATGCCTTTACCAATCTGTGCGCGGCCGGAAAGCTGACAAGACAGGCCCGTTTGTACATTGGCTTTTTCATAGGCAGCAATCCAGGGCATGGTTTTCAATGCGCCTTTTGCTGCGAATGGCCCTGCCTGCATAGAGGTGTGAATTTCATCACCCGTACGGTCGAGGAAACCGGTATTGATGAAAGCGACACGTGATGAGGCTGCGCCGATGCAGGCTTTCAGATTGATACTGGTGCGGCGCTCTTCATCCATAATACCCATTTTCAGCGTATCCCGGTCGAGGCCCAGCATGGCTTCAACACGGCTGAACAGGCTGTCAGCGAAGGCGACTTCCTCAGGGCCATGCATTTTAGGTTTAACAATATAAATGCTGCCTTCACGGGAGTTACGGAATTTACCATTGGCCAGTAAATCATGTTTAGCAATGAGGGATGTGATCACACCGTCCATCAAGCCTTCAAAGACCGGTTCACCGTCCAGTAAAATCGCATCATTTCGCATGAGGTGACCAACATTGCGTACAAACATGAGGCTGCGGCCGGCCAGTGACAGTTTGCCTGTGCTATCTGCTGTGGTGTATTCACGGTCAGACTGCATAGCACGGACAATCTTTTTGCCGCCTTTTTCCATGGTCAGCGACAGATCGCCTTTCATAAGACCTAACCAGTTTGAATACACCAGTGTTTTATCTTCAGCGTCTACGGCTGCTACAGAATCTTCGCAGTCCATGATTGTTGTCAGCGCTGCTTCAAGCAGCACATCTTTCACCCCGGCAGGATCGGCTTTACCCACCGGGCTTGCGGCATCAATCTGAATTTCAAAATGTAAGCCGTTATGAACAAACAGCAGTGTGTCCGGCGCATCTGCATCGCCAGTGTAGCCAAGGAACTGTTCACTGGTTTGCAGAGTGGTATGGCCGCTTTTCAGGGAAACGGTAAGCGCACCGTCTGTGATGCCGTAGCCGGTTACATCTTTATGGGATGCGTCAGCAAGCGGCAGCAGGGTGTCCATTAATCGTTTTGCTTCAGTGATTACTTTAGCGCCCCGTACAGGATTATAGGTTGTTCCGGCTTCTGCTCCGCCTTCATCGCTGATCACATCTGTACCATACAGCGCGTCATACAGACTTCCCCAGCGGGCATTCGCAGCGTTCAGTGCATAGCGGGCATTATTGATAGGCACAACCAGTTGCGGGCCTGCCATGGTGGCAATCTCTGCATCTACATTGTCCGTCGTGGCAGTGACATTGTCCGGCTCATTCTCCAGATATCCGATTTCCCGCAGAAAGTTCAGATAGTCGTCGCCGGAAGCGGCCTTGCCGCTTTTGTGATAAGCGTCAATTAAGGTTTGGAAATGATCCCGCTTATCCAGCAGAGCCTGATTAAGTGGTGTGAGGTCTGCAAGCAGGGATTCGAAATTCGCCCAGAAAGTGTCTTTATCGACATTAGCGCCGGGCATTGCCTGTTCATTGATGAATGTGTCCAGAACCTCAGCAACCTGAAGTCGTCCGTGTTGAATATACCCTTTCATAATGACCTCTACTCTTTAATGAGTTGTTAGTGTAGAGGTTTCCGGACACTATTTTTAATTTATGGTTTGTATTGCTGTCATAATATTGGTGAATGTTCGCTGGAAGATGACTTACAGATTACTCATCTCAGATGCCAGCTCACCAATTAAACGGCGCAGCCAGATGTGGCCTGCATCATGATGCAGCAAGGCACTCCACGCCATTTTCAACGCAATTGGCGGAATATCGAAAGGAGGATCTTTCACTACAACTTCCGGATCGTCTTTAAACAGTCGCGCCGCTTTGCCCGGTAATGTGGCCACCAGATTTTGTGTTTTAGCTATTTGCAGTGCTGCGTGATAGTGGCGGGTAAACACTCTGATCGCCCGCTGTTTTCCCAGTTTAGTTAATTCAGCATCGACCCAGCCAAGTTTTTGCACTTCATTGGGATCAATACCTACGCCCACACCGAAGCCGGTTTTACTTACCCAGATATGCTGGGCGCTTAAATAACTGTCCAGATCCCATTTCTGGTTTACCAGCGGATGGGATGCGCTGAGCACACAGCTGAAGCTGTCATACCAGATGACTTTCTGGTGAAAGGAAAGAGGCAGTTCGTCGAAGCGGTTTATCGCCATGTCGACTTTACCCTGTTCCACATCGTGGAATGTCACGTCACTCGGCGTGATTAAATCCAGGGTGATATTCGGGGCAATCTTGCTCAAACGGCCGACCAGCTCAAGCAGTAAAGTGCTTTCCGCATAGTCGCTGGTCATGATCCGGAATGTACGGTTGCTGGTGGCCGGGTCAAAATCGGTTTCCGGCTGAATGGAGCTTTCCAGTTTACTGAGTACATCGCGGATGACCGGCTGGAGCTCAAGGGCACGTTTAGTCGGTGTCATGCCTTCGCTGGTTCTCACCAACAACGGATCTTTAAATAAATCTCTTAACCGTTTTAAACCGTTACTCATGGCCGGCTGGGTGATGCTGAGCTGATTAGCGGCGCGGGTAACACTGCCTTCTCTGAGCAAAACATCCAGATAAACCAGAAGATTCAAATCTACTTTGGCTATATTCATGCTCTCAATGCTCCAAATTAGGATTATTATCTGTTGCTATTATAAGCGTCTGGTCCTGATAAGTAAGATAGACTATTAGTCGCAGATTGTTACTGCTTTATTCGCCTGTTGTACTGATACTTTCGACCTGGTTTGACAGCCAGTGTACCCCGGATTTCAAACGGGTGTTTTATTTTTGTGGCTGTGAAATGAATAAAACCGGTGAATATAAAAAAGGCTCCCGAAGGAGCCAGAGGTTAGGAACCTGTGTGTTTATACATCAAACTGG
The DNA here is from genome assembly GCF_056160625.1 of Alteromonas sp. ABH4_457. NCBI lineage: Bacteria > Pseudomonadati > Pseudomonadota > Gammaproteobacteria > Alteromonadales > Alteromonadaceae > Alteromonas > Alteromonas sp. ABH4_457. The sequence continues at coordinate 539,939 of NZ_JBSWXN010000001.1, forward strand.
TTCATGGTGTTGTCGTCGCCTGAAGCTTTCAGTGCGCCTTCACCTGAGAAGTACTCTTTATGGGTGTCACCCAGGTCAGAACCGGCCATTGCCTGGTGCTTAACGCACGCCAGACCCTGACGAATTTCTTTACGCTGAACACCTTTAACGTAAGCCAGCATACCTTCGTCACCGAAGTAACCCTGCGCCAGGTTGTCAGTAGACAGTGCCGCAGTGTGGTAGGTAGGCAGTGTGATCAGGTGGTGGAAGATACCCGCTTCACGTGACGCATCACGCTGGAAGGTCTGGATCTTCGCATCAGCATCTGCAGCCAGTTCGCTGTCGTCATATTCTGCAGACATCAGTTTCGCACGGTCGTAAGCAGATACGTCTTTGCCTTCTTCCTGCCATGCATCGAATACCTGCTGACGGAAGTTCAGTGTCCAGTTGAAAGACGGTGAGTTGTTGTAAACCAGTTTCGCATTCGGGATAACTTCACGAATCGCGTCAACCATGTCACCAATCTGACGTACGTGAGGCTTCTCAGTTTCAATCCACAGCAGGTCAGCGCCGTGTTGCAGAGAAGTGATACAGTCAAGAACAACACGGTCGAAACCAGTATTTGCTTTGAACTTGAACAGACCATTAGGCAGACGAACAGGCTTAACCAGTTTGCCGTCTTGCTTAATCACCAGGTCGCCATCAGACAGGTCATCTGCACCGGATACTTCAGTAGTGTCCAGGAATGCATTGTACTGAGAAGCCAGGTCGCCGGGGGCGGTAGATACAGGGATTTTCTGCGTCAGGCCAGCGCCTAATGAGTCAGTACGGGCAACAATTACACCGTCGTCTACGCCCAGCTCTAAGAATGCGTAACGAACAGCGTTGATTTTCGCCAGGAAGTCTTCATGAGGAACAGTAACTTTGCCGTCCTGGTGACCACACTGCTTAGCATCAGATACCTGGTTTTCAATCTGAATACAGCAAGCACCCGCTTCAATCATTTTCTTCGCTAACAGGTAAGTGGCTTCTTCGTTACCGAAACCGGCATCGATGTCAGCAATGATGGGGACTACGTGGGTTTCAAAGTTGTCGATTTGCGCCTGGATTGCTGCAACATCACCACCGTTTGCTTTCGCTGCGTCCAACTGCTTGAATAAATCACCCAGTTCACGTGCATCAGCCTGACGCAGGAAAGTGTAAAGCTCTTCAATCAGCATAGGAACGGTGGTCTTTTCATGCATAGACTGGTCAGGCAGTGGGCCGAACTCAGAACGCAGGGCCGCAACCATCCAGCCGGAGAGGTACAGATAACGTTTGTTGGTAGTACCGTGATGTTTCTTAACAGCCAACATTTTTTGTTGACCTACGAAGCCGTGCCAGCAACCTAAAGATTGGGTATAGCTTGCACTGTCGGCATCATACTCTTCCATATCTTTGCGCATGATAGCGGCAGTGTACTTCGCAATGTCCAGACCAGTTTTGAAACGGCTCTGTGCTTTCATGCGTGCGGCGTACTCTGGGTTAATACCTTCCCAGCTTCCTTTCTGCGCGGCTTTAAGCGTAGCAATAGTATCGATATCTTGCTGATATTGCGACATAGAGGTCTCTCCCGAATTAACTCAAATATGTTGTTTAGGCGATTACGCTGCACTGCGCTCTCGTTAGCTCACATTCATCCTAGTGCCGCAATTCGAATAACGTAAATATATAATTGTCATTCCCGTCATAATATCTGTGAATGAATATTGTTGGGTTTCCAGAAAGGTTACGGCGTTGGTTTCATTTTTTGAGTCTAATTGCTTAAAGCATTATCTTTATTTTCCCCCTATCATTACTCTAATTAAAATAATTCGGGGGGAGTATGAGCAGTATTCTTAGTACCGTCGATCAACGGACTAATCTGGTGGGGGAGAACCGTCTCGAACTACTGATGTTCAGGTTGGGGACCCGTCATGCGTTTGCCATTAACGTTTTTAAGGTTAAAGAAGTCATCGGTGTTCCGAAGATGAATGCTATGCCGGGATCTCACGGCAACTTGTGTGGTGTGACACTTTACAGAGGGAATCCGATTCCTGTCATTGATCTGCGCAGCGCCATTCGTATGAAAAATAGTGGCGATACGAATTACGCTAATAACGTCATCATCACAGAATATAACCGCTCCGTTCAGGGATTTCTGATTGGTGATGTATTAAGCATCGTTAATACATCCTGGCAAAATATTCAGCCGCCGCCGCTGACTATCGGTAAATCAAATTACCTTACTGCCATCAGTCAGATTGAAATTGACGGCAAGAACGAACTGGTAGAAATCATTGATGTAGAAAAAGTGCTGGCTGAGATCATCGATTACGACATTTCTATCTCTGACGGCGTGCTTGATGAGCAGGTTGTCAGTGCTATGCACGGCCGTCAGGTGCTGATTGTGGATGATTCCGCTACTGCACGTAAACAAATCAAAGATACCCTTGCCCAGATAGGATTGTCCTGCCTTGAATGTCACAATGGTGCAGAAGCCCTGGCCTTACTCAAATCATGGGCTGATGAAGGGAAGCGGCCGTCCGACCTTATCTTATTAATGTTTACTGATGCTGAGATGCCGGAAATGGACGGATACCGCTTAACTGCAGAAGTGCGCGGTGATGAGCGAATGAGTGATTTATTTGTTGCCCTGAATACGTCCTTAAGTGGCAGCTTTAATGAGGCCATGGTGGAAAAGGTTGGTTGCAACCGGTTTATCTCTAAATTTCAGCCGGATATGTTAGTTGACGTGGCGCAGCAACGCATGCGCGAACTCCTGACCAGTCAGTCAACGGCTTAGCGTTAAATCGATGAAATTACAGCCTTTCGTGAATTTTTGATGACTCACGGCTTTGGGTTTGGCGCTTGTCCTGATGTGATTTACACTTAGCCACAGTTTTTTTTCCTGTGGATACGACGATGCTAAAAAAAATAAGCGTGTGCTCTCTGGTAGGGCTCACCCTGGCGCAAGGCTGCGCGCAACTCGATAATGCCGGTCATGCGGCACAGAATTCATCAGCACAGCAACAGCCCCGAAATATCATCATGGTAGTGGCCGACGGCATGGGGCCGGCTTACACCACGGCTTACCGCAACTTTGCTGATAACCCTGAAACACCTGACATCGAAGATGTCGTGTTTGACCACATGCTTACCGGCAACGCCTCTACGCATCCGGCGCCGGTTTCCGGTTATGTTACCGACTCTGCGGCTGCGGCTACAGCGCTGGCCACAGGCATTAAATCGTACAATGGTGCCATTGGGGTGGATGCCAACAAGCAACCTGTTGAGTCGGTTCTGCAAAGAGCAAAGCAACTCGGTCTGCGCACTGGTGTTGCGGTCACATCGCAAATCAATCATGCAACGCCCGCTTCTTATCTGGCGCACAATGAAAGCCGTAAGAATTACAACGCCATCGCTGACAGCTTTTTCGACGACCGTATTAATGACGGATTTGTCGCCGATGTCATGCTGGGGGGCGGTACTTCTTATTTCGCCCGTGATGACAGAGATCTCACCGCTTTATTTGCAGATAACGGCTATCAATATGTTGATGACTATGACCAGTTAGCTACATTGCCTGCCGGCACTGACGTGCTGGGACTATTTGCACCGGTGGGATTGCCGGCTGCGCTGGATGACAGTAACCCGCACCGCCTGTCTTTTCTGACTAAAAATGCGATTAAGCATCTTGAGGATCCGGAAGGATTTTTCCTTCTGGTAGAAGCGAGTCAAGTAGACTGGGCAGGACATGCCAATGACATCGGTTCTGCGATGGCGGAAATGGATGATCTGGCTGTTACCATGGAATATCTGCAAAATTATGTAGAAACACACCCTGATACACTGGTTGTGCTTACCGCTGATCACAGTACCGGCGGTTTGACAATTGGCGCAGACGGTATTTACGAGTGGCATCCTGAGTACCTGCGTAACATGAAGGCTTCTGTTTCATCCATTGCTGTCAACATGGTCAGTGAAGCCTCTCCGGCTGCGTATGCTGAAGCGCAACTGGGATTCACTTTTGAAGACGATGACAGTGCAGTGGTAGACAGTATCGCGGCACTGCCTGACTTTGAGGCCCGTGAAACAGCGTTGAAAGCATTCCTTGATAAGAAGACGAATACCGGCTGGACCACTGGTGGCCACACTGGTGTCGATGTGGAAGTTTTTGCATTCGGTGCCGGAGCAGACGCTTTTGCCGGTCAGTTAGATAACACTGACATTGCAAAGCAATTCTTCCGCTTCCTGAACAACCGCTGAGCTGAATGACAGGCGTACTGTGATAATTTTCACAGTACGCTTTGATTCATTTATCGGCTTATGCGCAACACGCCTGCCACCCCGGCAAGGCAAAAAAATAGCCGCAAATTGCGGCTATTTTTTTATCATTGTTTAAATTTACTGATTCAGAAAGTTGTCCAGGTCTTCACCGGTAATTTTGCCAATCTGAGAAAACAGATACCACAATGCAGTCACCAGCAAAATCATGCTCGGGATAACGATAACCGGATAGCTCAGCATCGTCATCCGGCCCAGTTCTTCGGTGTAGGCAGTGGTGCCGGGTTCACTGACCAGAATCATTTTCGCCAGCACATAATTTAATACTGAGGAAAGAAAAAAGGAGCTGGCAACAATGTAAGAGCTGATAGCAATTTTACGTTTGAATTCTTCCTGTTTTCCTTTCTCATCCAGCGCGCGGTTTAAATTTTCCCAGTTAATGATCTGGTCGTTCAGGATGAGCATTTTAACCAGTGGCTTTTTACCAAACTGAGTCACCAGAACTGCAATACCGATAAGCGCCGGAATGGTGGCTTCTTTAATTGCAATATATTCGGCGGGCAGTTTCAATAAACTGATACCGCCGGTAAGGATAACGCTGACAATCCCGAGAACGGAAAAACCATTCACTTTACCGGACTGCTTTAAATCCCAGATGCCGTAAACAATTGGAAAAGCGAGGGCTGCAACGATGCTCCAGGCCGGCCCGAGGTATTCGTCTCCGCTGCCGTAAGACATGATTAAAACAGGGATAACAATATTGAACGCAAGGTTGCCGAAGAAGCCCTGGTTTTGCTGATTTTTGGTTTCTGTGGTGCCGGACATATTTATTTCGTTGTACTTCGGATTGAAGGCCAGTATACGGGAATCAATTACTTCACCCAAGCCCGTGCTGCGATGAGACCGCCAATAAATCCGAATAAATGATACTCGAAAGAAATAAACGCCTTTGTTGGCAGAATGCCAAACAACATACCGCCATACATAATGGCAACCAGCACAGAAATCACCAGGTAAGGGACTTTTCTGCTCATGAAGCCTGCCAGCAATAAAAAGCCAAAGTAACCATACACCATGCCACTGGCACCGATATGGATTGCTGAGCGGCCGAATATCCAAACGCCGAGACCGCCGGTTAGAAGAATGGTCAGGGTGGTCAGCCAGAATGTGCGGTTTCCCCACTGCATTGTTAACCACATAAACAGCATCAGTGGCACGAGGTTCGTGACCAGGTGGCTGGCAGAGCCGTGTAAAAACGGCGCAGTAAAAATATAGGGCAGGTAAGGCAGTGCTCTCGGAATAATACCAAATTGATTCAGGCTGTTTCCGGTGAGGAGGTTCAGCGCTTCAATGAGAATGAGTACGCCGGCAATAATGGCAAGAAAGCGAAGCTGCTTTTTAAGTTGTGGCATAGGTTTACGCAATAATGTGTGGCAGATAACGGGATAAATCCTGAGTGATCTCACTGCTGTCTTCCCGTACAGACAAACCGGCAGGCATATCGTCTACCAGCCAGCTACCGATCAGTGTGTAATTTTCAGCAAACCGGGGCAGGGCAGTAAACGCCTGGATCACAACGCCTTCCTCTCCATACGGACCGTCGGAGAGTTTGGTTTGCTTACCATTTTCAATCAGGCTGATATTTGCCCCTTCTCTTGAGAACAGCGGTTTTTGAATCCATTTGCCGGTTTCCAGGCCCGGCGCATTGTCGGGGAAATAGGCAGGCAACAGATTGGGATGGCCCGGAAACATTTCCCATAGAAGCGGTAACAGAGCCTTATTGGACAAAATGGCTTTCCATGGCGGTTCTATCCAGTTTGTACCGGCACCTGACAAGGCGTCGCCGAAACTCTCCCGCAGCATGAATTCCCAGGGGTAAAGCTTAAAGCACTCAGTAACATTGTTGTCCTGTAAATCAGTAAACGCGCCGGTATCGGCAAGGCCTATGTCTTCAATGTATATAAACTCTGATTGCAGACCTGCTGCCTGAGCACAATCCTGCAAATATTGTACGGTACCTCTGTCTTCTTCCGTATCCCTGCAACAGGCGAAATGCATGTTACGGATGCGGTAGTAAGCCGCGATTTCTTCAAACCGGTGAACTAACTTTTCCTGTAAGGAATTAAACTGATCGGCGTGTCGGGGTAAATTTCCCCGGTCTACCTGCTGTTCAAGCCATAACCATTGCCAGAAGCCGGATTCATACAAGGACGTGGGCGTGTCTGCATTGTTTTCCAGCAGCTTAGCCGGACTTTTACCGTCATAGACTAAATCCAGCCGGGAATAGAGTGAGGGGGCGTTGTCCTGCCAGGACCGGAGAATGAATTCACGGTGAAGGGCGGGGATCTGAAAGCGGTCCAGCCACTCTTCGTCACGGATGACCTTATCTACTGCTGCAAGACACATCTGATGCAATTCAGCGGTAGGGTCTTCTATATCCCGCTCAATTTGTTTCAGTGAAAACTGATAATAAGCAGATTCATCCCAATACGGCTCGCCGTACATGGTGTGAAAATGAAAGCCGTACTCAGCGGCCTGCTGCTTCCAGTCAGGCCGCTCTCTGAGCGGAATACGAAGCACGGGATCAGCTGCCCCAGCTTCCGGAACGGCTGCTGCTCCCCCAGCTTGATTTGGCTCTCACAGAGCTGCCGAAACCACCGCGGCTGACAGTACGTGTAACGGTGGGCTTGGGTTTATAAACAGACGGACTGACTTTGTAATTACGCTTGCGGATGTCACCGTCAAACACATAGCCATCTGCAGTCACCCATTTTGAGCGGAACGGCGAATACGGGGAATAAGAGGTATAAATGGGTTGTGAATAGTAAGGGCGGGGGGAGAGTAACTGGCTGACCATAAACCCTGCCATGAACGGCATGAAGAAACTGCCACCTGAATTATTAACTTCACGGCACTGATTCGGACCGAATTCATACTCGCAGTCATATTCGGAATTAAAACGGGGACTGGTACGGGACGCTTCATCGAGGGCAGTCTGGTAAGCTGCATCACAGCGTTCTGCCGCGTCAGGATAATCCGTTTTACAATCTTCCAGCGAGGTATAAATCTGTGCATCCTGACGGTCGTCTGCACAACCGGTTGCCATTATACCGGCAATCCCTACGGCCAGAGGCTTTAGTGCAAACCCTTTGCGCATTTTGCGCAAATCTATGTAACGACTTCTTTTTCGGGTCATATCTGTCTCCGAATCAGTATGTCATACAAGCAGCGTTCAGCAGACCCACTGCCACTGACATGGCAGCAAGCATGATCCCTGCGGAAACTTCATTGTTGTTAATGCGTTCTGCGATTTTCGGCATAAAGGTAAAGCGCAGCAGTGCAAAAGCAAATGACTGGGCGACGACAGCAATCACGCCCCACAGCGCGAAATCCACAATGGATACAGCATTAGAAGCTGCACCTGAAAGGGCGATAGCGAAGCCAATCAACGCGCCGCCAAAACCGGTGGCCGCAGCTACATTCTGTTCCTCTTTGACCAGTTTCCATTCGTCATGCGGGGTGACCATGGCGTATACGATTTTAAATACAAACAAAAAGGCGACAGAGATAGCAAAGTACAAGGCGAAATTATCCAGCCCTGCTAATGATTGAATGATAGTGTCCATTAGGTATGTATCCTTTTATTAACCGTTAATAGTAATGTCGGCGGGCTCAATATCGAACCCTGTGCTTATCACCAGACAGCGGTCTGCATTGTGACCTACAATTTTTTCTTCACCGGCTACCAGCAGCGACTCTGTGCGTCCGTTATCAAGGGGACGTTCATACAGCATCATAAACTGGTCAGTTGTACTGACATCACCATCTTCTTCGTAGGTGGTTTCAGTAACAGCAACCGGCGGTGATATTTCACCGACAGCGTCCCATACACGGTGATAATCGTGTCCGTTCAGTGTGTAAACGGGCTTTGAAATCACAGAACTCAATGCTTCTTTCCACTGGGCTTCATTGCCGATGGTTTTAGTCTCGTAAAAGTACCACAGCTTAACGTCGGTAATATGGTTTTCTGTGAGACCACCATCAGTAACAATTTGCAGGAAGCCGTCATCGTCAGTGTAATAACGCAGCAAAGTACCACCACTGTCCAGCGGGGCTTCTCCCACCGCCTGGATTAATTGGGAACGGGCCGCGCCTTCGATGGTAAGTTGCGGTTCCAGCAGCTTAAGTTTCAGATCATCCAGTTCAAACGAACCGCCCAGATATAATCCCATGATTTCAGGAGATTTGGGTTTTGCTTTCTCTGTGTCTTTCTTACTTCTGCCAAACAATTTGCCAAACATTGATTACGCTCCTAATGTCTGCCAGTTAATATCGTTCAACCGGCTGCCGGCGATGTAAAACACTTTGTCACCGCCACAAATGGTATGTGACAAATCAGGGTTGAGAACCATGTTTTTATACACGCCGCCGGGGGCGTAGCCAATAAGAATGGCGTTATATTCACGTTTAAAATTATGAAAGACATGCTCTACTGCAATAGACTGGATATCCGCCGGCACCTGGGTTGAAAATTGTGCCTGACCGTCGTCAACGCTGATTAAATCGTGATGCAGCATACTGGAACCGGGATCAAAAGCTGCTTTCGCCAGCATTTCAACGGCCACTGACGGTGTACACTCAACTTTCGGACAATGCATCTGCAGCAGGGGAACCAGCGTATCGTCAGTAAAGTACGCGACTTTGTGGGCATCCGGATTCCGGTTAGTGCAATAAAGGGCTGTGGTTAACGTCACGTCATCCTGCGGATTGTCCATGAGAATGGTTCTGGCAGTGGCGACGCAGGCCTTGTCCATATCTTCATCGCGGTTAAATGAATCAACTTTCACAAATTCAATTTTGTCCGGCATGGGGTTGTGAATATCTGCTTTTACACACAGCACGATTTCCGGCTTATCCGGCAGGGCTTCCCGCTCTTTAAGCAGTAAATCCAGCAACAGCAGAGTTTTGTTTTCATTCCAGCCGATAACCAGAATGTGATTTTCAACATGTAATGGTTTCATTCCTAACAGTCCTCTTTGCCAGTGATGGCTCACCCATGCCGCAATGCGGCCCACTACCATCGCGAAAATACTCAATCCCACCGGAATTACATACAGCGATACGATAATTTTACCTGCCGGTGTGACCGGTGACAGATCGCCATAACCGACAGTTGAGGCGGTAACAGCCATCCAGTAAAAAAAATCTGCATGGCTGGTCAGCGCTTCTTCTCCGGCCGCAGACAGCATCAACCATGCAAGTAAGCCGTAGATAAAAGTGATGGTGACAATGGTGTACCAGCGGGATTCGGAAAAATACCGCAGCATGAGTTTACGAATGTGGGTCCATGAAGCCATGGTGTATGGATGCGTCCCTGATGATTATTTCTGAGCTAAGCAGTATGACGTAAAAGCAATTTCCGGTGCAAGTCGCAAAAATTAAGGGGGCATGTCAGCCCCCTTAACGTGAATTACTTACCCAGAATCCGGCTCAGTTCATCATCTGCAGATGATTTTCCGCCTTTGATACCCGCCTCAGAAAGACGTTTTTCCAGATCGCTGGTGGACTCTTCAGCCGCCAGCTCTTCGGCAGCTTGCAACTCAGCGGTGCGAAGTTTTTGCTTTTCCTGAATCCGCGATAAAGATTCTGTCGCAGTCTTCATTTTACTGTTCGCACCCATGTGGCGTGAAGATACCGCCACCTGCGCTTTTTGCACGCTTTCTGTGGCCTTTACCATATCCACCTGTTGCTCCAGGCGGCGCAGGTTTGCTTTGGCCTGCTGAATATTTTGAGCCAGTTGCTTCTCGGATTGTTTGAACTGGTCAAGGTATTGCTGTTCCTGTTCCTGCTCAGCTTTCAAATCAGACACTTTTTGTGCACAATCCAGTGCCAGTTGACGGTCTGTATCAACCGCCTTGCGGGCATGGGCTTCGTATTCAGCGATAGAAGCACTGAAGCTGTCTACCTTCTGTTGCGATAATTTGCATTTCGCGAGGATTTGCGTGCGGGCATGATCAGATTTACGTAACTCTTCCTTCGCCTCACGGATCTCCTGCTCAAGAATTCTTATTGCCTGACTGTCGGCTACGGCTTGGGCAGCTTCAGTGGCACCACCTTTCACAGCTGTTACTAATTTTTTCCAAACAGACATTCGCTTCTCCTGTCGGGTTACTTTAAATGCGTTTCGTAAGCATCTAAGAAAGACGCTACGTTTTGAAACAAGGTTTCAACTTCGATCACGATACTTTCAGGCTTTGACTGGGCACTCAGTGCGCCAAAAGCTGTGTAGTATTCATCACCACCAATGGTGGAAATACCTACTGTCGTCAGCGGAAATACCATGTGCGTTGACAGAATCTCGTGATCCAAAGCCGGCTTGTCTTTTACATCGGAAGCCGGGAATAACAGACTTTCCACCAGAATTTGCTCGCCACTCAGTGCCAGCCAGGCGTCAATGCCATCCTGATTAGCAATGAGAAGGCAACCTTCTTCACGGGTGATGACAAAGTCGTCGTGTTCTTGCAAGAGGGATTCAAGCTTTTCCAGATCCCACGTCATAACGTCTCTCCTTTACGATTGAAGCGAAAATGTCGACAACACTGTAAACGACTTTTAAAGTGCACGACAACATTCACGGGGTTCAGTGTAGACAGGTTGGGGCAAAGTAGTCAATAATCAATACCTCTTTTATGTGTAAAAAAGTATGTTTTTGTAAAATATAACTCACAAATGGTGGTTTTCTGATGGCGAAAAATAATTGGCGGCAAGCAGTGGCAAGGCTCGTAAAGTCAGAAATGTCGGTGAGAGGTGTTAAATATCAGGCACTTAGTGACCGGTTAGCCGAAATTGGGGTGGAGCAGAGTGCAGATAACCTGCGAAACAAAGTGAATAAAGGTATTATGGGGGCTGATTTGTTTTTGCAGATCATGATGGTGTTAAATGCCCGGCCACTTGCTATGCAGGCCGTCGGTGACATTCTTAACGATATGGATGATGACTGAGACGTCCACCAGGGTAACCGGGGATTAAGGTAATCCTGTGAAACAGATAAAAAAAACCCGGTAAAGCTACCGGGTCAGAATAGGATCTGTTTGGGAGAACATCATCACTATCTGTACGTATCTTAAGCGTTTAAGTCCGCGCTGTATATTGTTTATGCGTATTTCGGTATATATATAGTTATCTAAAAATATACGTGCGTATATTTACGAGTTTTAATTTACTGATTTTGAAGTGAAAAATGAAGTTATCTGATTTTAGTTTCGAGCTGCCAGAGCATTTGATTGCCAAATATCCTACAGAAAAACGTCGTGCCAGCCGTCTTCTGTGCCTGGATGGGAATACCGGTTCAGTTAGACATCAGCAGTTCGCTGAGATGCTGTCTCTGGTAGATGAAGGTGACTTGCTGGTATTCAATAATACCAGGGTAATTCCTGCGCGGCTGAGAGGTAAAAAAGCCTCCGGCGGCCAGGTGGAAGTGCTGGTAGAGCGGATCTTAGATAATAATCAGGTACTGGCCCACGTGCGTGCCAGTAAGGCGCCCAAACCCGGTACTCAGTTGTTGCTGGAAGAAAAGGTGCACGTCACCGTAACGGGCAGGGAAGGCGCGCTATTTCTCATTCATTTTGATGATGCGGCTTCAGTACTTTCTCAACTTGAGCAATATGGCCATATGCCGCTGCCTCCTTACATTGACCGTGCTGATGAAAGCAGTGATAAAGAGCGTTACCAGACTGTTTATAATCAGAAGCCCGGCGCAGTGGCTGCACCGACAGCCGGATTACATTTTGACGACGACATGCTGACTGCCCTGCGGGCTAAAGGTGTGAATCTGGCGTTTGTTACTCTGCACGTCGGGGCCGGCACATTTCAGCCGGTGCGTGTTGATAATATTCAGGAACACGTTATGCACTCGGAGTATGCCGAAGTGCCGCAGAATGTGACAGACGCCGTAGTGACCACTAAAGCTGCAGGAAAACGGGTTATTGCCGTGGGTACCACTTCGGTGCGTTCACTGGAGTCGGCTGCAAAAGCCGCCGGTGATGACCTGATCCGGCCTTTCTTTGATGATACTGATATTTTCATCTATCCGGGTTTCAATTTTAAAGTCGTGGATGCCATGTTTACGAACTTTCACTTGCCGGAGTCCACACTGATGATGTTGATCAGTGCATTTGCCGGCAGAGAAAATGTCATGAAAGCCTATCAGGATGCCATTGCAAATGAATACCGTTTCTTCAGTTACGGCGACAGCATGTTCATTGAAAAAGCGCAAAGCCAGCCGGCATAAACAGCAGGGTTGCGTTTAATTTCAGGGTTACCGCGCTGCAGAGCATGATCTGTACGCTGAAACTGGTATAATCGCCGCCAAATTTTTTATTTACGCCAGCTGCGCATCGCCCGCTGGTGATTTCGGGATACAGTTTTTAATGCAATTTGAACTACTTAAAACCGATGGCAAAGCCAGACGCGGCCGTCTGGTATTCGACAGAGGCGTGGTAGAAACACCGGCTTTTATGCCTGTAGGCACCTATGGCACTGTAAAAGGGATGACCCCTGAAGAGCTGAAGGACAGCGGCGCGCACATTTGCCTGGGCAATACTTTCCACCTGATGTTGCGTCCGGGCACCGGTATCATAAAGCAACACGGTGATCTTCACGATTTTATGCACTGGGATAAGCCAATCCTTACCGACTCCGGTGGTTTTCAGGTGTTCAGTCTTGGCGACCTGCGCAAGATCACCGAAGAAGGCGTGACCTTCCGTTCACCGATCAATGGTGAAAAAATCTTGCTGACACCTGAAAAATCCATGGAAGTGCAGCGGGATCTCGGCTCTGATATCGTCATGATCTTTGATGAATGTACTCCTTATCCGGCAACGGAACAGGAAGCGCGGATCTCTATGGAGCTTTCTTTGCGCTGGGCCAAACGCAGTAAAGAAGCCCACGGCGATAATCCGTCGGCATTGTTTGGTATTGTGCAGGGCGGTATGTATGAAGGTCTTCGTGACGTATCGCTGGCCGGCCTTGAAGAGATTGGCTTTGATGGTTACGCCATTGGCGGTTTGTCTGTGGGTGAGCCCAAAGAGGACATGATCCGCATTATTGAACACACGGCACCTAAAATTCCGCAGGACAAGCCCCGTTATCTGATGGGTGTGGGTAAACCGGAAGATTTAGTGGAATCCGTTCGTCGCGGCATTGATATGTTTGACTGCGTAATGCCAACACGGAACGCCCGCAACGGTCATCTGTTTGTCACTGAAGGTGTGGTAAAAATCCGCAACGCCAAACATCGCAACGATACGTCACCACTGGACGAAAACTGCGATTGTTACACTTGTAAAAACTATTCACGCTCATATCTCCATCATCTGGACAAATGTAATGAGATCCTGGGCGCCCGTCTGAATACGATTCACAACCTGCGGTATTACCAGCGTGTCATGCAAGGTTTGCGTGATGCCATTGACGCAGATGATTTAGACGGATTCGTAAAAGAATTTTACGCACAAAAAGGTTTGCCGGTTCCGGCACTATAACAACATTTAAAAAATGAGGAAATTATGAGCTTGTTTATTTCTAACGCTTACGCGCAATCCGCCGGTGGTCAACCACAGGGTGGCGGTTTCGAAATGCTCATTATGCTGGGTGTATTCGGTCTTATCTTCTACTTCCTGCTTTACCGCCCGCAAGCCAAGCGTGTTAAAGAGCACAAAAATCTGGTCTCTTCACTGGGCAAAGGGGATGAAATTCTCACCCAGGGTGGCCTGGTAGGACGCATCACTAAGGTATCTGAAGAAAAAGACTTTATTGAAATTGCGTTAAACGATGAAACCAATATCGTCATCCAGAAAACCTCTGTTTCTGCAGTGCTGCCAAAAGGCACGATGAAATCGATTTAAGCTATGCTGCCAGAGCCGGGATTTTCCCGGCTCTCTGGTAAAAGGAAGTTCCTGTGTTAAATAAAAACTCGATCTGGAAAGTGCTGGTGGTCATTTTTATTATTGGCCTCTGTGCATTATATGCACTTCCCAACATTTACGGTGAAGATAACGCCGTGCAGATTTCTGCCGGACGCGATGCCAAAGTTGATGAACAACTGGTTACCCGCGTTCAGGACGCACTGAAAGCCAACAATATCAGTGTTAAGAAAACCGAATTCGAAAACGAGCAAATTCTGGTTCGCCTGAACAGCAGTGATGCTCAGCTTCGCGCCCGTGAATTACTGGAAAAAGAACTGGGTACAGATTATTACGTCGCTATGAACCTGGCGCCGGATACGCCGGAGTGGCTGGAAAACCTTGGTGGTTCTCCCATGAAGCTGGGTCTGGATTTGCGTGGCGGTGTTCACTTTCTGATGGAAGTGGATATGAGCGAGGCTATTAAGAAATCTCTGGAAGATGCAGAAAACGGTTTCAGAACCTCTCTGCGTGAAGAAGGTCTGCGCTACCGTACCGTGTCTCAGCATGATGATTATCTGGATATCACGTTCCGTGATCAGGAGACGCTGGAAAAAGCAGAGTTCTTCCTGCGCAACCAGAACCGTGACCTGAGCTTTGAAGAAGTGGAAGGCATGAAATTACGCGCCGCTTTCTCTGAGGCTAAATTATCTGAAATCCGTGATAACGCAGTAAAACAAAACATTACCATCATCCGTAACCGTGTAAACCAGTTAGGTGTTGCTGAACCTGTTGTACAGAAACAGGGCGCCGACCGTATTGTGGTGCAGTTACCGGGTATTCAGGATACCGCAAGGGCAAAAGAAATTTTGAATGCCACTGCAACACTGGAATTCCGCATGGTGGACTTAGACCACGACGTTGCTGACGCTGTTAACGGCCGTGTGCCGGCCGGGTCTCAACTGATTAACGACCAGAGCGGCCGTCCTCAGTTGCTTGAAAAACGCATCATGCTTACCGGTAACCACATCACTGACGCAAACAGCGGTGTTGATGAATACGGTATCCCGCAGGTAAACATCTCGCTGGATTCCGAGGGTGGTAATAAGATGTCCCGTTCTACCCGCAGCAATATCGGCAAGCCTATGGCGACGGTTTTCATCGAGTATAAGTCGACCGGTGAACGTAATGACGCCGGTAAACTGATTTTCGAAAAGCATGAAGAAGTGATCAGTATCGCAACGATTCGTGCGCAGTTGGGCAGCAGCTTCCGTATTACCGGTCTGGATTCTCCGAAAGAAGCCCGTGACCTGTCTTTACTGCTGCGTGCCGGAGCGCTGATTGCCCCCATTCAAATTGTTGAAGAACGTACTGTTGGTCCTAGTCTGGGTGCAGAAAACATCGCAATGGGTATGCAGGCCATCGTTTGGGGTCTGGCAGCGGTTCTGATTTTCATGATTGTTTACTACAAAGCGTTTGGCCTGATTGCCAATGTGGCTCTGGTGAGCAACCTGGTGATCATCATCGGTGTGATGTCTATGATCCCCGGCGCGACCCTGACCTTACCGGGCATGGCGGGCATTGTATTGACCGTTGGTATGGCGGTAGACGCCAACGTACTGATTTTCGAGCGTATTCGTGAAGAACTGCGTGACGGACGCAGTCCTCAGCAAGCCATTCACATGGGCTATGACAGCGCGTTTTCTACCATCCTCGATGCAAACGTGACTACCTTTATTGCCGGTATGATCCTGTTTGCTGTGGGTACAGGTCCGATTAAAGGCTTCTCCATCACGCTGATGATTGGTATTGCGACGTCCATGTTCACCGCGATTCTGGTAACCCGTGTGATCACCAATGCAATCTGGGGCGGCCGCCGCGTCACTTCGCTGCCGATATAAGGAACCGTTACTATGCAATTTTTATCTTTGAACCATACGGTTAACTTTATGCGGTTGCGTGTGGCAACCATGATCCTGTCAACTGTGCTTATCCTCGGCTCACTGGTGTCGCTGGGCATGAATAGTCTGAACTGGGGTCTGGACTTCACAGGCGGAACACTCATTGAAGTGGGTTATGAAGAATCCGCTGATCTTGAGAAGATCCGTTCTGAGCTGGCCGGAGCAGATTTTGCTGATGCCGTTGTACAAAACTTCGGTAGCAGTCAGGATGTGCTTATCCGTATCGCGCCCCGGGATGGTGTAAAAGCCTCTGCCATTGGCGACCAGGTACTTGCTGCACTGCGTGCTGACGGTGAAACCGTAGACATGCGTCGTATTGAGTTCGTTGGCCCCCAGGTGGGTGATGAACTGACAGAGCAGGGCGGTCTCGCCATGCTGGTGGCACTGCTGTGTATTCTTGTGTACGTTGCTATGCGGTTCGAATGGCGCTTTGCGCTGGGTTCTGTGGCTGCGCTGGTACACGACGTTATTCTTACCCTGGGTTTGTTTTCTGTATTGCAAATCGAATTTGATTTGACTGTACTGGCCGCCGTGCTGGCGGTTATCGGTTACTCGCTGAACGATACCATCGTTGTGTGCGACCGTATCCGTGAAAACTTCCGCAAGATTCGTAAGGGTGAGCCTACAGAGATTGTAAATATCTCTCTGTCGCAAACCTTGAATCGTACCATCATTACTTCACTGACCACGGTGCTGGTACTGGTTGCGCTTTTCTATAAAGGCGGTGCGCTTATTCACGGTTTCGCAACAGCGCTGCTGTTTGGTGTTGCGGTAGGTACGTACTCTTCAATCTACATTGCCAGCTCTGTTGCGCTGGCACTGGGGATCAGTAAAGAAGACCTGATGCCGCCGCAGGTAGAGAAAGAAGGTGCCGATATGGACCCGCTTCCGTAAACAAATACGGGAGTACGATATTGAAGAAGGTCGCTTTGTCAGCGGCCTTTTTTATGACCTGTTTGCCGGTATTTAATGACGGTTTATATGGTGGAATGTTAACAGCCGTTAAAAGTTACAGAATCTTTTCAGGGCAGCAATAACAAAAAAGGCCAGCGGGTTTGCGCTGGCCTTTGAAAGCATTTTAACTTCCGTGGAAGTGTGCTTCCTGATTCAGGTGCTTCTTATTTCAGATGCTTTACGAGGCCCTGAACCACTTTCGGGCTGCCGGCTACGATTTCACCCTTGTAAAGCGGGTCGTTGTTACCTTTAAAATCAGTTACCAGGCCGCCTGCTTCACGCACCAGCAGTTCACCTGCTGCAATGTCCCATGCTTTAATACCACGTTCCCAGTAACCGTCAACACGGCCGGCTGCAACGTAAGCCAGATCCAGTGCTGCACTGCCAGCGCGGCGGATATCGCCACATTCGTGGAAGATTTTGTTCAGGCCGAGGGCATACTCACCAAATTGTGCTTTGTTTTTAAACGGCAGGGCAGTAGCCAGTACAGTTTCAGTGAGATCGCGGGGTTTGGTTACACGGATACGGTAGCCGTTCAACTGGGCGCCCTGACCACGGCTGGCGGTGAAAATTTCACTGCGGACTGGATCAAAAACAACAGCCTGGTCAAGACGACCTTTGTGCAGAAGAGCTATGGAAACACAGAAATGGGGGATACCTTTTACAAAGTTGGTGGTTCCGTCCAGTGGATCAATAACCCACTGAAAATCTGAATCCTTACCGTGGGTTTCGCCACTTTCTTCACCCAGAAAGCTGTGATCCGGGTAAGACTGCTGAATTTTGTTAATAATTGCCTTTTCGGCTTCTTTGTCGATTTGCGTTACGTAGTCATTGGCGCCTTTCACTTCTTTCGTCAGGTCAGCACGATTCTCAAAACCGCGCACAATGATTGTTCCGGCAACACGCGCAGCGCGCACCGCAATATTCAGCATAGGATGCATAAGTAAACCACCAATTGTAAAAGATCATAGTAAACGTTGTACGGAAATTGAACATACACGTTGAAAGCGCGCGAAGTTTAACAGAGCCGCTAAAATATGCAATGGCCGGCGGCGAAAAAACGGCCTCTGCAGGGCGGGGTAAATAGCCATCCAGAAAGCTATTGTGCTATTATCCGCCACCCGCAAAACAGGTGAAGGTAACACGCATGCTCGACAACATCCGGATAGTACTGGTTAATACATCCCACACAGGCAATATTGGTTCAACCGCAAGGGCGATGAAAACCATGGGCCTGAGTAACCTGTATCTGGTTGAT
Source organism: Alteromonas sp. ABH4_457 (assembly GCF_056160625.1). Lineage (NCBI taxonomy): Bacteria > Pseudomonadati > Pseudomonadota > Gammaproteobacteria > Alteromonadales > Alteromonadaceae > Alteromonas > Alteromonas sp. ABH4_457. Next base: position 558,298 of record NZ_JBSWXN010000001.1, read on the forward strand.
CCTGTGAGTGCGCCGGATGGCCACGCCAGTGCGTTAGCTGCCGGTGCCGGTGATGTGCTGGCAAATGCCAAAACTGTTGCCACGCTTCAGTCAGCGGTTGCTGACTGCGGACTGGTCGTCGGGACTTCTGCACGTTCAAGAACTCACTCCTGGCCAATGCTGGAACCCCGCAGCTGCGGCCGTAAACTGATTGAAGAAGTACCGGATTATCCGGTGGCACTGGTATTTGGCCGTGAAAATAACGGTCTGACGAATGAAGAGCTGCAGCAATGCCATTTCCATGTGTGCATTCCCGCCAATCCGGAATACAGTTCACTGAATCTTGCCGCCGCAGTACAGACATTATGCTATGAAGTGCGCATGGCGTGGCTGGAGAAAGATGCGTTCCCGCCCACTGAAAATGACTACCCATTAAACGAAGATCTGGAACGTTTTTACCAGCACCTCGAACAAACCCTTACCGGTACAAACTTTATTGTTAAGAACCATCCGGGCATGGTGATGACCAAATTACGTCGTCTGTTCAACCGTGCCCGTCCGGAAAGTCAGGAACTGAACATTCTGCGCGGCATTTTGTCGTCCATCGACAAAGCCGTAAAGTGAGGGTTGTACCGTGTTTCCGCGAATAAAAGAAGATATAAAAGGCGTCTTTCACCGTGACCCTGCGGCAAGGAATACCTTTGAAGTACTGACCAATTACCCCGGCCTGCATGCTATCTGGCTGCACAGGATCAGTCATAAACTGTGGAAACACGACTTAAAATGGCTGGCGCGCACGTTGTCTACCTTCAGCCGCTGGTTAACGGGTATCGAAATTCACCCGGGCGCCACACTTGGCAGACGAGTATTCATCGACCATGGCATGGGGGTTGTCATTGGTGAAACGGCGGTTATTGGCGATGACGTCACTTTGTATCATGGTGTAACGCTGGGTGGTACAAGCTGGAAGGCCGGAAAACGTCATCCTACCCTGGAGAAAAACGTGGTCGTCGGTGCCGGTGCGAAAGTGCTTGGCCCCATCGTGATTGCTGAAGGGGCAAAAATCGGCTCTAACTCGGTTGTTGTCAAGGATACACCGGCTGGAGCAACGGTGGTGGGCATTCCCGGACGCATCGTTAAAACCCAAAAAACTGCATCAGATGATCCGCAAGTTACCCGTCGCCACCAGATTGCCGAGAAATACGGGTTCGATGCCTACGCCGTTTCTACTGACAATCCGGACCCGGTGGCCAATGCCATGGGCGTTATGCTTGAGCATATTCACCAGATGGACAATAAGGTGGAAGAACTTTGCGGCGTTATCCGCGCAATGGGCGGTGATGTGTGTACTGACAATCTGCATGCCATTAAAGCTGAAGACTTCGCTGATACGGGGATTGATCCTGTGGTGCCCCAGCAGGGTGAAGTACAGGACGATTTTGACCCGAAAATCTGATTAGGCTGATAGATAATACCTGACTAATTTACCAGGTTAAATACTTGACCATTTTAGTCGGGAATGTAACAATTCCCGCCTGAAAAAGGCTGGGAGAAAGTCATGAAATTAACGTCAAAAGGGCGCTACGCCGTTACAGCTATGCTGGATGTTGCGTTGCATTCAACCCGCGGTCCCGTGCCGCTGGCTGACATTTCCGAGCGTCAGGAAATTTCATTATCATATTTAGAGCAACTGTTCTCCAGACTTCGTAAAGAGAAGCTGGTAGACAGTGTACGTGGTCCGGGCGGCGGTTATCTGCTGGGCCGCGATGCCATGCGAATTGCTGTGGGTGAAGTCATCCGCGCCGTAGATGAATCCGTTGATGCTACCCGCTGTCAGGGACAGGCTGATTGTCAGGGCGGTGAACGTTGCCTGACGCACAGCCTCTGGCAGGATCTGAGCGACCGTATCAGCGTGTTTCTGGATTCCATTACGTTGGGTGAACTGATGTCTCAGCGTGAAGTGCAGGAAGTGGCCGGGCGCCAGGATAAGCAAACATCCATCATTAAACCTCTGGAAGACATCAAGGTTAGCATTCAGTTGTCATGACTCAAACCCGTACACAACCCGTTTATTTAGATTATGCCGCCACCACACCGGTCGATCCCCGTGTGGCAGAGAAAATGATGGCGTGCTTAACCATGGACGGAAACTTTGGAAATCCGGCCTCCCGTACGTATCGCTACGGCTGGATTGCTGAAGAAGCGGTAGATATCGCCCGTAATCAAATTGCCGATGTGTTCAATTGCGATCCCAGAGAAATTGTTTTTACCTCTGGAGCCACTGAGTCCAACAACCTGGCGATAAAAGGTGCTGCTGAAGCTAACTTTAGCAAGGGTAAGCATATCATTACCGTTAACACTGAACATAAAGCCGTGCTGGATACCTGTGATGCACTGGCTGAAAGAGGCTTTGAAGTTACGGTACTGGCTGTGGACAGCGATGGTCTTATTACCCCTGAACAGATTGCCGGCGCTATGCGGGATGATACTGTTCTGGTAAGCGTGATGCATGCGAACAATGAAATCGGTGTGATTCAGGATATTGCAGCCATCGGTAAGTTATGTAGCGAAAGAGACATTCTGTTTCATGTGGATGCTGCGCAATCTGCCGGAAAGCTGCCGCTGGATCTCAGTGAACTCGATATTGATTTGTTGTCAGTGTCAGCACACAAAATTTATGGTCCGAAAGGTATTGGCGCGTTGTATGTGCGTCGTCGCCCTAAAGCGAAAATCTCTGCTCAAATTCACGGCGGAGGCCACGAGCGGGGCATGCGTTCCGGCACGCTGCCTGTTCACCAGATAGTTGGAATGGGTGAAGCCTTTGCCCTGGCTGAGGCCGGAATGGCTGAAGAAAGTCAGCGGGTACGTGGTTTACGTGACCAGCTCTGGCAGGGCATCAGCCAGTTAGACAACGTCTATCTTAATGGTCACGCAGAACAGCGCTTGCCGGGAAATCTGAATGTCAGCTTTGGTGGCGTAGATGGCGAAAGCTTAATGATGGCACTGAATGATATTGCCGTATCATCAGGTTCTGCATGTACATCTGCCAGCCTTGAGCCGTCTTATGTACTCGCTGCACTGGGCATGAGTGCGGAACTGGCGCACAGCGGGATCCGCTTTACGGTTGGACGTTATACCACACAGGCTGACATTGAATACGTGATCAGCAAGGTAAGCAGTGTGGTTACCACACTTCGCAGCGCACAGTAGCAAGCACAAACGACCGGGCGGTTGACCATATCACAACCGTGTAAACATTGAACTGACGGCCTGTTTCGGGCATGATGCGCACGCTTTTTCCGGCGCGGCATCAGCGGTCTGTCAGCGTATAGCGCCCGGAGCAATTCTTGAGTGGATTACTCAGGTATTATACAATTTAACCGATTTATCGCGCTGGTCCGGCTGACAAACAATGTTTTGTTTTCAGTGATGCAAAGCAAGACCGACATGGCTTTGTAATGAAATGGACCCGCAATTTCAGGCAAACAGGTGAGATCCAATAATGAGTGAACAGATCGATCAGGCACTATCGCGTAAGTACGATGCCGGTTTCTATTCTGAAATCGAATCGGAAACCTTCGAAAGTGGACTGGACGAATCCGTTATCCGACGCATTTCAGAAATGAAAGGTGAGCCGGAGTGGATGCTTGAATGGCGTTTAAAAGCCTACAACGCATGGCTGCAAATGGAAGAACCGGAGTGGGCCCATGTGGAGTATCCTAAAGTGGACTTCCAGGCTATTTCTTACTATTCCGCACCGAAGAGTATGAAGGACAAACCTAAGTCGTTAGACGAGGTGGATCCTGAACTGCTGCGTACCTACGAAAAACTGGGTATTCCTCTGCACGAGCAGGAAATGCTGGCGGGCGTCGCTGTCGATGCGGTATTCGATTCAGTGTCGGTTGTGACTACATTCCGTGAAAAGCTGGAAGAAGCCGGTGTTATCTTTTGCCCGATTTCTGAAGCTGTTCACAAATATCCTGAGCTCATTAAGAAGTATCTTGGCTCTGTGGTACCGCGTACAGATAACTTCTATGCTGCACTGAATGGTGCGGTATTCACCGACGGTTCATTCGTATTTATTCCAAAAGGCGTTCGTTGCCCGATGGAACTGTCTACCTATTTCCGTATTAATGAACAAAATACCGGTCAGTTTGAGCGTACGCTGATAGTTGCCGAAGAAGGCAGTTACGTGTCGTATCTGGAAGGCTGTACTGCACCTCAGCGCGACGAGAACCAACTGCACGCCGCAGTGGTTGAACTGGTCGCCATGGATGACGCACAAATTAAGTACTCAACGGTGCAGAACTGGTATCCGGGTGACGAAGACGGTAAAGGCGGTATTTATAACTTCGTGACTAAGCGTGGTATTTGTCACACCAATGCCAAGATTTCCTGGACTCAGGTTGAAACCGGTTCTTCAGTTACCTGGAAGTATCCTTCCTGTGTACTTAAAGGTGATAACAGCGTGGGTGAATTCTACTCAGTAGCGCTGACCCGTGGACGCCAGCAAGCCGATACCGGTACGAAAATGATTCACCTGGGTAAAAATACCCGCTCCACCATTATCTCGAAAGGGATCTCCGCAGGTAAGAGCAATAATGCGTATCGCGGACTGGTGCAGATGGGCCCCCGTGCAGACGGTGCCCGTAACTTTACCGAATGTGACTCGCTGTTAATCGGCGATCAGTGCGGTGCACACACATTCCCGTATATTGAAAGCAGAAACCCTACCGCCATCGTAGAGCACGAAGCGACGACGTCGAAAGTGAGCGATGAGCAGTTATTCTTATGCCAGCAACGTGGTCTGGACGCGGAAAAAGCCGTGTCGATGATCGTTAACGGTTTCTGTAAAGAAGTATTCAAAGAGCTACCAATGGAATTTGCCGTTGAAGCTGGCAAGCTGCTCGAAATTAGTCTTGAAGGTTCAGTGGGGTAATAATGCTAAAAATTTCTAATCTACATGCCAGCGTCGAAGAAAAGACCATCATTAAAGGTCTGGATCTGGAGATTGGTCCGGGTGAAGTACACGCTATCATGGGCCCTAACGGTGCGGGTAAATCCACGCTGGGCTATGTACTGTCTGGCCGTGACGGCTACGAAGTGTCTGACGGTACGGTAGAACTGAACGGTAAAGACTTACTGGATTTAGACGTAGAAGAGCGTGCCCGTGAAGGTCTGTTCCTGGCATTCCAGTATCCGGTAGAAATTCCGGGTGTTTCTAACATGGAATTCATGAAGGAATCGGTGAATGCGATGCGCGAACAGCGTGGTGAAGAGCCACTGACTGCAGCAGAATTCCTCAAGAAAGCCAAAGAAGCCTGCAAGCAGGTTCAACTGCCGCTGGATTTCCTTAAGCGTGGCGTAAACGAAGGCTTCTCCGGTGGTGAGAAAAAGCGTAACGAAATCATGCAAATGATTCTGCTTGAACCGTCGCTGTGTATTCTTGACGAATCAGACTCCGGTCTGGACGTTGACGCGTTGCAGGTTGTCGCAGACGGCGTAAACAGCCAGCGCAACGACAAGCGCAGCTTTATCGTGGTAACCCACTATCAGCGCCTGCTTGACTACATCAAACCGGACTTCGTACACATTCTGGCCGACGGCAAAATCGTCAAGAGCGGCGATGCATCACTGGCGCTGGAAGTTGAGAAAAATGGTTACGCTTTCTTAGGTAAAAAATACGAGGAGAGTGAAGCATGAGCCAATGGCTGGAACAAGTCATTGACAACGCTCAGGATGTTTCTGACTTCCTTTCTTCACAACGTAAAAAGTCACTGGCAGCGCTGCAGGAGCAGGGCTGGCCGGGTAAGCGTGCCGAGCAATGGCGTTTTACCCCGCTGACCAGCGTTGAGAAACGTAAAGCAATTAAAGCGAAGGTGACAGAAGAACCTGCTGTGCCGCAGATTGATAAGCTGGATACTATCGATCTGGTATTCGCTGACGGCAAGCTGGTAACTGACATCAGTGAACTGTCATTGCCTAAAGGCCTGAAAATCAAGTCACTGAAAAAAGCCGGTGATGACGAACAGGCAGCTATCAAAAGTATTTTTGCGAAGATTAAACCTGCCCGTCACACCTTCGGACTGGTAAATGACGCCGTGTCTAAACAAGGCGTGTTCATCGATGTTTCTGCAGGGGCAAAAATCAAACCGGTTGTGCGGGTTTTGAACCTCAGCACTCAGCCAGGCGATGCCCATACCCGCGTACTGGTGCGTTTGGGGGAAGCGGCTAAGTTGACAGTTATTGAACACGGTGAAGGCGCGGCTGACAGCCTGACGACGGCATTTGCTGAATACAGCATTGCAGATCATGCGCAGCTGGAACACTATCGTTTTGCCCTGTTTACCGGTAAAGCGAAGCAAATCGGTGGCAGTCACTTTAAGCTCGGTGAAGAAGCCAGCCTGAACAGCACACTGGTAGGTTACGGCAGTGAACTCAGTCGTCTTGATATCGACGTTTGGCATGCCGGTGAGCACGCTAATGCGAAAATGAACGCCATTTATCTGCTGGCAGAAGGTGAACTGTTCGACCTGCATACCACCCTGGAGCATGCTGTTCCGAATGGTACATCAGAAGAAAATGCCCGCGGTATCGTAGGTGACGGTGCCCGCGCTGTATTTAACGGTCGTATCCATATACACCGTGATGCCCAGAAAACGCTGGCAGAACTGAATAACCGTAACCTGTTACTTTCACGCCGCTCGCTGATTAATACCAAGCCTGAGCTTGAAATTTATGCGGATGACGTGAAATGTGCTCACGGCGCTACGGTTGCAGAAATCGATGATACGGCACTGTATTACATGCTGAGCCGCGGTATTCCCCGCAGTAAGGCGCTGGTCATGCTGAATTTCGGCTTTATTCAGGAACTGGTTACCCAAATTCCGAAAGAAGCCATTGCTGAATGGCTGCTGCCCAAACTCAGCGAACGTTTTGCCTCTATGGAGGTAAAATGAGTCTGGACGTGCAGGCCCTGAGGGCGCAATTTCCGATCCTCAGCCGTAAGGTGAACGGCAAACCGCTGGTTTATCTGGATAATGCAGCAACCACACAGAAGCCACAGGCAGTGCTGGATGCCATTATGGATTTCTACACCACCACGAATGCCAATGTGCACCGTGGTGCTCATGCGCTATCTGATGAAGCCACGCGACGCTTTGAAAAAGCCCGTGACGATGTGGCCGCGTTTATTAACGCGAATGACCGTAAAGAAGTGATCTGGACAGCCGGTACTACCGAAGCCATTAATCTGGTTGCGAAAGGCCTGGGTCAGTTGCTGAAAGCCGGTGATGAAGTTGTGGTAACTGAAATGGAACACCACGCGAACCTTGTGACCTGGCAGCAAGCCTGTAAGGTGTCCGGTGCCACATTAAAAGTTGCGCCCATCTTTGATTCCGGTGAGCTGGATACCGACGCCTTTACTGCGCTGCTGAACACCAATACCCGCCTGGTGGCTTTTCCCCATGTCTCTAATGCGTTGGGTACGCTGAATCCGGTGAAACTGCTCACGGCGAAAGCGAAAGAGCATGGGGCACTGGTGTTAGTCGACGGCGCTCAGGGCATTGCTCATGGCGGTGTTGATGTGCAGGATATTGGCTGCGACTTCTATGCCTTTTCCGGCCACAAGCTATTTGGCCCTACCGGCACTGGTGTGCTGTGGGGACGGGCAAACGTATTGCAGGACTGGCCCGTATGGCTGACCGGCGGTGAAATGATTGCCGATGTGACTTATCAGGATGCGACCTGGGGCGAACTGCCTAACCGTCTTGAAGCCGGAACGCCGAATATTGCCGGTGCTGTAGGTCTCGCCGCTGCGGTTAACTGGTTCTCAGCGTTGGATACCCATGCAGTACAGGCCCATGAAAAGGCATTGCTTGCCAGTGCTCATGAGCAGGCTGACGCCTTTGAAGGCATGCGAATTGTTGGTACTGCACCGGCTAAAATGGGTGTAATGAGCTTTATTCTTGACGGCATTCACCCGGCTGATGTGGGTTACATTCTTGATCAGCAGGGCGTTGCTATCCGTACCGGTGATAACTGTGCGCAGCCGTTGATGAAGAAGTTTAATATTCCCGGCACGGCCCGCGCGTCATTTTCTATTTATAACAGCCTTGATGAAGTGGACGTTTTGTTCAGTGCGCTTCGCAAGGCTCATATGATGCTTGCTTGATAAGGAGGCAACATGTCCGTAGAAACGTTTGTACCCTCTACTACCGTTATTTCTCTGACCGACAGTGCGGTAAACCACTTTGAGAAAAAAGTCGCATCCAGACCAGGCAGCGTTATCCGCCTGTCTACTAAAGTCAGCGGCTGCACCGGTTACGCTTATGTGCTGGATCTGGCCGATGCGCCTGAAGCAGATGACGAACTGGTTTCTGCCAGCGATGCCCTCACGGTGGCAGTAGCCAAAGATGCGGTGAAGTTTGTCAGAAATACCGAAATTGATTACGTTCAGGAAGGGATCAATGGCGTAATTAAGTACAACAATCCTAATGTCGTGGACGAATGTGGCTGCGGCGAAAGCTTCAATATCGGTTAATACGTTTTGGCTAAAGCACAAAAAATGGTAGTCACGGAACGTGACTGCAAAGCACGCCTTGTTCCGGCCGGGCAAATTTCTACCATTCCCGGCGGGGAGTTCGTCTCTATCACTCAGGAACTGGGTGGCAATTACACCATCACCTGGCGTGGTAATATGTATCGTATCGACGGGACTGATGCTGATGCCATTGGCCGTAAACCGATGGGCCTGAATTTTGATGCACCGGCAGACGGCAATATCGATGAGCAACAGGTGTGGGACGCGCTGGAAACGATTTATGATCCGGAAATTCCGATTAATCTGGTGTCTCTTGGGCTGATATATAAAGTGTCTGTGGACCAGGATAAGAAATCTGTTGCTGTAGACATGACCCTGACTGCCCCGGGCTGCGGCATGGGACCGGTTCTGGTAGGCGACGTGGAATATCGCATCGGTATGGTGCCCCACGTAGACTCAGTGCAGGTTGAACTGGTGTTTGACCCTCCCTGGTCCCGCGATAAAATGAGCGAAGAAGCACAGCTCGAAGCCGGTTTGTTTTTCTAAGAAAAGGTTTTCAACATGACAATGTCACTCCCCGGTAGCCAGGAAATTATTGATGATCTGGCCTTTTTTGATGACTGGGAACAACGTTATCAGTACATTATCGACCTGGGTAAATCTATCCCCGGGTTGCCGGACGATGAGAAAACGCCGGATAAACTGGTTAAAGGCTGTCAAAGCAGCGTGTGGCTTGAGTCACGGGTTGAAAATGGTCTGGTTAAATTTTCTGTAGACAGCGATGCAGTCATCGTTCAGGGATTACTGGCCCTGGTTATGGCGGCGTACAATAACAAAACGCCCCGTCAGATCCTGGATTTTGATGTTGATGCGTACTTTGCAGAACTGGATCTTGAACGCCATATTACCCCCACACGGGGTAACGGCTTAAGAGCTATTGTTGCGAAAATTCAGGCACTGGCCAAACGTTCAGTTAACTGATTTTCTGAGCGTATTGTCATAAAATCGTCATCACTGTATGACTACACTTTCCGGCTGCGTCAAATGGCAGGGAAGTGATTGACGATTCCCTCTGGTCAACTGGTCTGGAATTGCCTATAATTCGCGGCCAAAATTTTAATGATTCATTGGAGACAGAAGAATGGCTCTTGAGCGTACATTTTCTATTATCAAGCCTGATGCGGTAGCTAAAAACGTAATCGGTGCAATTTACAACCGTTTTGAAACTGCTGGTCTGCGCATCGTTGCATCTAAAATGCTGCACCTGAGCAAAGAACAGGCTGAAGGTTTCTACGCAGAACACAAAGAGCGTCCTTTCTTCGGCGCGCTGGTAGACTTCATGACTTCTGGTCCGGTAATGGTTCAGGTACTTGAAGGCGAAAATGCGGTTGTTAAAAACCGTGAAATCATGGGCGCGACTAACCCGGCTGATGCAGCTGCGGGTACTCTGCGTTCTGATTACGCTGCGTCTATCGACGAAAACGCGGTACACGGTTCTGATGCACCGGAATCTGCTGCTCGTGAAATTGCATACTTCTTCTCTGACGAAGAAATCTGCCCGCGCACCCGTTAATTTTTAACGATTGCGTAAGAAAAAGGAGAGCCCGCCTTTATTCCGATCAATTAAGAAATTAATAATCGGCTGTTCGCTCAGCGGGCAAAATCCGGTACCAGGAAACTGGTATCGGACTTGACGTTGATGCTTTTCAGATTCTAGATATTAGTACCTGTCTTAAATAGCCACAATTTGTAGCACTGTCAGAAGCTTTCCTATGCTTATATAACCGATATGGTAGCTCAATTTCCTCAAATGCATTTTTGTGCCAGCACGGAGGGGTGAATTAATACTCTGGAGCGGATACGAATGCTGGAGCCTGAGCGGAGAACTGCGTTGGCAAAATAATGCGAGTGTTGTAAGGAGGTGTCAGCTATTTCCGACCGGCAGTAAAGAGTAATCGATACTTACATCGAAAGCTATGCTGAGAAAAGCTAGCGTCATTCTAGGTATCTAATAAACGCCAGGAAAACTTGCTGGACCCCTGTATGTGGTAGTCAATCTGCTCTTTTCTCGATCTAGGCCATTTAAGTGTGCTTCCAGATCTTGTATACGCTTCTTTTCTGGGGACAACGCTTTTTACTACCGTAGCGAAAACCTTAAAGTTGCAGCACCCTCTTGTGCAGAGGAGTTTCATGTACATCTACTACGTAACCTGCTTCAGTCATACTCTAAGCCTGACTAACTAAAGGTTGGCTGAATCTTATTTTAGATTCCAGACAGAATGATCGTATTTGTCTTTTCATTGAACACACTCGCTATAGAGTGTAGTGCTACCACTTGACATAGCATTCGAACTTAGTCTGCCACTAATCACAAAAAAGTGACACAGGCATCCACTCTTTCTGTCATGATAATTTACACCGTTAGATTGATTGAAATCTATGTCAGTATACAAAGATAAATGAATGTTTTGATTTAAGTGTATGATTCTAAATTTCTTTTTATTTTATTTTGCATGTCGTCGTCGTTTTGAACGTTAGGTTAATAAAAAGATTAGGCTCTAATGTTAAGAAATGTTGCTAATGGTGTATTTATATTGTGAGATTAATGGAAAAATAAATTGATATTGTCAGTTTTTTTTGCAACTTAAGAAATAAGACAGAAAATATCGCATAACAAAAAGTTATGATTTGTGTCGAACAATTAGTTTTATATATTAAAGTTGCATAAAAGGTTCATAGATCAGGGATTCTTTTTTTACTGTAAGAAAGTTACAACGGAATATGAGAAAGCAGCTCAGTGATAAAATGTTGGTGCCGAACTTGCTATAGCTAATGTGAGATGAAGCGGAGCACTAATTAAGACTTCAAATAGTAACCCGAGTTCTATTATCACTCACTCACGATTCAAGGATGATAAGTCATGGGAAACGGTTTCGTTAGAAACAATACCAATCAATTTGCTGTTGTATACCGCTTTATTGATTTTCTAATTATTCAATTAACATTGCTTGTCGCTTGTAGTGTTTTTAAAATCGATATAGATGTTCACTATCATCTTCTTGGGCTCATAGGTAGTACAACTTACCTTCTAACAGCTGAACTTTTCTGGATATATCGGTCTTGGCGTTCAGGTACTTCGAAAGAGTTACTCTTTTATACAGTTATAAGCTGGTTCGTGAGTGCGGTCGTTACCTTAATTTATCTTTTCCTAACCAAAACCTCAGAAGATTACTCCCGAATTGTTGTTTTAGCTTGGTTAGTTAGTGCCCCACTTTTGTTAAGTATCTGGCGCATTGCTATGCGCGCTTTTCTTTATCAAGTGCGTGCGAAAGGTTACAACAGCCGCTCAGTAGCGATTATTGGTATGAACGAGAATGCAGTCGCTCTAGCCAATGAACTTAAAAGAAATCCCCAAACCGGTTTTGTATTGCGTGGAGTTTATGATGATAGAAAGTTTGAACGTTTAGCAATCCCGGACAATATGGCTGTTGAAGGTAACATCAACGACGCTATTGAAGCCGTTCGAATCGGTGAGTTTGATCAGGTTTTCATTACTCTTCCGATGACCGCCAACAAACGCATTGAGCAAATACTACATCGGCTAGGAGATACGAACGCAGAGGTGCATTTTGTTCCAAACTTCTTCATGTATAACATGGTGCATTCTCGTTTGTGTAATGTGGGTAACTTACAAACAATCAGTGTGTTCGACACGCCTATGCGCGGCGCAACTACGGCCATCAAGCGTGCTGAGGATATCTTCCTTGCTTTATGTATTCTTACCGTTATTGCTATCCCAATGGTAATCATAGCCGCAGCGGTAAAATTGACATCTAAAGGCCCGGTAATTTTCAAACAAAATCGATACGGCGTAGATGGTAAAAAAATAAAGGTTTGGAAATTTCGTTCTATGACAGTAACGGAAGATGGTGAAAAGGTGACTCAAGCAACGAAAGGAGATGCCCGAGTTACAAAAGTTGGCGCCTTCCTTCGTAGAACGTCCTTAGACGAGTTGCCCCAATTCATTAATGTTCTTCAAGGCTCAATGTCAGTTGTTGGACCACGCCCTCATGCCGTTGCTCACAACGAAATGTATCGGAAAACTGTGAAATACTACATGTTGCGCCATAGAATTAAGCCAGGCATAACTGGTTGGGCACAAGTTAATGGGTGGCGTGGTGAAACTGATACTGTAGAGAAGATGCAAATGCGGGTACAGTTCGACCTCGAATATATCCGTAATTGGTCTCTTTGGTTAGATTTCAAAATTGTTATTTTTACTTTTTTGAGAGGCTTTGTTGGGAAGAACGTGTACTAAATATACCGTTTGGCATTACGGCTTGTTGAAAATTTCTAATTAATGTAATTTTTAGGGTGGACTGTGACCCTAGTTCTAAGGAGATTTAGAACACCAATTATCACAGTAGCTGCACATATCTGCTTTGATAGAGCCTGCTTAGCTGGCTCTATATCATTAGATATAGATTTTTAAACTCGCAAAAGAAAGATAAATCATGAAAAAGGCACTTATTACCGGTGTTACCGGCCAGGATGGTTCATACTTAGCGGAATTTCTGCTTGAAAAAGGATATGAGGTGCACGGTATCAAGCGTCGCGCATCATTATTTAACACTGAACGTGTAGACCATATTTACGAAGATCCCCACAACGACAACCCAAAATTCTTTCTTCATTATGGCGATTTGACCGATTCATCGAACCTAACGCGAATTATTTCTGAAGTGCAGCCAGATGAGGTATACAACTTAGGGGCACAATCGCATGTTGCGGTGTCATTTGAATCTCCTGAATATACGGCCGACGTTGATGCAATGGGAACATTGCGTTTACTGGAAGCGATTCGCTTCCTTGGTTTAGAAAAGAAAACTAAATTTTATCAGGCATCGACTTCTGAACTTTACGGTTTAGTTCAGGAAATCCCGCAAAAAGAAACAACACCTTTCTACCCGCGTTCACCTTACGCGGTAGCGAAAATGTATGCCTATTGGATTACGGTAAACTACCGTGAATCTTACGGTATGTATGCTTGTAATGGCGTTCTGTTTAACCACGAATCTCCGCGCCGTGGTGAAACCTTTGTTACCCGCAAAATTACTCGCGCTATTGCTAACATTGCTCAGGGTCTTGAGAAAAGCTTGTTCCTTGGAAACATGGATGCACTTCGTGACTGGGGTCATGCAAAAGATTACGTGCGTATGCAGTGGATGATGCTGCAACAGGAACAGCCAGAAGATTTCGTTATCGCTACCGGTAAGCAAATCTCGGTACGTGAGTTTGTTCGCATGTCTGCTAAAGAAGCGGGCATTACACTGGAATTCTCCGGTGAAGGTGTAGACGAAATTGCAACTGTTGCTGCAGTTGAGGGTGATGATGCGCCAGGTGTTAACGTTGGCGATGTGATTGTTGAGGTAGATCCGCGTTATTTCCGACCTGCGGAAGTGGAAACTCTGCTGGGCGACCCGTCAAAAGCCAAAGCGAAACTGGGCTGGGTTCCTGAAATCACCGTTGAAGAAATGTGCTCTGAAATGGTTCAGAACGACCTTGGTAAAGCCAAACAACACGCACTACTAAAAGAACATGGATACAGCGTTGCTGTAGCCAAGGAGTAGAACGTGAAAAGAGTTTTTGTCGCTGGCCATAACGGTATGGTTGGCTCAGCCATTGTTCGTTTACTAAGTGCTCGAGAGGATGTTGAGATAATTACTCGCGACCGGAGTACGTTAAATTTGCTTTCTCAACAGGAAGTAAGCAATTTTTTTGCTGAAGCTAAAGTTGACGAGGTTTATCTCGCCGCTGCGAAAGTTGGTGGAATTCATGCTAATAATGAATTCCCCGCCGAATTCATTTTTGAGAATCTGACAATTGAATCAAATATTATTCATGCCGCACATTCTCACGACGTACAGAAGCTTCTTTTTCTTGGTTCGTCATGTATTTATCCAAAACTCGCTAAACAGCCAATGACAGAAGATGCTTTACTTACCGGCATCCTTGAGCCCACTAATGAACCTTATGCAATAGCCAAGATTGCTGGTATTAAGCTCTGTGAGAGTTACAACAGACAATATGGTCGGGACTATCGCTCAGTCATGCCGACTAATCTGTATGGACCTAATGATAACTTTCACCCTGAAAACTCCCATGTTATTCCTGCGCTAATTCGACGATTCCACGAAGCTGTAGTCAGCAATGCTGAAGAAGTTGTTGCCTGGGGTAGTGGTAAGCCGATGCGCGAATTTCTTCATGTTGATGATATGGCTGCCGCCAGCATTCACGTGATGGAGTTGAGTAATGATAAGTATAGTGCTAACACACAACCTATGCTAAGTCATATCAACGTCGGAACAGGTGTTGATTGCACAATAAAAGAGTTAGTGGAAACTGTTGCGAAGGTAACAGGCTTTAGGGGTGAAATTAACTGGGATACCTCTAAGCCCGATGGCACGCCGCGTAAATTGATGGATGTTTCTCGCCTGAACAATCTTGGGTGGAAATACTCGATTTCATTAGAAGAAGGGTTAGCCCAGAGTTATCAGTGGTTTCTCGATAACCAGGATAATTTCAGAGCCTAGTTGCTAAATTTTTCGCCATAAAAAGGAGTTTTTATGAAACCCGTCATTCTAGCTGGAGGGACTGGTAGTCGTTTATGGCCCAAATCTCGCGCCGCACTTCCAAAACAATTTCTCGCGTTAACTTCCGAGCAAACCATGTTACAGGAAACGGTAACCCGTCTTAAAGGTACTGATGCTGAAAGTCCGATATTTATTTGCAATGACTCTCATCGCTTCCTGGTTGCAGAACAGTTACGGGTTCAAAACATCGCTCATGGCGGTATTTTACTCGAACCTGTGGGCCGAAACACGGCACCGGCTATTGCACTGGCCGCGCTGCATGCGACACAGGGCGGGGAAGACCCAATCTTACTGGTGCTGGCTGCTGACCACCTGATTAAAGATACCCATGCTTTCCACACCGCCATTGATAAAGCAGAAAAGCTGGCGAAAACCGGTAAGCTGGTCACGTTTGGTATTGTACCGGACCAGCCACATACCGGTTACGGCTACATTAAAGCCGGCGACGGTATCGACAACGGCTACGTGGTGGATGAGTTTGTTGAAAAGCCTAATATGGATACGGCAGAGAAATATGTCGCTTCAGGCAAGTATTTCTGGAACAGCGGCATGTTTATGTTTAAAGCCAGTCGTTATCTGGAAGAGCTGGAAAAATACAATCCTGAGATTCTTGCTGTATGTAAACAGGCCATTGAAACGGAATCACCGGATTTAGATTTTATCCGTGTTGACGCCGACGTATTTGCCGGTTGCCCGGACGATTCTATTGATTATGCCGTGATGGAGAAAACCGACAGTGCTGCCATGGTGCCACTGGATGCAGGTTGGTCCGATGTGGGAAGCTGGTCATCACTGTGGGAAACCGCTGAAAAAGACACCCGCGGTAACGTGGTAGTGGGTGATGCCATTTTAGAAGGCGTAAACAACAGCTACATCAACGCCGAACAGCGTTTGATTTCCGTTATTGGCCTGGATGACGTGGTGGTGGTGGAAACCAAAGACGCCATCATGGTTGCGCATAAAGATAAAGTACAGGACATCAAGAACGTGGTTAACCGCCTGAAAGCGGAACAACGTCCTGAATTTGAATTCCACCGCGAAGTATTCCGTCCGTGGGGCAGTTACGATTCTATCGATAATGGCGCCCGTTTCCAGGTAAAACGCATTACGGTGAAGCCGGGTGAAAAACTGTCGGTGCAGATGCACCACCACCGCGCTGAACATTGGATTGTGGTAAGCGGTAGCGCCAATGTCACCATTGGTGAAGAAACCCATTTTGTTACCGAAAACCAGTCTAAGTACATTCCAATTGGTGAAGTCCATGCGCTGGAGAACCCGGGCAAAATTCCACTGGAACTGATTGAAGTACAATCTGGTGGGTATTTGGGTGAAGACGATATCGTCCGCTTCTCCGACCGTTATGGCCGTACTGAAAACAAAGGTGGCAAAGCGTGAGTCAGCCGATTACCTGTTTTAAAGCCTATGATATTCGTGGTGAGCTGAATACCCAGCTCTCCGAAGACGTTGCGTACCGTATTGGTCGCAGTTTTGCCTCAGAACTGAATGCAAAAACCGTTGTAGTGGGCGGCGACGTTCGTCTGACGTCCACGCCGCTGAAGCTGGCGTTATCCGCTGGTCTTATAGATGGCGGTGCCACCGTACTGGATTTAGGCGACACCGGCACTGAAGAGATTTACTTCGCGACCAAGTACCTGGGCGTGGACGGCGGCATTGAAGTGACGGCAAGCCACAACCCGATTAACTACAACGGCATGAAACTGGTGAAAGCCGGTTCTGTACCGATTAGTGGTGATACCGGGCTCAACGCAATCAAAGACGCCGCTGAAGCTCTGGATGATGCTGAAGTGGCGGAGCGACTGGCATTCTATTGCGATGGTGAAACCATTGACGCTGACGCATTCTTCAATGGTAAAGCCCATGTCTCAGTAGAAAAACTGAAGACCAGTGGCCAGTATGAACTGAAAGACTGCCTGGCAGACTATGCAGAACATGTGGTGTCGTATATCGACACTGCAAACCTGACGCCGCTGAAAATCGTCGCCAACGCCGGTAACGGTGCGGCGGGTAAAGCGCTGGATGCTATCGAAGCGGTATTTAAGGCGAGAGGCGTACCGGTTGAATTTATCAAGGTACATCATCAGCCCGACGGTACGTTCCCGAACGGTATTCCTAATCCGCTATTGCCTGAAAATCGTGACGATACCGCCAAGGCGGTTATCGGTAGCAAAGCGGATTTCGGTATTGCCTGGGACGGTGACTTCGACCGCTGCTTCCTGTTCGACGCAGACGGTGGCTTCATTGAAGGCTATTACATTGTTGGCTTGCTCGCGCAGGCGTTTATCGATAAAGAAGCGGATGCCAAAATCATCTACGACCCGCGTGTGTTCTGGAATACCGAAGATATCGTAAAGTCAGCAGGTGGTATTCCGATTAAATCGAAAACCGGCCACGCATTTATTAAAGAGCGGATGCGCAAGGAAGATGCGGTATATGGTGGCGAAATGAGTGCTCACCATTATTTCCGTGACTTTGCCTACTGTGATTCAGGCATGATCCCCTGGCTGCTGGTGGCAGAATTACTGTGTACAAAGCAAACCAGTCTCGCGGACATGGTAAAGGCCCGTATTGAAGCCTTCCCGTCATCCGGTGAAATCAACAGTAAACTGAAAGATGCCGATGCGGCTCTGGCGCGTATTCAGCAGAAATACGAAGCTGACGCCCTGGTTATCGATGATACCGACGGCATTGGTTATGAATTTGCTGATTGGCGATTCAATTTGCGTAAATCTAACACAGAGCCGGTTATTCGCCTGAATGTGGAGTCTCGCGGTGATAATCCGTTGATGGAATCTAAGACTGAAGAATTAATTGCGCTTATTCGCTCAGAATAAACCGCACAATTGATTTGTTCGGCATAGGTTTTAAAGAGTGGCTTAAGCCACTTTTTTGCCTTGAAAAGTGATTGTCTTGCATGCGTATTGTCGCACTCACAACTGCCGGTTTTAACGATATTAATTGTGCCTGTGTGGCTGTGGCAAAGCGGGACACAATCATAAATGATAACTTCAGTGCTACCGGCGTATCACGATTTATAAAATGGAAGTAGTAATGACGTCTAATTCGAGTGTTTTTAAAAGGGTCTTGTCCGGAAGCGCTGCCTCGTGGACCAATATCGTTATCAACATTTTTGTTCAAATCGCCCTTGTTCCTTTATTTTTACACTACTGGGATGCTGAAACGTATGGTTTATGGTTGCTGTTTCAGAGTGTGTGGGGCGTCTACCTCATTTTCTATAACAGTTTCCAGTTATTCGTCGGTTTCGATGCTATAAAAATTGCTAAAGACAAAGCATATTTAAATAGGGTGATGTCGTCTACGATAAGTATTGCTTTGCTACTATCCTTGTCATTAATAGGTTTTACCTATCTGTTTGAAATCGTCGACGGCGCAAAGTATCTGAGTCTGAACGATGAAATGTCTGACATTCTCTATACGCTTCTGTTTATATACAGTGTTGCCTGGCTTTTTTCCGGTGCAGTGCATGTTTCCTTCGAAAAATGGATAACGCCTTTTGGTTATGCCCCCTATGTAATATGGCTGTACACAGCGAGGATGTTTTTCAGAAATGTTGTCGCCGTTATATGTGTGCTAAACGGTTTGGATATTGTAGCGACTGTTGCATACACGGCTGTTGTTGATGTGTTTATTTATCTTGTTAGTGCTATTTTTATTCGTAAATTTATGAAAAGTAATGAGTTAAGCTTGAGCCATGATTGGAGTATAAAATTAGGTTTAAGATACCTGTATGACTCGCTATTTTTATTTGTAAAGTACATGCTGGATGCCTGCCGCAATATCGGGCTTAGACTGATACTCGCACCAGTTCTCTCTGTCGCGGAAATTGCTATGTTTGCGACATTACGCACTCCATCGAACATCGTAATGCAGGGCGCAAACAGTATCGCTTCCTCTATGCATCCAGAGTTAATGGCGTCAATAAGAGATAAGGAAACGAACAAGGTTTTTGTTTTTAACACGTTGCTTTGGTTTATCTCATCCGTTTTGATTGTCCCATTCGCATACTTTCTTCAATTTATCATGCCTGATTTTTACGAGTTTTGGACATTAGGACAATTTGAATTCGATAGTCAAAGCTTTGCTTTATTCTCGTTGGTGGTACTTACTTATACTGTTTGCTCACCATTGGAAGCGATTGTTAAAGGGAATAACCTCGTTAAAGAACAGGCGATGATAAGCTTTACATCAGTGGTGCTTTTAATCGCTTCTATTACATTATTCGCAAGTTGGTTAGGCGTGTTAGGCGTAGCTATTGCGCTGTTAATCGTTGAACTTGTGGTTCTGACAATTTATGCGGTAATCGCCTTTAGATGGTTAAAAAACGCGGGATTTAGTCGTCCTACAGATAGTTTGTGGATCGCATTGTTGTGTTTAGCGTTTACAGGCTGTGTATTCTATCTGATAACTGCTACAAGTTATTCACACTATATTCTTTATCCGCTAGGTATAGCAGTATCGTTATTTACCGGATATTTGCTCTGGCAAACCTATCCGGCAACGGTAAAAGCCCAGGTTGCTACTGTTATCAGAAGCAAGATAAAAAGATGAAAGCCAGATCTATCCTATATGTAGGAGAACAAACAGGAAACAGCCTAAGCAGGCTTAATGCGTTAAGGCGGCTTGGTCATACCGTAAATGTCATTACACCCAGATTGCTTCTTCCTAAAACGTCCTGGGTGGATCGAATATTTTGGAAATTGACGGCTTTACCCTTTGTTTTCTGGGTAAACAGGGGCCTACGAAAGGCTCTGGACTCAAAGACTCGATACGATCTCGTTTGGGTCAATGCCGGCGACTACTTATTTCCGTCCTCAGTTAAAATTTTAAAAGCAAAAGCACCACAAATAATAAATTACAATACAGACGATCCCTTTGGTGACAGAGATAAATGGCGACATTATGGTTACCTTAAAGCGATTTCTCTGTACGACCTTATCGTCGTGGTGCGAAAACCTAATATCAATGAAGCCTATGCGTGCGGAGCAAAGAAAGTTCTTTTTTCATACATGGCGGCCGATGAAGTTGACCACAAGCCATTGAAAATAGACAAGGAAGAGAGAAAACGCTTCGCATCCGAAGTGCTTTTTATCGGAACGTGGTTTCCGGAAAGAGGCAACTTTTTAGCTCACCTGATCGACAGAGGTGTTCCAATAACAATTGCCGGACAAAATTGGCATAAAGCGCCTCAATGGCAAAAGTTGAAAGGTCACGTGATAGCTCGGGATGGGTTGTGGGGCGTTAATTATGTAAAGGCCATTCAATGCGCTAAAGTGTGCATAGGTTTGCTATCAGTACGAAATCGTGATCAACATACCACGCGAAGTATGGAAATTCCGTTTATCGGTAGCCTCCTATGCGCGCAACGAACACCTGAACATGAAAGTTTATATAAAGATGGTGTAGAAGCCGTTTTTTGGGACAATGTGGAGGAGTGTTCTGCAAAATGTCTGGAACTTCTGGACGACGCAGATCGCAGAGAAGCTATTGCTAATAACGGCTCAAAGCGCGCTATTGAGAATGGGTATCTCAATGAAATCATGATTCAACGTGTTTTAAGCAACATAAATTGGGATTAAAACAACGACGATGATAACTTCTCAGGATTACGAACCGTTAAAAAAAATTCTGCTCAACGAGACAAAAGGAAAGCGTGTCTATTACCTTGCTAATCCAGGTAATTGGGGCGATGGTTTAATCCGCTATGGAACAAAGCTATTTTTTGACGATATTGGACTCCAGTACAGGGAGCTTTCGCCCAAAAAATCTGATTGGGTTATTCCATTCATCAAGGGAGGCGTAGTCATTTATGGCGGCGGCGGCGCCTGGTGCAAAAACTGGCAAAATTCGTACGTCGAAAAGCTTTGCAAGCGCTTTAAAGTAATTGTATTGCCATCTACTTATGAGTCAACGGTAACACTGAAGAACACGATTCTATTCGCCAGAGACCAATATCAAAGTCTCGCTAATACCCCCACTCCTCATTTCATGCATGATATGGCCTTCTATATTGGTGAAAAATTTTACAGACAACAACAAGGTTCTGGGGCGGGATACTTTTACCGCGAAGATAAAGAAAGTGCGGGAATTTTAGAGCTAGGTAAAACCAATGTAGACATTAGCCAAAAGGGGAATCACTATACCCCGGTAGAGCTATTTTTCAGGGAAATAGAGAAATACGAAACTATCTACACCGACCGCCTTCATGTAGCGATAGCCGCAGTTCTCCTCAAGAAAAACTTACATTGGTATCCAGGCAATTACTTCAAATCGGAAGCGGTTTACAATTCAAGTATTAAGGATCAGTATGATGAAGTTTACTTCCATCGTGATTTTTAATTTTCAAATACCTGCTCAAACATGGGAGCTAGGTACTTATTACCTGTTTCGCTTAAGTGATCATCATCGAAATAAAGCGTTTTACCGTCTTTCGTTCCGTAACACCGTTCAGCATCACAAAGACAAGGGATAGGATTCAGAATTTTCACCCGGCAATGCTCAGCGGCGTGATCTTGTGCTTCCCACACAAGTTTATTACGCTCCACATACTGAGCTAAAGGAACGCTGATGTCTTTTTCCCCTCAGAAAATATCAGTTTTCGGCTGTAAACCCGGGGGACATCTATTCCCATTTCGGGTATCGGACGTGTAACGTAAAGATTATTTTATGACTGATGAATTGTGCAGATATTATCGACTTACTGTTAACCTCCCCGAAATTTAGCGTAATAGGGGGTCTCTTTGGGATTATCACCAAAATATATTTCCGGTCTGCTATTGGTATGAGCAGCTTCTCGTTTAAACACATCAAATAAATATACAGATGCATTGGTTGTATAAATTACTGGAATATCGGGTGAGAAATTAAACTCCTAAGTGGTATTAAGAAGTTGATTTGTCATATTTTGACAAATTGACGATACATAAATTTTAGCCCAAGGGGCTCGTTTTGCGCTTGAAATCTAACCGTCATTTGTAGCACGCTGGCATTTGCAGCTTCCACTAACCCCGTTACTATGGCGTTAGCGTGCGAGTCACCGACTAAAAGTGCATCGATGCTACCAGAACCGCACTGACAGTAGGGCACTGCGGTCAAATCTTTGCCACCAAGGCATTCTTTTATATGCAGGTTTCGATCAAACTGCCCATTTGCAGCCAATTCGAAATTCTGCGGCAATCTATTTGCAATTTCAAAGTTATTTGTTTAGCAATAGTAATGAGTGAAATTTTTTTAAGGTATTAAAAACAATGCTTTAATGTAATTGCTTACTCCTCGAACATCTGGTTTTTTCCGGCTAATGCTTATCTGATCACATAAAAGTCAGGTAGTTAGTGTAGGCAAATAGAAATAAATTCAAAAATTTGTCGGTAACGAAAGCGAGCAAGTGCGTATCTGAAGCTGTTGGTTTAGAATTTATGTTAATTCAGGTGCTGTACTTGGTAGGGATATGAGGTAATATTACCAATGGTTGGGTTAAGTTACTCAATGTAAATAAAATGGCCATAGAGATGACGTTAGTGCCAAAAAGGTAATTTAACAATTCATTAACGGTGTCGGCACTAAATTATATTCTATCTATTCTGAAACTCCGACTATGCTTAACGCCAAAAAAAATCAACGTATAAAAATCCTAGATAGCATCCGCGGTATAGCCGCGCTAGTTGTGTTATTTCACCACATTTTTAAATTGAATGTTGTTTCGTTTCAAGCACATTTAAATGAAGAATTCTTTCTTTTTTGCAAATTTGTATCTGAAATAAATCATGAAGCAGTACTTATATTCTTTATAATTTCTGGTATTTCAATAGGATTAACAATATCTAAAACGCCGGTAACATCAGTAGACTCATATAATCAGTATTTGTATCGGCGATTTAAAAGAATACTACCTATTTATTGGATAAGTTTAGCGTTTGCTTTATTTTTTGGAATACTAATGGGGCAAAGCCATCTCGAAGATTTTGGTCCGTTAAATCTTCTGGGGAATTTACTGTTTCTCCAAACAAGTTCGACTATCGAACAGTCTTGGTTTGTCCCGTATGGTTTAAATGGCCCACTTTGGTCGTTAGCTTTTGAAATGTTCTTTTATCTCCTGTTTCCAATTTTATTTGTGTTAAATAGAAGGTTTTTTAAGCATGTAAGGCTAGAGATAAAATACGTTATGATGTTAGTCATTGCACTAATTTGTATAGGGTTTAATACTAAGGTAATTTTCATTCCGTATTTGCTTTTCTTTGTTAGTTTTCTAATCTGGTATCAAGGCTACGTCATGTCTAAGTACCTCACCGAAGGCAAAACAAATCATCCATTTTTTCTTGGCAATGCATTGATAGGCTTGTGCATAATACTATTCCCTGACGTTATTCCCTCTAACACTTTACAAGTTGTTGGGAAGGGTTTCTGCATAGCTGCTTTTTTTTATTTATTTATGATCGTATTCGCAAAGTATCCACTCACGAGACTAAGCAATACGATTAACAGAGTCTTTTTTGATATTGGTGAAGGTAGTTACGCAATCTATGCTCTTCATTATCCGATACTTCTATATTTTCAAATGCAGTCTGTCGCATTAAGTTATCAACTTATTGCAATGGGAGTTTATATTATCTTATGTATCAAACTCGAGAGAGTGTCTATAAAGTGGAAGGTTAATTTTCTAAATATTAATTATTTCTGGCCGGTTAAGAATTTGCAGGGTTCTATACGCGAAAAACACTAGTTGTGATGATACTTCGCTAATGCTTCTTCGTAAGTTTCGAAGTAAAGGGACAGTGCTTTTTGGCTGGAAAAATTTGAGGCCCATTCGATACTTATCTTCTCAAGATGCTGCCTACTTTTTAAATCTAAACTCAAGAAATCCATTAGTACATGAATATTTACATTAGCCCAGGCCTCAATTTTTTTATGTCGGTAATGCTCTGTTGAACTAAGGAAGTAAGAATGGCTCCCGGCTATCTCTGCCATGGGAGCGTTATCTGTAGTAATAATACAGGTACCAGATGCCTGAGATTCTATAATTGGCCAGCCAAAACCTTCTTCGTGACTAGGCACGAGAGTGCAACGTGCTCCACAGTACAGTGCATTTAATACTTCATTGCTCACATCATATAAGAATGTTACTTCGGCTTGTGGATTTTCTAATTTTATTGCGTTGATTACTGCAGTCTCATCTTTAGTCGGTTTAGGACCTACGACAACAAGCGGCAATGGATTACATGTTTTCTCAACATACGCACGGTAAAGATGCATTAAGCCAAGTCGATTTTTGTACCATTGATTAACGCCAACGTTTAACAAATATTCTTTATAATGTGGAAAAAAGGAATGTGGTGAAAGGAGTTCAATAATTTCGCTTGCACTTAGGATTTTGTATTGATAATTTAAGCCGTTGTAAATAACCTTTGAAATACTAGGCTTTATTGAAGTGAATTTTTCTAGATCTTGTTTTGTTTTACTAGAAACAGATATAAATACCTTGCCACGTTCGAAGCCTTTTCTTATATACTTTTGATATATTTTTCCTGTGCAGTGTGTTTTATTAATGGGTTCCAGGCCTAACGCTGATTTCAGTGCTAACAAATCATGTACATGAATTACATGAGGTCGATTTTTTACCATAGGCACCCAAGGTCCTAAAGCTTGGTCGCAGAAAACGAACAAGGTGTCGTTATCATTCAATAAAAGTAACTTAAGTTTAAATATTATTGGGAAAAGTATTAACTGATCAAGATAGCCTAGCCATTTACTTAATACTGGTATTATTACGCTTAGCCGATAAAAAAACGACGGAGAAGTACAAACGACAACCTCATGGTTTTCTGCTTCGAGTCCTGATGCCAGCATTTGCGAGAATTTAGGCATACTTTTACTTTTAGAAAATGGTGCATGAGTGAGCAATACAATTTTCATTAAGTCTCAACATCTCCAATTTCTACAGACTTATGATACGTGAACACCGCTTTTAGTACGGTTTAAGATATAAAAAATTATGCATGGTCTAGATGCGCATCACGCTGTTACTATAACAATCGTTAGCTTGAAATAGACAAAAATAGAAACGTATCTGATTTATAGTTGTTATATATTAGTTATTAGCAGATGAAAAGTATACAAAAGAGCTTTGGCTTATAAAAGACAACAAGCAGTTAAAGTGAATAGACGTTCAGGGCGAGGGATAATGAGAGTTTGTTATATATACAGGGAAAGGGAAAGAGAAGCGCATAGCATTGAGCTTTTATTTGACAAGATTTCGTCTGAGGCCAGGCAACAGGGTGTAGAAGTACAAAAATGGTATCGTCCATTATCTTTTTTCAAAGCGATTAAGGAGGTACGTACGCTTCAGGCTGACGTGTATCATATTACTGGCGATTGCTATTTTCTCGCTTTGTTCTTACCTCGGTCAAAGACACTCATGACTATTCATGATATCGGCATGTATAAGAACCATCCAAAAACCTTCAAGCGGAGGTTATTTGTCTGGTTGTCTTTTAAGATTCCGATGAAGTTACTAAAAATTTCAACCGCAATAAGCGAATTGACAAAGCAGGATCTGGTTCAGATACTAGGGATCAATAAAGAGAAGATTGTAGTTATCCCTAATCCTTTGGTGCTATCTTTGAACTATACGCCAAGGGAATTTAATGAAAGTAAGCCTACAATTCTCCAGATTGGTACCGGCCTCCATAAAAATTTACACGGCTTGATTGCAGGTGTTAGCGGCATAAACTGCAAGCTGGATATTGTCGGTAAGCCTTCTCAGGCACTCATAGATGAAATGACCAGCAAAAAAATTGAGTATTCACTCTCAAGTCATATAAGTACCGAGGAGCTTATTGAGAAATATAAGCAATGCGATCTGGTTTATTTTGCGTCGCTTTCTGAGGGATTTGGCTTGCCTATACTCGAGGCACAAGCTATTGGTAGGGTAATTATTACCAGTAATATCGAGCCGATGATTTCGGTTTGCAATGGAGGAGGTGTGCTTGTAGACCCGAATGATCCTTCGTCCATAAAAGAAGGGATTCAGCGCGCTATTTCTGATGATAAATATAGAAACGCCCTAATAGAAAAAGGAAAGGATAACCTAAAAAAATACTCTGCTAAAAATATAACAGAAGAGTATGTAAAGTTGTACCAGAAGCATTTTTACAGGGAGCAATAATGCGTTTTATTTTTTGGCAGAATACCAATAGCATTCACCAATCCGATTTCTTCAATGCTCTAGCTAGAACCGGTGTTGAAGTATTTTTGATAGTGACTATGCCGATCTCTAAAAAGCGAGTTGAAATGGGTTGGAACGAACCGTCATTAGAAAAAGTAAATGTCATATACGCTTATAAAAATTCTTTCAATATCTATAATTTTTTAAAGGAAAATAAGTCCGATTATTGTTTTCATATTTTTTCAGGTATTGCTGCTTTTCCGTTAGTCCATCAAGCATTTATTCATGCTGTAAAACTCGATTGTAGAATGGGAGTATTTACCGAACCTTTGGATTTTCGCGGGTTTAAAGGAAAGTTGAGATGGTTAAGAGGTTATTTACATAAATTTCGTTGGGGTAAGAATATCGAATTTATCTTGCCCACCGGTACTTACGGTGTAAAGCAATTTATTACCTGGGGGTATTCAAGCGACAAAATTTTTGAGTGGGCTTATACGGTAGAAAAAACTTCTTACGACATCTATGACGATAAAGCCGACGAAAATGTATTTAAAATCATGTTTGCAGGTTCACTTATTCAAAGAAAGGGCTACGACCTGCTGATTGAAGCTCTCCAAGCGTTGAGAGACGCTTATAACTTTAAAGCTGACTTTTATTGTCTGTCTAATACAGATCTTGAACAGGGTAAGCAACTCGTTTCAGGATCAACGCTCAAATCAAAACTAGAACTACATCAATTTTTGCCAAATTACGCATTAAGACAAAAGATGAATGAGTATGATTTATTTGTACTCCCGAGCAGACACGATGGTTGGGGAGCTGTTGTTACAGAGAGTTTGATGGAAGGTACTCCAGTAGTTGTAACCGAAGCTTGCGGTTCGAGTAGTCAAGTCAGGCATAATAGCGCTCTAGGTAGAGTCGTTGAGGCCGGAAACGTAAAAGAACTCGAAGAAGGACTCAAAACGATGATGACAAAAGGTAAGCACACTGGTAGTGATAGAGAAAAAAACCGGTCGTGGGCTGAATCACACATATCGGGAGATCAAATGGCACGTTATTTTAACGAGATAATTAGGTACGTAAATAACGATTCTCAAAACAAGGCTACAGTACCATGGTTGAGTTAAAGTGTACTTATATGATTAACAAAAGATATTTGCAGTGAAAGTACGCAGCAATTTTGACGTAATGGCAGTTTCAATGTCGCCGCGGTTCAGTAAGCCTTGCCTAGAAGACTAGAATTCGATAATAACGGCGTGACATGATAAATCTACCTAGGAATTTTTAGCTTTAAGTTTGGGCTTACCTAGAAATACATATAAATATCGGTTAAATAACTTGATAGTTATGAACAGTAAAATTATAAAAAGTGACTGCCTTAAGGCTAAAGCTAGCATTGCGTTAGGTATAATACTTGAAAGAATATGCATTGTAATTTTCAAAGCTTGATGAGTCCCCAATATTATCATAGTGTTTCGTCCTAAATAAATGAATAAAGCTCTGACGTGGTTTCTAGCATCCAATTTAATATCGATAAAAATAGAAAATAAAACGAATACTGCGATTCCACAGAATGCAGAAATATAAGTTAGTGCAATGTTATTAAGCTTATTAGCTGCCATATCCAATTGCCCAGTATTTAGGAAACAAGTGATCACATTGGCAAAAGTTAATAATATAAAGAAGAAAATTATGCAACATGCTCTATTTTCAGAGTTTATGCTTTTAAACCAGCTGTTTGTTTTGAAACCAATGCCATAAAATAAAGAAGCAGTTGGTACAACCTCCAACTTATAAGGCAAATGTATTTCGCGCAAATACAAATAATACCCCAAGGTTGCTAAGCTGGCAGTCAATACCCAAAATAATTTTTTATTCGCATACTTAACGACCAAAAAAATTGTTAATTCAGAGAGGAACAAAACAGGTATAAACCAAAGAGCGATTCCTTCCCATCCCCAAAATATTACCTCTAGAGTAAATTTAGTATATTCACTAGTTTTCGTGTCGTATACGCCTGCAATATATAAAAATAGAAACCAAATTAGACATAGAGCGGTTAGAAATAAATAAGGCGTTAAAAGAGTCTTGAAACGAGCTTCAATAAATGAATTTAATTTGATGTGCTTTAGTGGATTAAATAAATATCCCGAGATGAAAAAAAACATAGGCATATGAAAAGACCATATCCACCATGAAAAATTTTCAGGTATGGAGGAGTGACCGATTACGACAAGTAATATTCCTACTCCTTTATAGATATCTATCCATTCAACTCTTTTTATTTTTTCCATAATATTTATACTTGATTATTTTTGCTTGTAGAAATTGATGTTTTTATCAATTACACCTACGAAAATTTAATCCCTATTTTTACGAGGGATAATTGTTCATACTAAGACAATATTGGACATAAATTTTTTCGGGATATCTTCTCTGGTATCAAACAACTAATATACCAATCGTCTTAACTGATCCAGAATGTATGAACATTTCTCACACTAGGTTGTACTCATCGAAGACATACCGTCTCGGAGTGGTACACGGTTCGTAAGGGAATCGCTTTCTTTGCGGTATTAAATCTATTAATATCCCATTTTCTGTAATAGCATCGACTCAATACCTGACACTGGTATCACAAAGTTTTTCTATGATTAAATATATTTAACTTCAAAAAGTTCGCTTGAATCTATCGATCCTATATCGTACTCAACATCAGGAGCACTTAATTGCGCTTCCAGCCATTTACAAATTCGTTTCTGAATGAATGCATAACCGGTTCTACAATGAAATGTATTTTGAAACCTTCCAGTGAAAAGTTTACTTAAGTCTTTTTAGGGTCTAAACATGTCACCTCATGTCCAGCCGCTTAAGAGCTAGAGCCCTATGATAAGTTTTTGAAGATTGCGGCATTGTTCCGATATAAAATGTGCATTATTCACTCATATCTGTGCCAACAATCGTATTAGGATCTAGTTGCGACAACTCCTGACGAAACGCCTCCATAATGGATTCGTAACTTAAGTACTTCTCTGCATACTTTCGTGCGTTCGCACCAAATACAGCGCGCTTTTCGGAATGCTCTGCTAAATCACGAATTGCATCAGCGAATCCCAAAGCATCATCAGGCCTCACTGCAATACCTTTATCCTGAATCACTCTGTGAATCTCTGTGCCAATATCGGCAGTGGTTACAACAGCTCTTCCAGATGAAAGCATACCCGTTAGCTTTGAGGGCATTACCAGATCTGAAACGCCAGTTTGTTGAGGAAGTAAATGAATATCTGCTAGGTTTAGAAAGTCACAAAGATTTTCGTAAGGCTGAAGTGGTAGCCAGATAATGTTGGATAACTCAATAGCGGCTGCTTTTAAACGAGACAATGCAGAGCCTGACCCACACATAATAAAAGTGATGCCTGAAAGCGCCTCTGCAGCTTTGATAATGATCTCAAGACCTTGCTTTTCGCCCATATTGCCTGAATACATTGCAACAATATCACTGTCGGAAATAGAGAGTAAACGACGATAGGTAGACGTTTTTTGCGGTGAAATAAACTGTGTATCGACCCAATTTGGAAAAAGCATTTTTTTTTCCTCAGGCACAGCCTTTTTGGTCAATAAATTCATCATTGAGTGAGAAATTGTCGATACTTTTGTAAATTTACCTAACAGAAACTTTTCTATTTTATAAATAGATTTCTTTAGTTTACCAGATTTTATAATGCCTAGATCAAATGCCGCATCAATTTCAAAGTCCTGAATATGAAGAATGGAGTTTGAACCGCTTAATTTACTAACTACTAACGCGCCAATACTATTTAATATTGGGGGCTCAACAGAAATCACGACATCTGGCTTCCAAAAAATTTGCTTAAGAACCACGGGAAAGCTTGATATTGCAAATGAAGCTAAATGAATAATTCGTTTAACGCCGGTTACGTTTTTCGGCACCCAAATCGGACAACGGATAACAACTAAGTTATTCTTTTCTTCTTTGGTGAATCGCCAGGGCGAATAATTTTTATTAATTTTCCATTCTGGGTAGTAAGGTGGCGAACAGATGACTTTAACCTCATCACCGTTGCTGGCTAACCATTCTGCCATTTCTCCCGAGTATTTACCTATCCCGGTAAGTTCAGGAGAATAATTTGTAGAAATTAAAAGAACTTTCAACGTACTTAGCTCGCGCTTGGTGGTTTGAGGCCCCATTCAGCAGTAACAATAGCTTCCACTGCTGAACATTTATCTGTATTTCCACTGATTTTTCTTTCTACTTCGTATACTTTTGCATCAACTAGAAAGCGATACCACAAACCTTGCAAAAAATTCCATTGCAAGCCCCGCCATCCGTCTAAAAATCCTAAGCGAATTGTATAGCGGTAGAAGAAGTAGAAAAAAGGTCGAACAAATAAAGGCATCTTTGAATACACATTTTCTTTTAGCCAGCGCTTGAACATAGCCTGTTCTTTATCATCTTCGTCACGAACATCTGAAGGCATGAACTTATACTTATGATTGAGCAAATCGGCAGCTTCCCTATTGGCGTAGTGGTTGTGTTTCGTCGTCCACCAGGTTAAGGAATTCAAGTTATCATCAATAAAGTCATGTTCAAATCGAACTGTGTCTCCATCAGTGAGGACTATATGTTCGTCCATCCAGCGATTCTCACACCTACCATGATTATTTCTCCATAAGCGAAGCATCCACATGGGATAAGTTGCACCATGTTTCATCCATTTCCCCATAAAATGAATTCTACGCCGCATGTATATGCCTTTTACCTGTGGCTCTAAGCTATGAAGCTTATTCTGAATTTCTGAAGTCAGTTCTGGAGTAATGTATTCATCTGCATCCAGACGCATTACCCAATCACCTGAGATAGGGGCGTTATCTAATCCCCAATTAAATTGGTGAGCGTAATTATTCTGCCACTTATTTTGTAACACAACGGCGCCAAGTCCCTTTGCTATTTCCACAGTTTTGTCGGTTGAAAATGAATCGATAACGACAATTTGAGAAGCAAAATGCTTTACCGATTCAATCGCTCGCTCTATATGCTGCTCTTCATTATAGGTAAGAATCTGCACAGTAATAGAAGGCATAAAGTATCTAATCCTATGTTCAGTTTTTGATAATGCGCTTTTTGATCGCTTTTGCAGGACTGCCAGTGTACACCGACCATTCTTCTGTATCTTTGAATACTACACTGCGAGCACCAACAACAGTACCTTCACTGACCACAACTCCCGGGCCTATGAAACACTCTGTGCAAAGCCAAACATCGGCCTCAATCTTTATAGGTAGCGCATACAGCTGAAATTTTCTATCTGTATAATCGTGTGTGCCAGTACAAAGATGGGACCCTTGAGATACAATTGAGCGTGCGCCTATTGAAATAGTTGCCATATTATAGACGATTACTCCGTTTGCTATACAAGCGTCATCTGCCATTACAAGATTCCATGGCGCCCAAATTTTTGCGCTGGGATAGATGTGGCAATTTTTGCCTAATTTCGCCCCGAACAGACTCATTATAAGTGCTCTGTATTTATGCATGGGCCGCGGGCTAAACCTAAAAAATATATTATACACTGCCGCCCAAGCAACACGACTTATACGATTTTTTAGGCTAAAGCTGGCTTCATAAAATGGATTAATTCCTTGCTTAATCATTGCCAATATCGCTTTTTATCTGTTCTACTATATTCCTTGTTGCCTGCTTTATATCAAACTTTTCCTTAAAACAAATCTCTGACTGCTTTGAAATTATTTGTTTTTCAGCTGGTCGCTTTGAAAGCCATTTAGAAAATAGATTTTCCGTTCCTTCAAGTGTGTCTTCTTCAACAATACCTGCATCCATCTCTTCTATTTCACGCCAGATATTAACTTTATCTGTGATAAGGACGGGAGTACCGAGAGCTAAGGATTCCGCTACCGAAATACCAAAGTTCTCTTGATGAGATGGCAGTATGAATGCTTCAGCTGCTTTGATCGCAGCCCATTTTAGTTCATTTTTAAGCATGCCAGTCCAAGTTATGTGGTCATCTGCACCAAGTGCTTTTGCGAGTC
Organism: Alteromonas sp. ABH4_457; assembly: GCF_056160625.1. Taxonomy (NCBI): domain Bacteria; kingdom Pseudomonadati; phylum Pseudomonadota; class Gammaproteobacteria; order Alteromonadales; family Alteromonadaceae; genus Alteromonas; species Alteromonas sp. ABH4_457. The sequence goes on from NZ_JBSWXN010000001.1 coordinate 590,738, forward strand.
GAATTAAATCTGACTTCCAATTTGTTTGGTCTGGCCCTGCTATGACTAAATGTATCTGTGGATTTTTCTTCAATACTTTAGCAAAGGCTTCAATTAAAAGATCGCAACCTTTTTTTTCATGAATGCGACTCATGAACAGAAAAATAGTTTTACCTTTAAGTTCGGGAAAGCTGTCGAAGAAAAAATCCGCTTCTGCTTGTCTTCCAATACTTGGAATAGTGGTTCCATAATTAACTACCACAGGATTCACTTTATATGGGTGAAATGATAAGCCAGCAAGATTTTTCTCTTCTTCACAGGTAAAAAAAACTGCTCTAGCATCGCGCAAAACCGCATATTGAGATGCGAGCCAAAACAGATATTTCTTTATGTGTTTAAGTGGATACTCATACTTAAAGTATGGATCTAACATACCGTGAGGAAAAACATAATACGGAACACTACTATTTTTTAATGCTAAACGCACGGCATGACCATGGTATTGCCATAAACCGTGGACAATAACGCCATCGAACTGATTAGCTATTTTTTTTAATTCAGTTATTAACTTGGGATTATAAGAAAAGGTTCCTTTGCCTTGTCCAATTGTAATGACACTGATATGTTCTACAGAACCTAAATCGTCATCTGGTTCATCCATCGTCAGTACCGTAGCATCGACACAGAGTTTTGCATAAAATGAGGTTATGTTTCTAACCCCTTGCGCTGGACCACCCTGCTCAAGTTTCAGTGAACTGATTACGTGCAAGATTTTCATCAGATATCCCTATCTTATATTTCTAAATATTTCTAATTACCAAAAACCGCCAATGAAGAATTTTCGCTCTTCATCATTCAGTGAATTTAAAAAATCATTCACAAAATTAGATTGTACATTAAATGAAGTCAAGGATTCATTTGAAATTTCTGATACTCTGAATAATAAGCCGTCGGCTCTATAACCGTGAGCAGCTAAGTAAATTCGATTATAATGTAAATCCATTGTTGAATTAACAACGCCGTTTCCCAAACGAATCCAATACATCACGTTCTCATTTCTAAACTGGCGCTTAGCAACTAATTTATTTACTGGCAGTTCAGAGTTTTCGTATTGTAACAAGTCTGTCGATCTATCGGTAATTTTAAATCCTTGAGCAGGGTAACATGCATCCGGGCGATGTACCTGATTTGGGAACATCTGATCGCTGCCGTACGCTAGCGAAACCATGATTACATTCTGCGTTTTGATATTTTTATAAATACGTGTAACGCTAGATGTGTATAGTTCACTTACACGTTGTTCTATTTCTGGGCTAACAGTAACTCTGGTGTAGTCGTCATTGATTCGCTCCCAGTTGCCAAACTGTTCTGGCATTAATGCTTCGTAATCAGGTTCTCCAATATAACGAAACCACTCTTTCTGGGGTATAACCCAGTCAGCCACGAGAAACTGAGTAGATAGTAGCAATAACATGATGAGCAGCGTAAAAATCTGCTTAAGAGATAGCTTAATCATTACACATTAGCCTTACTATTTGACTGCGGAATTAAACGCAACAATGAATCGACGCTGACCATCAAAATTAAGCCGAAAATAAAGAGGGCAAGAGATGCGAAATCATGCATGAATCCTTGACCTGCTGCATCTCCAAAATAGTAAGTAATCAATATAAGCGATATAACCCTTAGAATATTCGAAGTGATTGAAATTGGCACGATGAGAATAGCGAGACCTGCTGTTCTTATATAAGAAGGATGACGAACAAGATATAAGTAGAGTATGCCCATGGTTTCCAGCATTAATAAGGTACGCATACCGGAGCAGGCGTCGGCGACAAACAATTTGTAATTTCCAACCAAAATTATAATACCGTTTTGTGCTACTGGATATCCAAGGTTGTATAAAATATCAACTGCTACGTCACTAACCAATAACTTAAGGAAACTGGACAGCGGGTCGATAATCACTCCAGGAATAGGGATCATTAAAAACATGAAAAAAACTGGGAATAGTAATAACTTAATCGCAGTCAAGCCAAATACATATGTGTACACCCCACAGAAAATTAATATAAAACTTAAAATCTTAAAATGGACCATATCGGTAAAACCACCTAAGACGTAAAACATGAATGCGCAAGCGAAGAATAAAATCCCGAGTGCGGGATGATTATCAGTTGTATCTAAAGCAAAGATTTTCTTCTTTTTTTGAAAAACTAAAAATAAAGAAATCAATAAAACGAGGGGGCCATGAGAATGAACAGGGTTCGACCACGCCCCGTTATTACTGAGATCAATAAAGAACGGTACATAGTAGAGTGCGACCGCTACGTGCAAAAATAATAAAATTGCGTTATTTGTTGTTTTAAATTTTATGAAGCTCATACCGTTCCTGTTATTGTGATGTCTCTTCGATGAGTGGTATAGAAGCATACATAATTTCTCTTTCAGCAAGATCTGTATCAGAGTCTTTATATAAAACGTTTTTATATGTCATTTTTATAATTGGAGCCGGTTTTGGAGGGGTAAGTATAATTTGACTTTTTTCTACAGAGTATGTCGCGTTATATTTAGCAGCTTGCTGTGTCAATTCGCTCATCGAATCCACGACGTCCGTAATGTAGAAATGCATAGCTGATTTTCCATCTTCTAATATGAAGTATTGATAATAGTCATCAGTTTCATACTTGAAAGCCTGCGCTAACGACTGTATTTGAATATAAGTATCACCTTCTTTGATCTGGATGACGCGATCTGTCTTGTTAATGGTATCGAAGAATTTAGGTATCCGACAACGCACAAATTGGGCTAATTCATTTGTATATTTGGAGCGATGTGCGGTAAATGTATTTACGAACTGAGTAAAGGGGTCTCCCGCTGGAATGTCAGAAATAAAAAGCACGTTATTTTTATCAATAATATGTGACTGCATAAATGGCGAGCTTCTGTCATACCAACGATTTTTATTGTTATCATCTGGCTCTGCTGATAAGTTACTATACCAGTAGGGTTGGGTACAGTCTATTTGGTTGTATATGTAATCAGAGGCGACAGTTAATCCGAATTCAACTAAGTTACCGCTGTACCAATAAGGGAAGTATCTTATACTGCCAGAACCAAGGGCATAGTTTTCACCAATATATTTTTGTGTAAAAATCTCGGTTCCCTTATCTTGCCCCCATTGCGAAAAAGTGGGAATTTCATCAGTAACGACTTCATCATTGTTAGTAGCTTTAGAATCACTATTATATAAGTCTAGAGGCAGCCAATCAGATAAAACGTAATTTATCCAGAAGCTGGGTGACTTACCACTATTAAAATCGGCTAGCTTTAAATCGAGTTCGGAGCCAAAGTAATACCACAACATCCGTTTGTCGAGTCCGAGAGCGATTGTATTTTTTTCAAAGCCTTCAACGGAACCGTTAAGTTCATTTGAGGCCCAGCGAGTAAGGGGCGGTATTAGCTTCCCTTTAAATGAATTAGCCTTTAAATATTCTAAAGTTTTATATGCCTCACTTTCAGCTAGAGATTTTAAGTTTGGGTCTTCAGAGAAATCAATAAGATTTAACAGCGGAAAAAAATTTGTCTCGACGTAGTTTGGAGAGGCGATTTCAAAATGACCATGTTCCGACGTTTGGGTAAAACGTTTAAACAAGTTATTATAAATTAGATTCTCAATTTTACTACTTGAGTATTCACCCCTATTTTTCCAGATCCAAGAATCCTGGTTAAAATATTGCGAGAGCAAGTACCAGGAACTTCCTTGCAGGATAGCATGATTAAGCGTGCCGTGACCAAGGTAGTCGTTATTGTTACAGCAGGGTCCCTTAGCTACAAAATCTCTCAGTACAGCAATGTTTTGGTCTGACAAACAATGTTCAAACTGATAAAGATATCTAACTATAGCTGGTAATACAAAGTTTTCTACGGAGCGACCGTTATCGTTGGACTGATTTTTAAAGTCAACCATGTAACTTGAGTATTCTGCTTTACAACCGTTAACCGCAGTGTCTCCGAGTATCCAATATGCTTTACTGATAAAATGATCTGATGCCTTATATCGTGTATCCGCCCAATCCATTAGCTGTGCACGACGTCCCTCTATTGTGGAGTAATCATAAACTCCTCTGCTGTTATTATCGGGTGCAGCATAGCTTTTACAGGATATTAAAAAAACACTTATAACAAGATAAAATAGTGTGCTAACTGCCGATGGTCTGGAAGTCATAATAGGTTCCCGTATTCTATTTAAAGTACTGTTAGCTCAAGCAATTGACTGAAGTTCAATGTATTAGCCGTTAACTCATGTGTATTTCAAGTGTGGTTTGAACATAGTATTTAACACAAACATTATGGCACAAAATATCAGAACATCCGTAACGAAGCCCCTAACTAAAAAGTTAACAACTCCTTGTAAGCCATATACAGGTAACTGAAATAAGATATATTGCGAGGCAATTGCAAAAAATGGGAATGAAATAACTAAGCCATAAACTTTATCGACATGACTGTAAAGATCAATTACTAAGAAGAAGATAAATGACATAGCGAAGAAAATGAATGGCGCATACAACCCGAATACAACCTCAAGGTTGACAAAAGAAGAAGCTACCTTTAGTCCGCCTAAACGTCTACCTGTAGTTTCATGAACTAAAATATCTGTAGTGCTATTCATGTGCTCCATCTTATCTAGTTCTATGCCGAACATGTCAATTACCGGTTGAGGCATTATGGCGATAAATTTTCCTTCTAAGTGCTTTTTTACTTCAACTTTACCGCTTTCCCTCAAGCCTGATGAATAGTAATATGCGTTATCGTGAAATTTTGTAAGTACGAAGCGCGTTAGGACGCCATTCTCTATATAATCTTCATCGTAATTGGTATAAATTTTATTTTGAATGAACTTATCTTTACCCACTAATTCCTTATCTGATGAGTTTATATAAATATCAAAAGTATTCTTTAGCATGGTTATTGGTGAAACATCATCCCGATCTTGCCGAGCTATTAACATAGCATCTGAAAATCCAGAAAAAGGTTTGAGTAGTCCAACCATGAGAATGATCAATAAGAATGATTTTGTATAAAAAGTGAGGCTATATTTCTCATTTTTAAATAGTAATATAACTATAGCCAAAATAAACAGATTTACCAGTGCTGCGACAACCAGCGACCTGCTGTTGAAACTAATTCCCGCAGCGCAAATCAAAAAGAAAAAAAGAAAGATAAATATGTACTGCTTTTTCTTGTTTGCGTAATCGATACCAAAATTGTGAATGTAAATGATGATAAAGAAAGGAAACCACATCAGAAATCTAAAATTAAAAATCCCTCGACCAATCTCACCCGGTAAGATTTTTCCCAAAATAAGCGCACTCAATCCTAAAAACGCTACAATCCAAACTGTATGTACTGAAGGTACATTGTATAATCCGATTTTGGTTAATATACTTCTTAGACTCAATGAATTATTCGTACTTGTATCTTTAAAATTGTTAAATAGAGTTAAATATGTAAAATGGCTTGCTAAGGCAATTACTTGATAAATTGCAATTCTTCCAAATGTCAATTCCGAATTAAACAAGTATTTTGATACCGGATTCCAATAAAGCGTTTGAAATATGAGTGCTCCAAACGACCCTGTAAATAGCAAACCTATCAACACAAATGCTGATATTGCTGTTTTTGTATAGGCATTTGACCAATAGAGATAAGCTAATGTTAATACGGTTGTCAGGGCTATTATTAGTGTGCTGAACATATTTGACTGACTCAGATCTATCACTAACTGCGCTAGCATACATCCTACTAACGCAAACATAGTTCCAAACGAAAAAAAGTCTCTAAAAGTCACGGTAGATTACTCACTAGTTGCTAGATTGGAATCAGAACTCATTGATTACAGCGCCGATAACTTTCCCACCGCTTAAATTAACTTTCTCGACGATTTGTTTAAAGTTAGAAACCTTTGACAAATTCTTTTTACTAGTAATTACTACCCCCTTTATCAGGCTGGTTAAGATGTAGCCATCACTGTGCTCTTTTACACTCGGGCAATCATAAATTACGACATCATAAATACTATCTAAGTGATCCACTAAAATTTTCATTTCAGCGCGTCCTAAAAGCTCAACGGGATTTGGTGGTAAAGCCCCGCTCGTAAGTACGCTTAAGTTTTTTAAATGAGAGAGATTTTGAATAGCATTTATATCAGCTCTTGCCGCTAGTATTTGGGATAGGCCTAGAGAATTAGGTAGCTTGAACAAGTTGTGTTGTTCTGGCTTGCGCATATTTGCATCAACCAAAAGGGTTTTTTTCCCAAATTGTGCAAAAGAGATTGCGAGGTTAGCACAATTTAGTGAGGTTCCTATATCGTCGTCATCACCAAATATTGCAATTGAATTATTATCATTCAACCCTCTTAAAGTGAGTTGCACCCTAAGCAGACGTATCTTTTCACTATAAGGATGATCCGGCTTGAGTGCAGCTAGTAAGCTCTTATCGAATTTATCCGAATTTTTATCAATATACGAAAATTCAAACTGTTCCGATAAAACTATCTCGATATCAGTTTGAGTTAATAGGCCTAACCTAATTGCACAATCGCCGAATTTCAAGCCAGTACTCTTTTGCTCTTCTGTTATTTTTTCGATATCGCTCGGATTCAATTTACCTGATTTCACCAGGATTTCGCCGATGCTATCATTTTTGATGTTGTCTGATAACATATTTGTTATTCTCATCCTCGTTTGATTTTTGGTATTTCTGCTAGTACCGGTAAATTAAAACTATCTTCGATGATTTTTTTGTCTCGAATTCTTTTGTTTAACTGTTCAAACACTAATATGAAAAATAGAGAAATAATTGCGGAAAATAAAAAAGCAATAAGTACACTAGTTATCAAAGTCGTGTTTGAAGATGAAAAGGGGGCTGAAGCTCTATTTAAAATAGAAACATCTGTGTCTACTGAGTCGCCTTCTAATCTAAATAAATTCAATTTTTGTGTTGTAGCGTTGAACAAACTTTCAGTGTTCTGAACTTTATTCAACAATACTTTAAGGTTATCGCGACTTTTATTGTTAGCTAACATTTCCTGAGTTTGAGCAGCAATTTCGACTTCAGTATTCCTAATTAATGTTTTTGTTTCATTGATTTCTGCTGCTAGCTTTGATTTTGCTGAAAGAATCTCATTGATCAATCCATCGCGCTTTGATTCCATATCATTATAGGCTGATAGATAGCTCGGATGATTTTCACTAAACTTATTGCTAATTTCGGAGAATTCGAGCTGTGCATTAACGTATGCTACCTTCAGTCGATCAATCATTTGATCTGATATTGACGACGCATTAGGATTTTCAGGGTCAAAATTATCAAATGTAATTTGTTTTGTTTCAAGCGTACTAAGTTGTGTTTTAAGATTAATAAGTTGGTTGTTCAATTGTGCAACTCGAGCCGCTTCAATATCATAACCTTCGGAAATAGATAGTATACCTGTTTTTTGCTGGTAGTTAGAAAGTTCCTCTCGAGCCGAAATCAGTTCATCTTTTATATTCTCTACTTGAGTAGCATACCAAGCAGCTGTTCGTCGCGATGGGTCAATCTTAAGATCAAGGTTTGTCTGAACAAATGCTTCAGCAAATGCATTTGCAAGCTGAGATGCCTGTACAGGGTCTCCAGCGGTGTAGGTGATATAGATGATACTACTTTGCCGAGATGGTGTTACCTGTAAGTTTCGTAATAGTGAATATCCGAGCCATACATCAAAATTATTATTACTATTTTCTATTTCTCCAAATCGTGTCTGAAGCTCAATGTTTTTATTTAAACCTAATTTTCTTACTACTTTTAGTGCAACATTTATACTTTTAACAATTTCTACTTGAGTGGCCAAGAAAGAAGGCTGAATCAAAGATGGGACTGTGGCACCAGTAATAGGATCCTTTCCATTAACATTAATTATTATCGATGCCGTAGCCTCATATCGTTTCTCGGACAATAGAGATGAAGTACCGACTAAAGCGCATATAATGGCAACGAAAGCGATAATAAACCACTTTCTCGCCCAAATTACCTTAAGAAATACAGAAAATGACATGGGTTTCCGAGCCTCTAATTAAAAAATACTTTCGTTTACGTACAAGGTATCGTTAGCTTGAATAAGCGTACTTTCGTCTACTTCAACGTCTTTAAATTTTCCATTCTCGGATTTACGTTTAACTTTCAAGCCTCTGGTCGTACCTACACTTGCAATACCACCGCCTAATGCAATCGCTTGTGCCACCGTCATTTCGCGTTTTAAGCGGAAACTACCTGGCCGATTAACTTTACCGTAAATATAGAACACTGGCGCTTCAGGAACATAAATTATATCCCCAGATTGAATGTGCATATCTCGCATTGTTAAAACGTCTGTTTTGCCATCAACAAATATCTGCTCTAAGTTTAGTGTAATTCTATTTTTTGATGACTGATTATTAGCTTTTATAATAGTAATATCGTGTGATGCATTGGGATTTAGGCCTCCCGCTATTGCTATAAAATCTACCAGTGTTTTTGCTCCAGCGCTTAATTGATATTTCCCTGGCGCATTTACTTGGCCCAACACTGAAACGGTATTGGTTTTTGACTCTAATACAACAATTATAACTTGAGGGTTTTTTAAAACTTTCTTCTCTATCAAACGCTTTTCGATTTTTTCACTGGCCTCTGTCGCGATTAATTCAGCTATCTCTATCGAGCCAATTAATGGCAAGCTAATCACCCCTGTGGTTGAAACTTCAGTTTGTGTGGTTAAATCGGGGTTTCCGTAGACTGACACTTTTAATACATCGCCTGGTTGTATCACTTTTTCTTGTGAAAAAGCTGAGTGACTAAAAAAAAGAAGTATAAAAGTTAGAACTATTAGCCTAAGCATGGATTATTCACCTATTAAAACTAGAAAATTGCGATTATCGTAGCGTAAGTCGAGTTAGAATCGAAATTACGTATCAATAAATCTGAACGTTGGCTATTGAATTGGTAACCGACTTGCAATTCGATATTCATATTTGGTTTATATACTATATTGACTTCAGCATTTCTGTACGTATTTTCTGACACGTTTTCCAAGGTATTTTGCAAATTGGAATTAAATTCGTAGCGCCTTTTATTATATTCGGTTTGTAATCCAACAGATACCTTAGATAGTACTTGCCATGACATACCTAAACTAATCATTTTAGTTCTTTGGAAATCGGTATTAATATTTTCTGAAGGAGATAATTCTTCAGCTATAAGCGCGGTAAAAACCATCGTTGTGCTTGGTTTCCAACTATATGAAAAATTATAACCCAAATCTGAAATATCGAAGCTTTGAGATGTTTCTAAATGCTCCGGCTGTAGTTCCCGCCATGCCAAGCGAGCACTGATCTGGGTTTTTTGGCTATAGTTGTACGTTGATGCAAGAATAATTGTTGAAAGTGAATATTCATCGTCAACTAGACTACCAATCTCGTAGGAGCGGTTATCGTAGGCAATGTCTTCTCGTACCGCGGATATCGAGAAGGTATTTTGAGATAATGTTTCATATATTAACTTTGCATTTGATGCGATAACGCTCTTATTGTTGAAATTTAATGCATCGACACTGTAATCAGTATTTCTTTTTCTCACGCCGATTTGTGTATGCCAATGACTATGCAATTGCCAATTCATTGTAAATTCAGCAATATCGTTATCAATTTTTGATGCTAATAGTGCTGCGTTTAAATTATCTCTGAAGTTCGCGAGTTTTCTGTCTTTGCTGTAACCGATATTGCCTGAAAATAACCGGTTAAAATACCAATTCCATTTAGCGTTGTAGTTGACTGCTGTATTGTCGAGTTGGCTATTATTTGAAAATTTATTTTCAGAAACGCCTACGCTAGCGAGAAATTCTTGTTGAGAAACGTCCCAATTCATTTCTGCATTAGCAAATACGGTGTTTATCGTGTCAGAAAAGTTAAAGTCAGGAAGAAGTAACCTGATTTGTTCTGAATCTTTATTTATCTTGTACAGATTGTCATCATAGGTGACGCGTGCACCTACGGCAGATGAAAATGTCCCTTTTTCACTTGCAATTGCACTATTTGAAAATGCAATTAAGCAAGATAAGGAGCCTACAAAAATACGACTCACCACATCCTTCATTACAGAGTACTCTAATCTATTGGTTTGAAATCACCTACGTACTCAATTTGAGCAGCATCTTCCAAATTGGATACTAGCTGTTCAACATCTTCTTTACGCTTTTCGTTGTATAAATAACTTTCAATCGCAGGGCTTGCTTCATCAAAAGACAGAGGCAGAGCTTCAGTTTCCTCAATATCTAACACCAATAGGCCATCAGACATAGTTAGATAACCAAGGTCTTCCTCATTCAAACTGTAAAGAGGGTCTACCAATACCTTTGGCATTTTTTCGGTCGTCTGAATTAGTTGGTTCCGCTTAAAGCGCAGTCCTTCATTTTCTATTTTAACTTTTAGTGAGTCAATTGTTTGTGAAGATTCAATTAACTGTATTACTTTTTTTCTGTTTTCTTCTGGTACTTCAATGGCCAGTTGCGTATAGATAAACTTTTTCCGGTCGCGAAAGTACTGCGGATTGTCATCAAAATAGGCTCTAATATCGTTTTGTGTGACAGTCTCTGTCGAAGATGATTCGAATACCTTTTTCAAATAGGTATCTACAATTATTTTCTTCTTTGCCGCTTCAATTGCCAAAAGTGCATCCGGATCGCGGTCTAACTTCATCTTCTGCGCTTGTTGTAGCAACAGTTCCTGTTTAATAAGTTGGTCAAGAGCAATATTTGGAAGGTTTTCGCGCGAAGTGGTTTGTTTTAATTGTGCGTTTACTAATTGTTGAACCTGATGAACTGTGATTTCTTGGTCGCCGACCCTGGCCGCAACCTGACTTGGGTCTTTTATTTCCTCAAAATTTGATTCTCTTGTGCAAGAGTGTAAAAGTATCGTGGAGACTAAAACTGCAATTTTGAGGTTTTTCATATTAATTTTACTCTTTTACTTCAGGTTGTAGCGATGTTCATTACTGTAAATAAAGTGTGAAATTTCTATTTTTTCGAAGATAAAGATCTACGAATAAATCCATTACTTCTTATTCTGCTTACTTTAATCTTTAATGACCATTCGGATCAATAATTTACTTTATATAAAGTTATGCAAAAAAAAACGCAACACATCAACTGAGTTGCGTTTTAAACTAAACTTTATTAAATATTACTTCTTAAGACGGCGTCTAGCTACCAGTGATACAAAACCTAATCCGCTCAACAGCAATGCATATGTTGAAGCTTCAGGTACTGGCGAAATACTCAGTGAATAAGTACCGGCAGTAATAGCATTACCTGTAATTCCAACGTCGTATGTGCCTGCACCAAGAGTGAACGGTATTTCAGTTACTACGTCAGTGAAAGTGTAGGTGAAAAGTTCACCTAAACCTGATGTTAACGAGATCGTGAAATCTTCAATCGCAGCTGATGTAGCAAACGAGAAGTTGTACACTACTGAGTCAAAAGTAGCAGCAGAGGACAGTTCGAAAGATGCTGTATCTTCAAAGCCTCCTACAACAAAATTATTTACACCAAAAACAGACAGACCGGACACATCACCAAAGTCACCCAAGTCAGCGGCATTCGAGGCAGACGAGAGCCATACTAGAGATGCTGCAAGCATCAGCTTTTTTAATAACGTCATAAATATAATTCCTTTTGCAATGTTTTACATAAACTAGTTTATTTAAGCAATGCAGCACAGCCACCTTTAACTACTCAAATCGAATACTAAAGGCCTGTAACTTTCCGTCCATCGTTCACACTGAGGTTGGCTTTTTTACTCACAAATAATTATACATGCTTTAGTTTGGTTGAAAAGCGTGCAATTAATGTTCTGTTTTGGTTGGCGGTAAATATATAATTTCTATTAAATTTTATTCAATTTCTTCTAATATTAAAAGACTTTTTATTAAATGCGCATGTTGTTTTTTTGTTAAATTTTCTTGTTGTCGTTCGAATTGATTTGGCATATTAGCTTTTGGTATCTTGTATTATAACTAAAGTTCAGTCCTAAAACCGGCCGGATATGATTCTGGTGTCTAGATCTACATACAGAATTTTTCAACTTCACATGCTGTATGGTGCAAGTGGACGGAGGTTGAAGTAATAACCTAACCTATCACTTTTCCTAGTCGGGTGTTTTTGAGCAGTTGTGCAAGCGAAAGGGAAGCAAAGCAAACAATAACAACTAAACAAAATGCTATGATGAAATTTGTCGCTTCATTTTGCTCATAATTTCTTGGTACAACAAACCCCAAGGTATTAATAAGTAGTGGGTTCATGACAAAAATTGCCATGCTATTTCTCCCCATTAGAGATAAAACGCTTCCAGCGAAGCCTGAAATCGTAGGCTTTACCGTGAATAAGATAGTGCTAGCGAGACAGGTCGAAATTAGAACTGAAACTAAAGTATAAGGTGAAAATATCGCAGCGTTGTTGCCGAGAAACAGATACTCAAGTGGGACTGATAATGTGAGGGAAATGAAAAAAAGACACCATTTGCTATGTTTTCTGATTGGATGACTGGCTAATATAATACCTAAGCAAATATAAGGTAGCCAATAGAACACCGCGCGGTCTGATACTTTGTAAAAGTAAGACGGAAGCTGAGAGCCACGGTAAGTCAGGTAGAGAAAGGCCGTAAGAGTTAGAAGAAAAACAGCTATTGGGAAGAGCCTAGACTTGTAAGTCATCGTTCTAATAATTGGGAAAATTAGTAAAACCTGGAAGCACAATATAAAAAAATACTGACCAGCCCAGCCATAGCCAGAGAAATACGTTGTTAATAATTTTTCAGGAGATACTAGTAATTCGGAGAAGTTAGCTGACATGAAAAAATACAACAAGGACCAGAACAAAAAAGGATAAAGCAAAGATAACAATCTTCTAGAAAAAAATTCTTTGTAGTTTCTTTTTTGTATGGCCTTTTCTAAGAAAAACGAAAATATAACTATAAAAATAGGAACTGCAAGTCTAAAAAAATCGGAAACGAATGAAACAGCTTTATGAGAACCATCCAACAACCAAAGGGAGTGTATGTAAACTACCCCGAATATTGAGATCCCTTTTAGTTGATCGAAAAAAATGTCTCTTGATGAAGAACTCATGGCTGTAGCATTTCAACTATATGAATTACTGAGTATTTGGCTGGTTTAGAAGTCCTTTTCGTGTCAGTCAAGTTAAATCCTTTTTGAATATATTTTTGGAGAGCTTTTATTTACTACTTATCATTTCTATTTTTTTGGCTAAAGTAGCTTAATTTCGCCAATTTCTCAACACAGATTTTTACTCGCGGGTCGGAGTAGTACTTTTAAATGACCTTGTTATTGATTGTCGTTTTACTGTACCAAAAAGTATGACGAGCAACCCACAGATTAGCATTCCGTGAGTTGCTATTTTGAGGAGTGCATATTCTGGCTGATCATGAACACCCATTCTGGTCGATGGTGAACACTGATTCTGGCGCATCGTGAACACCTTTCTGGTCTGATGGTGAACAGTTTTACCTTGTCGCCAGAATCACTGTTCACGAACCAGAATTGATTTCCCGCATTGATATTTTTGACTGCTAACCTGTTGCCTTTTGCTTTAGGAAACAGGGATGCCAACCAAGAGATTATCAATGCGACAACTTCGAGAAATTCTTCGCCTGAAATTACAGGCAGACCTCAGTGTCCGGCAAATCCACCATAGTTTACGAGTGAGCGTCGGTGCCGTTTCCAAAGTCCTAAGTAATGCCAGTGAAATGAAGCTCAGCTGGGCTGATGTTGATGCGCTGGATGATGTGCAACTGGCGAACCGGTTTTATCCGCAAGCAGATACGCGTCAGTCTACTCAATTTGAAATGCCTGACTGGCGGAATGTGCATCAGGAGCTTACTCATAAAGGGGTGACTAAGCACCTGTTGTGGGAAGAGTACACAGAACAATATCCCAATCGCTGTTACAGTTATCCGCAGTATTGCCACCATTATCAGGTCTGGCAGAAGTTACAGCGCCGCTCAATGCGGCAGACTCACAAGGCCGGAGAAAAACTGTTTGTGGATTATGCCGGGCAAACAGTACCGGTAGTCAGTGCAAGCACCGGTGAAGTTCGCCATGCCCAGGTCTTTGTTGCGGTGATGGGTGCATCCAATCACACCTTTGCGGAAGGCACCTGGACACAGAGTCTGCCGGACTGGCTGGGCAGTCACGCAAGGGCGTTTAACTTCTTCGGCGGTGTCCCGCAACTAATCATACCGGACAACTTAAAGAGCGGCGTGAGCAAAGCCTGCCGGTACGACCCGGACGTGACACCAGCCTATCAGCAGTTAGCGGCTCACTATGGCTGCGCGATTGTTCCCGCCCGGCCCTATAAACCGAAAGATAAAGCCAAAGCTGAAGTCGGTGTGCAAGTGATTGAACGCTGGATATTAGCCCGGTTACGCCATTACACCTTCTTCTCACTGGCAGAGTTGAATACATGTATTGCAGCGCTTCTCAAAGACGTAAATAACCGTCCCTTCAAGCAACTTTATGGCAGCCGGCAGTCATGGTTCGACAGCATTGATAAGCCGGCACTCGCGCCTTTACCCAAGCAGGCTTATCAGTTTACCGACATCAAAACAGTCAAGGTTAATATCGACTACCATATCCAGTATGATGCGCACCTGTACTCCGTGCCGCATCATCTGGTTGGCGAGCGAATAGATGTGCATGCCAGTAGTGCCTTAATCACGCTGTACTTCCACAATAAAGTCGTCGCCAGCCATGCCAGGCAATATCGCCATGGCATGAGTACCGTTGCGGCGCATATGCCAACCCGCCATCAGAAACATCAGAGCTGGACGCCAGGCAGACTCATGAACTGGGCAAAGGATATCGGGGATGAGGTACTTGTCTGGGTAAAACACCAACTGGTCAGCAAATCACATCAGGAACAGGCCTACCGCGTGTGTCTGGGCCTGCTCAATCTCTCACGACAATATCCGCCACAACGACTCAATAAAGCCTGCGCTATCGCCAATCAACAGCATCTGTACCGGCTAAAACAGGTGAAAGCCATCCTGAACTCGAATCAGGACAAGCTGTGTCAGCACAATCAGGACGAATCGCAAAACCATCTGCCTCAGACCCATGAAAATATCCGTGGCCCGCAAAGCTTCCACTAACGCAGGAAAAGACAATGACTAACGCAACCTTAATGCTGCTCAGACAGTTAAACCTTACCGGCATGGCCGATGCGCTCACCATGCAACAGTCACAGCCGAATAACTACGATAACTTAAGCTTCGAAGAGCGATTGCAATTACTGGTCGATGCCGAACATCTCGAACGCGGCCAGCGAAAACAACAGCGGCTGCTAAAGGCCGCTAAACTCAAATTACATGCTACCGCCAGGGACATTGATTACACCCATCCACGCGGTTTAAAGCAGGCGCAAATGGCCAGCCTGCTGCAATGTGAGTGGGTGCATAAACACCAGAACCTGTTAATCACTGGCCCTTGCGGATGCGGCAAAACCTACCTGGCCTGCGCCACGGCTCACACCGCCTGCATGAAAGGCTACAGCGTCAGGTACTACCGGTTATCCAGACTCATGCTCGAACTGAGCCAGGCGAAAGCCGATGGTACTTACAGCAAAATGCTGCAACAGCTGGCAAAGATAGACATCCTCATCCTGGATGACTGGGGCCTGGAGCCTCTTAAAGCGGCTCAGCGCAACGACCTGATGGAAATCATGGACGACAGAAATAACCACAGCTCAACCATCATCATCAGCCAGCTACCTACCGACCAATGGTATCAATCTATCGGTGATAACACGCTGGCTGATGCCATTCTCGACCGACTGATGCACAACGCGCACCGGATAAAACTAAAGGGAGAATCAATGCGAAAAACACGCTCTGAGTTGACTGATGGTGAACACTTAGCGTAAAAATGGGCTTCGCCAATGCGGGAGATCTCAGGTGTTCACGATGCACCAGAATCCGTGTTCACGTTCGGCAGAATATGCAAGGAGAGTGGGTTGGTAGCTTATTCCGCTTCAACCATAACATCAAAGTAGGCAACTTCAGACACACCGAGAATGCTTGCCGTTACCATGAAAGTCGCTGTGGTATCGTATTCAACATCCGCTGAAGTAATGCTGATGACAGAGCCTTCAAGTGTTGCGGTTATTGCGCCACTCCCGGACACTTCAGTGATTTCCAGTTCATAATCGTCGGATACATCAGTACACACTCTGACAATGGTGAAGGATGAATCGCCTTTGGTGAACGTAGGAGTTTCGTTGGACAAATCCATATTGATATTCACTTCAGGAAACACATTGACGGTAACCGGTGTTGAGATTACGCCACTGTCGGTGCTTGCTACTACATTAAAAGACAAGGTACCAGTTTCATAAACACCGTTGCCTCGAATAATTAATGTGTTACTTAGTGAATAGGTTGACTCTAAGTCTACCGTCGCAAACGTATTGCCTTGTACATCTTCAATGGCCACTTTCACGTCTTCATCGCCATCATAATCGATAGTGAATGGCAGGTAATAAGTGTCCAAAAATTCAATTTGTACTTCGGTTTCATCAAGCTTTAATTCGAATGTTACTTGAGGAATTATCTCCACAGCAATTGTCGCTAAAACACTATTTGATCCATCAGTAGATACAATATCAACATTCGTCTGAGTTTCAAACTCAACGGTATCTGCCTCGATAATGATTTTATCGTTCTCGATACTTGCGGAAACTATACTTTCATCATGAGAAATTACATCAATCGGCTGTTTTCCACCGCTAGCAGTGTTGTTCTCATAACTTAATACCACCAATGTCTGTTCGTTAATTGATACATCATATTGTGAAACTACGAGAGAACTTTCATCGTCAGAATTCGGGTCTTCCATGATAGTTTCGCTTTCGACTTCGGTTGAGATGTTATCGGATACTGATTTTTCTGAATCTTCATTCTCTAACTGATTTGTCAATTCAGTAGTTTGGTTCTCTACTAAGGCTTCCTTTCCCGAACAACCAACAAGTCCTAATATTGTTGATATTAATAACGGTTGAATTACATTTTTCATAACGATGCCTTTAACAAGAGGTATATCTAATCAACGCAAAGTGGTGCTGAAACGAATCAGTGACACCAGATTGAGATTTAAATTGCACATTTGAATCTGCGATTAGCTTAGAAATACTTTGTTGAGGCCACAATTTGTGGAATCATTACTAATTATTGCAGGTCATACTTAAAATGGATGTTTTCGGGAGGGTGTCACTTTCATTTTCTGAATTGCATGTTATTAAGGTTCTGAAAGCTATGTGTTTTTGTTTTCATTCTGAATTTCCTCGTTATATACATAATGTATAAGCAGGAAACTGTACCGTTGTTACAAAAGGCACTTTATTTCGCGATTTTGTAAAGAGTGGTAGAAGTTTGGTATGGGGTTTAAGAGCAAGATAACACCAATTAGCAGCGTGTTACGCAATGAGAGCTAGTTGCTCGTGAGAAGATGCGAAAGCGTGAGCGTAGCGGATGTCTGTAGATTGATTCTATATGGATTGGACTTGAAAACTAAGTGTCAAATCAAAGCGTAAAACCGGGTGAGGCTTTCAAGCCCCACCTGGTTATTTGAGCTATTTGCTTTTTCTTCTGCGCAAAGTGAGGCCTAAGAAAGCCAAACCGGTAAGCATCAATGAATACACAGACGCTTCAGGAACAGGCGACACAGCCATAGTGTAAACGCCAGGTAATGCACCATCATTGCCGCTACCAGTCAGGTTGAATTGATAGTTACCAGCATCGAGGCCAAATGTGAAATTTTCAACTTGTGAGAGTGGGCTGCTATTAAACACAGATACTCCAGTATCGGTGTTGAAAAGTCCTACCAGGAAATTGTCGACGGCACCCATAGTCTGAAAAGAAAGGCTATAGAAAGCAGTTTCTAGATAAGTATCATTATCTAAACTGAAGGTAATTGTATCTGACCAGCGGCCAGGCTCAAAACCTACAGTGTTCGTGATAGTGTAAACCTGGTCAGAACTAATTGTGCCAAGGTCAAAGGCTTCTGCTTGTGCTACATTCATTGAAGAGAATACCAACAAGCTTAAACCCACTAGTGTTTGTTTAAGTTTTTGCATACTACATCCTTTCTTTGACGGAATATTAAAGTTGTAAATGAAACGCTTACTTAAAAATTGGCGATTTCTCACTGCAGTAAAGCATAGAGTGTGCCATGTATTTTTTGTTGTTTTTTATCATGGTCTTACGGTGATTTTAACGAGTTTGAGTTAATTTGCTTAAAATGATCTGTAAATAAAACTGACGATGCAATTTGGATAATTCTATACCTAAAGCCTCGAAATAACATTTCGTTGATCGATCGCCCCTTTCAACCTTGAGTAAACAGATATTCAATAACAAATCCTATAAGGATGTTTGCTGAATAATGTATAACCATTTGCAAATTTTATTAATACTGATTTAGGCAAAGAACGAGCAGAGACCAAAATTAATTTCGATTTTGTTATTTATTTGTAATTTCTTATCATGTTTTCTTTGTCAGAATTACTTACAACAGGAAAAAATCCAATATTTTGTTGATGCGCAAGGTATTGATTTTTAACCTTTTTATATGTAATGGTTTATTTTTTGCACAGTTTTTCTATAAGTTTAAATTGTTGTTTAAAGCTTATATGTTAATTAATTGATCAGAGGATGAACGACTAATGCTTTATAAAGTTGATGATAAAAATAGAGAAAAATTTGCAAAAGGGCTGCTTGCAGCAACGGCTGCATTAGCTATAAGCACGACTGCCAATGCTACAAACTATACATCTGGAAATATATCCGTTAACGAAACAATTTCGTCGGGGCAGAATACATCAGTTCTAGTGGATCTAAATGATATTTTCTTGAACCCATATAATCCCGAAACGGGGGAGTATCAGTTTAATAATATCTCTGCGAGTTTCTATATTTACTACAACCAAGAAGACTATTTGGGGCCAGAATATAGTGCAACTATAAACAATACTGATAATTACGTTCTCGATAGTACTTATACAGATACGTTAACTGGAAGACACGATGTTTACTATGATCCCAATGGAATTACGGTAGATGGAGAAACTTATAACCTAATCGTTGATTTGGAAAATACAGCGACCTACAGTTACGGTGTCGAGAGTGCAGGGATGTCGGTTACCGTAAGTTCGGATTCCGAAGTCAATACAGTAGATCTAGGTTTTGCCAGCGATATCAACTATTCACTGACCGAGATCAGTGACCCAACATACTCAACTCTTCCTGATCTGGAAGGTGTCGCGGTGAGAACTACTGACGTTACGTTTTTCGAATATTCAGAAGTCGCGACAACTTCTACAAGCTATCTTTCGGAAACAGAAGTGGGAGTGAGCGATCTCTATGGTGTAGCTTCAGAAAATGGTGTCTATAAACTAAGCTTTGACGATGTTATCGGAAGTGTTGAAATTGAAAGTGTTGGTTACTACTTTTACTACGATGTAAATCCTGACTATACAGCCTACGTTTCTCCTGTTCCTGAAACGTCGACAGTTGCAATGTTGTTTAGCGGCATAGGCATGATGGGTTTTGTAGCACGCCGTAAAAAGAAGGTTTGTCTAATAAAGTCATTAAGTTAAATAGTATCAATATAGAGTGTCGAGTCTTTTGCTATTTCAAAAGGCTCGTCACTAATTATATTGAGATATAGCGACCAAATTTTAGTAAAGGCTTATAGTTTCGAATCTGACCGCTGAAATGCAATCCATTTATAGATAACCGTGATAGTCATCGGGAAGGAGAACTGCATATCGCGCGGAACGACTATAGTTATATTCATACATCACGAAGTTGGGCGGAGTGTGAATACTTCTTGATAAACGACTGTTTGAACGAACTTGCTTTCAATAGATGTAGTGGTTAATAATTGAACAGGTTAGGGCTTTGAGACTTCTAATAAGGGATTATTGTGAAAATATTATTTTCTTTTTTAATTTTAGCAATTTCTACACCATCTTTTGCATTTGTTGACCTGAGATATCTGGCGCCAGACAACCCAATAACTTATGCGACCACGCCTGATATAGAGAGTATTGAAACGTTTCGCACATATTTCAGCGGTAATAATACCTACGATGCGGGCACAAGTGTTGCTATAGATTTTTCTGAAACGGATTTTTCTATCTACGATGTATTTACTGTTTCAATAAGAGCAATTGAATCTCATAACACGCACTCTGACTTTTATTACTATGATTTTACGTATCATAGTGACGTGCTTTCGTCAGATCCTATTGCTTTGTTTGAAGTGCCAGTAGATACATCATTCAGGTGGGCATCCTATTACATTGATGTCGAAGCTTTAGTAAATCCTGAGGAAACATTGTCTTATAATTTTTCTGTTTATACTGTATCCCCAGTACCTGAGGCATCAACTGTTGCAATGCTGTTCAGCGGCGTTGGAGTTATTTGCCTCATGACGCGGCGTAAGAAGAAAAGTTCTAGATAGTTTGGCCCAGACCACTTCTAAAAGTATGGAGCAATAGTTAAAGTTAGTTATCGCTTAATACTAGATATTTCAAAGTGGCTTAGTAGCCTAAACCGGTCAGGTATGGGGAGTTTCATGATCGGTTGCCTGATTTTTATGGCTTCAAAATCCGATATCAATTTTTTGATATCGGATTTTTTACATCTTTACTCAGCTTGATGAAATATTCAGTCATACGGAATATTCAAATGCAATTAGTTAGTTTATGTGTAACCGTCCGGTAATCCCCATATTTAAAAACTAACATTGCTACTGCATCGTGTTCTTTTACAAAGGAGAACATGCATGCGATATCAACGACGAGACGTAAATACCTGGCTGGCACTTTTCGAACGTCAGGAACAAAGTGGATTATCGGCGGTTGCGTTTTGCCGTCAGCATCAGATAAATATTCAGACGTTTTATGCCAGACGCAGTGACATTCGGCTTCAGCGAACCAGCAATAAGTTTGTTCACGTTAAGCGCGCAGTCACCACGTTCGAATCCCGTATTGAAGATGACGCGCAGACCCTTTCGTTTGAATGCGCTGCTTCGACATTGCGCATACCCGCCAATGTCAGCCCGCACTGGTTGGCCGACCTGATGAAGGCGCTGAACTAATGAGGATGTTCGTCGAGCCTTCTGACATTTATCTTTACCTGGGGAATGTCGACTTCCGTAAATCCATCAACGGCCTTATTGTCGTGGTGGAACAGCAGATGGAATTGGATCCGTTCCGAGATGTGTTGTTTGTATTCTGCAATAAAAAGCGGGATAAACTGAAGGTGTTGTACTGGGATAAAACTGGCTTTGCCCTGTGGTATAAGCGCCTGGAGAAGCATCGCTTCAAATGGCCATCAGACACTGAATTACAGCACATGCACCTGAGTGAGCAGCAGTTGCAGTGGCTGTTATCGGGCTTTGATGTGATACTTACTTAGCAGTGTCTGAAAAACAGACACAACAAAGTTATCGCTGTGCCTGTTTCATGCCGTTGCTTAGTCGGTTAAACCGCGGCGTTTCATCAGCGCATCTACTGTAGGTTCCTGACCACGGAACTCAACGTAGTTCTCCATCAAATCTTCACTGTTCCCTTTAGACAGAATTTCTTTGCGGAACAGATCGCCGTTTTCACGGGTCAGGCCACCATTTTCTGCCATATGGGCAAAGGCATCTGCTGCAAGCACTTCTGTCCACAGGTAAGCATAATAACCGGCTGAATAACCACCGGCGAAGGTGTGACTGAAATAGGCGGATTTGTAGCGGGGAGGCACCGGCGCATAATCAATGCCGTGCTTCTCCAGAGCTGCTTTTTCAAAAGCAGCCACATCTTTGACTTCCTCATCCGCGCCAATCATGTGCCATTCCATATCCAGCAAAGCGGCAGCCAGATATTCCACTGTGTTGAAGCCCTGGTTGAAGCTGACAGCTTTCATTACTTTATCCAGCAGAGCCTGAGGAATGGGTTCCCCGGTTTTGTAATGTTTGGCGTAGTTTGCCAGTACTGCAGGATCGATAGCCCAGTCTTCATTAAACTGAGACGGGAATTCAACGAAGTCGCGGGCCGTGTTCGTGCCGGCCAGGCTGGGATATTTTACCAGCGAGAACAGACCGTGATCTGCGTGACCGAATTCATGGAACAGGGTAGTGGTTTCGTCGAATGACAGTAAAGTGGGTTCACCCGGCGCCGGCTTAACAATATTAAGCTCGTTGTAGACAACAGGCTTAGTACCATTCATGAACGACTGAGTAACGAATTCACTCATCCATGCACCACCGCTCTTGCCTTCACGGGCGTAAGGGTCGAAATAGAATAAACCGATGTTAGAACCATCTTCATTGAAGACTTCAAAAAGACGGGCATCATCGACATACACAGGTAAATCAGTACGCTCTTTAAAGGTAATGCCGTACAGCTTTTCCATCGCAAAGAACAGGCCGTTTTCCAGCACGGAGTTCAGTTCGAAGTAAGGTTTAACTTCACTGTCGTCCAGATCGTATTTTGCCTTACGGACTTTCTCAGCATAATACGCCCAGTCCCACGGCTGTACATCACCTGTTACGCCATCAGCATGCATGACTTCTTCAATGGCAGCCGCTTCTTCTTTGGCTTTTTCCACTGCCTGCGGTGCCAGGTCGTCCAGGATTTTAAAGACATTTTCAGGTTTCTTCGCCATCTGGTTTTCAATGGCATAGGAGGCCCAGTTAGGGTAACCAAGTAAGGCTGCTTTCTCAGCACGCAGGTGTGTCAGTTCCAGAATAATCGGGCCATTGACATCCATCGCACGGGTCGCTGATTTTTCCCAGATTTTCTTACGCAGCTCACGGTTTTCCAGGCTGGTCAGAATGGGTTGGCGGGTGGTGTTAACCAGGCTGATCATATAGCCTTCTTTATCCGCCCCTTCTGCCGCTGACTTCAGGCTCGCTTTGTCGCTGTCAGAAAGACCGGCCAGTTCAGATTCATCAGTAACGATAATGGTGTCGTTTTTAAAAGATGCCAGAATATTCTGCGAGAACTGAGTTTGCAGCTTTGTGATCTGCTCATTAATGCCACGTACCTTCGCTTTTAGTTCTTCAGTCAGGTTGGCTCCGGCGCGGACAAACTGCTCGTAGGTTTTTTCCGTCAGACGCTTATCTTCTTTGTTCAGGCTGTCTTTATTCTCATAAACGGTTTTTACCCGTTCAAACAGCTTGCTGTTCAGATGAATGCTGTCACTGTGCGCAGTGAGGCGCGGAGACATTTCAGCTTCAATACGCTGAATTTCTTTATCAGAAATGATACTGGATAAGTTAAAGAAAATGGTAGCAACGCGGGTAAGCAACTCACCGCTTTTTTCCATTGCCAGAATGGTATTTTCAAACGTGGCCGGAGCTTCATTACCTGCAATGGCATCTATCTCAGCAGTATGCTCTTCCATGCCAAGTTCAAAAGCGGGTTCATAATTCGCAGTCTCGATTTTATCGAAATCCGGCGCCTGATAGTCCAGCGTACTGGGCTTTAACAGCACGTTTTCAGCTTGCACAGTTTTCTCCTCAGCCGATGCTGTGGCAGAGTGGGATTCTTCTTTGGCAGGGCTGCAGGCGGTCAGTGCCAGTGCGGCAGCTATCGCTGTTGCCATTAGTGACTTTCGCATTAGGTTCTCCATTGATGTCCCGGTTTGTTTTCCGGGTTATTGTTGTAACCGGTGAGAGGCTTCATTGAGGAACACAGGTTCCTTTGAAAACCGGCTTCATTCCTACTCTAGCAACACCGGCGTGAGCGGACAATATTAGCAGTCCCGCTGAACTGCATGTTTATCGTGAAAACTCAGATTTCACCGCTTTCTAAGCCGGTTTCCCTATGATAGAATGCGCGGCTAAAATTTGTGCAGTCAATGCAGTGCCGGTAAAGCGAATTTTCACTGTTACCGCCCGTTCCTGCGGGCCCTTTCAGGCGGTTTCTTCCGCCGTCACCGGCAAGCTCTCACGGAAGACATTTATTCGCACCCCGCACGGCATGTATCTTTGCATTTTACGGGGCCGGACTGCTGCACGTTATGAATATGATTAAGACAGAATTCGGGGTCATCGACGACTTATGGCAAAGACAAACCTTTTAAATCTGAACCGAGCAGCTTTGCGGGAATTTTTCGCTGACATTGGCGAGAAGCCTTTCCGTGCTGACCAGGTGATGAAATGGATTTATCACCAAGGTGTCAGCGATTTTAATGAGATGAGTAATCTTAATAAAAACCTGCGGGCTAAATTGCTGGAAAATGCAGAAGTTGTTGCGCCTGAAATTGCTTACTACCAGGAAGCCAGCGACGGCACAATTAAGTTTGCTCTGGCGCTGGAAGGCGGACAGGAAGTCGAGTCAGTGTGGATCCCTGAAGCAGAACGGGCCACCCTTTGCGTTTCTTCGCAGGTTGGCTGTGCGCTGGAATGTACTTTCTGTTCCACGGCGCAGCAAGGCTTCAACCGTAATCTGTCTGTCAGCGAAATTATCGGTCAGGTATGGCGTGTGGCAACCTTCCTGGGCCTGTCGAAAGATACATCTAAGCGACCCATTACCAATGTGGTAATGATGGGCATGGGTGAGCCATTGCTCAATCTTAAGAATGTCGTACCCGCTATGGATTTAATGCTGGATGACTTTGGTTTTGGTCTGTCAAAGCGCCGTGTCACGCTGAGTACATCAGGCGTTGTTCCTGCGCTGGATATGCTGGGCGATCAGATTGACGTAGCGCTGGCTATTTCTCTGCACGCTCCGACAGATGAACTTCGCAATGAAATCGTTCCTATCAATAAGAAATACAATATTGAGACGTTTCTTGCCGGTGTACGCCGTTATCTCAGTAAGTCCCGCGCGAATCAGGGCAAGGTAACCGTAGAATACGTTATGTTGTCGAACATAAATGACAGTACCGACCAGGCACACCAGCTGGCAAAAGTGCTGAAAGAAACACCGTGCAAAATTAACCTTATCCCGTTTAATCCGTATCCGGGTTCACCTTACCTGTGCTCAAGCAATTCCCGTATTGACCGTTTTGCCAAAGTACTGATGAGCTATGGCCTGACAGTGGTTGTGCGGAAAACCCGTGGCGACGATATTGATGCTGCATGTGGTCAGTTAGTAGGCGATGTGGTCGACCGTACGAAACGAATGTTAAAGAAACAGATGAAAGGTGAAGCGATTTCAGTAAAAATGGCGCAGTAAGGAATTAATTAAGAGGTAGGAGCTTCATGCGATTAGGCGTACTTGCTCTCGTTATTGCACTGACAGGATGTGTAAGCCAGAACCAGCAAAACGGGTATTCTGGCGATGATTTTGATATGGAACAGGCCGCAAAGAGCCGAATTTCTCTGGGCCTGACTTACCTTAAAAACGGCAATTACCAGCAAGCCAAAGTGAATCTGGACAAAGCGCTGGAATTCGCTCCCAGGTATGCTGACGCGCATTATTCGCTGGCATACTATTACCAAACCGTGGAAGAGTGGGGCAGAGCTGAACAGTCTTACGAGAATGCTCTGGATCTGGCGCCCCGCAATGCCGAAATTGCCAATAGCTACGGTGCTTTTCTTTGTCAGCAGAAAAAATATGACAAAGCTAATGACTTTTACAGCAAAGCACTGAATAACCTGCAATACGCAAATTCAGCGCAAACCTACGAAAATATGGCTATCTGTGCCGCTGACCAGGGCAAGCGTGAAGAAGCCATCGGCTATCTTACAAATGCGCTGAACCATCAGCCCGGCCGTTCCAAAAGCCTCTTCATGCTGACTCAGCTTTACGTTGAAACCGGACAATGGGACGAGGCTGAATCTGTTATGCGTCGTTACGAGCGTGTTTCCCGTGTCAGCCCCGAATCTGTGACGCTGGCTATCGCTATTGCTGAAGGGAAAGGCGATGCTGAGACCGCGCAGGGATACGGCGAAATGCTGGTCACTATGTATCCTCAGAGTGAGGAAGCAAAAGCCTACCGGGAAAGTATTATCCGCAAAGCCAATGCCTCTGCGCAAATAGTGCGCAGGGTCAAACCGAAGGCAGAGGTTCAGGCTAAAGCGCAAAAGGTGGTCAGCCCTGAAAGCGCTCCGGTCAGCAAAGAGCCTGCTCCGGTACAAAATACAGCTGCTTCTGGACAGAATGAACCACAATCTGACTTACCGGTACTGGAAGATCCTCAAACCCGCTATCATGAAGTGAAACCGGGCGAAAATTTGTATCGCATTTCGCTGAAATACAACATTAAAATGTCGCGCTTACAGGCCTGGAACAAACTCGCTGATCCCGGTGATATCGAGGTAGGTATGCGTTTACGTCTTTCGCCCGAAAAATAACACTCACAAGGTATTCAATGAGCACAAACGAAAACCCGGTTGATGAACAGAACACGGCTCCCACTCCCGGCGAAATGTTGCGGGATGCGCGGGAGAAAGCCGGATTAAGTCAGCAACAAATGGCTGATAAACTGTTTCTGAAACTGAAAAATGTCGTGGATATCGAAAATGATCATCTGGACGAGGCAATGTCGGCAACGTTCCAGAAAGGCTATGTCCGCATGTATGCCAGACAACTGGGCATTCAGGAAGCGCCTGTCATCGATAGTTTTAACCGGCTGCATACTGTCACCAGACCGCCGGCGCGTTTACAGAGTTTTTCAAAGCGCGTAGCAAAGCAGGCCCATGACGATCGCTGGATGATGGTCACCTGGATCATGTTGCTGTTACTGGTGGTGGCGTTGGTTGCCTGGTGGTATCAGCAGTCTGACGGTTTGACGTTCTCTGAACCCTCCGCTGAAAAAGAAGCTGCAACAACCCTCTCAGAATCCCAGCAAGCAGCAGACCCTGCTGTGAGCGAATCTGCACAGCCGTCACTTTCAGCCGCTGAGGAAGCTTCAGACTCCGCAATTGAATCTGCTGCTGCGGACACGAACCCTGAGGATACAGCGCCTTTGCAGCCTGACATTCAGCCTGAAGGCGACCAACCTGAAGCTGACGTATCAGATGTCACAGAAAGCGCACCGGAGCAAAGCAGCGGCGACATGACCGGCGTTGATGATGCCTCCGCATCCGGTGACAATGCAGAAACAACTGATATTACCGGCGCGGCCACTGTGGAGCTGGTACTTACCTTCGCCGAAGATTGCTGGATTAATATCGAAGATGCCACTGGCGAAGCTATCGCTTATGGTGTGAAAGCCTCCGGACGGGTGATGCCTGTGAGTGGCCAGCCGCCGTTTAAAGTAACTTTAGGTGCACCTGATGGTGTGAGTATTACCTATGACGATGAAGCCGTTGATATTTCCGCGTTTCAGGTTGGCAGAATCGCCCGCTTCACGTTACCAATGCAGGACTAATCATGTTTACTGAAAGCCCCGTCAAACGTCGTAAATCTACGCGCATTAATGTGGGAAGCGTACCCGTCGGTGATGGCGCACCCATTGCTGTACAGTCTATGACAAATACGCCGACAACGGATGTCGATGCTACTGTGGCTCAAATCAAACGTATCGTCGCGGTGGGCGGTGAAATCGTGCGGGTCTCTGTACCTACGATGGAAGCGGCAGAAGCATTTAAAGCTATCCGTGCACAAGTCTCAGTGCCTTTGGTGGCAGATATCCATTTTGATTACCGCATTGCCCTGAAAGTGGCGGAATACGGTGTAGATTGCCTGCGTATTAATCCCGGCAACATCGGCAACATGGAACGGGTTAAATCTGTGGTGGACTGCGCCAGAGACAAAAATATTCCTATCCGTATTGGTGTGAATGGTGGTTCACTGGAGCGTGACCTGCAGGAAAAGTATGGCGAGCCTACTCCCGAAGCGCTGGTTGAGTCTGCCATGCGCCACGTTGATATTCTGGACAAGCTTAACTTCGACCAGTTTAAGGTCAGTGTGAAAGCCTCCGATGTATTCCTGGCAGTCGGTGCATACCGCTTGCTGGCTCAGCAAATTGATCAGCCGCTGCATCTGGGTATTACAGAAGCCGGCGGACAACGTGCCGGTGCCGTAAAAAGTGCAGTAGGTCTGGGTATGTTACTTGCTGAAGGTATCGGAGATACCCTGCGTGTTTCTCTGGCCGCTGACCCGGTTGAAGAAATCAAAGTCGGTTTTGATATCCTTAAGTCGCTGCGCATACGCTCAAGAGGTATCAATTTTATTGCCTGTCCGAGTTGCTCCCGTCAGGAATTTGATGTCATCGGTACGGTGAACGCACTGGAACAGCGTGTAGAAGATATTTTAACGCCCATGGATGTGTCCATTATCGGTTGTGTTGTTAACGGACCCGGCGAGGCTGAGGTGTCTGATTTAGGTCTGACCGGCGCGCGCAATATGAGCGGTTTCTATGAAGACGGTAAACGTCAGCGTGAGCGTCTGGCTAACGATGACCTGGTGGATCAGCTCGAGCGTCGTATCCGTGCAAAAGCGTCCCGTCTGGATGAAGCAAACAAGATTCCGGTCTCGGTAAAAGAATCGTAAAACCTGTAGGGCGAAGTGCGGCACAATGAGATAACAAATGCGCCGCTCCGCCGTCAGGGAAGTAACATTGTTGTTTAATACTAAAGCCCCTATAATGCGGGGCTTTTAAGTTTCAGGTAAATGAGAATTTCAGGTGGCTAAGACAATTCAGGCAATCCGTGGAATGAACGACTGCCTGCCGGAAGTGTCCGGTACGTGGCAGCGAGTGGAGTCCACCCTGCGTCAGGTGGTAGCCAGTTACGGTTATCAGGAAATCCGTACTCCTATTGTAGAGAGTACCGATTTATTTAAACGCTCTATCGGTGAAGTGACTGATATCGTTGAAAAAGAAATGTATACCTTCGAAGACAGAAACGGCGACAGCCTGACACTGCGTCCCGAAGGCACGGCGAGCACAGTTCGCGCCGGTAATGAACATGGTTTGCTATATAACCAGCAGCAACGTCTGTGGTACATGGGACCCATGTTCCGTCACGAGCGTCCGCAAAAGGGCCGTTACCGTCAGTTTCACCAGTTTGGTATAGAGACTTATGGTCTCGACGGACCGGATATCGATGTTGAAGTGATCTTGCTGAGTGCCCGCATCTGGAAAGCATTTGGCATCAGTGATCAGGTGACCCTGCAAATTAACTCGCTGGGCTCTAATGAGGCCCGTCGTCTGTACCGTGAAGCGTTGACTGAATATCTGCGGGCACGAGCTGACCAGCTCGATGAAGACTCTCTCCGCCGTCTTGAAACCAACCCTCTGCGTGTGCTGGACAGTAAAAATCCCGATGTGGAGGCGGCGATTCAGGATGCACCATCACTGCTTGATCACCTGGACGAAGAATCCAAAACACATTTTTCAAATTTATGTGAACGATTATCGCAGGCGGGCATCCAATACGAGGTTAATCCACGACTGGTACGCGGGCTCGACTACTACAACCGCACTGTTTTTGAATGGGTAACAGATAGTCTGGGCGCTCAGGGCACAGTGTGTGCCGGTGGCCGTTATGACGGTCTGGTTGAGCAGTTGGGTGGCAAAGCCACGCCTGCAGTGGGTTTTGCTATGGGTATGGAGCGGCTGGTATTGCTGTTAACTACCCTGCAGGCTACTGAACAGGATAATATTGCTGCCGATGTATATGTTACCTCAATGGGGGCTGACGCCTATGCCCTTGAAGTGGCTGAGCTGCTGCGGGACAGTTGTCCTTCCATGCGGGTAATGATGCATTGCGGTGGCGGCAACTTTAAGAAGCAGTTGAAGCGTGCTGATAAGACCGGCGCAGGTTATGCTGTGTTACTTGGCAGCGAAGAAGCTGAGAATAGAGTAGCGACAGTGAAACCGCTGCGTTCTGACGGTGAACAAAAGACGGTAGCACTGGCTGAACTTGCCGGTATGTTGTCAGAGTTAGTGGATTAAGTGCTGCCGGCGGGCAGCCGGCAGAAAGAAGTCGATTTAGAGGTTAAGTACATGGAACATTTCGCCACAGAAGAACAACAAGTCGAAGCGATTAAAAAGTTTTGGAAAGACAATGGCGCGGCCATTGTGATTGGTGCTGTACTAGGTCTGGGTGGCCTGTGGGGCTGGCGTTATTATTCTGATGCCCAGCGCACAGCAAAAGAACAGGCCTCTGCGGACTATCAGGTGGCAGTTGAATCTATTGAAGCTGATGGCAACGCCGGCAAACTGGACAGTTTTCTGGGCAAAACAGAAAGTAGTGGTTATGCCACTATCGGTGGTCTGGTTGCTGCGCAACAAGCCGTAAGCAACAACGATTATGATGCGGCTGTGAAAGCACTCACAGCAGTAAAAGACCAGGCAGCAGATGCGCACCTGGCAACCATTGCTTCACTGCGTCTTGCCCGTATTCAACTGGAACAGGGTAATGGCGATGCCGCGCTGTCTACGCTTAAAACGGTTAATGACAGTGCGTTTGATGGCAACGTGAAAGAAATCGAAGGCGATGTCTATGTGGCGCAGGAAAAATATGACGCGGCACGCATGGCTTACACTGAAGCGTTAGAAGCCGCCAGCGGTAATGTTCTGCTGGAAATGAAGCTGGACAATCTGCCAGTTCTGGCAAGCGAATAACTATAACAGAGGTATCGGATTTGTTAACGAAAACGTGTGGCCGTACAGGCCGGATTACACGGGCTGCGGGACTGGCGCTGGCGCTGTCAGTATCGCTGTCAGGATGTACAACTATTTCAGACTGGTTTGTCGATGACGAAGAGTTAGAAATCCGCAGACTCGCGCCACTGGACGCGCAGTTTATACCCACTGTGAACTGGGAAGCAGAAGTGGGTGAGGGAATCGACAGCTACTTCTCACACCTGCGCCCTGTGTATGCCAATGAGAAATTATATGTTGCCGACCGTCATGGCACGGTAGCGGCACTGGATCCTGAAAGTGGTGAAACACTATGGGAACAGAACTTTGCTATCTTCAAAGATGAGGGCATGTTCTCGTCTGTAAGCAATCTTTGGAAAAGCGGTGCATCTGCCAAAATCGGCGGGTTGTCTGTTGACGGAAGCCGTGTTTTTGTTGGTACTGAAGATGGCGTACTGATGTCACTGAATGCGGAAACCGGTGAGGTAAACTGGACGCAAACCGTTAATGGTGAAATTCTTGCTTCACCGGTTACCGGCGACAATCTGGTTATCGTTAACACGGGCTCAGGTATTCTTTATGCACTGGACGTTGAAACCGGTGAGCAGGTCTGGGAACAGGTTGGCGATGTACCGCCATTGACCCTTCGCGGCATTTCTACCCCTGCTGTCAGTAATGGTGGTGTGATTCTGGGTACGCCTACAGGTAAGATTCAGGTGAATATTCTGGATTCCGGACTGATTGCCTGGGAAACACCGATTACAGCGCCGAGCGGTGCGACTGAACTTGAACGTATCGTTGATGTGGATTCTGCGCCCTTAATGTATGGCGGCACTATTTACGCTATTTCTTACAACGGTACACTGGCAGCGGTTGAGTTACGTTCAGGGCGGGTTATCTGGAAGCGTGAATATGCCTCCTACCGTAATGTGACGATGGACGGTAATACCTTGTACGTAGTTGATAACAACTCTCACGTGTATGCACTGGACCGCCGTAACGGTGTTGAACTGTGGTCGCAGAGCGGCTTGAAAAAGCGCGTACTGACGGCCGCTGAGCCAGCCGGTGACTATCTGGTTGTGGGTGACAAGTGGGGCCTGCTGCACTGGATCAACAAAGAAGATGGAAAAATTGTCGCCCGGTACGACCTGGGCGGTGACGATGAAGATGAATCAGTATTCGCAGCCCCTGTTTATACCGGTAACGCGGTCATTGCCGTTACCCGTGAAGGTGATGTTGCTTCGTTTTCAGTCCCTTAAGTATTACGCTATCCAATCTCTTTTTCGCGCCGTTCCGGTTTAGCTGACGGCGCCTGCTAATATAGGGTATAATCGCCCGATTCATTCAGTAGCCGCGATTTCCGCGGCTACTGCATTTTTAAACCAGTTTATTTTAGGACTTCAAGCATGTTGCCTGTTGTTGCCCTCGTGGGTCGCCCGAATGTGGGTAAATCTACATTGTTTAACCGATTAACCAACACCCGTGATGCACTGGTTGCAGACTTTCCCGGTTTGACCCGGGATCGGAAGTACGGGCAGGCGACCTGGGAGCAAAAGCAATTCATTGTTGTAGATACCGGCGGTATCACCGGCGATGAAGAAGGGATTGATGCAGAAATGGCGCATCAGTCGCTGCGTGCTATTGATGAAGCTGACGTGGTTCTGTTCCTCGTTGATGCCCGTGCTGGCTTGTTACCTGCGGATATCGGCATTGCAGAACACTTACGTAAAGTGAACAAGAAGCTGTTTGTCGTTGCCAACAAGGTCGACGGCATCGACGGCGACAGTGAAAGTGCTGACTTCTATACTCTGGGTCTTGGCACCATCCACCAGATTGCTGCCGCTCACGGCCGTGGCGTTTCTCTGTTACTGGAGCAGGCTCTGACACCTCTGGCTGAAGAATTTCCGGACATGCAGGTGCAGCCAAAAGAGGTTCATGAAGAACTGGACGCTGAGCAGCAGTTAGAAAGGCTGAAGAACCTCCCGATTAAACTGGCTATTGTAGGCAAACCCAATGTGGGTAAGTCCACGCTGACTAACCGTATTCTGGGTGAAGATCGAGTGGTTGTGTTCGATATGCCGGGTACTACCCGTGACAGTGTTTACATTCCTCTTGAGCGTGACGGGCGGGAGTATATCCTTATTGATACAGCCGGTGTACGCCGTCGCAAGCGCGTTGCTGATGCAGTAGAAAAATTCTCTATTGTTAAAACACTGCAGGCTATAGAAGAAGCCAACGTTGTATTAATGGTGATTGATGCCCGTGAAGGGATTGCGGATCAGGATCTCAGCTTATTGGGTTACATTCTGAATTCCGGCCGTTCTCTGGTGGTCGCAGTGAACAAATGGGACGGTCTGAGCACAGACATTAAAGATGATATCAAGCGGGAGCTTGACCGTCGTCTCGGGTTCATTGACTTTGCCCGTTTGCATTTTATTTCGGCTCTGCACGGCTCCGGTGTGGGTAATTTGTTTGAGTCAGTGATTGAGGCTTATGACAGTGCTACTCAGCGTGTGGGGACGGCTATGCTTACCCAAATCATGGAAATGGCTCAGGCAGAGCACCAGCCTCCAATGGTTCGTGGTCGTCGTGTGAAAATGAAATACGCCCACGCCGGTGGTTATAACCCGCCGGTTATCGTGATCCATGGCAACCAGGTCGACGATCTGCCGGGGTCTTATAAACGTTATCTGATGAACTATTACCGTAAGTCACTGAAAGTGATGGGAACGCCTATTAAAATAGAGTTCCGTGAAGGGGCGAACCCGTTCGAAGGTAAGAAGAATCAGCTTACGCTGGCGCAGCAACGCAAACGTAAGCGTATGATGGCATTCCACAAAAGCAAAAAGTAAGCCCCGTTCTTATTGCGCTGATGACATACCTCTGATGGTTTTCATCAGCGCGGATTCACCCGGTACTTCAATTACCGGCAGCGCCGCTGACACTAGGTTATCAGCTATTCTGGGTGGAAATGTGGTGGATAATGTCACCAGCTTGTCTTTCATTTCAAAAACATAAGTCGTCGCGAATAATGGCTCACCGAGTTCATTTTCTGCGTGCACGGCCATACGGTAACCATTAAGGCGTTGTGAATCCGAATTTACCGTGAAAGCTGATACCGGGCTGTCAGTGATCAGCGTAAGTCCCTGTGCGGCCGACATCTCTGTCGCTTCTTTCAGATTTTCTTCCAGTGCTGCCTGCAGCCTTTGGGATTCAGGCATGGATAAGTCCATCAGCACCGGTCCGACAGTAATATCTATCAGTGCGTCATCAAATTCAGGGTGGCTGTAACGGCTGATAATGCCTTTAAAAGGATCGGGATAATACTGGGTATCCTGAAGGGTAAATTCGCCGATGGATTGAGGCAGGACCAGCTCTGCATTGTAGTCGCTGGCACCCAGCGCGGTGAAAAGGTATTCAGCAGAGAAAACAGATTTTCGTAACGACGCCAGCCACCAGGTATCCAGTATTTCTGATGCAAGTTCAGTAACAGGCTTTTCTGTTTTCGAGTAAGTCTCAAATCGTTGAGAGTCTATTTCCACGCCACGCCATTGTACGGTGAATTCTGTAAAATAATGCGGCATGGTGTTTGCCGGCCACAAGCCTGCTGTAGCAGAGTGAAGTGAGACGCCGTCATTATCGTTATCAGCAACCTGTGCTGACAACGATGCTATCAGGATCTCATAGTCAGCGGCATCTGACTCTGTCAGTACATCATCAAACCAGTTCTTTTCTTTGAGAATAGCGGCAAATTCATTCCCTGCAATAGCATCTTCCATACAACGGTCAGTGGCATTGACCTGTTGACAGCGTGCACTCATGGTATCGCCCGGCCAGGTGGAAAACAGTGCTACAGGAGCCGCAACATGATATTTGGGTAAAAACGAAGGCGCGGGCGCGGGTTTTTCTGGCACTTGCTGACAACCGGTTATCAAAACCAGTGGCAACAGACTGCAAACCTTATTCACAAAGATTCCTGATATCGGGAAGGATTAGGGGAGGGCTAGTGTGACCTAACCCCGGCCCGTGCTCAAGTGTCTTTTCACAGACTTTTCTTCACAGTGGTCACCTTACTGATAATTTCGCCACTGGCAAGGCGGGTGGTGATTTCATCCCCCTCACTGACTTCCGTTGATGACAGTACTGGCTTATCGTCAGCAAAAGTGATGCTGTAGCCACGTGTGAGTGTTTGCAGCGGGCTCACTGAATTCAGTAATTGTCCCTGACCCTGCAATTGCCTGTTTTTACTTTCAAGCAGGCGCTGCACCGATTTTTTCAGCGCGCTGTCGAGCTGACTGCAACGGTCTTGCAGGCGGACCACCCGGTTTGCGGGGTTTTGTCTGTCTAGCCTGCGCAGTAAGTTATTCAGCCTGGTGGAATTACCTGCGATCCGTGACTCCATAGCATGGCTCAGGGCCAGTGCTGCGCGATCCAGAGACTGTGACTGACTTTGCAAGCGTCGCTCCGGATGCACCGCTTTCAGGCGCTGCTGTAATACGGCGAGCTGGTGTTGCTGTTGTCTGAACTGTTGCTGCCATACACGGTTAAGCGCTGTCGCTTTTTGCTGAACAAACGCCAGGCGTTCGCTTTGATCGCGGCTTAACAGTTCGGCACCCGCAGACGGGGTAGGGGCACGCACGTCTGCCACAAAGTCGGCAATGGTCACATCGACTTCATGACCCACCGCACTCACCAGCGGCACCGGCGATGCAGAAATACAATGGGCAAGCGCCTCATCATTAAAGCACCATAAGTCTTCCAGCGAGCCGCCACCACGGGTGAGCAGTATGACATCGACCTCATCGCGATGGTACGCGGTTTCCAGCGCACGGATAATTTGCGCAGGGGCCTGTTCGCCCTGCACCAGCGTTGGATATACGATGACTTCTGTTTCCGGGCTTCGTCGTTTCAATACCGTAAGTACATCGTGCAAAGCAGCACCGGCGGAGGAGGTGACCACACCGATTTTATTAATTACCTGAGGGACAGGGCGCTTGGCATCGGCATCGAACAGGCCGTCGCGCTGTAATTTCAGCTTCAGGGCCTCAAAGGCTTGTTTCAGCGCGCCGTCACCGTCAGCTTCAAGATGTTCAATAACCAGTTGATAGTCGCCCCGTGGCTCATACAAGCCCACAGAAGCGCGCACTAACACTTTGTCCCCTTCCTTCGGGCGCTGTTTTACATAGCGGTTCGACCCCTTGAACATGGCCGCCCGTACCTGGGCTTTGTTGTCTTTCAGGGTGAAATACCAGTGTCCCGAGGAGGCCGCGACGAAATTAGAGATTTCTGCAGACAACCAGACAAGGCCGATTTCGCCTTCCAGTACGGTCCTTGCCAGCCTGTTCAGCTTGGTCACAGTGAGAATTTGACGGGATGTAGAAGGGGAATTAAACAGCATAAATAAAAAATCATCAGGTTTAGGACAATTAGAGTTTACCTGATTTAGAAAAAACACTACAATTGCGCCGCAATTAACTCTCCACTTATTCAGGTGTTATTGCATGCTCAGAATCATTCAAGAAGCTCTTACTTTTGATGATGTACTGCTGGTACCGGGGCACTCTACTGTCCTTCCTCATACAGCAAACCTCCATACTAAACTGACTCGCGGCGTGTCGCTGAATATCCCTATGGTATCTGCATCTATGGATACTGTTACGGAAGCGCGTCTTGCGATTGCCCTTGCCCAGGAAGGCGGCATCGGCTTTATTCACAAAAACATGGAGCCGGCAGAGCAGGCAAATCACGTACGTGAAGTGAAAAAATACGAAAGCGGTGTGGTTTCAGACCCTGTAACCGTAGAACAGACCACGGCTATCGGCGAAGTACTCGCGATGAGCAAGAAACTGGGTTATTCCGGTTTCCCTGTGACTGATAAAGATAACAACCTCATCGGTATCGTGACTGGCCGTGACATGCGCTTCCAGAACCGTCTTGATTTACCGGTTAGCCAGGTGATGACGCCGAAAGACAAGCTGGTAACAGTAAAAGAAGGTGCAGACTCTAAAGAAGTACTGGATCTGATGCACGCGAACCGTATCGAAAAAATTCTGGTCGTTGACGATGCCTTCAAACTGACCGGTCTTATTACTGTTAAAGATTTCCAGAAAGCGGAAAGCAAGCCAAACGCCTGTAAAGACTCACTGGGTCGTCTGCGCGTTGGAGCGGCTGTTGGCGTAGGTGCCGGTACTGACGAGCGTATTGCCGGATTGGTTGAGGCAGGCGTTGACGTACTGCTTATCGATACCTCACACGGTCACTCACAGGGCGTAATCGATCAGGTTGCCCGTATTCGTGGTGCGTATCCTGACTTGCAAATCATTGCCGGTAACGTGGCAACAGCGGCAGGTGCCAAAGCACTGGCAGATGCGGGTGTTGATGGCGTGAAAGTGGGCATTGGCCCGGGTTCTATCTGTACTACGCGGATCGTAACCGGTTGTGGTGTACCACAAATTACTGCCATTTCTGATGCTGTTGAAGCGCTGAAAGATACCGGCATTCCGGTAATCGCTGATGGCGGTATCCGTTTCTCCGGTGACATCGCTAAAGCACTGGCAGCAGGTGCAAGCTGCGTAATGGTGGGTAGCATGCTGGCCGGTACTGAAGAAGCGCCGGGTGAAGTCGAACTGTATCAGGGCCGTTACTACAAGTCTTACCGTGGAATGGGCTCGCTGGGTGCGATGAATCAGCGTCACGGCTCCTCTGACCGTTACTTCCAGGCATCAGATAATGCTGAGAAGCTGGTACCGGAAGGTATCGAAGGCCGCGTAGCCTATAAAGGCCCAATTGCGACCATCATCCATCAGCAAATGGGCGGCCTGCGCTCAGCCATGGGTTTAACCGGCTGTGAAGATATTCCTACGCTGAACACCAAAGCACAGTTTGTGCGCGTAACGTCAGCGGGCATGGGCGAGTCTCACGTACACGATGTGAGCATCACCAAAGAAGCGCCAAACTACCGTTTGGGCTAATCGCCGCTAAACTAGTATTTTGTCAGGCTGGTATTTCTACCAGCCTTTCTGTTTTATTTAACGGGTAAAAACATGACCACCAATATTCATAGCCAGCGCATACTTATTCTGGACTTCGGTTCCCAGTACACGCAACTGATTGCACGTCGCGTACGTGAAATCGGTGTTTACTGTGAGCTGTGGGCCTGGGACGTGACCGAAGAGCAGATCCGCGGATTCAACCCTGACGGTATTATCCTGTCGGGCGGCCCCGAGTCTGTCACTGAACTGAATTCCCCCCGTGCCCCTGAGTACGTATTTGAAGCTGGCGTGCCGGTGCTGGGTGTCTGTTACGGCATGCAGACCATGGCAGAACAGCTGGGCGGTAGCGTACAGGGTTCTAATAAACGTGAATTCGGTTATGCGCAGGTTGAAGTATTAAAAGCCACCGATCTGCTGGCGCAGATTGAAGACCACATCGGCGAAAACGGCAACGCACTGCTGGACGTATGGATGAGTCATGGCGATAAAGTGGCGACGATTCCGGAAGGTTTCGAAACCATAGCACAAACACCATCGTGTCCGCATGCTGCTATGTACAACGAAGAAAAACGTTTCTACGGCGTACAATTCCACCCGGAAGTGACCCATACCCGTCAGGGCCAACGCTTACTGACGCACTTTGTCATGGACATCTGTGGCTGTGAGAAGCTTTGGACACCAGGCGCGATTATCGAAGACGCCATTGCCCGTATTAAAGAAAAAGTGGGCGATGACGAAGTGATCCTCGGCCTGTCAGGCGGTGTGGATTCTTCGGTTGTTGCCATGCTTATCCACCGCGCAATCGGTGACAAACTGACCTGTGTATTCGTTGACAATGGTCTGCTGCGCCTTAACGAAGGCCAGCAAGTAATGGATATGTTCGGCGACCACTTCGGTCTTAATATCATTAAAGTGGATGCTGAAGATCGCTTCCTGGCCCGACTCGAAGGCGAAGCGGATCCAGAGAAAAAACGTAAGATTATCGGTAACGAGTTCGTTGCGGTATTTGACGAGGAAGCCTCTAAGCTGACTAACGCGAAATGGCTGGCGCAGGGCACCATTTACCCTGACGTTATTGAGTCTGCCGGTTCTGCTACCGGTAAAGCACACGTTATCAAATCTCACCACAACGTGGGCGGCCTGCCTGAAGACATGAAGATGGGGCTGGTCGAGCCATTACGCGAGCTGTTTAAAGACGAAGTGCGCAAGATTGGTCTTGAACTGGGTCTGCCTTACGACATGCTTTATCGCCACCCGTTTCCTGGCCCTGGTCTGGGCGTGCGTGTATTGGGTGAAATCAAGAAAGAATACTGTGACCTGCTGCGTCGTGCCGATGCGATTTTCATCGAAGAACTGCACAACGCCGACCTTTACCACAAAGTCAGCCAGGCATTCACCGTGTTCCTGCCGGTGCGTTCTGTCGGCGTAATGGGTGATGCCCGCAAATACGACTGGGTAGTTTCCCTGCGTGCCGTTGAAACTATTGATTTCATGACCGCACACTGGGCGCACCTGCCATACGATTTCTTAGGTAAGGTGTCTAACCGTATCATCAACGAAATCGACGGCATTTCCCGCGTGGTTTACGATATCTCAGGTAAGCCGCCTGCTACGATTGAGTGGGAATAATTCCTTCCTGCATGATAAGCATAGAAAAGCCCGCATTTGCGGGCTTTCTTATTTTCGGCTGTCCGGGAATCTACACTTCCAAACTCGCCATATCAATCACGTAACGGTGGGCTACGTCACCTTTTGCCAGGCTTGCGAATGCATCATTCACTTCATCAGCTTTAATCATCACACATTCAGGGTGAATGTTGTGCTCAGCACAGAAATCCAGTACTTCCTGAGTTTCCCTGATACCGCCAATCAGAGAGCCTGCTACGCGGCGGCGGCCCATTACTAACGGCATGGTCATAAAATCTTCCATGGGGCCAACCTGACCAACAATAGCCAGCGTACCGTCAATGTCGAGAAGTGGCATGTAAACATCTACATCATGTTTAACCGGCACCGTGTCGATGATTAAATCAAATGATGAACCAGCTTCCTGCATTGCGCTCTTGTCAGTAGAAGCCAGAATTCCACTCGCGCCCAGCGCTTTTGCCTGCTCTTCCTTAGAATTTGAACGGCTGAGAACGGTCACTTCTGCGCCCATGGCGACGGCCAGTTTAACCGCCATATGACCCAGACCACCCAGGCCAATTACGCCTACGCGGCTGCCTTCTTTAACGCCCCAGGTACGCAGAGGAGAAAAAGTGGTGATACCAGCACAGAGAATAGGTGCAGTACGGGCCAGATCTAATGATTCCGGTACATTCAGAACGAATTCTTGGCGCACGACAATGTGCTTTGAGTAACCGCCCTGAGTAATTTCACCGCTGATGCGGTCCGGTGCACCGTAAGTGGGCGTCATACCATTGCGACAAAATTGCTCTTCACCGTGGTCACACTGGTCGCAGGACTGACAGCTGTCGACCATACAGCCTACAGCTACGTGCTGGCCCACTTTGTAGTTTTTAACGTCTGCGCCAACTTCTATGACTTTACCGACGATTTCGTGTCCCGGTACTAACGGATAAGGCTGGTCGCCCCAGTCGCCGTTTACGGTGTGAAGATCAGAGTGGCAAACGCCGCTATAAAGAATTTCGATGGCCACGTCATTGTCGCGCAGATTCCGTCTTTCGAAATGATAAGGAACCATGTGGGCGTCTGACGAGTGAGCCGCATATCCAATTGTTTTCATAACTATAGCCTCATTTGTCGTTACATGCTCAGGCATATCCTGATAACGGAAATTTTAAATAAAAACACCCGGGCTGTGCATGCCTGATGCTCTCTAATGATTGCCTGATTGTGCAGATTGCCGGAGGTTTTACGGGAAGACCTGCTGACAGGTTCATTCATAAGCGGGGAAATAAAAATGCCCCCTTAGCGGGGGCATGGTTTAAAGAGGTATAAAGAGGGCAGGGATTAACTACCTTTCAGATCAAAGCGATCGTTGCGCATTACTTTTACCCAGGCATCTACGAAGTCGGTAACAAACTTCTCTTTCGCATCTTCAGAGCCGTACACTTCGGCAATGGCCCGTAACTCTGTGTTAGAACCGAAAATCAGATCAACCGGTGTGGCAGTCCACTTCTGTTCGCCTGAAGTACGGTCTGTACCTACATAAATGGCTGCATCATCTTCTGACTTTTTCCATTCTGTAGACATATCCAGCAGATTAACGAAGAAATCGTTTGTCAGCTGACCAGGGTTGCCTGTCAGTACACCATGGGCTGAACCATCAGCGTTTGCGTTCATGGCACGCATTCCGCCCAGCAGGACTGTCATCTCAGGCACACTCAGTGACAGCATGTCTGCCTTGTCGACCATCATCACAGCCGGTGAGCGGTAGTTACTTTCAGCCCAGTAGTTACGGAAAGCATCAGCAGTCGGTTCCAGTACCGCGAACGACTCAACATCTGTCATTTCCTGTGTGGCATCCATACGACCCGGAATGAACGGAACGGTCACGTCAACACCGGCGTCTTTCGCTGCCTGTTCAACACCTGCAGCACCTGCCAGTACAATCATGTCGGCCAGAGATATTTTGACCTTTTTCGATTTCTTATTGAAACCGGCCTGAATCTCTTTCAGCTTGCCCAGCACTTTTTGTACTTCTGCCGGATTATTAATTGCCCAGTCCTTTTGCGGAGCAAGAGCAATACGGGCACCGTTTACACCACCGCGCATATCCGTATCACGGTAGCTGGCTGCAGCGGACCAGGCGACACGCACTAATTCCTGTACAGACAGACCTGACTTCAGAATGTCCTTCTTCAATTGTTTAGCTTGTTTGTCTGAAACAAGCTTGTGGTCAACTTCAGGAATTGGATCCTGCCAGATAAGGTCGTCAGCCGGGATTTCAGCACCCAGATAACGGGCTTTCGGTCCCAGATCACGGTGGTTCAGTTTG
Organism: Alteromonas sp. ABH4_457; assembly: GCF_056160625.1. NCBI lineage: Bacteria > Pseudomonadati > Pseudomonadota > Gammaproteobacteria > Alteromonadales > Alteromonadaceae > Alteromonas > Alteromonas sp. ABH4_457. The sequence goes on from NZ_JBSWXN010000001.1 coordinate 632,350, forward strand.
AACCAGGCTTTACCGAAGGCCAGTTCAAAGTCTTCCGGATTCTGCTGGAAGCGTTTGGCAATCTTACGGAATTCAGGATCTTCTTTCAGCGCGAGGTCAGTGGTAAACATGATAGGAGCGTGGCGCTTACCCTGAACGTGGGCGTCAGGAACCATGTTCGCCGCGGATTCTGCAGTAGGGATCCACTGAATAGCGCCGGCAGGGCTCTTCGTTTGTTTCCATTCGAAACCAAACAGGTTATCCAGATAATTTGTTGTCCACTGTGTCGGTGTCACCGTCCAGGCACCTTCCAGTCCGCTGGTCATCGTGTCTTCTGCATTACCTTTGCCACAGCTGTTTTTCCAGCCAAAGCCCTGATCTTCCAGATCACCGGCAGCAGGTTCTTTACCCAGACAGTCTGCTTTTTTGGCCCCGTGAGCTTTACCAAAAGTGTGACCACCCGCGATAAGCGCTACGATTTCTTCATCATTCATCGCCATGCGGCCGAAAGACATCCGGATGTCGTGAGCAGCTGCAATCGGATCAGGCTTGCCGTGAGGTCCAACCGGATTGACGTAAATCAGACCCATTTCTACCGCAGCCAGAGGACCTTTCAGGTTACCTTTCTCGTCGCGGCGCTGGTCGGTAAGCATTTCTTCTTCCGGGCCCCAGTAAACATGATCCGGTTCCCAGTCGTCCACACGGCCGCCGGCGAAACCATAGGTTTTAAAGCCCATGTCTTCCAGTGCCACGTTACCGGTGAGGGCCATTAAATCACCCCAGGAAATATTACGGCCATATTTCTGTTTGATTGGCCACAGTAAACGACGTGCTTTATCCAGGTTAGCGTTATCAGGCCAGCTGTTCAGCGGGTCGAAACGTTGCTGACCACCACCGGCACCGCCGCGTCCGTCAACAGTCCGGTAAGTACCGGCTGCGTGCCACGCCATACGGATAAAGAACGGACCGTAATGACCATAGTCTGCAGGCCACCAGGGTTGTGAAGATGTAAGCACTTCGCGGATATCGGCTTTAACGGCATTTAAATCCAGTGATTCAAACGCTTTTGCGTAATTAAAGTTTTCGCCGTAAGGGTTCGATGCAACACCGTGGGCACGTAACTGGGACAGGTCCAGTTGTTCCGGCCACCAAAATTTGTTGCCTTTCGGGGCTTCGCCCACTACTTTCGCATTTTGATCCATAGTGGCAGAGTACGCATTTGGCGATAATGCCATGGCGATAGCTGCAACAACGGGTAAGAGTTTCATTTTCATGTGTTTATCCTTATTGAATAGTTTCTGGTCACACTTCAGGCCATAAGAATATGATTCAGATTTGTGATAAGAGAAAATTGGATAAACCGATTACTTCAATCTGTTTTTATCATTTGTGAATTAACAATTTATTAACTTTAATTAAGAGTCATGTTATCCCGTTATTGAGCAACTGCGACGATTTTCCTCTGGCGTCTGCGTGTCAGGAAGCGTTATCGTGTAGCACATTCATGTAGAGCAGTTTGCTGAACAAAGGGATAGAACATGCGCGCATATGGTTATAAGCAGGCGTCTGAAACGCTGACTGAAAACGCAATTCAGGCAATCAATATGGCAACTCCTGTGCCGGCAGGAAGAGATCTGCTGGTGAGAGTGCTTGCCGTTTCAGTGAATCCGGTAGATACCAAAATTCGTCGTAGTGTGTCTCCTCCGGCTGATGAGGTAAAAATCCTCGGATGGGACGCGGTGGGTATCGTTGAATCCACAGGCAGCGATGCGTCGTTGTTCAAAAAAGGCGATAAGGTATTTTATGCCGGTGATATTTCCCGTAGCGGTACCAATGCGGAATATCAGCTGGTGGATGAGCGTATTGTTGCGCTGGCACCCGAAGGGCTGTCGGATGTTGAATCTGCGGCCATGCCACTGACTTCCCTGACGGCGTGGGAGCTGTTATTCGATCGTCTTGAAGTTGCCCCGGGCGAAGAAAGTAAAGATAAAGTGCTGCTTGTCACCGGTGCTGCCGGTGGTGTGGGTTCCATTCTGATTCAGCTTGCCCGTAAAATTACGGGGCTGACTGTTGTGGCAACGGCATCCAGACCGGAAACGAAGGGATGGGTGAGTAAAATGGGCGCACATCATGTACTCGACCATTCACAACCTCTGGCTCCGCAGTATGAAGCATTGTCATTAGAGGGTGTTGACTATGTCGCCAGCCTCACGCATACGCAGTCACATATTGCCGCGCTGGCCGATTTAATGAAGCCGCAAAGCAAGTTCGGTCTGATTGACGATCCGGGCCCGCTGGATATCGGTCTGTTAAAGCGCAAGAGTATTTCGCTTCACTGGGAGTTCATGTACACCCGCTCTCTGTTCAATACCAGTGACATGCTTAAACAACATGAAATCCTCAGCGATGTGAGCAAAATGCTTACTGCGGGGGAGCTTCAAACCACACTCGGCCAGCATTTGGGCCCGGTCAATGCCGCTAATCTGTTCAGAGCCCATCAAATCCTTGAAAGTGGTTCAGCCATCGGCAAACTGGTACTGGCACCGTTCGAAACCGAATAACCCTGAGATTCAGTCACTTCTGGCGGCGAATTGTTCCGGTTCGCCGCTACCTTCCGTATAAATGCACATACTGACTTTCCCTTTTTCATACTCCCTCAACTGACATTCGCAACCTGCTGTCATGTTGCTGTCATAAAAACATCATCTAATACTTTCGTCTAAATGATTCAGTATTACATTTACCCGAAAAGCGTTTTACCAGGTTCCCATGTTGAAATATTCCAGTATCAGCCGGCTTGTCATGACACCCGTGATGGCAGCTCTTATTATCTTAGTGATGCTTAACTCTGCATCACTGTATAAATCTTTTGCCTTACTCAACCATTTTGATGAACTGGAAAACAGTCTGGTTCAGTCAGAGCGTGATGTAACAGCTATCCTGAATACCTTTAAAACGCAGGTACAGGAATGGAAAAATACGTTGCTACGTGGTTATGACGATGACAACAGGGAGAAGTACTGGCAGCGGTTTCAACAACGGGAAACTGACGTGCAGGAGGGGTTCCGCAAGTTATTAACGAATCAGGCGATAAACGCGGAAGCCAGAAGCACTATCCGTGAATTTCTGGATGCCCATAATCATATGGCAGAAAAGTACCGTGAAGGCTTCGACGCGTTCGTGGCAGCGGGTTACGATGCTAAAGTGGCAGACGCCTACGTGAAAGGCATTGACCGCAAACCTGCTGAATTACTTGAAGCGGTGGCAGCAAACATCGCTGAGCAGTCTTTCAATGCTTTTGAAAACCTGAGAACGGATACCCGCCGCACATTATGGATGATCCTGATCGCTGCACTTGTGTTATCAGCACTGACTACCTGGTATGTGGTACAACGTTTACGTAAACAGGTCATTAAACCGGTTAAGCAAATCGCAGCCTGCATTGCGGCTCTGGCAAAAAGCCGGTATGACTACAAGCTTGATTACCGCAGCGGGCACGAACTGGGCTCGCTGGCGGATTCTGCACGCTTGTTACAGGACAAGTTGCGGGGCTCAGTTGAACAACTCAAACAGGCAGAGTCTCAGGTCGCTCACGCTGTTATTACGTTGAGTGATGTGAGTCAGGCTATTCTGGCCGGCGCAGAAGAACAGCACCAGACCAGTCAGTCGCTGGACAGCAGTACCGATAAACTGAAAGAAATTGTACAGAGTCTGGTTGCCATCACCAACCAGGTGGCCGTCGCCACTAACAGCTCTGAAACCAATGTTGCTGCCTGTTACGCTACCTTTTCAAAAGCTAATGACGGCTTCAGGCAACTTGCAGAGACAGTAAATCAGTCCAGTGACATTGTTGATGCCCTGCAATCCCGCAGTAATGACATCCTCAAAGTCGTTAATGTCATCAATGAAATTGCCGACCAGACCAACTTGCTGGCTCTGAATGCGGCTATTGAAGCAGCCAGAGCAGGGGAGCATGGCAGGGGGTTTGCCGTGGTTGCCGACGAAGTGCGGGCACTGGCAGCCAAAACCCAGCAGTCAACGCGGGAAATCAACGGCATCCTTTCAAGCTTTGAGTCTGACGCGCAGGGTGCGGTAGTGGCCATGCAATCCGGTAAATCGCTGGCAGATGTGAATGCCAGAGAAGCGGCCGCGGCGCTGGAAACACTGAATCTGGTGGTGAAAGATATACAGGAAACCGCCAGCGTTGTCGTTGTACTGAACGAAGCCGCCGATGAACAGGAAGCGGTGCTTAAACAGGTTGAACAGGTTATCAATAACTCTGTGACATCGTCAGAAAAGTATCATGCCTTGTCACGCCGAAACGATATTTCCGATGCCGTGAGAGAAATGGAAGGAAATGTGAAGCAGGTGGTGATGTCACTGACGCATTAACCGGACTACAACAAAGCGGCCGGCTCATGTTAACGTATAAGAAAACGCAGTCAGCCGCTTATGAATTTGTCCTATCCTCCATTAGTTTTTCATCCTGTTTACAGTCAGCTTGATCTGCCGGTCAGACACCGCTTTCCCATCGAAAAATATCAGGGGATCCATGATGCGCTGGTAGCCTGCGGCGTGCCGCCCGGCCATTTCACAACCCCTGAAGCGCTGACAGCCGCTGATCTGACGGCAATTTACCAGCAAGACTATGTCAGCGCACTTTGCGGCGGCACCCTTGATCACCAGGCCATGCGCAGAATAGGTTTCCCCTGGTCAGAGCAATTAATCCGCCGTTCCCTCACCGCTGTCAGCGGGACCTGTCTGACAGCCGCACTGGCACAGGAACACGGACTGGCACTTAATCTTACCGGTGGTTACCACCACGCTTTTGCTGATTCCGGTTCGGGATTTTGCTTATTTAACGATTTGTATCTGGCAGCGAAAAGGGCGCAAGCCCGCGATGATTGCGATACGGTGATGATCATCGATCTTGATGTGCATCAGGGGGACGGTACAGCTAAACTGGCTGAGCATGACGACTCGGTTTTTACCGTATCAGTGCACGGTGAGAAGAACTTTCCCCACCGCAAACAAACTTCAGACATTGATATCGGGCTGGCGAAAGGCACCGGGGACGATGAGTACCTGACGACGCTTGATGAAACGCTGCACTTAGCGTTTCGACAGTGTTCTCCTGACTTCATTATTTACGATGCCGGCGTCGACGTGCACATCAATGATGATTTAGGGCACCTGCACATCACCACACCGGGTGTTCTGGCCAGAGATAAAATGGTGCTGGATATGTGTAAGCAAAAAGGGCTGCCGGTAGCTTGTGTGATCGGTGGTGGTTACCAGCGGGATATCGCTGCGCTGGTAGATGTACACCTGCAACTGTTCAGAGCGGCAGGCGTCATCCGGTAAAATCACCTACAGGAAGGTTAGCTGGAAGCCCAGACCTACGCGTTCCTGGCTGCGGTTGTAGTCAATCAGGGAGTCGCCGTAACCGTTAAAGTATTGCAGCAGCAATTCGTACCGGTTTGAAAGGGGATAGGTCAGGTTCAGCTGAATACTGCCTCTGTTGTGTCCGAAATTCAGATTATTGCGTAACAGGGCCAGCACCTTGAAGTTGCCAAGACGGGTGCCGTAACCCAATTCCATGCGGCCGTAATAATCATTGATATCCGGATTATCGTCGCCGGCAGGATCGTTTTCGTCCACTTTGGTGTCTTCGGGGATGCGATACCAGGTTTTCAGGTAATACACGTCATCAAAATCACTGAACAATACCGAGGCAAAAATTCTGTTCCAGCTGCGGGAGCGCTCGCCACTCTGTCCGTTCGACATATGATTAAAACCTACCTGGAAGGCGTTAAAGTCGTATCCCAGCAGGGTAATGTCGGCTTCCTGCTGATAAAACACTTCAGGCTGATAATTGGTTTCCCGAAAGGGTTTCGATACTTCGCTGTTATACAGTTGCCAGAAGGAGGTCAGGGTGAAACCGAAATACATACCATCGGCCGTGTCGCCCCGCAGATACAGGGGCAGTTTTACACTTAACTGAAACTTGGCTTCGCTGTTATCAACATTTTCAGGAGTGAGATCCTGATTACCGGCGGAGTTCGGATTGGTCACATAGGTAACAGGTAAAAGGTAGTTGGTCTGGTACTGTGTGATGGCAAAGTAATTATCCAGTGCCCGGTGATCGGCCTCAAAACGTGAACTGAGCATACCCGGAGCATCTTTCTGCGCATCGGTGGATGATTTATCCGCTTCCTCCTGCGCATACGCACCTTTGCATAATACTGCTGTCAGTAACAGAGCGGGCAGAGCTGAGTAACGGCAAATTTTCATCGTATAATCCTTTACAGATCGAGAGTCTGGCCTTCAGCCGCCGCAAATAAACCTAATGGCGACTCCGCTATTTCAATGTATTCCTGACAGTGAGCAACCACCTTGTCAATGTCATCGTCAGTACGGTCCGGGTCGTGGCTGTACAATGCCAGTTGTTTAACATTAGATGCCATCGCCAGTTTCACCGCTTCCTCAGCCACAGAGTGTCCCCAGCCAGATTTAGCCGGCATATCTGACAGCATATACTGCGCGTCGTGGATAACCAGGTCAGCATCGCGGGCAAAGTCCACGAAACTGAGAAAATCCGTTTCTTTTTTATAGGGAGGGTAGAGCTCGTTATCAGTGAGATAGGTTAACTTTTTACCGTTTTCAGTAATCGTATAAGCACTGCCTTTTCCCGGGTGGTTCATAGGCAGCCTGGAAATTGTCGCATTGCCTAAACGCCAGCTGTCAATCTCTTCCGGAATGGGGGTTACCGTCACATCAGAAGCCAGCGCACTGGCCGGTACGGGAAAGACGGAACCTTGCATCTGGGTAAGGATCCGGTCGTGCTCGGGCAGGGTGGTCATGCCGGGAATGATTTTAATTTCGCGATCTTTCTGGTAAATCGGGGCGAAGAAGGGGAAGCCCTGAATGTGGTCCCAGTGATTATGAGTAAGCAGGATATGAACAGGCGTTGTTTTCTTTATAAGCTCGTTGCCCAGCGCCCTGATCCCTGTGCCGGCATCCAGAATGATATCTGTACCGTCTGACAACTGAACATGAACACAGGCCGTATTACCACCATAACGCACGAAATCAGCGCCCGGCGTGGGAATAGACCCTCTGACACCATAAAAGGTAACTCGCATGCCTTCTCCTGCAGCATTGCCGCCGGGCCGTCAGCAGCCCGGCAATTTCCGTGTTAATCTCTGTCTGTTTTACAGACCGGCAATAAATTCACCGGCGTTATCTATAGAGAGTAAGGTTTTTTCGCCGGTGCGGCGATTTTTATATTCTACCTGCCGGTTATCCAGATTGCGCTCGCCCACAACGATGCTGTGGGGAATACCTACCAGTTCCATATCGTTAAACATGACGCCCGGGCGTTCTTTGCGGTCGTCAAATAACACTTCAATGCCGGCAGCAGTCAATGTTTCGTACAACGACTCTGCAACGTCTTTGATGCGCTGAGACTTATGCATATTCATCGGGATAAGCGCCACTTTAAACGGTGCAACCGGGTCAGGCCAGATGATACCGTTTTCGTCATGGTTCTGCTCAATGGCTGCTGCCACAATGCGTGACACACCAATGCCATAGCAACCCATAGTCAGAATTTGATGCTTACCGGTTTCACCCAGTACACCACAGTTCATGGCTTTAGAATATTTATCGCCTAACTGGAAAATGTGACCTACTTCGATACCACGTTTGATTTCGATTGTGCCTCTTCCGCAGGGTGAAGGATCGCCGGCAACCACATCACGGATATCAGCGCTTTCAATATCACCGGTCCAGTTTCCATTAATGATGAATTTACCATTTTCACCTGCGCCGCAAACAAAGTCTGCTGCTGCCGCTGCGCTGTGGTCAACAATAACGTCTAAACCTGATGCCAGCGGATTCGCGTACAACGGGAAGCAACCAAAAATGTCTTTAGCCTGTTCTTCAGTGGCAATGACCAGCGGTGATGCAATTTGTGGCAGTTTCTCTGCTTTGATATCGTTTAAAGTGTGTTCGTCACGTAAGACCAGCGCCACCCACTTTTCCGGAGCATCTTCTTCAGTCTGCCCTTTAACCAGCACGACTTTTAATGCGGTATTTTGCTCCTTCAGGAAGTTTTCTGCACTGATCCCTTTTGGCTTGTCGATAACTTCTGCCTCAGCACCTGACGGCACGGCTTTCGTTGCGGGTGCAACAGCCTGAGCCATTTCCACATTGGCTGCATAGTCAGATTCTGTCGAAAACGCGATATCATCTTCACCGGACTCTGCCAGCACGTGGAACTCGTGAGAGACCGCGCCACCAATTGAACCTGAGTCGGCAATAACAGCACGGAAATCCAGACCCAGGCGGGTAAAGATATTGCTGTAAGCCTGATACATTTTATCGTAAGTTTCCTGCAGCGACGCTTCATCCATATGGAAGCTGTATGCATCCTTCATGGTGAATTCACGGCCGCGCATAATGCCGAAACGGGGACGAACTTCGTCCCGGAATTTTGTCTGGATTTGATACAGGTTCAGCGGTAATTGTTTGTAACTGCTGATTTCGTTACGCACCAGTGCGGTAATCACTTCTTCGTGAGTCGGGCCTAAAACAAAGTCGCGCTGATGGCGATCTTTGATGCGCAACAGCTCAGGACCATATTCTTCCCAGCGACCGGATTCTTCCCACAAGTCAGCAGGCTGAACCACCGGCATCAACACTTCCACTGCACCGGCCTTATTCATTTCATCACGCACCACATCTGCGATTTTGTTCAGCACACGCAGACCACTCGGCAACCAGGTATACAAACCGGCAGCCAGTTTGCGGATCATGCCTGCCCGCAGCATGAGCTGATGACTGATAACTTCAGCATCGGCAGGTGTTTCTTTTTGCGTGGACAACAAATATTGGCTCGTGCGCATTACGGTGGTTCATCCTATAGAGAAAAATAAAAACGGCGCCATTCTAGCAGTATAGAAAAGGCCGCAAAAGTCGTTTTTCCGGTTAAGTTTTCTGTTATCCGGCAGGTAGTGGCGTGAGTGATAAAACCACCACGTCACCATTGATAATTTGCCAGCTGACATCCACGTCGTACAGACTCACTTTATAGACTTTGTCATCATCATCCAGTTTATGCCGGTAAGCGGGGCGGGGATCCTGGCTGAGTATATCCTGCGTCAGCGGGATGATATCCGGCCATCTGGCAGAAAGCGCGTGGCATTGTCTGTCTGCTTCTGCAGTAAAAATGACATTGCGGCGGGGAATGGGGGAGCTTGAGGTGAGCGTATCGTCAGCCTCGTTCACGGCGTCGGCGTATGGAATATACGGCTTAATATCAATGACCGGTGTGCCATCAAGTAAATCAACGCCGGACACATTCAGCACAACACGGTCGCCATCCTCTGACAGACCTTCATTTTTAACCACTGACATACCAATGCTGTTTGGCCGGTGCGTACTGCGACTGGCAAATACGCCCAGTGTGGCATTACCGCCCAGGCGTGGTGCTTTGACGGCGGGTTTCCAGCCTCTGGCAGCGGTTTCATGGAAATAGAACAATAACCAGACATGACTGAACGCCTCTATACCTTTAAAGGCCTGCGGGTTGGCATAGTCAGTCTGCATGACAATCTGACCTTTAGCTCCGGCAAGGTTCGGCTGGCGGGGAATAGCAAATTTTTGCCTGAACGGTGTGTGAATAATGCCAACAGGTTCAATAGTGGCAGATTCAGGAAAGCTCACGACCTGGTTACCTGAAATAAATGGTTGATTGTCATAATTATCTCATAAAATACCGCTAAGGTATGCTCCGTTGTTTACCACCACAAGCCTGACTGGGCAGCTTGCGGTCTCCCTGGATCCCAGTTCCTTTAACCCCGTTGCGTGCAACGGGGTTTCTTTTTTCCCGGGTTTAGCAATCAGGCAGTGAATGGTCTTGCTGAATATGTCAAACTACGGCACCGGAACGGTGACCTGAGATGAAGACACAGCAAAGTGTTTCCCTTCGCGGGTGCCGGATACGATTTACCACCGCTTTTTCCTTTATTACCAGCAGTAGCAGACGGAACGCTATGATAGTTGTAGAAAATCTGACCCGACGGTTCAATCAGCTTGTCGCTGTCGATAACCTGTCCTTCACCATAAAAGCCGGAGAGATTGTGGGATTTCTGGGGCCAAATGGCGCCGGTAAGTCCACTACCATGAAAATGCTTACCGGTTTTCTGGACCCTTCATCAGGTAAAATCAAAATAGACGGCGCGGATATGCCCGGCAAAGCGAAAGCATTGCAGGAGCGTATTGGCTATCTGCCTGAAGGCGCGCCGCTTTATGGTGAGATGACAGTGTTTCAGTTTTTACATTTCGTGGCCGGTGTACGGGGACTGAAAGGTAAGCATCGTCAGAAGCGTCTCAAACATGTTATAGAGCAGGTGGAGCTGGGAGACGTGCTGAACAGGCAGATAGATAAATTGTCAAAAGGGTTCCGCCATCGCATTGGTCTGGCTCAGGCTATCATGCATGATCCGGATATTCTTATTCTGGATGAACCCACAGACGGACTGGATCCGAATCAGAAATATCAGGTAAGGGAACTTATCAAGGCGTTGTCGAAAGACAAAATCGTTATCATTTCCACCCACATCCTGGAAGAAGTCAGCGCTGTGTGTAACCGCGCCATGATCATTTCTCAGGGCAAATTGTTGTTTGACGGAACACCCCAGGAATTGCAATACCGTTCCCGCTATCACCAGGCCATCACACTGCATTTCAGTTATGCCGCCGATATTTCCGGGCTGGCGGAAATTGATGGTGTCGATGAAATGGTGGTTAACCGCGAAACCGGCGATGTCACGCTGTTCCCTGAAGATGGCAAGTTGCTGATGACGCCGGTCACCGAACATGTCAGTCATTACCGGCTGCCGGTGGACAAATTTACCATTGAAACCGGTCGCCTGGATGATGTATTCCGTGAAATTACTACCGGGGAGCGTGTGCAGTAATGAGAAGTTTAACCATTGCACGACGGGAGTTCGGCAGCTTTTTTGCTACACCTGTGGCGTATGTTTATCTGGTAATGTTCCTGGTGCTGAGCAGCGTGTTTACCTTCTTTATGGGAGATTTTTACGCCAGAGGACAGGCTGATTTACTGCCATTTTTTAATTTTCATCCCTGGCTCTATTTGTTTCTGGTACCAGCCATTGCCATGCGTAGCTGGGCTGAAGAAAGAAAATCCGGCACCATTGAATTACTAATGACATTGCCGGTGTCAGAAACGCAGGCTGTAGCCGGCAAGTTTCTGGCCTGCTGGGGAATTCTCGGACTGGCTCTGTTGATGACCACGCCCTTGTGGTTAACCGTTAATTATCTCGGCTCACCGGATAACGGAATCATCGTTGCCGCTTATACCGGCAGCTGGTTGATGGCCGGCGCTTTTCTTGCCATCAGTCAGTGTATGTCTGCGTTAACACATAATCAGGTTATTGCCTTTGTTATGTCTGTGCTGGTGTGTTTTCTCTTTCTGGTCAGCGGTTCGGAAATCGTGGTCGATGTGTTTAAAAACTGGGCACCTAATTTCGTGGTGGATACCGTTGCTTCTTTCAGTTTCCTCACCCATTTTGAAGCTATGTCAAAAGGTGTGCTGGCTGCGAATGATGTGGTGTATTTTCTGCTGGTCATCTTTGTGTGGCTGACCGCAAACGCCGTGATTACTGAACAGAACAAGGCAGGGTGATCATGATGAAGAAAAAATGGTTGTCTGTGTTAAGTCTTGGCCTGCTGGCAGTGCTGTTTGTATTGCTGGTTTTCATTAACAATCAATTGTTAAGCAAATATCGCATTGATTTGACAGAAGACAAGGTGTTCTCGTTGTCAGAGGGAACCCGTAATGTGCTCACCAGTCTGGATGAACCGGTCACGTTGTACTTCTTCTACTCCGATTCGGCGACGACGGGTATGACAAAAATGCGTAACTATGCCGCCAGAGTAGAAAGTTTGTTGCGTGAATATGCACAGGCGTCCGGCGGTAAAGTTCAACTGCAAATCGTTGACCCTGTACCTTTTTCGGAAAACGAAGATAAAGCCAATCAGTTCGGTCTCACAGGAGCGGCACTGGGTAATGTGGGAGAACAGATTTACTTTGGTCTTGCCGGCACGAATTTACTGGATGATCAGTTCACCATCCCGTTCTTTGATCCTAAGAACGAGCAGTTTCTAGAATATGAAATCAGTAAACTGATTTATCGCCTGAGTAATCCGGATACGCTGACGCTGGCGCTGGTCACTGATTTACCTGTTGCCGGCGGACAAGATCCTCTGACCGGGCGATACACCGGTCCCATGGTGTTTTATCAGCAACTGGCGCAGCTGTATAACATTCGTATTGTGAACAGTACTGCTGATGGATTACCGGAAGATACCGATGTGGTATTGCTGGCGCATCCGCAAGCGCTGTCAGACGGCCTGCTGTATGCCATTGATCAGTTTGCCATGCACAATGGCCGGATCCTGGCCTTTATTGACCCTCATTATGAAGGAAATGCGCTTTCTTCGTTGCGACAAGTGGGTGCCAACGCGTCTTCGTTTCCGTTGCTGAAGGCCTGGGGAATTAAGGCGGATTTAACCAATATCGTCCTTGATGCTCAACTGGCTTTTGATTTGCGAAATGAAAACGGTGCGATAGTGAAGCATTTTGGCATTCTCGGGCTCACCGCAGCTCAGCTCGATGGTAATGATGTGATCACTGCCAATCTGGACTCAGTAAACGGCGCATCCTTCGGTGCCCTGGAAACGGTGAAAAAAGCCGGCTTGTCTATGCATACGCTAATACGTTCTTCCGTTAACTCAGGGCTGACCAATGCAGATAACTATGCCCAGACCCTTAACCCGGTAGCGTTGCACCGTGGATTCGGCGGAAACACAGAAACCTACACCGTTGCCGCCCGTTACCGTGGTAAAGCCCGCTCATATTTCAGTGCACCGAAAGATCCGGCGAAAGCGGCGACCTATGAAGGGCAGACTGATAATCTGAATCTGGTGCTGGTGGCAGACGCAGATATGCTTTCAGACCGTTACTGGGTGCAACAAACGGCGTTCTTCGGAGATACGGTATTTACGCCGTTTGCGAATAACGGTGACTTTATTGTCAATGCAATTGAAAACCTCACCGGCAGCGATGCGCTTATCAGTATCCGCTCCCGTGGCACCTATGTGCGCCCCTTTGAAAGGGTAAAGGCCCTGGAGACAGCGGCGGAAGGTAAATACCGCGAGCAGGAAGAACAGTTGCAGGAAGAGCTGATCCAGACGGAGCAAAAACTACGTGAGCTTCAGGGACAACAGGGGCAGGGCGGTACCATTGTCTTTACCGGTCAGCAGCAGGAGGCAATAGATAAGTATATTGCCCGCAGAGTTCAAATTCGCCGTGAACTTCGCGAAGTGCGCTATCAGCTTGACCGCGAGATAGACCGTCTTGGCGATAAACTGAAAATAGTGAATATAGCCCTGGCACCTGCTGTGCTGACGGGCTTGTTATGGTTACTGGCGTTTATCTTCAAACGCAGAGCAGGAAAAGCATACCGGACAGAAACTCAGTCATGAATTTACGCATTCTTATATTATCGGGGTTAGTTGCTGCCAGTGCCGGTGTTGCCGGCTGGTTACAAAGTCATTCTGACCGCACTACCCGGGAAGCATCCGCAGAACATGAATTGCAAAGCGAGCTGGCGACAGCGGCAAAAGATATTCAGCGGATCAAAATTGAAACCCACGAAGGGGTGGTATTTGCTGCCGTGAAAGATACTGACAGGTGGATTGCAACTCACCTCGACACCATTATGACCTTTCCGGTGGACATGAAAAAGCTGGCGAAATTTGCTAATGCCCTGAACAGTCTGGAAGTGCTGGAGCCTAAAACATCACAGCCGGAATTTTATCACCGTCTGGGCGTTGAAAGTGTCAGAGATAGTGATGCCCGCTCTTTGCTGATTGAGATTGGCGGCGAAAAGGAAGCCTTTTCGTTGCTCGTGGGAAGGGCGGCCAGTGGTAACCGTGGCACATATGTGCGGCAGCCTGAAGCATCTACCAGCCTGCTGGTAAACAAAACTTTGCCGTTACCGGAAAAGCGCAGCGACTGGTTAAGCCGTGAGATTTTCGCTTTTAACAGTTCAGATATCAATGCTGTGGATGTTGAAATTGAAGGGCAGCCCCTGCTGACGTTAAACCGTGAAGGAGAGACCGCTGATGGCTGGCAGATTGCAGGCAATGATGAGGCTACTCCCGCACTGAGATATCCAACCATAGTAGGTCAGACAGTTGATAAGATGCTGCGCTTCGACTTTGATGGTGTCAAACCCTTCCTGCAGCATAAGTGGAGTGAGGTATCACTGATCAGTCAGGTTATCTTTTCTCTGGAAGATGGCAGTGAAGTCATGGCTTATCTTTCAGCACCGGACCCGCGCGGACGTTTTCAATTGTGGATTGATACCCCGGACTCACCACGCTGGATATCCGAATGGGTATTTGAGCTTTCCGAATATCAGGCCCGTGCTTTTCTGCCCGGGCTGGAAAATTTGACATCCGCTATCTGAAATTCCGGACGCTTCAGCCCTGACCTTTACGCAGTGATGCCAGCAACTGTGCAAGATGCTGGCTGCCAAGGCTTGCCGCTTTACGCATATTACGCTCGTAAATTGCGGATGATTCGTCCTTGTTCTTCATGGCCTCTTCAATATCCTTTTCACGGATAATGTGCAGCACCGGCCAGGGACTCCGGTTCGTGTAATGGCTGGCATCATCCGGGTCTTCTCCTTCGAAAAGATAATCAGGATGAAAGCTGGCCAGCTGAAACTCGCCGCTGAAACTGGATGCGTCCAGCAGGCGCTCCGCCATACCGAGAATGTCGAGATAATCGCCGAAATCATTGCCACAGCGATAGAAAATAACCAGTGTCGTAGCTATTTCCGGTGACTCACGCAACGTCTGGCAAGCCTGATAAACGGTTTCAAGGATGTCTGCAGGATTACCGGAATCATCCACTTCGTAGCGGATCAGGTCCGGTGTGAAAACGGGTTTGGCGAAAGGGCAGAAGTTGTAGCCTATCACTACTTTTTCTACCCAGTCGCGGGTGGAGGCAGCCACCCTCTGATTGTCTGTCATGAATGGTACTTAACGTACGCTTCCAGCGTGTTTTCAATCAGGCTGGCAACAGTCATAGGGCCTACGCCGCCCGGTACCGGCGTGATCCAACCCGCGCGGGTCTTCGCGTTTTCGAAATCAACATCGCCAACCAGAGAACCGTCATTCACCCGGTTGATACCCACATCAATCACAATCGCACCGGGTTTAATCCAGTCACCGGGAATGAAGTTGGGTTTACCCACAGCCACAACCAGCAAGTCTGCACGGCTGACGTGGGCTTTTAAATCCTGTGTAAACTTGTGGCAAGTTGTCACAGTGCAGCCGGCAAGCAGTAATTCCAGACTCATAGGACGACCAACGATATTACTGGCACCCACAATAACCGCGTCCAGGCCTTTTACAGGACGTTTTGTGGCAGCAATCATGGTCATGATACCTTTAGGCGTACAAGGACGCAGAGCAGGGATACGTTGCGCCAGGCGACCAATATTGTAAGGGTGGAAGCCGTCAACATCTTTGTGCGGCTCAATACGTTCCAGTACACGCTCAGCATTGAGACCGGCAGGCAGCGGCAATTGCACAAGAATACCGTCGATTTCAGGATCCTGATTGAGTTGATCTACCACAGCCAGTAATTCTTCTTCACTGGTGCTCGCCGGTAAATCAAAAGAACGGGAAACAAACCCGACTTCTTCACAGGCTTTACGTTTATTAGACACATATACTTGTGAGGCAGCATCACTGCCTACCAGTACAACGGCCAGGCCGGGACAACGCTTTCCGGCTTCTTTTAAAGATTCAACGTAGCTTGCTACGTCCTGGCGAACTTGTTTGGCAATGACTTTGCCATCAATCAGGTGGGCACTCATGAATGTGTTCTTCTCATTTCATTACGTTAACCCTTATATTGTTTCACAACTTACAACACCTTGCCAAAGTGAAAATGCGCTTAAAAGATCAGCGGATTGGTCAAAAAAACAGACGATTGCGCGTAATCTGAGCGGTCAGAATTTTTATTGAAAAAAGTGTTTGACGGGATGGGATGTTGGCTATAGTATTCGCACCCCGTAACGGCAGGGAACATTAACTGCCTTACACAGTCGGTGAGTGGCGCAGTTTGGTAGCGCACTTGGTTTGGGTCCAAGGGGTCGCAGGTTCAAATCCTGTCTCACCGACCACTATTGCAAGCTTCGATTCGTCGGGCGTCCGTAGCTCAGCTGGATAGAGCAACGGCCTTCTAAGCCGTGGGTCGCAGGTTCGAATCCTGCCGGACGCGCCATCGGTGAGTTCGCAGGAAATACTGACAAGATGTCAGTATTCGGGTAGACTTAAGAAGTTTGTAATTGCACTCTCTGTGGTGGGCGTAGCTCAGTTGGTAGAGCCCCGGATTGTGATTCCGGTTGTCGTGGGTTCAAGTCCCATCGTCCACCCCACTTTTCCCTCAGGGAATGTGAGTGCAACATATCTTTAGCCGGTTATGCCGGTGTCTTTTGAAGCATTTCTCACGTCTTCGAAATACTCAGTTCGGTGAGTGGCGCAGTTTGGTAGCGCACTTGGTTTGGGTCCAAGGGGTCGCAGGTTCAAATCCTGTCTCACCGACCATTATTTATTCCCAATAATTTCCTGAATTGTCATCACCTGATGATAAATGTCCCGTTATCTCCGGTTTTTCCTGTTATTTGTTGCTAATCCCTCTCGACTCTGTAAAAACCTGCTTGTATACTACCGCGTCTTTTTTTAACCAATGTGTTTAAACAATGGTTTAACACTGTTGAATAACACTCCCTCTAAACCCGGTGTAACGCGCCGATATATGGCAAGGACGGGAAGGGGATTCAAACAAAGCGTCACTTTAAGACGCACAGTTGAGGTAACATAATGCAAGTTTCAGTCGAGACGACCCAGGGTTTAGAACGCCGTCTTACTATTACCGTTCCAGCAGATTCTGTTGATTCTGCGGTTAAAGCGCGTCTTCAACAATTATCAAAAACGCAACGCATCAACGGTTTCCGTCCTGGTAAAGTACCAGTAAGCGTAATCCAGAAACGTTTTGGCGCTGCTGTGCGTCAGGAAGTTGCTGGTGACGTTATGCAACAGAACTTCTATCAGGCAATCGTTCAGGAAAAAATTAACCCTGCCGGCATGCCTTCTTTTGAACTGGTTAAAGATGAAAATGGCCAGGATTTAGAGTTCGTTGCGGCATTTGAAGTGTATCCTGAAGTTGAAGTTCAGGGCGTTGCAGACATCGAAATTGAGAAGCCAGTGGTTGAAATTTCCGACGCTGACCTCGATAACATGATGGAGACGCTGCAAAAGCAACACGCTACGTGGAAAGAAGTTAAGCGTAAAGCGAAGAAAGATGACCGTGTTGTTATCGATTTTGTTGGTAAAATTGACGGTGAAGAATTTGAAGGCGGTAAAGCAGAAGACTTTACCCTTGAGCTTGGCCAGGGTCGCATGATCCCGGGCTTCGAAGAGCCGCTGGTAGGTGCTAAGAAAGACGAGGAAGTGACTGTAGAAGTGACTTTCCCTGAAGACTACCATGCAGAGAACCTGAAAGGTAAAGCTGCAGTATTTGACGTTACCGTTAAGAAAGTAGAAGGTAAGCAATTGCCGGACGTTGACGACGAATTTGCTAAGCTGTTCGGTGTTGAAGAAGGCGGCGTTGACGCGCTGAAAGCGGAAGTGCGTAAAAACATGGAACGCGAACTGACTCAAACGCTGAAAACAACCGTAAAAGAAGATGTTATTTCTAAGCTGATCGAAAAGAATGAATTCGACGTGCCAAAAGCACTGATCGATCAGGAAGTAAATGCACTGCGTGAACAGGCAAAACAACGTTTCAGTCAGCAAGCTGGTGGCCAGAACATGCCAGAACTGCCTGCAGAACTGTTCACTGACAATGCAATCCGTCGCGTACGCATCGGTTTACTGCTGGGTGAAATCATCAAGCAGAACGAACTGAAAGCAGACGACGAAAAAGTAATGCAATTAATTGAAACATCAGCGTCAGCTTATGAAGATCCTCAGGAAGTTGTGGACTATTATAAAGCTAACGAAGAACTGATGAACCAGATGCGCAATGTTGCACTGGAAGAGCAGGCCATCGACTGGGTATTAGAAAATGCTAAAACTCAGGAAGTGACCAAAGCTTTTGACGAGGTTATGAACAAACAGGCGTAATTTATTACCCTCTGATTGACTTAACCTGTCAGCAACTGCTTAAATGCTCGGAACCTTCCGGGCATTTTTGTTTTTAACGCTAAGAAATCAAGGTAGATATGATAAACCCATTTGAACCACAAGATGCATTGGTGCCTATGGTCGTCGAGCAGACGTCTAAAGGTGAACGTTCCTACGACATTTATTCCCGTCTGCTAAAAGAAAATGTGATTTTCTTAGTGGGTCAGGTTGAAGACCACATGGCGAACCTCATCGTCGCGCAAATGCTTTTCCTTGAAGCTGAGAATCCGGAAAAAGATATTTATCTTTATATCAACTCTCCGGGTGGTTCTGTGACGGCAGGCATGGCGATTTACGACACCATGAATTTCATTAAGCCTGACGTAAGCACGGTTTGTATTGGTCAGGCGGCCAGCATGGGCGCTTTCCTGTTATCAGGCGGTACCAAAGGGAAGCGTTTCTGCTTACCTAACTCACGGGTAATGATTCACCAGCCGCTGGGCGGATTCCAGGGACAGGCGTCGGATTTTGAAATTCACGCGAAAGAAATTCTTTCTATTAAAGAGAAAATGAATCGTCTGATGGCCGAACATACTGGCCAGGATTACGAAAAAGTTGCAAGGGATACAGACCGGGATAACTTCCTGAGTGCAGCAGAAGCCAGGGATTATGGCCTAATCGATCAGATTTTAACAAATCGATCTGACGCAGCCGCCACTAAGTAGTATAGTTATAGTAATCCTGAACTCGTGTACCCGCACGATTTTCGTTTGTTCAGGAAAGGCAGAGGCAAAGAGTAATGAGTGACAAGCAGAACGGTGACGGTGATAATAAGCTTTTGTACTGTTCCTTTTGTGGCAAAAGCCAACATGAAGTCAGAAAGCTGATTGCGGGACCGTCCGTTTTTATTTGCGATGAGTGTGTTGAATTATGCAACGACATTATTCGTGAAGAGATTAAGGAAATTGCACCAAAGCAAAAGCAGGATGCACTTCCTAAACCACAAGAAATTCATACACACCTTGATGATTATGTCATTGGTCAGGAACACGCAAAGAAAGTGCTGTCGGTAGCGGTGTATAACCACTACAAGCGCCTGCGCAATGGTGATGTGCACGAGGGTGTTGAGCTGGGTAAGAGTAATATCCTGCTAATTGGCCCTACTGGTAGCGGTAAAACGTTACTGGCGGAAACCCTGGCCCGTTTACTGGATGTGCCGTTTACCATGGCCGATGCCACCACCCTGACCGAAGCCGGTTACGTGGGTGAGGACGTTGAAAACATCATTCAGAAGCTGTTGCAGAAGTGCGATTATGATGTAGAGAAAGCCCAGCGCGGTATTGTCTACATTGATGAAATCGACAAGATTTCCCGTAAGTCTGATAACCCTTCTATTACACGTGATGTGTCAGGTGAAGGTGTTCAGCAGGCGCTGCTGAAACTGATTGAAGGCACGGTTGCATCCGTTCCGCCTCAAGGTGGACGTAAGCATCCTCAGCAGGAATTCCTGCAGGTCGACACGTCTAAAATCCTGTTTATCTGTGGTGGTGCGTTTGCCGGTCTGGATAAAGTGATTGAGCAGCGTGCAAATAAAGATACCGGAATTGGTTTCGGTGCGTCGGTGAAGTCTAAAGAAAGCAAGCAGGAACTCAGCGATCTGTTCAAACGGGTAGAGCCGGAAGATTTAGTGAAGTACGGGTTAATTCCGGAGTTCATTGGTCGTCTGCCGGTAGTGACCAGCCTGGAAGAATTGAACGAAGAAGCGCTGATCCAGATCCTTCGTGAGCCGAAGAACGCCATTACCAAACAGTACGGTGCGCTCTTTGCCATGGAAGAAACTGAACTGGAATTCCGTGACGATGCATTGCATGCCATCGCAAGAAAGGCGATGCAACGTAAAACCGGTGCCCGTGGCCTGCGTTCTATCGTTGAAGCAGTGTTGCTCGATACCATGTACGATTTACCTTCAATGGAAAACGTATGCAAAGTGGTTATCGACGAGTCTGTGATTAAAGGCGAATCTAAACCTATTCTGATGTACAAGAACGAAGAGAAGAAAGCGGTCTCTGAGTGATTGTCATGTAAGATAAAGAAAAGGTCCTTCGGGACCTTTTTTGTTATCTGTCACCGGGTCATCCGGCATCCGGTTAGCCGTAATTACGGTGAAAAGGCAGGGCTGTTACAAGGTGTCATCGATGGTGACTTCACCGGTCAGTGAACTGTAATAGACGGAAAACGCCGGTTGTGCCTGCAAAATAAAGGTGCAGGTACCGTCTGCATAGGTGGCCTGGTAGTCCGCCGAGGTATCTTCTGCAACCGTGGGGCTGCCGCTGGCAAGCAAGGCATTCCATAACGATGTGCAATCCCAGGCGTTGTCCGTTACCGGGCTGGCTTCATACGGCGTATAGCTCTGTGCAGGCCAGCCATACTGATTAAAATCAATGACGTTTTGTCCGTTGCCGAACACATCCAGATTATCCACCGGCCCCGTGTGACCACCGGCACGCCACTTTAAACGGGCCAGATTAATAGCAGAAGCAAAGGCCGTTCCCACACCCTGAACACTGGCCGCCTGAGCGTCATCCTGAAGATCGATGAAACGGGGCGCTGCGGTGACTGCCAGTACGCCGAGAATAACAATAACAATAACCAGCTCAATGAGCGTGAATCCGGAATTTGATGGAGATGATGTCATAACAAGTTTCACTGCAATCTTGATATCTTTGAAGAATAAGATTTTAACTGTATTTTTTCCAATTTCTTGAGCATAACAGGTTTATTTTATTGGGAATAGTTATCATTTGTAATAAGCAATAACCTGCCTTCGTCGTATATTTGTACAGTCGTTTGACTTTGCTCTGCTCTCCGGCACAAAAAGGTTGCACCATCATTAAAAATCGATAATGGTAAAAGTAACAAGGTTTAACACAGGATTGATTGAACTTTGCCTGTGCATCCCCATATCAATTCACATTATGAACAATACAGAGAACACGTATGACAGTTGAGCGTGAAGATCGCATTGAGATCCCCGTACTTGCCTTACGGGACGTAGTCGTTTATCCCCATATGGTCATACCGCTATTTGTTGGCAGGGAAAAGTCCATCCGTTGTCTTGAAGCAGCGATGGAAAATGATAAACAAATCTTTTTAGTTGCACAGAAGGACGCCAGTGTTGATGAGCCTGAATCTGATGACATTTTTCAGGTGGGCACATTAGCCACTATTTTACAGTTATTAAAACTGCCTGACGGCACAGTGAAAGTGCTGGTCGAAGGTAATGTTCGTGGTGAAATTCATCAGTACGAGCAGGCTGAGCCATTCTTCGTGGCGCAAGTAAGTCGTGTTGAAGATGAGTTACTGTCTGACAATGAGCAGGAAGTACTTATCCGCTCTGCGGTATCCCAGTTCGAGGGATACGTAAAACTGAATAAGAAGATCCCGCCGGAAGTGTTAACCTCGCTTAACGGCATTGATGACGCTGCCCGTCTCGCCGATACCATGGCTGCTCATATGCCGCTTAAACTGGCTGAGAAGCAGAAGGTATTGGAAATGAAAGGCGTGAACGAGCGTCTTGAGTACCTGATGGCGCTGATGGAAGGCGAAATTGATTTGCTGCAGGTCGAAAAGAAAATTCGTACCCGCGTGAAAAAGCAGATGGAAAAAAGCCAGCGCGAGTATTATCTGAATGAACAGATGAAAGCCATTCAGAAAGAACTGGGTGAACTGGATGATGCACCGGACGAGTTTGAGGCGCTGAGCAAAAAGATTGAAGAAGCGAAGATGCCTAAAGATGCCGAAGATAAGGCACGGGCTGAGTTGCAGAAACTGAAAATGATGTCTCCCATGTCGGCAGAAGCCACCGTGGTACGCAGTTATATTGAATGGCTGACCAATGTTCCCTGGCATAAGCGCAGTGCAGTGAAGAAAGATTTGTCACTGGCCGAGAAAGTACTGGATGCAGATCACTATGGTCTGGAGAAAGTAAAAGAGCGCATTGTTGAATATCTGGCGGTACAGAAACGGGTTAAAAAGCTGAAAGGTCCAATCCTTTGCTTAGTCGGTCCTCCGGGTGTGGGTAAAACCTCGTTGGGTCAGTCTATTGCCAAAGCTACCGGACGTAAGTACGTGCGTATGGCATTAGGCGGGGTGCGGGATGAAGCAGAAATTCGTGGTCACCGTCGTACTTACATCGGTTCATTACCGGGCAAACTGATTCAGAAAATGGCCAAAGTAGGGGTGAAAAACCCGCTTTTCCTGCTTGATGAAATCGACAAAATGTCTTCTGACATGCGTGGTGACCCGTCATCGGCGCTGCTCGAGGTATTAGATCCTGAACAAAACAGCAGCTTCAGCGACCACTATCTTGAAGTCGACTACGACCTGTCTGATGTTATGTTTGTGGCGACCTCAAACAGCATGAATATTCCCGGGCCACTGCTCGATCGGATGGAAGTGATTCGTCTGTCGGGTTACACCGAAGATGAGAAGCTGAACATTGCGACACGTCATCTTATTTCCAAACAGATGGAACGTAACGGCCTTAAAGCCAAAGAGCTGGATATCACAGAATCCGCCATCATCGGCATGATTCGCTACTATACCCGCGAAGCGGGTGTACGAAGCCTGGAAAGAGAAATTTCTAAAGTTTGCCGTAAAGCAGTAAAAGATATTCTGCTAAGTAAGAGCAAAGACAAAGTCGTTGTGACGCAGGATAACCTGAAAGACTATCTGGGCGTGCAGCGTTTTGATTATGGTAAAGCGGATAAAGAAAACCAAATAGGGCAGGTGACCGGCCTTGCATGGACACAGGTAGGCGGAGACTTGCTGACTATCGAAACCACTGCGGTACCCGGTAAAGGCAAGATGACCACCACCGGTTCTCTGGGTGACGTGATGCAGGAGTCCATTCAGGCGGCGATGACTGTAGTAAGAAGCCGTGCCGAAAAACTGCGCATCAACGAAGACTTCTATGAAAAGCGTGATATCCACGTACACGTGCCCGAAGGTGCCACGCCAAAAGATGGTCCGAGCGCCGGTATTGCAATGTGCACCGCACTGGTATCCACGCTCACAGGTAATCCGGTGAAATGTGATGTTGCCATGACCGGTGAAATTACCCTTCGCGGAGAAGTGCTGGCAATCGGCGGATTAAAAGAGAAGCTGCTGGCTGCACACCGTGGCGGTATTAAAACTGTCGTCATTCCACATGAGAATGAACGTGATTTGGAGGAAATTCCTGAAAACGTGAAAGCGGACTTGTCTATCCATCCGGTTAAATGGATTGATGAAGTACTCGATATTGCTCTGCAGGAGCCTGTTGAGTCTTTTAAAGTTGTCGCTAATAAGTAACGGTAGAAATTGGCTGCATACCAGTAAATTCGCGGGATGTAGCCTTTTTTTGAACTGTTTGCTCAAAAAACACCCATTACAGCCCCAAATTAACCTTTTTTTTTAAATTTAGGGCTTTCAACTGTCAGAAGTTGTGTTACCTTTACTACGTACTCGCTTGAAGCCTTGTCTCTAAAGGGATTGCAGCGATTCATTAAACGTTAATTTATTGTAACACTTAGCTTGATTGTCGAAATCAAGCTTGTTATAACGTTCTGAAGACAATCACTGTTTTCGGACAAGAGTATAATAACAATCGAAGGGGATCATAATTGTGAACAAGTCTCAACTCATCGACCAAATCGCTGCTGGTGCAGATATCTCTAAAGCTGCTGCAGGCCGTGCATTAGATGCATTCACTGATGCAGTTACCGCAGCGCTTAAAGAAGGTGATCAGGTTGCACTGGTAGGTTTCGGTACGTTTGCGGTTCGCGAACGCTCAGCGCGTAGTGGCCGTAACCCACAAACTGGTGAGACTATTCAAATCGCAGCTGCTAAAGTTCCTTCTTTCAAAGCTGGTAAAGCTCTGAAAGACGCTTGTAACTAAGCAGAAAAAGATTCGATAAAAGGCGATGGTCAGTACCATCGCCTTTTTTATTTCTCCTGCCCGCATTTTCCGCTGTCACCCAACTCTATCTATTGGAATTCAACGGATTTCCTTCAAATTGACTGACGGGATTATCGCCTTTGGCACGGGGAATCGATATAATCTGCCATATTTTTCCGGTGAGTGTTGAACAAAGCCGGAGCGAAGCAGTAAGCAACGGAGTTGAAAGTAAGTCATGTTAGAGAGAATCCGAGAAGGTTCGCAAGGCCCGTGGGCAATGATTATCATTGGTCTGGTCGTGCTGAGCTTTGTTTTTGCCGGTGTAGGGAGTTACCTGAACAGTTCCGGTGAAACTGTCGCCGCCACTGTAAATGGCGAAGAAATTGGTCTGAATGAGCTGGAGCGTGCTTATCAGTCACAGCGCAGCCGTATGGAATCACAATACGGTGAGAGCGTATCAGCGCTGTTTGCTGATGAAGGTTACATGCAGCAATTCCGCCGCGGTGTACTGGACAGCCTGATTGACGAAAAGCTGGTTGAGCAGAAAGCCCGCGAATTAGGTTTACGTGTGGGTGATGATCAAATCCGTGACACCATTCGCAGCATGCCTGAATTCCAGCTTGGCGGACAGTTTAACAACGACCGTTACCTGGCCCTTTTACGTCAGAACGGTTACCAGCCGTCAGATTTCCGCGATTTCCTGCGTACACAGTTAACCCGTGAACAGTTGACACGCGCTCTTGGCGTGTCTGACTTCGCCCTGCCCGGTGAAGCCCGCCGTGTATTTGACTTACAGGCTCAGACCCGCGATGCCCGCTATGTCGTAGTGGACGCAGCGCCTTTTGCTGACGAAGTTGAAATTTCTGATGCTGACATTCAGGGTTATTACGATGCCAACATCACTTCGTTTGATACTGAAGAAAAAGTCAGCGTAGCCTATGTCAAATTGTCAGTCGATGATTTAAAAGACGACGTAACGGTGTCTGACGATGAAGTGTCTGCGTGGTACGAAGAAAATAAAGACCAGTACCGTGATGAAGAACAGCGTCGCGTCTCGCATATTTTGATTGAAACCGGCGATGATGAAGAGGCTGCAAAAGCGAAAGCAGAAGCATTGCTGGCAGAAATTAAAGGCGGTGCAGACTTCGCAACCGTGGCAGAAGAAAGTTCTGAAGACAGTTTCTCTGCTGAAAATGGTGGTGATCTTGATTACATCACGCCCGGCATGATGGACGACGCTTTCGACTCAGCAGTATTCTCACTTAAGAATGTGGGTGATGTGACAGATGTCGTGAAAACAGAGTTTGGCTTCCATATCATCAAACTGACCGATCTGAAGCCTGAAACCATTAAGCCTTTCAGTGATGTTGCCGGTGAAATCCGTGAAAACCTCATCACTGAAAAAGCCACTGATCGTTTCTATGAACTTCAGTCCCGTATGGCAGAAGTAGCCTTCGAAGTACCGGATACTCTGGATGAAGTGGCAGCCATTGCCAATACATCGATTGAGACTACCCCGCTGTTTACCCGTAACGACGTACCAGCCGAAATTGATAACCCGCAGGTTGTCAGCGATGTATTTTCGCCGGAACTGATCGAAGAGCAGGTGAACAGCGATCTCATCGAACTTGATGCCAGCACCGTAATGGTGGTACGTGTTAACGAACATGAGGCCCAACGCACCAAGTCACTGGATGAAGTAAAAGAGTCTATCACTGCGTCTCTGCGCAGCGAAAAGGCGCAGCAGGCTGCGCAGGACTGGGCGGAAGCTCAGCTGGCTCAGCTTGAAAGTGGTAATGAAATTGCAGACTCTCTGTCAGCCCGTTCACTGGACTGGGAAACCGTTGAAAACGTGAATCGTGGTGATCAGCAATTACCACGTAATCTGCTTGATACCCTGTTCACTCTGGCGCCGGCTGAAGGCAAATCCCGCCGTGTGGCCCTGTTAGGCAGTGGCGACGTAGCACTGATTGAACTGACTGCAGTACATGCGCCTGAAGCGGCGGATGATGCAACAGTTTCTGCCATCCGTCAGCGTCTGGCGCAGGCGAACAGCCAGTCTACCTATGCAGCTTTTGTTAAAGCGCTTCGTGATGAGGCTGATGTTACCCTTGGTACGGCCCGTTAAACGACATTGCTGAATCACAGAAGGTGCGCTTTGCGCACCTTTTTTTTGCCACCGGCAGAACCGGTATATAAGGACTTTTAATGCGTATTCTTCACGCCTATGCAACGCGACTTCCGTTACCGGCTAAAAAGTACGGTGGCACGGAAAGGGTTATCTGGTCACTGGCTCAGGCTCAGATGAGGCAAGGTCTTGAAGTCAAATTCCTGGCCCGCAATGCCGGTGAACTGGCCTCTCAGACATTGAAATATGACCGTGATAAGCCGGTCAGTGAGCAAATCACAGACTGGCCTGATGTGGTGCATTTTCACTGGCCTTACGAAGGTGAGCTGGATAAACCGTTCCTGTGCACCGAGCATGGTAATGCAGGGGAAGCCAGAACTTATCCGCAGAATACGGTTTTCCTTTCGGAGAAACATGCGTCTAATCACCATGCCAGCTGTTACGTTTATAACGGACTGGACTGGCGGGATTATGGTGAGCCTCATACCGGTAAGCCGGATAATTATTTTCATTTTCTCGGCAAGGCCCGCTCTGCACTGAAAAACCTGGACGGTGCTGTCCGCATTGCCGGCAACGTCAATGAGAAGCTGGCTGTGCTGGGGGGAAACCGGTTTAACTTTGGCAGAAATCCGTATTTCGATTTTCACCTTCACACCCGTTTCAAGGGTATGGTGGGCGGAGAGGAAAAGCACAGGTTAATCCGGCGCTCAAAAGGACTTATTTTTCCCGTACGCTGGCATGAGCCTTTCGGGCTGGCGATCACAGAAAGTTTGTTCCTGGGAACACCGGTATTTTCTACACCCTACGGCTCATTGCCTGAACTTATCAACAATGCTGATGTAGGTTTTTTGTCGTCAAGTTACAAAGAGCTTGAGCAGGCTGTTGCTCAGGCAGACAGTTTTTCCCGGCAGGCCTGCCACGAATATGCCCGTGATGTGTTTAATGCTGAAGTGATGGAACAGCGTTATTACAAGCTTTACGAAGAGGTGATTAACGGTCACGTGCTGAATGATGCACAACCTCACGCCACGGGGAATGTATCAGAAATTCTCCCGATGACGGATTAACCTCCTCTGCCAGCCTGCGGAACAGAATTTTAATGTTCCGCTTATTCCCTTTTTCCGGACAGCTACATCCTTATCAGATCCTGTGTGTCAAAAACATCATCAGGGTATAAAACGCCGCAATGACCGCAGACAACACCAGAATATAAATAAATCCCTGTTTACCCTGAGCGAGTGTCCATTTATTAGCTTTCAGATAGGCAAACCAGAACAGGCTGAGTAGAAGAGGGATCAGTACAATTATCTTTATCACGGGTAATCTTTTCCTTGTGTGTTGCAATTATGATGCGGAAAAACGTCACTATTTTCCAGTCATTACTCTTATATCTACATTAACTACTGATTTTATTAACAAATGTGTAATGGCGTGCTAATTGCTTACATCTCTTCTAATCAGAAGTACAAGTTCAGTAACCGGCTTAACGTCTGACCCGGTAATCAGACAGAAAATAAGTTGCAATGGAGGCAGTTAATGTTCAGTTTTAAAGCGTTGTGTGCGGGAATCGTCGTTACCTTGATTGCAGGTCCTGTACTGGCCGCTGACAGAGCACAAAATATCACACTGGATGATTACAGTTTTCCCGTAACTGAAGTGTCAGCGCTGACACCGGCTGAACCGGCTGCTGATGAGATTTTGCAACCCGGCATGATCCTCGGTTATGACGTATACCGGACAGGTAAAGTTGTCGGCAGAGATCCGCTGACCGGTACCGTATCAATCGCCATTGCCGGTCAAACCGTTCGTATTCGCCCGGATACCAGAGAAATTGTTGATATAGCCGGTTAATTCTACCTTCCCCTGATATCCATCCTGCTTTTCCTGTTACTCGTCCGTAACTCCGTGTCCGGCTGTTGATGATTAGTAATTGAAGCATATAATAAGCATTGCTTACTAATTGAGGTTGATATGGAAAATTCCACATCCCGTGAAACCCCCTGTTACTACGATACCCGGCATGGCCCGGTAGAAGGTTTTTTACTGGCTGATATCACAAGGCGCATGCGTGGCGCTTTTCAGGACAGGTTAGATGGCAGTGATCTCACCCTTTCACAGGCGAGAGCACTGAAACTGATAGCCATGAATCCCGGTG
This sequence comes from Alteromonas sp. ABH4_457, assembly GCF_056160625.1. Taxonomy (NCBI): domain Bacteria; kingdom Pseudomonadati; phylum Pseudomonadota; class Gammaproteobacteria; order Alteromonadales; family Alteromonadaceae; genus Alteromonas; species Alteromonas sp. ABH4_457. Next base: position 660,850 of record NZ_JBSWXN010000001.1, read on the forward strand.
TACAGCAAAAAGCGCTTGCGCAGATGCTTGAAATCCAGCCAATGACTATTGCAAAGCTGCTGGACAATCTCGAGTTACGGGGGCTGGTCCGTCGGGATAAGGACCCGGCAGACCGCCGTGCTCACCTGATTAACCTGACCGCAGATGCAGAACCCGTGTTAAAAACCATCAAAGTGACAATTGAAGCATTGCGCGAGGAAATGCTGCAGGACCTCAGTGAGCAACAACGGGCACAGTTTGTCGATGTGCTGACGCTCATTCGTGAACGTCTTATGTCAATGTCTTTCTGATACGGAGAATTAAATGTCAGAAGAATCCACAAAAGCTGCGCCGTCTTCACGCAGCAAAAGATTTTTATTTATGGTCGTTGTCCCGGTACTGGCATGTCTTGCCGGCGGTGCGGCTTGGTTACACGGCGGGCGACTGGTTGAAACGGATAATGCTTATGTTAAAGCCGATCTGATCCAAATCAGTCCTCAGGTCAGCGGTAATATTATTCACGTCAATGTGCGTGAAAATCAGCAAGTCAAAAAAGGCGATATTCTTTTTGAAATTGACGCTGAACCCTATCAGGTAGCCATGGAGAAGGCTGCTGCGAATATGGCACAAGTCAGAACAGAACTGTCTGCCCTGAAAGCCTCTTACGTTGAGAAGCAAACGGAACTGAAACTGGCAGAAAGTAAGCTGGCCTATGCGCAAAAAGAGGAAGTTCGTCAGGATAACCTGTTGAAAAAGCGCTATGTGTCGGATGCAGATTTTGACGCAGCCCATCAAAATGTGGCCATTGCCAGACTTAACGTACTGGCGGTAAAAGATGATCTTAAACAAATCGCAGAGTCTCTCGGAGGCAGCGATACACTGCCGGCTGAGCAACACCCTGATTATCTGGCGGCAAAAGCGACGCTGGCGGAAGCACTGCTTGATTACAAACATACACAGATACTGGCACCGCAGGACGGGGTAGTGCGTATACCGCCTAAAACCGGACAGTATTTTGCTGCCGGCAGTCAGGCTTTGTCGATGGTCATGAACCGGCAAATGTGGATTGAGGCAAATTATACTGAAACCGATCTGACCTGGGTCAAGCCCGGTCAGCAAGTGACCATCAACGTCGATACTTATCCGGATCATCAGTGGCACGGAGTGGTAGAGAGTTTGAGTCCGGCAACCAGCGCGGAATTTTCAGTGCTGCCCGCACAAAACGGGACTGGGAACTGGGTGAAGATCGCCCAGCGTTTGCCTGTGCGCATCCGGCTTGATGATGAGCCTGATTTGCCGTTATTAAGAGCAGGGCTCAGTGTGATTACGGAAATTGACACGCAGCATCAGCGTTCAGTATTAGGGCTGACACTGTAGATGTCTGCACAGCCGGATACGTCATCATCATCTGCTAACCGCGTCATGATCACCTTATCGGTGATGCTGGCGACTATCATGCAGGCGCTGGATACAACTATCGCTAATGTGGCCTTGCCCCATATGCAGGGAAGTATGAGTGCCACGCAGGATCAGATAAGCTGGGTGCTGACCAGCTACATTGTTGCCGCAGCGATTTTCATGCCGCTTACCGGATTGCTCAGTGCCAGATTTGGCCGCCGCCGCTTGTTCATGTGGTCAGTAGTCGGATTCACTGTGGCATCCATGCTTTGCGGCGCAGCGCAGAACTTAAATCAGATAGTGATCTTCCGGTTGCTGCAGGGGATATTCGGCGCCAGCCTGGTGCCGTTATCCCAGTCTGTACTGCTGGATACCTGGCCGAAAGAAAAACATGGACAGGCGATGGCCATGTGGGGCGTGGGCGTTATGCTCGGTCCTATTCTCGGGCCTACCCTTGGCGGACTACTGACAGAATATTATGACTGGCGCTGGGTGTTTTACATTAACCTGCCATTCGGTATCCTTGCCTGGTTTGGCCTTATGCGATTTGTCCCGGAAACTGAGCTGGATCCTGACAGACGTTTTGATCTCACAGGTTTTGCCATGCTGGCGCTGGCCATTGGCGCGTTACAAATGATGCTGGACAGAGGAGAGTCTCAGGACTGGTTTGCCAGCAGAGAAATCGTTATCGAAGCGGCACTGGCAGCGCTGGGTATGTATCTCTTTATTGTGCATATATTCACTCACCGTAAACCTTTTATAGAACCGGCCATGTTCCGCGACAGAAATTTCTCGGTGGGGCTGCTGTTTATCTTTATCGTCGGTATTATTTTGCTGGCCACCATGGCGCTGTTGCCACCGTTTATGCAAAACCTCATGGGCTATCCGGTGGTGGACGTAGGCTACCTGCTTGCTCCGAGAGGAATAGGTACCATGATTTCAATGATTCTGGTGGGGCGCCTTTCAGGTAAAGTCGATGTGCGGCTGATGATATTTACCGGACTCATGCTGATGAGTTACTCATTGTGGGCCATGACCCTGTTTACTGCGGATGTCAGTGCCCATGAAATTATCCGTACCGGTGTTATTCAGGGGCTGGGCCTGGGATTTGTTTTTGTGCCCCTCTCAACCGCCAGTTTCGCCACACTGGCGGCCTCGTACCGTAATGAAGGTACAGCATTGTTCAGTTTGTTACGCAACATTGGCAGCAGCATCGGCATCTCTGTGGTGATGACCTATCTGGCTCAGTCTGCACAGCGGAATCATGCAGTATTTGCAGAATTTATGTCGCTGGATAATGCCGGCTTTAAGGAAAGTGTGGCTCACGGAATTTATGCGACGTCGGGTACAGGGTTGAGCAGCCTCAATACACTGGTCACTACTCAGGCAACCACGCTGGCATATCTGCAGGATTTTCGCCTGATGATGTGGATCACTCTGGCATCGGTTCCGCTTTTGTTGCTTTTGCGTCCTGCAACTGCGCCGGCCAAAGCAGCATAACCAGTTAATACAACAAAGCCGGGGCAACGGTTTGCCCCGGCTTTGAGCATTCCATTCATAAAACGTTACCGCGTTACGCTGATTTTCTCCATTTCATCTGCGTTTGATTCACGGGTGTTATCAAGACGGAAATCCAGTTGAACCAGTATACCTGTCTGGCGCATGGCTTTACCGCCCTGAACCCGTGGCTTATATTCCCACTGAGACAGGGCAGCTCTGGCACTCTCGTCAAAAACGCCATGAGGAAAGGCATCCACAATTTCAATATTCTCTGTAGTGCCGGCGGCAGAAATATCAAATTTCAATATTACCGAGCCTTCCTGATTGTTTGCGGCGGCTTCAGCCGGGTAGACAGGGTCAATTCGCATAACGGGCTGCGCAAGATTAACCTGTTCTGCTTTCACCGGCGTACCGGCGAGCTTTGCCAGCGCAGTGTTTGCTGTAAAAATACTGATAGCAAGGCAGGTGGCCAGAGTAATTGTTTTATTGCCCGTGGTGGTTTTTTGCATCTGTGTAAGGCGTGTAAGCATGGTTTTCTTTTCTCCGTAAGCGGGGTACAAGGTGTTATTGCCGGTAGTATGCTCAGCACACTGCACAAGGGCTTTTGCATAATGAATTTTGTCTGCCTGAGATTTGTGTCTCAGCACTGCTGCGTCGCATGAAACTTCCTGGCAGGTGCGGAAAGCTGACAGCGCTGCCCAGACCAGAGGGTTGAACCAGAACAGGCTCAGTAATATCAGCGCTAAAGCATTCCACAGGTGGTCGCCCCGGCGCAGATGGGTTTGTTCGTGCTCGATGATCATTGATTGCTGTCTTTCCGTGAACGCGCTGTGGAAAAACGCAGGCATGATCATCTGCGGACGGAGTATCCCGAACAGCAGTGGCGTTGAAACGGCGGGACTGACCAGGTAGTGTCTTGAATGCAGACTTGCTGTTCGGTGTTTGTTTGCGATGTGCCTGGCCAGAGCCACGTAGCGAAAAACAACACTGGCAGCAATCAGGAATGCGCCGGCAGCCCATATGAACAGAAAGGTGTTGCCAGCAGGGCTGGCGATTAAAGAGCCGGTTCCGGTGACATAGCGGCTTACCGGACCAGCCGGTAAGCTCACTGCTGAAGCAGGCAGGTTATGGGCAATGAGCACCACGGGTATTAGCAGCCAGAGCTGATACGCCCGGCCGGCGCCTAAAGCAGGAATAAGAAAGCGCACGGTTAACATCAGAAAAATAAGCGCAACAGACAGTACAACCTGCTGTTGCAGCAACCAGTCAGTCATTGTTCTTCTCCCACTTTTCAATCAATGCTTTCAGTTCATCCACATCCTGTTTGGAAAGACTGTTCTGGTTGGCAAAGCCGGCAACCATAGGCGCAATCTTGCCTTTGAACATCCGGCTGACAAAATTGGCCGTTTCTTTTTTGGTGTAATCTTCACGGGCGATGAGCGGTGTGTACAAATATTGCCGCTGCAATTTCTCAAAGCTGATAACCTGCTTTTTCACCAGCCGGCTAAGCAAGGTTTTGATGGTTTTCTCATGCCACGCTTTGCGGGAATTTAAACGCGCAATAATGTCTGCTGATGTCGCCGGGTAGCCATCCCATAATGCATCCAGCACGTCAAATTCAGCGTTTGAAATATCGGGCTTCTGGTTTTTATCTTCTGACATTGTTATGTCTCTTATGGATTACGCTTGTAGTCTTAATTTAAGATTACACATGTAATCAATGTGTGCAAGTTTATTTTTCAATCAGCGCTTAATTAAACGGAAAAACACCAGTGACATGCATCAATGCAGAAAGGGAGTGGATAATGAAAAGCCCTGATGAACAGGGCTTTTACAGTCAGGGCATGGTTTTATTGTAGTAACTTGTCAGGCTGATTTCGCCAGTGAAGCATCCTCAAGATAGCGCTTACGCTTTTTGTCAGTGAGGCTGTCAGTATCGACGACGACAAGCCCGTCTATACAGTCATTAAAGTCCGGGTCCACGTTGAAATCAAGAAACGCAACGCCGCCGGCTTTAGTGATCTCAGAATATTGCTTATACAGCGTCGGTACATTCACACCCATATTCGCCAGCAAGTGTTTCAGTTGGGTAAATTCGGCTTTGTAGTCTTCACCCGGGAAGATGTCCTGCACTTCCGGTGATACCTGATAGGGTAGCCGTGATGAAGCACTGCCGAATTTTGCCGGAAAGTGGGTACGGTAAAACTGCACTAGCAAGTCCTTGGCAGGTTGCGGATAAGCGTTGCTTATTGATACTGCTCCGAACAGATACCGGTATTTCGGGTAACGGCTCAGAAATGCACCGATACCAATCCATAAATAATCCAGACTACGTTTACCCCAGTACTGAGGCTGCACAAAACTCCGGCCCAGCTCCAGACCTTCTTTGAACAGAGCGTCGTTGTCATTGCCATAATTGAACAGGGTAGCTGAATACAGGCCTGTGGGATGGCCTTCTTCCGTCAACACGGATGCGTCGCCGAAGCGGTAGGCGCCGGCAATCTCAAGATCGTTTTCATCCCACAGGACAAGGTGGTAGTAGTGGGAGTCATACTGGTCAATATCACGGCGGCGGTTAGTACCTTCGCCCACCGCGCGAAAAGCGATTTCTCTCAGCCGGCCAATTTCCCGCATAATGGGCGAATAGCCCTGATGCTGATACAGGTAAATATGTTTGCCGTCAGCAGTATGACCCAGGTGCTCACATTGTTTAATGGCACGGGTCAGTTCTTTGCGGTCTTCCGGCGTGGCGATGGGAGCCTGAGTGGGCAGTACGCCCTTGCGGTTACCACCGATGCGGTATAAATGACGTTTAAACAGCTTAACCTGCTCTTTCAGAGGCAGGGTGAGCTGGCTGTATGCTTCGTAAGGAACTACCTCGCCAATGCGCATGGGTAAGTGCTTTTTGCGCTGCTTAAACATCTCTTTGACCAGCAGCACAGTTGCCAGAGGTTTGTAAATCATAGACACGCCGTAAAACAACGGCGAGTTTTTAGCGTCAATGTAAACCGGCAGCACTGGTGATTTGGTTTGTCTGGCGATACGAAGGAAACCTGTATGCCAGCGGGTATCACGTACCCCTTGCGGACGAAGCCTGGAAACCTCTCCGGCCGGAAAAATCAGTACAGCCCCGTCACCGTGTAAATGCTTATGTATGGCTTCAAGGTGCTGTTTAGGTGTGCCGCCCTGCATGTTATTAACCGGCAGCAGCATGTTGTGCAAAGGTTCAACGGCCATCAGCATCTGATTGGCGACTACTTTTAAGTCGTGGCGTACTTCACTGACCAGTTTAATTAATGCAAGACCGTCGAGGGTACCAATCGGGTGGTTGGCAATAATGACAACTTTGCCTTCGGTGGGGATACGCTCTTTTTCCACATCACGGGTAGAGTAGCTGATATTAAAGTACTCAAGCACCTGTTCAACAAAGTCTATATCCACGTAGTGAGGATAGGTTTCACTGAACTCGGTCATTTCCCGCTCATGCAGCAGGTGGCGAAGTACAAAAGACAGCGATTTAAATAGCCAGGGTTTATCCGCAACCTGCGGATAATGCCGGGTCAGTACATCATCAACAGTAAACATATTTTATCCCATTGTTTTGAGCGAACGATATCAACTGAGTGTGACGCTTTTTACACAGTTTCATGGCATTTCCGTGACAGAGTGCTTCACCTGCAGGCAGCGTTGCCGGTCAGTTATTATTTGTTAATTAAGCCGCTTTCGTTGCTTTTGAGCGTGGCTTGAACTCGGTAACAGAAGCTTGTGCCTGCATATGATCAATCCAGCTGATAAGCGCCAGATTTCCCTGCAAATCTTCACCAAGGGCAGAGCAGTTTTCTATCCAGTCGCCATCATTGATATAGTGGATTCCATTCTCCATGGTGCTTTCCGGGTGGTGGATGTGGCCGCAAATCACACCATCAAGCCCCATTTTTTTCGCCCTGCCGCAGCAGGCTTCACGATAACGGCTGATGGCTTCGTTAGCCCCTTTGATATGCTTTTTGATGTAGCCTGCCAGAGACCAGTAGTGGTTGTTGCGCCACTGACGGAAGCGGTTAAACCAGCGGTTGAGGAACAGAAGCAGGTCGTAGCCTTTATCACCAATCCAGGCGTGGAATTTTCCCAGGGTCACATCAGCATCGAACTGATCGCCATGAAGGATAAGGTACTTTTTGCCCTGCAGGGTGGTATGAACATATTCTCTGCGGATCTCTATTTCGCCAAAATCCATTCCGGAGTAAGACTGCAACGGCTCGTCATGATTGCCGGGCAGATACACCACTTTGGTCCCTTCACGGCTCATTTTCATAAATGTATGAAGCACCTGATTGTGCGCCTCAGGCCAGCGAAATTGCCGCGACATCTCCCACATATCGACGATATCGCCAACCAGATAGAGGGTGTCGACGGTGACATTGTTAAGAAAGTCGAGAAGGTATTCAGCTTTGCAATCTTTATTGCCAAGGTGAATGTCAGATAACCACAGTGTGCGGTAGTGAGTGCGTTTCATAGCCGTTCCCAAAGCAGTAACTTTGGAAGGACATCTTAGGATGGTTAATTGACAGTCAGGTGACCGCAGGTTTACAGGTTAGTGAAGGTTGTCTGACAGTATCGTGACAACGGCCTTATGCGAGGAGAAAGAACTGGCCGCATTCGCTGACGCAGCCAGTTTTGCGATTTATCCGGCCATACGGGGGGCAATATCTGCCAGCAGCACTTCTGCACTCTGATATCGTGTGTTTCCTATTTTGCAGTATCCGCCGAATGCATAAAGCGCTTTCAGCTTGCGCTCTACCTGCGGTGTGAGCTCGTCTGCAGACAATTCGTGGGTTTCAATTCCTTTGTTATCGTGTACCTGGATTTTCATCATTGTAATCTCACTTTTGATTGTACAAATTCGTTAACTGCACCGGGTTCTTAGCAGGAACTCCCGCCAGTGACACTCAGCATTAAGCTCTTAACACTAACAACCTTAGCAAAATTTCTACCAGCTCAGCTTACTACTGTTATCACCAGCGAAAGTTCGCCAAAAGTCGCCGAAATGCACGTAATCGTGCGGTCAGGTTCAGCACAGTACCTGACACTAACAAATGAAAATGACGTTAACGTTGCTACCCGGCAACACACTTTTGTGTAGTTTTTTCGCAGCGGCGGGAATTGCCTCTCGTCAATTTTGCATTATTACCTGTACCTCAGTTACAGTACCACGGTGTCCCGCTCCAATTAAGTAAAGCTATTTAAAACAGGAAAATGCTGCACAGCGGGACTTTGCAGAAACAGGATTTACCGGATAAAGGATTATTAATGCAGAACTTGTTTTTTATTTTATTGGCATTGCTCATTACGGGCTATTCGCAATTCTCCTGCGCAGCTGTTCGTGGCAGTAATGAAACGGTGTTGATTGATTCCAAAATTCTCGGTGAAACGAGAGAGCTTCTTGTCCATCTCCCTAACAATTACAGGCTTTATGAAAATAAGCAATATCCTGTGCTGTTTCTTCTGGACGGACAGAGAAATTTAAATCATGTAGCCGGCACACTGGATTTACTGAACCAGTCAAATATGGCGCAAGAGATGATAATCATAGCCATTATGAATACCCACAGAACAAGGGATTTTACACCTACAAGAAATCCTGATTATGACGAGTGGGGAATTTCCGGGGGAGCGGATGATTTCCTTTCATTTATTGGTCAGGAGCTTATTCCTCATGTAGATGAAAATTTCCGCACAAATGGATTACGGATTTTGTCCGGGCATTCGTTAGGCGGGCTACTGACCGTTTATGCTCTTCAGACGAGGCCTGCACTTTTTCAGGCATACTTTGCATTCAGTCCCAGTTTATGGTGGCATGATGAGGTGATTTTCAAGCAAGCACGGGACTTTTATCAGAACACTCCTGAATTGAACAAATACCTTTACGTAAATCTGGGAAGTGAAGACGGACAAATGCAAAGTGCTTTTGAACGCTTTACGTCTTTACTGGGTGAGCGTGTGCCGGATGGTTTTTTCTATAACATGGACTTAGATACTTCTGAAACACACAACACCATCGCGCTTGCCGGACATGCTCTCGCACTGAAGCACTTTAATAATCTACTTTTGCCGGCTCCTGACGTACTGGAAAAGGGAGAGAAGGCGGTTTTGCAATTCTACGCAGACCAGTCAGAGCGGTATAGCTTCAACGCAAAGCCAGTTTATAAAGCAATTAATTATTTGGGTTATAAAGCGTTGGGTGAAAAGGATTTTAAGAACGCGATTACACTATTTCAGAAGAACGTCAGGACTTTTCCCGAAATGGCTGATGCTTATGACAGTTTAGCTGATGGCTACCAGGCAAATGGTGAACTCGACAAAGCATTAAAGATGCGTACGCTGGCTGTGGAAAAAAGTATATCTGAAAATGTGGAGGCAGGTGCGTATAAAACCCGCAAAGCAAACCTGTTGAAATTGATGAGGGGCGGGGAGACTGATAGTCAGTGATAATTCAAAGCTGGGTAAAATTGCCGACATAAAAAAAGCGCCTTAAGGCGCTTTTTACTTCTCGTCAGCTTGTCTTACAGCGCTTTAATCTGCGCAGACAGACGGCTCTTATGACGAGCAGCTTTGTTCTTGTGAATCAAACCTTTGGTTGCCATTCTGTCAAGTACCGGAGTAGCAGCGGCCAGTGCAGCTTGTGCACCTTCTTTATCACCTGCAGCGATAGCGGCAACTACTTTCTTGATGCTTGTACGAGTCATGGAGCGACGGCTGGCATTATGCTGACGACGCTTTTCGGCTTGAATTGCACGTTTCTTAGCAGACTTAATGTTAGCCAAGGTGTAACTCCCAAAATAAATACATGTCTAAAAAATAGGGTGCGGATTATGCTCATCCGGCGACCAAATGTCAAACTATTTTGCCCGACACCTCAGGAAAAATAGTTTTGAGATTGCGCAATAAAGGCATCCCCCGTGAGATGCGCGGATTATAGCAGGGCAAAATGGGGAATTCATCTGTCTGTCATGTTTTTTTCATCTTTAATTCAACACACTGTTACGGTACAGAATTTTTCTCTGCGGAGATTTCGTCAAACCCCCGCTTCCGCTATAGTGGCGGTCTGAATTTTTCAGTTAGCAGGGCGCGCGTGTCAGGAAAGTTATTGAAGTCGGGGATCATTGTCAGTGTGATGACATTTATCTCCCGCATACTCGGGTTGGTCAGGGATGTCGTTGTAGCGAAACTCATGGGAGATGGCGCGGCAGCTGACGTATTCTTCTTCGCAAACAAAATTCCCAACTTCCTGCGACGCCTGTTTGCTGAAGGTGCGTTTGCCCAGGCATTTATTCCTGTGCTCACTGAAGTGCACCATCAAGACGACAAGGCAGAACTGCGGGCTTTTATTGCGAGGGTCTCCGGTACGCTGGGTGCGATTGTTTTTGTGGTAGCCATATTGGGTGTTCTTGCTTCCCCGGTACTCACAGCCATTTTTGGTACAGGCTGGTTCATCGCCTGGTGGCAGGGAGAAGAAGCCGGTGAAAAATTTGAGCTCGCTTCTGTCATGCTTAAAATCACCTTTCCTTATCTAGCCTTTATCACATTAACCGGATTGGCAGGGGCGATTTTAAATACGTTAAACCGCTTTGCCGTGGCCGCTTTTACACCGGTATTACTGAATATTTGTATCATATTATGCGCCTGGTTCGTGGCACCGGCTTTATCCCAGCCGGCTTTTGCGCTGGCATGGGGCGTCTTTATTGGCGGTATCGTTCAGCTTCTATTCCAACTGCCGTTTCTGTACCGGGCCGGATTACTGGTAAAGCCAAAATGGGGCTGGCATGATCCCGGCGTGGTGAAAGTACGCACATTAATGATCCCCGCACTGTTTGGTGTGTCGGTAGGGCAGATCAATCTGCTGTTCGACACTCTCATTGCCAGTTTTCTTGTTACCGGCTCAATCAGCTGGCTTTATTATTCAGACCGGTTGCTGGAGTTTCCACTCGGTTTGTTCGGTATTGCCATCGCAACGGTCATTCTGCCGACTTTGTCGCGCAATCATGTGGCGAACGACCCCAAAGCATTCAGTGGCAACATGGACTGGGGCGTACGTATGGTGTCGTTACTGGGTATTCCTGCTGCTGTGGGTCTGGCATTTATGGCTGAGCCGATTATGACAGTTATTTTCCAGCGTGGTGCTTTCACTGCTGAAACGGCCCGTATGGCATCCTATTCGCTGGTGGCCTATGCCTTCGGACTGGTGAGTTTTATGTGGGTAAAGGTGCTCGCGCCCGGGTTCTTTTCACGCCAGGATACCAAAACACCAGTAAAATTCGGGATCTGGTGCATGATTGCCAATATGGTGTTTAACCTGATTTTCGCTATTCCTTACGGCTACATTGGCCTCGCTATCGCGACCTCTTTGTCAGCCACACTGAATGCCGGTCTGCTTTACACAACACTGCATAAAAACGGTGTGTACAGGGCCAGCAGAGAAACGCTGTTTTTCCTTATTAAGGTGGTGATTGCCAGCACTCTGATGGCGGGTGTCATTGTGTATTTAGACCAGGGTGACGCATTTTATGCGCTGGATTTAACTGCACAAATTTACCATGTGACTCTCACTATTGGCTCCGCTGTAGCTGTTTTCCTCTTCGTTTTGCTTGTTTCAGGTGTCCGCAAACGACACTTTCGGGCATTTGGCGGATAATCTATGCGCAACGATTGGTATTACGGTGCGGGTCGTTTATAATCGCGAGCTTTGTCATTCAGTCTCAGGCTTACAGGAACCCGGCAGCAAGTGGAATTAATTCGCGGTCTTCATAATTTGCGCCCCGATCATAGCGGGTGCGTGCTGACTATTGGCAAGTTTGACGGTGTTCACCGGGGCCATCAGGCAGTACTGGCAAATGTACATGAAAAAACCCGTGAACTCGGCTTGCCCTCTACCGTTATGGTTTTTGAGCCTCAGCCCGAAGAGCTGTTCAGTCCCGATACAGCTCCTGCGCGCCTGAGTACCTTACGGGAAAAATATCAGTTACTGAAAGCACAGGATGTTGACCGTTTATTGTGTGTCCGCTTTGATGAGTATTTTGCCAGTCAGTCTGCAGACACCTTTATCGAAGAGTTGCTGGTTGAGCGTCTCGGCGTGAAATTCCTGGTGGTAGGCGATGACTTCCGTTTTGGCCGTGGTCGCCGAGGTGACTTTTCCATGTTGCAGCGGGCAGGGCAGAGCATGGGGTTTGAAGTCGCAAGTACCCAGAGCTTTATGGTCGATGATTGCCGCATCAGTTCCACAGCAGTGCGTGAAGTACTGGCTGCCGGTGAATTTGAAAAAGCCGGTAACATGCTGGGGCGGCCATTCGTGATAGACGGTCGAGTGGTACACGGTGAGAAAAAAGGGCGCACAATCGGGTTCCCGACAGCCAATGTATTACTGAAACGTTCACGCCCGGCCATTAACGGCGTATTTGCCGTAACCGTGGATGTCAATGACACCCGCTATTATGGCGTGGCCAATGTGGGTTCCCGTCCGACTGTGGCGGGCAAACGCACGCAACTGGAAGTGCATATATTTGGCTATAGCGGTTCGCTGTACGGCGGGCAGATAAAAGTCTATCCGGTAAAGAAATTACGGGATGAAGAAAAATTCGCGTCATTTGACGCATTGAAACAACAGATTCAGCGCGATGCGCAGGCAGCAAGAGCGCTGTTTGGCATTGCCGGCATTTAATTATCAAATTGTTGCGACCTTTCGCAACGGCAGGTGGACGGAAATAACGAGTTTATGAGCGATTACAAACCGACATTGAATTTACCGGAAACGCCTTTTCCTATGCGTGGCAACTTAGCGCAAAGAGAACCGGCGATGCTTAACGATTGGCAGGAAAAAGACCTGTACAAACAAATTCGCGCAGCAAAAGCAGGTAAGAAGCCATTTATTTTGCACGATGGCCCTCCTTATGCGAACGGTGATATTCACATTGGTCACGCTGTAAACAAAATTCTGAAAGACATTATCGTTAAGGCTAAAACCTTATCTGATTTCGATGCGCCTTATGTTCCCGGTTGGGATTGTCACGGTCTGCCCATCGAATTAATGGTTGAAAAGAAAGTCGGTAAGCCGGGCGTAAAAGTCTCTGCGGCTGAGTTTCGTCAGAAGTGCCGCGACTACGCGCAAAAGCAAATCGATGGCCAGATGGCAGATTTTAAACGCCTCGGTGTGTTTGGTGAGTGGGATAATCCCTATAAAACCATGGATTTTAAGTCTGAAGCCGACATCATCCGCGCGCTGGGCAAAATTGCGGACTCCGGACATCTGGAAAAAGGTTTCAAACCGGTTCACTGGTGTACAGACTGTGGTTCAGCACTGGCAGAAGCAGAAGTTGAATATAAAGATAAGGTTTCGCCAGCTATCGATGTGAAATTCCCGGTAGCGGATGCAGACGCAATTGCTGCTGCATTTGGTGTGTCTGCCGGTGACTTAAAAGCGCATAATGCGTCAGCGGTTATCTGGACCACCACGCCATGGACATTGCCTGCCAACCGCGCGATTAGTTTGCATTCTGAATTGACGTATTCACTGGTTGAACTGGACGGCGGCGACTGGATAATTCTGGCGGAAGATCTGGTTGAAAGCTGTATGACACGTTACAGCGTGGAAAACTTTAAAACAGTGGCAACCTGCACGGGCCAGTCACTTGAAAAGCTGACCGTTAATCACCCGTTCCTGGATATCACTGTACCGTTCATTTTAGGTGACCACGTTACTACGGACTCCGGTACCGGCCTTGTACACACAGCACCGGCTCACGGTGTAGACGACTTTAATGTTGGTAAGCAATACGACATCGAAGTTTACAACCCTGTTGCAAACAACGGTGTCTATAATGACGAAACGCCGCTGTTTGCCGGTCAGTTCGTGTTCAAAGCAAACAAACCGATCATCGAAAAGCTCGAAGAGAACGGCAACCTGCTGCTGAATATCAATTATGAGCACAGCTATCCCCATTGCTGGCGCCATAAAACGCCAATCATTTTCCGTGCTACGCCTCAGTGGTTTATCAGCATGGATAAAAAAGGCCTGAGAAAAGCGTCTCTGGAACAAATTGAGAAGACAGAGTGGATCCCTGAGTGGGGCCAGAACCGCATTGAGAAAATGGTAGAGGGTCGTCCTGACTGGTGTATTTCACGTCAGCGTACCTGGGGTGTGCCTATCCCACTTTATGTACACAGTATTTCCGGTGAATTACACCCGGAGACTGCTGCTATCATCGAAACGGTGGCGCAAGCTGTTGAGCAAAAAGGAATACAGGCCTGGTGGGATCTGGACGATGCTGCACTGTTAGGTGCTGATGCTGAGCAGTATGAAAAGGTGACTGATACGCTGGACGTATGGTTTGACTCTGGTGTAACGCATTATTTTGTTGTTGAACGTCGTGACGATATTCCTGCCAGCGCAGACTTGTACCTTGAAGGTTCTGACCAGCACCGAGGCTGGTTCATGTCGTCTTTAATGACCTCCACAGCTATGTATGGTCACGCTCCTTATAAAGAAGTGCTGACGCACGGTTTCACTGTGGACGCGCAGGGCCGTAAGATGTCCAAGTCCATCGGTAACGTGGTCGCGCCGCAGCAGGTCACAAACAAGCTGGGCGCAGACATACTGCGCTTGTGGGTAGCGTCGACTGACTATCGCGGCGAAATCGCGGTGAGCGATGAGATTTTAAAACGTGCTGCTGATGCGTACCGCCGGATCCGTAACACCGCCCGTTTCCTGCTGGCTAACCTGAATGGTTTCGACCCGGTTAAAGATGCGGTTGCACCGGACAATATGGTTGCTCTGGATCGCTGGATCGTTGCCCGCACTGAAAAGCTGCAAAATGAAATCATTGAAGCGTACAACAATTACGACATGCTGGTGGTATCACAAAAACTGACTCACTTCTGTTCAATTGAACTGGGCAGTTTTTATCTGGATATCATTAAAGATCGTCAATACACGGCGAAAGGGGATAGCAATGCCCGTCGTTCGTGCCAGACTGCGTTGTACCACATCATCGAAGCACTGGTTCGCTGGATGGCTCCGGTCACCAGTTTCACCGCCCAGGAAATCTGGGATGCGTTACCCGGTGAGCGCAGTGAATTTGTATTCACTGAAGCCTGGTACGAAGGCCTCGCTGGCTTTGCGACAGAAGGCGGCTTCGACGATGCTTACTGGCATAAAGTGATGACAGTGAAAGACGCGGCCAACCAGGCGATGGAGCAGGCGCGTAAGGACGGTCAGTTAGGTGGTTCACTGGAAGCGAATATTAAACTGTTCGCAGATGACGCACTGAAATCTGTACTGGACAAGCTGGAAGATGAACTGCGTTTCGTCCTGATTACTTCCGGTGTTGAGCTGTTGCCGTTAAGCGAAAAAACAGACAGCGCGAAAGCCACAGAGCTGGATGGCCTGTTCATTGAAGTGACGAAGAGCAGCGGTGAAAAATGTGTTCGCTGCTGGCATCACCGTGATGACGTGGGCAGTTACGAAGCACACCCTGAATTATGCGGACGTTGCGTAACTAACGTCGACGGTGAAGGGGAAAATCGTCAATATGCCTAAACTGTTGACTGATACCGGCCTGCGCTTTTTATGGATAAGTGCTGTCGTGGTGGTACTGGACTTATGGAGCAAGTACGAAGTTATCGGCGAAATGGCATTGTCTGAGTCCATTCAGATATTGCCGTTTTTCAACTTAACTTATGTACGTAACTACGGTGCCGCGTTCAGCTTTTTGCATGATGCCTCAGGCTGGCAACGGTGGTTTTTTACCGCTATTGCAGTAGGGGTGAGTGCCGTTATTCTATGGTGGCTGAAACAGGCCGGAAAAGGACATAAGCTGTTACCGGTGGCGTTTTGTTTTATTTTGGGTGGTGCCATAGGTAACGTTTACGACCGGCTGGTTCACGGTTTCGTTATCGACTTTTTAGACTTTTATGTTGGTCAGTCACACTGGCCGGCTTTTAACCTTGCAGACAGCGCCATTTTTATTGGTGCTGCCTTACTGGTGTGGGACATGCTTACCAGTAAAGATGAAAGCAATGCGTCTGACAGCGCCGGTTCAAATTCGTAACAGGAGCACGCAGTATGAGTGATTTTGTGATTAATGCCCAATCTGAAGTGATCATGCACTTCGATTTAAAGCTGGAAGACGGTTCTGCCGCTGACAGTACCCGCCTGAATAAGCCGGCCAAGCTGGTGATGGGCGATGGCAGCCTGACACCTAACTTTGAAGCGTGCCTGCTGGGTTTGAGTAAGGGCGATAAAAAGGCCTTTACGCTGGCCCCTGAAGACGCTTTCGGTCAGCCTAATCCGGATAATATCCATCATATGGAACGCACCCGTTTCAGCCATGATCTAAACCTTGAGGAAGGTATGATCGTGGCGTTTTCACAGCCTGACGGCAGCGAAGTACCGGGCATTGTCAGAAGTCTTGCCGGAGATTCTGTTACCGTAGATTTCAATCATCCGCTGGCAGGTCAGACGGTGATTTTCGATGTCGAGATAATCGACGTTATTAATTCTGCAGCGTAAGGTTTAGCGGAGCTTTTATGCAAATACATCTTGCCAACCCCCGTGGCTTCTGTGCGGGTGTAGACCGTGCCATCACAATTGTTGAACGTGCACTGGAAATGTTCAGCCCGCCTATCTATGTACGTCATGAAGTGGTCCACAATAAATTTGTTGTGGACGGACTAAAAGAGCGTGGCGCACTGTTTGTTGATGAGCTTGATGAAGTGCCGGATGACAGCATCGTTATTTTTTCAGCTCACGGCGTTTCTCAGGCAGTACGAAAAGAAGCAGAAGCCCGCGGACTGAAAGTGTTTGATGCAACCTGTCCGCTGGTAACGAAAGTGCATATGGAAGTGACACGCGCCAGTAAAACCGGCACGGAATGTATCCTCATCGGTCACGCCGGACACCCTGAAGTAGAAGGTACAATGGGGCAGTACAATAATCCGGAAGGTGGCATTTATCTGGTGGAATCCAGCGAAGATGTTGCAAAGCTGGAAGTGAAGGATCCGCAGCATTTGTATTTCTGCAGTCAGACTACGTTATCGGTAGATGATACTGCGGATGTTATCGATGCACTCAGAGACAAATTCCCGGCAATCAGCGGTCCACGCAAAGACGACATTTGTTACGCTACGCAAAACCGTCAGGATGCCGTGCGTGAATTGGCGACAGATTGCGAAGTGTTGCTGGTTGTCGGTGCTACTAATAGCTCCAACTCCAACCGTCTGCGTGAACTCGCGGAGAAAATGGGGGCGCAGGCGCATCTTATTGCCGATGAAAATTGTATTCAGAAAGCGTGGCTTGAAGGTGTTGAACACATCGGTGTTACCGCCGGTGCCTCTGCGCCGGAAGTGCTGGTGCAGCGGGTAGTCAATCAGCTTAAGGCATGGGGAGCGCAAAGTGCTTCTGAACGTCCCGGACGTGAAGAAAACGTAGAATTTGCCGTGCCTAAAGAGTTACGTATTAAACAAGTCAGTTAACTCCTTCCCCGTTACGCCTTTCTTCATCGCGGAGTGTTGCTGCTCCGCGAATTATACTTTTCAATACCCAACGATTTCTGCCGATACTTATTAAAATGCCCCTCTGATGTAGGATAAATGCGGGGTAAGTTTAATTTTTGAACAGGTAGACTAGTTATGCGTCAGCATACGTTGCAAAAACGGCAAACCGGTGTGGGCTTCATTGAAGTCCTCATAACGTTGTTCGTGCTTGCTATCGGTCTGCTTGGCGTTGCATCTCTGCAATTTGTGGGTTCTTTTGCGAACAGGGATGCGATAAGCCGCACACAGTCTGAACTGGTTGCCGAACAGGTAGCAGAGCGGTTACGGGCTGCCACGCGGCCGGCCACGGCAGGCGACGGAATGGTAGTGAATAACGCTTATTTCACCAGTAACAATTATAATTTTGCCACGCTGTCCTGTGGTTCCGGTGATACGTATGCGTGTCACTGTCTGAGCCTGCCTTCTTCCATTCCCGACTGTGAAAGCGGCACATGCAGCGAAGCACAGATAGCGCAGTACGATGCGTGGTCATTGTCCTGTGCAGCAGTACAAACTAATAAAGCCATTACACTGGATGTGTCCTGCACTGACAGTAACAGCGGAGATGCTGACACCTGCTCAGCAGGCTCCCGCATTCATATTATGCTGACCTGGCCGGTTTCGTCTTCCTCCAGGCAACAGTACACGTTAAATACCCGGTGTAACCCTGACTCCGGCGACAGTAATGCCTGCGTGGTTAAGGACATCACACTATGAATCAGCGGGGCTTTACCTTAATCGAAATGATGATCGCGCTGGTGCTGGGTCTGGTGATCAGCGGTGCAGTGATCCAGACAATGGTCAGTTCCAGAGTGACAAATTCCCTGAATCAGGCGGTCAGCCAGGTGCAGGAGTCAGGACGTTTTGTTATGGCAAGGCTGAACCGCGAAGTTATTGAGGCCGGGCGCTACGACCAGGTAGTAGCCAGAGTGGATACCACGGTAGACCCCCTTGTTGAAGCGGCATTTATTCAGAACCGTCCTGTCGGCCTGCCGGGGGATTACCTGTCCAGCGCATCCCTTGGCTCAAGCCAGGGCGGAAGCGGCGCTGATGATGAACTGGTAGTGAATTTTCTGGGGCGGGAGGATTGCACCGGAAACCGTTATGGCTACACAGGCAATGACGAATTTCACGTGGTTAACCGTTACTACGTGTCCGGAGAAAAACTCTATTGTTCAGGATACGATGGCAGGGCATTGCGTGGTGTAAAAACGGCAACAGGTACCAGCAAGTCAGTGGTTCTGATGGACAATGTCGTGAGTTTTCAGGTGCAGTACGGGGTTACGGCCACCGCCACCGGTTCTCAGGGACAAGCTGTTCAGTACGTCACCGCCAGCCAGTTGTCAGCATTGCGGGCGGTTAACCGTCAGGTTGTATCGGTACGCATCGGGGTGTTGTTAAAAAGTGATGCCTCTCAGGTCTCAAATATCGCCAGCCGCAATATAGCCGTACTGAATGAGAGCGCGGTAACTACTGACAGCGGGCACTATTTTCAGGTGTTCACGCAAACACTGGCGTTACGCAATATGAAGAATTTTGTGAGGAGCCTGTGATGCAAGGATTAAAGCCTCAGCAAGGCATGGTACTTATTCTGGCGCTGCTTATTTTATTATCACTGACTATCCTGGGTGTCAGTGCTGTGTCGTCAAGTCTTGGGCAGAGTAAAATGGCTGTGTCGATGCAGCGTTCCGGGCAGGCTTTCGATGCTGCGGAAGCGGCACTGGCCGGGGTGTTTTTTGAAGCTGAAGACGAAATTTTACTGACCGATTCCAGTAAAACCGATCCCTTGTCAGAAGCCCGTCAGGGAACTCAGTTTGATCCGGATTCCGATACATTGAGTTGTTCTGATCAGAACTGGACTGACCGTCGGGTAACTACCTCAGTACTGAATACCGGCTCAGAACACAACGGAAGCGGTAATTATCAGAATGATATGCGTACTGAAAGCTGGTCGAAAACCGCTTTCGTACGTGAGCAGGCCTGCAGAGGCTCAAGTAATGTGATTGGTGGTAGTAACGTTAACTGTCACGTGTTTGTTGTCAGAGGGTGTGGCAAGGTAGCCGAGCGTTCAACGGTGGTGGCAAATACCGTGACTGCCGCTGTTATCGCGCCCGCTTCGCAGTAGGAATTATGAAAATGAAAAAAGTATCACGCTGGTTTATTTCATTTCTTATGTGGTCGTGCATCGGCTTCGCGGCATGGGGTGACGATCTGGATATTTATCTCGGGACAGCAGACTCATCGAAAACCTATTTGCCGAATGTACTGTTCATTATGGATACATCGGGCAGTATGGCGGCTTATGACAACACCAGTCAGACAAGGATGCTCAGAGTACAAAATGCGCTGAAAGCGGCGCTGGACCAGGCAACCAATATTAATGCCGGCCTGATGCGTTTCTCTGATTATGGCGGCCCAGTACTCTTTCCGTTACAGGGAATTGACGAAGCCATTAATCCTGAGCTGATCACGTCAACCGGCGGCAGTACTGACGATGCTTCCGAGATAAATGGTTCGGTGTATGTGAACAACAATGCGGTTTATTTCACCTACGGTACGGCGACGGTAACAAGCGGTTTGCGTTTTACCGGTTTAAATATTCCTCAGGGCGCCACGATTACCGGCGCTTATATGCGTCTGACGTCCTCACAGTTAAACTCAGCGGCTTCTGTGATCACTATTCGCGGTGAACTTGCGGCCGACAGTCAGCCGTTTTCCACAGCATCATCTGATATCTCATCAAGAGCCACAACCGCAAGTCAGGTTGACTGGACCACTGATAATGAGTTTCCCGTCACTGATGATGTGATTTCAACACCGGATTTTTCACCAGTCATACAGGAAATCGTTGATCAGGCGGGCTGGTGTGGCGGTCAGAACCTGAGTCTTATTCTTGAAGGTAGCAGTACTGACAGCAGCAGTGAGCGCAAAGCCAGATCGGCAGATTACGGCACCACAGGCTCACCGCAGCTGGTGGTCACCTATGATGAATCTACCGCCACAGGCTGTATTTCAGGTGAAAGCCTGTTTCAGGTGTCTTCCACCAGGGACAACGCTGAGGAAAAGAACAATGGCTATCAGTCCACCGGTACTGAGCTGACCATGAATTCAAACTACAACGCGTACATCGGCATGCGTTTTACCAATATTAATGTGCCAAAGGACGCTACCATCAATAAAGCTTATCTCGTCTTTACCGGTTATGACTATCACGGCGGCAGTGCGTCCATGAAAATTTCAGCATCAGCAGAAAATGATGCTGAGAATTTTAAGAACTATAGCCGCTATCTGCTCAGAAATAAGTCTAAGACCAGTGGCATTACCTGGAACATGCCCACCTTTTATCGTAAATGGCAGCATGTCACTCCGGATATTTCCAGCGTGGTTCAGGAAGTGGTTAATCGTGGTGGCTGGAGCGCCGGGAATGATTTAATGCTGATATTAAGTGATTTCTACGGTGACCGTGGAGCTTATTCGGTGAATGGCAGTGCGTCACGTGCACCACAGCTTTACATTCAATTTAACGGCAATGCAACGCCGGGGGTTTCTTCCACCGTACGTGAACACCTTATCGGCAAAGTGGACGAACTTAAAGCCAGTGGTTACACCCCCATTGTGGATACCCTGTACGAGGCAACCCGCTATTATGGCGGCTTGTCTGTGGACTATGGCCTGACCCGCGGTAACAACAATGTGTCAGGTGATGTGCGTAAGAGTACCCGTGTCAGCCACCGTAATTCTTACAGCGGCTCAGATCCGGTCCGTCCTTACGGATGCAGTGATGACAACCTGAGTGATGCGGATTGTATTAACGAATACATTCCATCCGGTGCAACCTATATTTCTCCGGTCACAGATTTGCAGTGTCAGACCAATAACCACATCGTGTTACTGTCTGACGGTGAAGCAAACAGTAACCACAGTGTCAGTAAAATTCAGTCTATGCTGGGTAAGTCCTGTACCGGTTCCGGTGGTGAAAAGTGCGGTCTGGACCTGGTGAAGAACATCAGTAAAACCGAAACGTCTGTGATAGACCGTCGTGTTATCACCCACACTATCGGTTTTGCTGCCAACAGCAATGCGAACAATTTCCTTAACCAGATCGCGCTGCAAAGCGGCGGTGGTTTCTATCAGGTGGATAACAGTGATGATTTGCTTACGGCTTTCCAGACTATCCTGCGTTCAGTAAAAGATGTAAATGCTACCTTTGTGTCACCGGGTGTGGCCGTTAACCAGATGAACCGTCTGACCCACAAAGACGAGCTGTATTTTGCTTTATTTAAGCCATCAGAGGGCACTATCTGGCCCGGTAACGTGAAAAAATACAAAATTAGCGGTGACACGATTCTGGATAAAAATGGCGCAGGAGCAGTGGACTCTGTAACAGGATTCTTCTCAGATTCATCTCACAGCTACTGGTCCACGCTGGCCGATGGCAACGATGTGAGGGAAGGCGGAACGGCCAGCCAGATGAATATCAACCGTAATGTGTATTTCTTTGACTCACCGGGTTCTATTGCATCCAGTCTGAATGCCGTGCATGAGAACAATGCGCTCATTACCACCGCAGATCTGGCAATTACCACGTCATCTAATCCGGTAACCTTGAGAAGTGAGTTGCTGAAATGGTCACGGGGGGTCGACGTTAAAGATTCTGACGGTGACGGCGACTCCTCTGATGTGCGCCTGCAAATGGGCGACCCAATTCACTCTCAGCCGGTCATTGTTAACTACGGTACCAATGATTCAGCCATTTTTGTTGCAACCAATCAGGGGTTCCTGCATTCCTTTGATGCCGCCACCGGTAAAGAAAACTTCGCGATTATTCCGAAAGAGCTGATGGCCAATCTGCACGACTTTTACCAGAATGCCTCTTCGTATACACACATCTATGGCCTTGACGGTGATATGGTTCTGCGCACAGTCGGCAGTAAAACCTACCTGTATCTTGGCATGCGTCGTGGTGGCAGTAATTATTATGTATTCGATGTAACCAGCAAAACATCTCCCAAACTGGTATTTGCAATCCGTGGCGGCACAACCGGACTTGAGAAAATGGGACAAACCTGGTCCCGTCCTACCATTACCAAAGTGAAAATGGGCAGTACCGAAAAGAATGTCATGATTGTGGGTGGTGGTTACGCAGACGGTCACGATACAAAGCTGACAAGGGATCCTGACGGTATTGGTAATGCTGTGTACATGTTTGATGCCGATACCGGTGCGTTGCTCTGGCACGCCAGTAACAGTGATGCAAACCTCAATATTGCTGAGATGCAGTACAGCATTCCAAGCCGGATTTCAGTGATTGACCGTGATAACGATGGATATGCAGACCATATGTATGTGTCAGACATGGGCGGGCAGTTGTTCCGTATGGATATCTACAACGGCAAAACTGGCAGCGACTTTGTTAAAGGTGCCCGTATCGCTGATTTAGGCGGGGCAACCAATACAGATAACCGCCGTTTCTATTACGGTGCAGATGTCTCTGAAATCGCGCTGGGCGATGAGTTATTCTACGGCGTCGCTATCGGCTCTGGCTGGCGCGCCTCGCCGCTGGATGTAGATGTGGATGACCGTTTCTATTTCATTAAAGACAAAGGTGTTTTTGAACACGACAGCAACGGCGAATATGTGTTTAACACAGGCGTAACTGAATCCACTCTGTACGATGCCACTAATTCGCTACTGAGCAGTTCAGACGCCAACACACAAAGTGTGGCGGCATCCCAGCTTGCAGGGAAAGATGGCTGGTTTATAAAGCTGACTACCGGAGGGGAAAAAGTGTTGTCTTCACCTCTGATCATTGATTACAAAATTTTCTTTACCACGTATGTACCGGCTGCGAGCTCAGAAAGTGACTGTGCGCCACCTACCGGTAACAGCCGTGCGTATCTGGTAGATATGTTGACGGGTAATGCAGTGGATGATCTGAATAATGACGGTGATATTGATGAAAAGGATCGCTACGCTGAGCTGAAACAGACCGGTATTGCGCCTGAAACGAAAATTCTCATTGAGGAAATCGTGGAACCGGTAGTTTGTCTGGGCACAGAGTGTGTGTCTGCAGTGATCAGCGTCGACCAGGATGGTAACGAAGAGCAGTGCACATCGGCCTTTGCCTGTCTGGCACAAAATATCTTCGGCCGCTTCGAACGGGTACAGCAAAACAGCTGGACCACAGAGAAAGAGCGCCAATAATGAAAAAGGATAAAATGAAAGAAATGCGTGGTTTTACTCTGATTGAACTGATGATTGCGGTGGCTATTGCGGGCATCCTGGTGGCGGTAGGATATCCCGCTTATCAGGGTGTTATTCAGGAAAGCTACCGTAAGACGGCACAGTCTGATTTGATGGCGTTCGCAGCAGCAATGGAACGTCATCATACCGGTGGTTTTACTTATGAGGGCGCTGCATCGGGTGGTAGTGATACCGGTACACCAACTATTTTTAATAACTGGTCACCGGCCTCTGAAAGTGCCTCAGATAAGCGCTATACCCTGACCATCCAGGCTGCCTCTGCAACTGACTACGAGATAAAAGCTACGCCGGTGTCCGGTACCAGTCAGGCATCGGATGGTATCATTTTGTATTACAGCGACGGGCGTAAAGCCTGGGACGAAAATAACAGCGGCAGTATCGACAGCTCAGAGTATTGCTGGTCCTGCTGATCCCTCTCATGGTGTTAAAGCATTCAGCCGGCTGATTTTACGCACATCTGCAGAAATGAGTGGGTGAGGGCTGCTCACCGTGACCGGACTACTGGCTTGAATGCCGTCATGACTTTTCCATTTCACCGACAGGGTACCGGATTTCAGTACCGGCCAGGGAACATCTGCTGTTGCCGCAGTGCCGGTTACATTTCCTGAATGGATATAGCGGGGCTGGATTTGCCAACTGACTGTGAACTGCATTGCCGGCGCAACCGGTCCGCTGTTCACTGTATGCGTACCACTGACCACGTTGGCTGACAGGTTATTTCCCTGATTAAAAAAGTCAGCCATTTCACCGGTACCGTTTCTTCCGGTATCTGACAATTGTTTGCCCAGTGTCTGCGCGAGCAGTAATCCCTGACTTGCGTCATGAAGTGCCAGCGCTGCAGAAATGCTTGATTGCATGGTCATCAGGCTGGCAGTGAGAGAGCCGGTTAAAAGAATAAATGCCACCAGCAATTCCGTCTGTATAAATCCTTTCATCGTTAACTGTCCCGTCATGGATGTGCTGTCCCGGGTACTATGCCGGTTTGTTGTAATAAAGGGTGGTGTTGCAGGTTTTGCAGAATAGTGTAGTGATAGGCCACACGGAGGTGACTGTCTGCCGTGGCGGGATGATTAAGTAGCAAACTGCCGTTAATAATGGCACTGTCTGAAATCTGTATTTTACGGCTAAAACCGCTGTTGTTTCTGTAACTGACAACAACGCCGTTCACCACCGCATTATCTTCCATTTTGATATGACCATTTTCTATAATGAGCAACACAGGCGACGCATTGTTGCCCAGGGTTTTGTTACCTGAAAGCGTACAGTCACCTTTTACATATACGATGACATCTGTGGCGGGCAGAGCCTGACAGTCCGTGTAGATATTGCGGCTCAGAAGAGCAATGATGGTTAAGTCAGCGTTATCCAAATCCAGCCCGAAGAGATAATCTCCCGGTGGTATAGCGATTTTATTATCTGCATCTTTGATATCAGCACTTTTAAACGGCGTATTACTCAGCGGTGATACCGGACATAAGTCCTGACCGGTAAATGAATCTGCACAGGTCATCCTGCCATTGACTGACATATCAACAGAAGCTGCGGACCACAATGAATAAACAAAATCCGGATGAGACCCTGCCGGCGGGAGATACAGCGCAAATGTGCCCAGTAACGGCGTTGAACCGTTGTACACCACAGGTGCGGCCGGAATGGAGAGCAAAAAAGGAAACTTTGTCAGTTCCACACGGGAGCTGAGCATACCATTGTCCACTGCGCGGCTGACATCCAGAGTGATGTTGTGAACTGTTGCATGGCGGACAGTCTGAACACCCGGCTGGCTTAACACCATATTCGCGCCGGAAAGCGGGGCAGGTGGCCAGCTGGCGGCATAATTAATTTCGGCCTGAGCCTGAATCACATCACCAGCAAGATCTGCACGGGTAACTACTGCATTTTTACGTAACAGAAACTGCGTAGCAGATCCGGACAGCATAACAGTCAGTGTGGCACCTGCCGGTACAACAATCAGCAATAGCAGCAGCACTGTACCTGTCCATA
The DNA here is from genome assembly GCF_056160625.1 of Alteromonas sp. ABH4_457. Taxonomy (NCBI): domain Bacteria; kingdom Pseudomonadati; phylum Pseudomonadota; class Gammaproteobacteria; order Alteromonadales; family Alteromonadaceae; genus Alteromonas; species Alteromonas sp. ABH4_457. The sequence continues at coordinate 686,572 of NZ_JBSWXN010000001.1, forward strand.
TTGCTCCGCGTGGCGCTAATTTGTTGCCGGAGCATTGCTGCTTGTGTTTTCGGGCCAGTCTAATCATGATATACCGTGACAATAAATGTATTTTGTCTGGAAATGTCACTGGCTGTTTTGAGACCCATGGCAAGAGAAACGGTGATATCGGTGGTTTGCTGTTTCCTGTCCAGACTCACAGTAAACTGACTGACAGTCACAAAATTTGGATCGGTAATATCCTGCCATCCGGATTGAGTACATGTGCGGCCGTTAATCCGCGTTTCCAGCGCCTTGCCTCTGAGTCTGAAACCTCTTCTCTCATTCACAGGCTGACTGTCAATGACGCCGTTCAGATTGAGATCTGATGCATAAATAATACAACTGCCGGCGGGTTCATTTCCGTAAGCGCCGCTTGCCAGCTTTGAGGTGAACGCTTTATCCGGATTCCCTGACTGAATGAGCGTTTGCAGGTAATTTCCCGTTTTGCCGCTTTCCCTTAACTGTTGCCGCAGTAACGATGTGACACGAACCATTTCATCTTCCAGCAACAGAGCACTTGTCTGGCGTTGCTGACTGTTTTTCACTGAAGCAATCAGTGATGCTGAGGTGGCAATGAGCGTCAGGCCGGTCGCCATGGAAATAAGCATGCCGGACAGACTGAAGCCCGCCTGAATTTTTAACATGCCCGGTATCCTCCGTAGTCCATATTTTCAAGACAAACGCGGATGCGGCCCTGGCTGCTTACAATCATCTTGCCCCGAAGTCCTGACACATCGAATGTCAGGGAGCCTGCATTACCGGAAGCTTTGCCGCTACCCTTGCTGAACCGGGCAAAATGAGCCGGGTTAAAAGTATTATTAACCAGTGATGTGGCCGGGTAGCCGCCACTGTTCACCGGCTTAAAAAGTGCTGAGGCTGAGCAGGACGCAGGAATATTGCAATGACACACCGTTGACGTAACCACCGTACACCAGGATGTGCCGGCATGGATGGCAATGTAACCGTGCTGGCCGCCGGCAAGTGCCACAGACTGCGCCCGTCTAAATTGCAGTTGTACTGCATCCAGCAACCTGGTCAGTTGTCCAAGACGATATTGATGTTGAATAGCAGGCAAAGAAAGACTCGCGACTATCGCTGTTATGGCAAGTCCGGCCAGCAGTTCTGTAAGCGAAAATCCCTGACGCATGACAACTGTCCTTTTAGGCGGCAGCGAACTGGTCTGCCGGTTTGATAAAGTGATGTCAGTCTATTTTGTGAGCAGGGAATTGTATGCTGTACCAAAGGAAAGATTTTTTATCTCAACGGGGTGTGACGCTGATGTCACTGATGATGGCACTGGCTGTCACCGGTATTCTCAGTGCATTGTCAGTTCCCGGCTTCGTTGATTTGCTAAACCGGCACGAACGGCAACAGGCAAGAAGTCAGCTGCTGCGGTGGCAGGCCGAGCAAATACGGTTTCGTCTGGCGAATGCGGGTTATGCCGGTCAGGTGGCGTTATCGGCCCCGGTCATTAAGAAGTATACGTTCACGGTCATTAATGTTTCTGCAGGCGGGTATGTACTTCGTGCTGACCGGATTAAAGGGTTAAACGACGGCTGCGATACCTTGACGCTGGATGCTGCAGGCACATATGCGCCTGTAAAATGCTGGCATTAGCAGGACAAATCGCTGCCGTTGAGATCTTCTTTAATGCCGTTACCACTGGCATCTGTGGCAACAGATACGCGGCCGTATAAGGTAATCAGCACGGCCGATGCGGCTTTGGCATCCTTTGACGACGGGCAAATTTTGATGGTGACAGCATTGCTGACACTGCCATCAGCGGCAAACGTCAGGGTGCCTGATACTCCGTCCAGTCCAAGGCCGGTACCCAGAGGATCAGTAGAGAGTATAAGCGGTTCATCGTTGTCTCTGGCACCATTCAGATTGGCATCCATAAAAACGATTTTTGCCTGAGTCCAGTCATTTGAACAATTTTTGTAGTCAGATGTGGGGCAAAGCAGGGTAGTCTGCTCCTGATCAATGGCGGTGAAACGGGCCATCCGCACAGCGCCGCTGATATCATTTACTGCCGCTATCACCCTGTTTTGCTGGAGAACGGACTGCATGGCAGGTGCGCCGACAGTGATCAGCAGAGCCATGATGGCTACAGTGATCATCAGTTCTATCAGAGACAGTCCTTTTTGCGCGTTCATACCTGTTGCAATTATTCAGTTACCCGAAGGTCAGATTAACCGAAATGCACAGAAAATGCGTATATAAAAGACAGCAAACGGCTGGATGTCTATACTTTACCGTGCAAAGTAAAATGCAGTTCCGGTGTGGTAATTTGCAGGTCAAAGAGATGCTTTGTCTATGTACGTCAGGCAATCTTTGTGTAAACTATTGCAGTAACGACATAGACTTAGTCGTATCAGTTCACTAAACAACGAGTAGCAAGTTATGAAAAAAATTGAAGCGATTATCAAGCCGTTCAAGATGGATGATGTTCGTGAGGCACTGGCCGAAGTAGGAATTGCCGGCATGACCGTCACCGAAGTAAAAGGCTTTGGACGTCAGAAAGGGCACACTGAGCTGTATCGTGGTGCTGAATATCAGGTAGATTTTCTGCCAAAGATTAAAGTGGAACTGGTACTTGCAGACGATCAGGTTCAGCAGGCCATTGAAGCCATTGAGTCATCAGCAAAAACTGGCAAGATTGGTGACGGGAAGATCTTTGTTACCACGGTTGAAACGGCTATCCGTATTCGTACCGGTGAACAGAACGAAGAAGCGATCTGATACAAAGAAGCCGGTGAGCTGACGCTGCACCGGCTTCTTTTATTCCGTTCAGGGCTTAGTGGTTATGACCACAGCCACCTTCACCATGCACATGACCATGTTCCAGCTCTTCCTGAGTCGGTTCACGGATATCTACTACTTCCACATCAAATTTCAAAGGTACGCCTGCCAGCGGGTGGTTGCCATCCACAATCACTTCTTCTTCACTGACTTCAATTACGATCACAGATTGTTCGCCGCCCTCAGAAGTAGCACGGAAAGACATGCCGGGTTGCACATCCATACCGTCAAACATTGACTTAGGTACGCTTTGTACAAGTTCATCTGCACGCTCACCGTAAGCTTTTTCAGGCGCTACAGCGACGTCGAATTTATCACCCTTATTTTTGCCCATCAGAGCATCTTCCAGACCTTCAATCAGGAAGCGTCTGCCGAGCAGCACAACCAACGGGTTTTTGCCTTCTGAAGAGTCCAGTGTAGTGCCGTCTTCTGTTGAAACGGTATAGTGTAGTGTTACCACACTGTCTGACGTGATTGTCATAATATTTCCTGTTTTGGGGTGTGTTTTCTCAACACGTGAATTTGCATTGCCTGCTATACAGTATATGGCAATGCGTAAAAACATGCCTGAACGTCAGGCGAGTCCGCCAGTCTGTGTGGCGTGTCTGCTTCTGTGTCGTTGGGCAGCACGGCCATGAACCAGGTCTCTTTGCCCAATGTAGCACAGCGGATAACAGTGCCGCCTCTGCGCCATCCTGTATCCAGTGCCTTCTCAACGGTATCACCTACTTTAACATCAATTGCCGCGGGTAAACAAAAGACGTATCCCGCGCGCTTATTTTTTCCCAGGTAACGTGTGCGGGCTACGACTTCCTGACCCATATAGCAGCCTTTATTAAAATCGATGCCGTCCAGCGCCTGTACGTTCATCATCTGGGGAACGAACTCATTAACCACTTCACCGCTGACTTCAGGAATACCCTGAGACACCATTAAGGCGTCATAAACGCAATAATTGTAAGTTTGGATGTTCTGTTCTGCCTGCCATTGTTCCAGCGTGCCGGCAGCGGTTTCACTGAGAAGCAAAATAAACACATCCTGCGGATAATCTGCGCGGATCGCTACACCGTCAGAGTGCTGAACTGTGGCCAGTGTCTGCTCTGGCAGTGAGCCGAAAAACTCGCTTATCCATTGCTCTGCCTGTTTGCCTTTCACTGCATATTGCTTCAGCTGGCTGTCTTTTTTCTCAATGGTAACTTTTGAAAATACGCCGTATTTTTTTAACTGTTCCAGAGAGGCTTCTGCACAACCTGATGGCATCAGCATCAGAATGCTGTTCTGCCAGCGGCAAACAGTGCTGAGCGACCATGTCTTACCTTTAAAGTCACAATGCGCAGCATGGCGGGCTGTATTGTCAGCAAGATTTTTTACATTGATGGTCAGTTGCCCGTGCAGGTAATCATTTTGCTGTTCACCTTCAACAGTAATGACTGTGGAACCCGTCAGAGGAATAACAAAGTCTGAAACTAACTCATTAAGTGAATCTGGCGTTGACATAAACCATCCGTAACTTTTAAACGTGAACTCTAACTATGGGGGGCGAATTAGAATTCACAAGTTTGTAATCTGACAAAAAGTACGGTGAGCCGGCGTAACTCTTCTGGTATAGTGCTGCCGTTCAATGAAGAGGTCCTAATTGATGTTCACTGAGAAAAGACGTAACCGGCTAAAGTGGGCATGCCGCCGGGGCATGCTGGAACTGGATGTATTATTTCTGCCATTCGTAGAAGAAGCATTCGACGACTTAAACGACGACGATCAGGTTTTATTTGAACGTTTACTTACCTGTGACGACCCCGATTTGTTTGCCTGGTTCATGGGCCATCAGAAATGTGAAGACCCTGAGCTGGCAAGAATGGTCAAAATCATTCTGGATCGTGTCAAAGTATAGCTTCGTTATCCGCTACCGTGCCATCCGGATGGCTGCGGTAGCTATCCCTCTTGCGGCTGCAGGCATCGCGATATGGTCATTGCCTGCCAGCGCCACTTCGTGGTTTCCTGATTACACTGTTTCCGTATTCCTGTGCTCTGTTGTGCCGCTCTCTCTGCTAATCCTGCTTGCCGGGCATCACAAAATGCGACAAGGTTATGAAAGCATAACGGTTGACGGAAACCGGTGGTATGAGCCGGCCCGCAGCGGTACAGTGAGGCCGCAGACAATATCATCCGGCAGCAAAGTGACGATTTTCGGTATTTACCTTGCCGGTACAGATTATGATGGCAGAGCTTGCAATCGCTGGGTGTTACCGGGGGAATGTAAGAAGCTTTATTATCGTCGTCTGGTGAGACTGGTTCAGCATCAGTCACAAGGGGATTGAGTAACTATGATGAGTTTATTGTACCGGGCGCTGACGCACCGGCCTGACAAACAATTGCTGAAGCAATTTAAACCTCCTGCGGTGCCGGGTGTTCATGGGGGTAAAACACAACTGATTAACCCCTCACATTATCACCGGTACTGCGATATTACCCACTGGCAGCACGGGGACAGACTGCACCCCTGTTATCTGCAGATGCTGTCTCTGCCATTGCAGATGCGGTGTCTGGCACACCCGCGAAGTCCGTTCCCCTTATTTGGCCTGGTACACAGGAAAAACCAAATCAGCCAGCAAAGCGGGATCAGGCTGTCTAAACCTGTCACTTTACGCACGGGTTTTTCTGCGGTTACACCTCACCGGCGGGGCTGGGATATTCATATGTATACCACTGCAACACAACAAGAGAGGGAATGCTACCGCGCAGAAGCTACTTATCTGGTGCGGGTAAAAGCGCCACATGTGGGCGACGGTGTGGAGCCTTCAGCGCAAGTGGCTAAACACTCTGAGGAAACAGAGGTTGCAAAACGCTGGCAGAGCATTGCTAGTTTTTCTGCCCCGGCGGATGCCGGCCGGCGTTATGCAAAGATTTCAGAAGACGCCAACCCCATTCATTTAAGCGCATTTACAGCAAAGCTGTTTGGTTTTCCCAAAGCGATTGCCCACGGCATGTGGACGCTGGCCATGGCGGTGAGTTATGCAGAAACAGATAAAGCTGATCACAGCACTGATATAAATTGTGATTTTAAGCGTCCACTTTTTTTGCCCGGCAAAGCGGACCTTAAAATTAGCAGGGGAGAGGGCACAACAGATTTCCTGTTGGAAAATTCAGCAAATGGTGAGCCATTAATAAAAGGGGCCGTTAAATCCGGCGAAACCGGTTCAGCGAAAAACTGAACCGGCGGTTGTTAAAGCTGCTCTTCTTCCCGGTACGTACTGGTGGCCAGTGTACCGGGTTCAGGCTGACATTTGGCCGGTAATGGTTTGAGTACTGTGGGTCTGGCTTGCGGTAGCAGGTCCGGATAGTCCACATTGTAATGCAGGCCCCGGCTTTCCTTACGGTTCATTGCGCAACGTACAATCAGTTCCGCAACCGTCACCAGATTGCGCAGTTCCAGCAGGTTATTGCTGACCCGGAAGTGTGCGTAATATTCCTGAATTTCCTGACTCAGTAACTGGATCCGTCGCAGTGCGCGCTCAAGTCTTTTGTTGGTGCGGACAATGCCCACGTAATCCCACATAAACAAACGCAGTTCATGCCAGTTATGTTGAATGATGACTTCTTCGTCTGAATTGGTAACCTGTGATTCATCCCAGGGGGCGATCGTCTCTTCAGTGTAGTCGTCCTGCAAATGAGTAAGGATGTCTTTCGCGGCAGCTGCGGCGTAGACCACACATTCCAGCAGAGAGTTTGATGCCATGCGGTTCGCACCATGCAGGCCGGTATAAGCTACTTCACCAATGGCATAAACGTTATCGAGGTCAGTTTTGGCATTAAAGTCAGTCATCACACCACCGCAGCTATAGTGCGCGGCAGGCACCACAGGAATAGGCTCCTTAGTGATATCTATGCCCACAGACAGACACTTGCGGTAAATGTTCGGGAAATGCTTTTCAATGAAGTCAGCCGGCTTATGACTGATATCCAGATACATACAGTCAGCACCCAGACGTTTCATCTCGTAGTCGATGGCACGGGCAACAATATCCCTGGGCGCTAAATCGCCCCGTTCATCGAAGCGTGTCATAAAGCGTGTCCCATCAGCATGGCACAGCTGTGCACCTTCACCCCGCAGTGCTTCGGTAATCAGGAAATTTCTTGCCTGAGGATGATACAAACAGGTGGGATGGAACTGATTGAATTCCATATTCGCCACACGGCAACCAGCACGCCAGGCCATGGCAATACCGTCACCGCTGGACACATCCGGATTAGATGTGTACTGATACACTTTGCTCGCGCCGCCCGTGGCCAGCACAATGAAACGGCTGCGGATAACTTCCACATGGGCCTGTTCCAGATTCCACGCATACACACCGGTACAGTGCAGGTGATTACTGCGGGACTTAATTAAGTCGATGGCGTTGTACCGTTCCAGAAACCGGATATTGGGGTGGGATGACACCGCATCATTCAGAGTAATTTGCAGCGCTTCACCGGTTGCATCGGCAGCATGTAAAATACGGCGGTGACTGTGACCACCTTCACGGGTCAGGTGAAAACGCTCCTCACCCTGCTCATTCGTTTCAGTATCAAAAGGTACGCCGTGATTTATCAGCCAGTTCAGTGCATCTTTAGCATTTTGGGCTGTGAAGCGTACTGCGTCTTCTTCACACAATCCTGCGCCGGCATTTAATGTGTCAGCAACATGTGCTTCAACAGAATCATGTTCGTCGAAAACGGCGGCAATACCGCCCTGGGCGTATCGGGTCGATCCTTCATTGCGGTCGCTTTTGCTCAGCACAATCACATTACAATGATTTGCCAGTTTGAGCGCCAGACTCAATCCGGCAGCACCACTGCCGATGACTAAAACATCACATTGGTGCTCAATTCCTTTCGGATCCGCTGATGTTAGTGAAGAAGCCACTGATTTCATGGTATTTTAGCGGTTTACTTGTAGGCTAAGGTCCGGCAAGTCTAAAGGAAGCACAGCAAAACGCAAAGCATAGAGCGCGCGTCTGCAGGATTTTTCTTATATTATTTATTGATAATTTAAAGATTGTCCGCATTTTTTGCGAACTTATTGGGAATAATGCAGTCTACCTGATGCTTGCATGAGCTGTTTATGTGGTAGATGTTAAGGAGAAATAGCTCGGATGAGCGAGCAGATAACCGATCAACAGATTGTTGAAAAGGTACAAAGCGGTGATAAAAATGCATTTAATTTACTGGTAACCCGTTATCAGCATAAAGTGATGCATTTGGTGTCTCGATATGTCAAAAACTCCGGTGACGTTGCAGATGTCACTCAGGATGCGTTTATCAAGGCTTACCGCGCGTTACCAAATTTTCGCGGCGACAGTGCGTTTTACACCTGGTTGTACCGCATTGCCGTTAACAGCGCTAAGAATTATCTTGTGGCACAGGGGCGAAAGCCGCCTGCAAATGATGTCGACGCTGAAGACGCAGACTATTATGAAGGCAGTGATGCGCTGAAAGAGCAATCCACGCCGGAACGCAGTTTGTTGTCTGATGAACTCGAAGCTACATTATTCCGTGTTGTGGAGAAGTTACCCGACGATTTACGTATGGCAATTACCCTGCGGGAAATTGAAGGCTTAAGTTATGAGGAAATCGCCAGCGTAATGGGGTGTCCTGTCGGTACAGTCCGCTCCCGGATCTTCCGGGCACGTGAGGCAATCGACAAGGTCATACAGCCATTGTTAGAAAATTGATTTTTTTTCACGATGAAATTGAACTTTCACGGGATGAAACGAACTAACCAGCTGTGTTAAGGTGGTAAACGATCATTTCGATCAGGATTTTATAATATGACGCAACAGCAAGAAAAATTGTCAGCCTTTATGGATGGCGAGACAAACAGCGCTGACATCATGGATGCAATCCTTAATGATGAAGAGCTAAAAACAAAGTGGAAGCGATATCATGTTATTCGTAGTGGTTTACGTAAAGAAGCCACGGTCGCACCTCAGTTAGACATTACTGCTGCGGTAGCCGCTGCCTTAGAAAGTGAACCTACAGTGATGGCGCCGAAGCGTTCAGGCTGGAAATCATTGCCGCTGGTCGGTAGTGTGGTGCCATTCGCCAAACAAGGTGGACAATTCGCCGTTGCTGCTTCTGTAGCTGTGGCGGTGATTCTGGGTGTTCAACAAATGAATCAGCCTGAACCTGCAGAACCGTTCTCTACGTTTGAGACGAATACCCGTCTGGGTGGTCTTTCTCCGGTTAGTCTGGAACAGACCCGTACGATTCCGCGCAATGATATGAATGTTGTGCTGGAGAAAAAGCGTAAGATCAATGCTATCATCGCTGACCATGAACAACAGATTCAGCTGAAGCAGGCAGAAGATCAAAGTAAAGCCGTAGAAGAACGTGCTGAGTCTGACGCTAATCCAAATTAAGAGCTAAATGACAAAATCATTTATACAACGCGTACCAGCTCCAGTGGAGCTGGTACGCGCGTTTTCAGGGCATGCTTTTCTGGCATGCACATTTTCCTTTATCGTTTTTTCTTCTCCTGTTCCTGCTCAGGAAAACGGGACTGAAGGGGCTTCGCGGCAGGTTGTTGCTGAAATCGAAGCAGAATCTGATGCTCAGAATCCGGTGTCTCAGGATATTTTACCTCCCGATTCTATCGTGACAGCGGAAGAAGCTATCAGCCAGAAAGCCGCAGCACACAATGACAGCGCAGAACCGGAGTCTGTTGGATCAGCGCAGGTTAAGCCGGAGTCGGTGACCGGATGGCTGGAGAAAATGACTGCAGCGACCCGTACACTGAATTTTCAGGTGGCCTATGTCGTCAGCCGGTTAAATCAGGAAACTGTGCCCTATTTATGGCGACACGGTGTACTTGAAGACGGTACCAGCGTTGAGCAGTTGAATCTGCAAAACGGCCCCGGAAGAGAGCTCATCCGGGTAGGGGATGTGGTCAGTATATTTGAACCGGATACCCAGCCTTACAGTCTGCATTCTCAGTATATCAATGGTCCTATACCCGGAGAGTTGCTTTACGAACCGGTTTCTCTGACCAAAGGCTACGAGTTTGTGTCTGTGGGCAGAGCCCGTGTGGCCGGCCGGCCAGCTCAGCAGATCAGGATCGTCAGTCGTGATAATACCCGTTTCAGTTACCAGCTTTGGCTGGACGAACAGTCGGGGATGTTGCTGAAACTTAATACGCTGGATTTACAGGGCAATGTGCTGGAGCAAATTCAGGTTACATCACTGACAATGTCAGACACGCCGCCTGCGTACTTTGCCCGTGTGAACCGTGCTTCTCTTCCCAGGCCGCTGGCTTTAACGCCGTCCACAAACCGTCAGCAAGGATGGGAAGTCGATTATCTCCCTGATGGTATGGTCGAAGTGAAAAGAGATATCCGCCGCCTGGCGATGACTGGACAAGTGGTGGAATACAAACTGTTCTCTGACGGGCTGGTGGATGTGTCTGTATACGTACAGCCAGCCAGTGACGCCATCGGCTCCGATTTAGTCCTGCGCCATGACCTGAGTACGTTTCTGACTCTCACCGATGGTAAGGCCCAGGTGACAGTCATCGGGGAAATTCCTCTGCAGACGGCCAATGCTATTGCCACTTCTTTGAAGCTCAAAGAGGTCAGCGGTGATTAAAGAAACCGCTACGGTTATTGCGGTTGACGGTGATGTGATCACCGTTGAAGCCGCTATCAAAACCACCTGTTCATCCTGTCAGGCACAATCTGACTGTGGCTCCGGTGTTATTTCCCGCGCATTGTCGCCGAAAACCCAGCAACTGACCTTACAATCGCCGGTGCCCTGTAAGGTTGGAGACAAAGTCAGTATCGGCGTGCCGGAAGCCGGCATTGTGACTGCTTCTCTTTGGCTTTACGTCATTCCTCTCATTATCTTTATTGCCAGTGCGCTGAGCTTAACTGCACTGCTGCCGGCTGTGGGACTCAGCGGCGAATTTTGGGTTTTACTGGGTAGCCTGTGTGTGACTTTTCTCGCCTTCACTGTAATTTCAGGTTACCTGAAAAAGCGCGACCAGACCCGTTTCCGTCCTGTTATTCTTTCTTCTATTCCTGCTAACGGAGCCGTTCAGCGACATCAGCCCTGAACTGAGCCAGAAAAGGCTTGTATACTGATTCGCTTTTCAGTGAAGAAATAGGTAAAATCCGCACGCTTTGCGCTGCCGTATTAACTTTCCCGGGCAGAAGTATTGTGGTTTTGCCGGTTCAAATAAAATCCGGTTTGTTTAACTTAATTCTCGCAGGACATTTTCCAGCATTATGCAACAGTCGCACATACGTAATTTCAGCATCATCGCACACATCGATCACGGTAAATCTACACTGTCTGATCGTCTTATCCAGCATTGCGGAGGACTGACTGACAGGGAAATGGCCGAACAGGTGCTGGATTCGATGGATATTGAGCGCGAACGTGGTATTACCATCAAAGCGCAAAGTGTAACGTTGAACTACACCGCGAAAGATGGTGAAACCTATCAGTTAAACTTTATCGATACGCCGGGACACGTGGACTTCACTTACGAAGTATCCCGCTCACTGGCAGCCTGTGAAGGTGCGCTGCTGGTGGTTGATGCCGGACAGGGCGTAGAAGCACAGACTCTGGCAAACTGCTACACCGCCATTGATATGGATATGGAAGTGGTGCCAATCCTCAACAAAATTGATTTGCCGCAGGCTGAACCTGAGCGTGTAGCAGAAGAAATTGAAGACATCGTCGGCATAGACGCCATCGATGCTGTGCGTTGCTCAGCCAAAACCGGCGTGGGTATTGAAGACGTACTGGAAGTTATTGTTAACCGTGTTCCGCCGCCGGAAGGTGAAAGAAATGCACCGCTGAAAGCGCTGATTGTTGATTCCTGGTTCGATAACTACCAGGGCGTTGTATCTCTGGTACGGATTGTACAGGGCGAACTGAACGTAAAAGACAAAATTAAAATCATGTCTAACGGGCAGACTCACCAGGCGGACAAAGTGGGTATCTTTACTCCTAAGCAAACTGAAACCGGTGTTCTTCGTGCCGGAGAAGTTGGTTTTATCATTGCCGGTATTAAAGAAATCCACGGTGCCCCTGTGGGTGATACTATCACCCTGGCACGTGAACCGGCTGACAAGCCGCTGCCGGGCTTTAAGAAAGTAAAACCTCAGGTTTATGCCGGTGTGTTCCCGGTCAGTTCAGACGATTACGAAGATTTCCGTGATGCATTATCTAAGTTAAGCCTTAACGATGCGTCGTTGTTTTTCGAGCCGGAAAGCTCGGCCGCTCTTGGCTTTGGTTTCCGGATTGGTTTCCTTGGCATGCTGCACATGGAAATCATTCAGGAGCGTCTGGAGCGGGAATATGATCTTGATCTTATCACCACCGCACCAACCGTAATCTATCAGGTTGTTACAACCAAAGGGGAAACCATACAGGTTGATAACCCTTCTAATTTACCGCCGGTGAATGAAATCGAAGAGATTCACGAGCCGATGGTAGAGGCAAACATTCTCGTTCCTCAGGAATACCTCGGTAATGTCATCACACTTTGCGTTGAGAAGCGTGGAATGCAGACCAGCATGACTTATCATGGTAAGCAAGTCGCGGTAACCTATGAAATACCGATGGCTGAAGTCGTGATGGACTTCTTTGACCGGTTGAAATCAACCAGCCGTGGTTTTGCTTCACTGGACTATAACTTCAAGCGCTTCCAGCAGTCTGACATGGTACGTGTTGATGTACTCATCAATGGCGAACGTGTAGATGCACTGGCCATGATCACGCACCGTGAAAACAGTCAGGGCCGTGGTCGTGAACTGGTTGAAAAGTTACGTGAACTGATCCCGCGTCAGATGTTTGATATCGCTATTCAGGCTGCTATCGGTAACCATATTATTGCACGAAGCACAGTTAAACAGCTGCGTAAAAACGTTATCGCCAAGTGTTATGGTGGTGACGTGAGCCGTAAGAAAAAACTGCTGCAAAAACAAAAAGAAGGAAAGAAACGCATGAAACAGGTAGGTAATGTTGAGTTACCTCAGGATGCGTTCCTCGCTGTTCTCAAGGTAGGTAAGTAATGGCAAATTATTTTTCAATTTTGTTGGTGATCCTGACAGTAGCAACCGGATTAATCTGGCTGCTGGACAGTTTGCTGTGGGCACCGGCAAGAAAGGAAAAGCTCGCAGGTGGTGAAGCGGTAGCCGGTGGTTCATCAACGGGTCCTCAAAGTGAGTTGCCCTGGCTGGTGGATACATCACAACAAATTTTTCCGGTCATCGCGTTTGTACTGGTGTTACGTTCTTTTTTGTACGAACCGTTTCAAATTCCTTCCGGTTCTATGATGCCTACCTTACTGGTAGGCGATTTCATTCTGGTTGAAAAGTATGCCTACGGCTTAAAAGACCCGGTGTTCCGCAGCAAGTTTCTGGAAACCGGTGAACCGGAGCGTGGTGATGTCGTGGTATTCAAATACCCCGAAGATCCGAATGTAGACTACATTAAACGTGTAGTGGGTCTGCCGGGCGACACCATTGTGTATCAGAACAAACAAGTTTTTATTAAGCCATACTGTGAAAGCGGCAGCGACTGTCCGAAACAGCAACCGGTACCTCTGGAATTTAAAGAGCGCGGCGAATTTGTGCAGGACATGGTGCCGTTGTTGCGCTACACCGAGCAACTGGGTGACGTGACCCACGACATTTTGCGCAATCCCGGACGCAGTATTCCGGCGTCAAATTTTTACACGCAACCGGGTACCCGCAGTAATGAATGGATTGTTCCTGAAGGACAGTACTTTGTATTAGGCGACAACCGCGAAAACAGCCGTGACAGCCGCTTCTGGGGATTTGTTCCTGATGATAATCTGGTAGGAAAAGCCGTGGCTATCTGGATCAGTTTTGAGTTTGAACGTCCGGCAGACAGCGTGTTACCGGGTTGGGTACCGACAGGTATCAGATTTAACCGGATTGGTGGCATAGAGTAATGCAGGGTATCGACAGATACGCACGGTTATCAAAATTACTGGATTACCGCTTTAAAGACGAAGGTTTGCTTGAGCAGGCTTTAACCCACCGCAGTGCAGCGAAAAAGCACAATGAACGGCTGGAATTTCTGGGCGATGCCGTATTAGGCATGGTCATCGCAGATGCACTGTTCGCCCGTTTCCCGTCTGTACCGGAGGGAAAATTGACCCGCATGCGTTCAACCCTGGTGAAGGGCGATACCCTGGCCGAAATGGCGAAAGAAGCCGGCGTAGGTGAATTGCTTAAACTGGGGCAGGGTGAACTGAAAAGTGGTGGTCATCGCCGCAGTTCCATCCTCGCTGATGCTGTGGAAGCCATACTGGGTGCCATCTATCTGGATGCCGGCATCGACACCGTCAGCAAAGTGATTCTGAGTTTGTGGTCAGCCCGTATTGACCGGCTCGATCCGAATGAACACCCGAAAGACAGTAAAACCCGTTTACAGGAATATTTACAGTCACGCCGTGAACCTCTTCCGGTGTATGAAGTGGTAGGAATAAGCGGCAAGGATCACGCGCAGACTTTTGAAGTCAGTTGCACTGTAGCGCAACTTGAAAAGCCCGTTTTCGGCACAGGGAACAGCCGGCGTAAAGCAGAACAGCAAGCTGCAAAAGAAACGTTGGAGAAGCTTGAACATGCATCTGAATGAAGATGTTGATACCCGCTGTGGCCTGGTGGCCATTGTCGGCCGTCCAAATGTGGGTAAATCTACATTACTGAACCGTATCCTGGGTCAGAAAGTCAGTATTACTTCCAGAAAGCCCCAGACCACCCGTCACCGTATTTTGGGTATCGATACCGAGGCACAATGCCAAACAGTTTACGTGGATACGCCCGGGTTGCACCAGGACGAGAAACGGGCCATTAACCGTTACATGAACCGTGCTGCATCGAGCTCACTGGCTGAAGTGGGTCTGGTTCTGTTTGTGGTGGAAGGCACACGCTGGACCGAAGACGATGCCATGGTACTGGAAAAGGTGAAAAACAGCCGTTTACCCTGTTACCTGGTGGTCAATAAAGTCGACAAGGTAGAAGACAAAGAAAGTCTGATGGCTCAGATTCAGAAGCTGTCGGCACTGCACACGTTTGAGCATATTTTCCCTGTCAGTGCGAAAAACGGCAAGCAGGTGGATGCGTTACGGGAAACTGTGCAGCAGTCTTTGCCGGAAAGCGAATTTTACTTCCCCGAAGATTACATTACCGACCGTTCGAGCCGGTTCATGGCGGCGGAAATTATCCGTGAAAAACTGATGCGCTTCACCGGCGATGAACTGCCATATTCCACCACGGTTGAGATAGAACAATTCAAAATGATGGAAAACGGGGTATACCGCATTAACGGTCTTATCCTGGTTGAGCGTGACAGCCAGAAACGCATGGTCATCGGTAAAGCCGGCAATCATATTAAAACTATCGGCGAGCAGGCCCGCAAAGATATGGAAAACCTGTTCGACAACAAAGTGTTTCTTGAGCTTTGGGTTAAAGTGAAACAAGGCTGGGCTGACGACGACCGTGCCTTGCGTTCATTAGGCTACGGCGATGATTAATCTACTTTTTGTTTCATCGTTGTAAGGAGGTGCTATGTCTCTTTCTGATATGCGGCGGCAATATTCTGCTGGCCGTCTGGATGATACTCAGTTAACTGAGCATCCGGTAGCGTTGTTCCGGCAGTGGCTGAACGATGCCATTAACGCAAATATTCCGGATCCTACAGCCATGACGGTGGCAACTGTAGACAGCAGCGGACAGCCATCTCAGCGTATTGTGCTGCTGAAAGATGTGAGTGAAGAAGGCTTTTTATTCTATACCAACCTTGGCAGCCGTAAGGCCAGAGAGCTGGGACAGAATAATAAAATCTCGCTGCATTTTCCCTGGTTTTTCATGGAGCGGCAGGTGCGGATATGCGGCGTGGCCGAAAAATTGAGTACTGCGGAAAATGCAAAGTACTTCTTTTCCCGCCCGAAAGACAGCCAGCTGGCAGCTTACGCGTCAAAACAAAGCCAACCCATTGCAACCCGTAAATTGCTGATGACACAATTTCAGCAACTAAAAAACAAGTTTGCTAATAAAGAACTTCCTGTGCCGGATTTCTGGGGAGGTTTCCGTGTAAAGCCGCATCAGATTGAATTCTGGCAGGGTGGTGAAGACCGGCTTCACGATCGTTTCGAATACAATAAAACAGAAGACGGTACATGGAGTACTCAGCGGCTTATGCCCTGAGATAAGCCCGCAACATGATAGACAGCCACTGTCACCTTGATTTACCCGCCTTTGCGCATGATCTTAACGGTGTGCTTAAACGGGCAGGGGAGGCAGGGATCAGTGGCTTCCTGATCCCCGGCACCACACCGGCAGGCTGGGAAATACAGCTTGCCATCCAGGCCCGCCATTCTGATATCTTCCTCGCCTTTGGCATCCACCCCTGGTTTATTCGCGGTTCCCTTGATGATGCGGTGTTAAAATTGCAAAAGGCGGTAGCAGAACACCGCCAGTCAGTATGCGCTATTGGCGAAATAGGTCTTGATGCCACAATCGGACTACCTCTTGCGGAACAGGAGAAGTGGTTGCATGCACAACTGGAGGTGGCAAAGCAGTGTGAATTACCGGTTGTCCTTCACCACCTTAAAACTCATCATCGTTTGCCCGCAATGATTAAACAGGCAGGCTTTTTCTGTGGCGGTGTGGTGCATGCTTTTTCCGGCAATACACAGGTCGCTGCTCAGTATGTTGAAATGGGCTTTAAATTAGGTGCAGGGGGCACAATTACCTATCCCCGTGGTAAGAAAACACTGGATGCTCTGGTTGAGACCGGGCTGGATAATATTCTGCTGGAAACCGATTCTCCGGACATGCCCCTGCTAGGGTTTCAGGGGCAACGGAATGAACCGGCGCGGCTGGTGCAAATTGCTCAGGTGCTGGCAGAAGCATTTGGTGTGTCTGTGGCTGAGGTTACAAGGAAGACCACTGCCAATTTCCGTGACCTGTTTGTTCAGGCCTGAGCTGCACTGGCTAACGCATTTTATTGATAAAATAGTAGCGGTATCGCCAGCCCGCTGCGGTCAGAATGCATCCGGCAAAAAATCCGGTCATTAAGATCCCCGCCTGAATTGCACGTTCAGACTGCATTAGTGCGTATTCGTCGTTGAGAAGCCAGGCTATGTCCACGGTGATCTGCAACACGCCGGTTTGACTGCCGTGATCGTCTTTTACGGGAAATAATCTTACCAGCTGATTTTGTTCCGGAGACTCTTCAGTTACTGAAGATTTCTGTGTCACCACACCGAGGCGTTTGCCTTTATTATCGAATACTGCCGCAGCGAGAATGAAGTTTGTTTCTGCAAGGCGGCTTAAATGTAGTGCAATGACATCGCCATTCTTTGAATAAACCGGACCTGCCAGAATAAGGGCGTATTGTTCGCCCAGCACGTCGACCGGGACTGACGCTGCCTGTCCCGCTTCACGTAAAGCATGCCGCGACTCAATCACACACAGGCTCACCAGTGCCATAATCAGCAGGGTGAATGCAGTAATGTGCACACTTCTGCGTTGCAACCAGGCAAACCAGTGTTTCTTTTCCGGGGCCGGTGTTCTCCAGGCCGCGTATTTATCAGTCATAGTCAGAGAAAAAGCGCATTTGCCGTCATAATACCGTTTTTGCCATCATGAGCATAATCTATTCATAAATGGCAGTTTTCCCCGGTCACTGAATTCGCTAGGATACGCATACTTTGAGTAGCGGAACCTCTTACATTGAATTCAGTAGCTTTATCTTCAGTACATTCTCATGCTGCGCTAATAACTGCGCTGGAAACGCATCCCGCCGGCATCGTTTTTTCAGGCGGCCAGTGGCAGAGCACAGGTGCAGTCTCTTCAGACAATAATGACGCTGTTATCACTGTCTATGCGCCGGCGCTGACCGCCTGGCAACTTGAAAAAGTGTCTGACGCACTGGCACCAGTCGCAACGCTTTCCGGTTTCCGGTTACATGCCCTTAGCGGTAAGTTCCACGAAACCGTCGTAACGGGTTCAATAACAACGGCTGATGTGCCGGCGTTAAAGCCGCTGTTGGAAAAACTGGCTGAATCGTTGTGGGTAGATGTAGTGGTTCAGGCTGCCCGGCCATCGTTGTCTGCGCCCGGTTTGCTGGTGATGGACATGGACAGCACCATCATACAAATTGAGTGTATTGATGAGATAGCCAAACTGGCCGGCCTCGGTGACAAGGTTGCCGCTGTAACCGCAAGGGCCATGCGCGGGGAACTGGCTTTTAGTGAAAGTTTAATATCACGGGTGGCCTGCCTGAAAGGTGTACCGGTTTCACAGCTGGCCCAAATCCGTGACAGTATTCCGTTAATGCCGGGCGTTGTACCACTGGTATCCGTGTTAAAAGAGCATGGCTGGAAAATCGCTATTGCCTCCGGCGGGTTCACTTATTTTGCCGATCACGTAAAAGAACGGCTTGGCCTGGATGCAGCATTCTCCAATACCTTGAAAACCGATGGCGACGAGCTTGCCGGAGAGGTGACCGGTGAAATCGTGGATGCTGAAGTGAAAGCGCGCACGGTTGAGTCTCTGGCCAGCGAATGGCAAATACCTATGTCACAAACCGTCGCTATGGGAGACGGCGCTAATGATCTGGTAATGATGGCAAAAGCAGCATTGGGTGTGGCTTGTCATGCTAAACCGCTGGTAAGGGAAAAAGCTGATACGGCCATCCGGTTCTCAGGTTTGCACGGCATGTTGTATTTGCTGGCTGAATAACAACCTGAAACAGAGCAAAGCGATGAAGGCATGCCGTGAGCATGCCTTCTTTGTTTAATTGTTGAGGATTTTTTCAATCTGCGCTGTCGATTCGCTGACGGCTCTTAGCTGACTGTTACGGGATATGGTTGCTTTGTCATAGCCAAAACGCGTCATTACTTCGCTGGTCATATCGACAAGGTGCACAGATGCGCCCATACCCCAGATCTTCTCTTCCAGTTCTTTAGCGCGGTGCAATGCGTACATGCTGACATAGCTTAATTCGGCTTGCAGCATGTCCAGATCCGGTTTACCTGTGGTCGTTAAAATAACCTGCATGGCAATAAAGTGACCTCTTGCCAGCGCTTCAGTGATAAAGGACTTTCTGGTGTCATCATTGGCAAAATCTTTATCCAGCTTAGGCAATATGGCCAGTTTGCTGTTCTTACGGGCCGGATCATAAGCAACAAAAAGCTCTTGCCGTAATGGCTGATTTTCCAGTCTCATGGTTTTAATGCCATGAAGCATGAGCGGAGCTTCCAGGTTCTTATCCCGGTAGAGAAACTCAACGTTGGTTTTACGACTGCCGGTGAAATGGGTCAGCATGCGTGCTGATACAGAATTCACTCCGTTCATGACAGCCATATCCGCCTCGTAGCGAATACCGTTTTTGGCCAGCAGAAAAGCGAAATTAGGTGTGTGACGGGCGTTAATACAACGCAGGGCATGACCGATACCCGGAATTTCCTCTTCTTCCGGATAGGTTTGCAGTGCCTGTTTGTTCTGCTTGATCAGATTATCAAAAAACTTTCTGGCTGCAGCGCCCGGTTCACCTTCGGCGGCACGAAGATGCACAATATTGCGGTCTGTATTGTAATAAACCACTTCGTAAATCAATCCGGTCACATCGTGCCTGGTCGTCAGCGCTTGCAGTTCAGGCAGCGCAATTTTCACCAGGCTGCCTTTTTCTCCGTCAAACTCGCCGGGAATTTCAAGGCGCAGGCCGGATATGGAGATATCTTCAGAAATCCCCTTGCACTGCATGGTTTCATTCAGGCCACTTAACACAACTGGCGACCGCAGAATGTAGCGGGTTTCCATCCGTTGTTCCTGAAAACGATAACGATAAGGGCGGATAGGGGCCGGTTGCTTATTTCTGGGGTGAGCAAAAATGCGAAGATGGGCGAGGTTACTACGGTCAAATTTTAACGCCGCATATTGCCGTTGTCCGCTTTCAGAGGTGACATCTGTAATATGCACAAGGTATTGAAGACGTTTTAGTTTTGCCATCAGGCGGGCTGAAGGCGGCGTGTTTTGTTTCTTTGCCACACTGCCTACGTCATCCGGAATAGAAAGCGGACAATGCGCTTCATCCGGTGACATGGTGCTAATTGTCAGTTTAAATACCCGCCAGCTGACTTTCCGGGAACCAAATCCGATGAAAACAGACTTGAGTGATTCTTTTTGTTCCAGTTCACGTGTGGACGCCGAGTAGAAATACACCGCACCGTTCTGGATGTGGGTGAAACAATAAACATACAGTTCGTTATGTTTATCTGCATCAGCCTGCAATTTTGCCAGTCGCGAAGGTTTCAGCAAATAGCCCAGTTTGATCTCACCGGTCTCATCCTTCCAGTAATCCAGGATATCCTTGTTGATGGTATTGAGCATGGCATAACGGGGAAGCAATGCGTCATTGATACTGTCGATGAATACCGGCAGCGACGGACTACAGGGGGAAATATACTGCTCTGCAGTTTTATTGACGATGGCATCAATGGTGTTCGTCAGGTTAACTTTATAACGGCGTTTGTTGCCATGAATGAAGTTATCGAGAAACTTGTCGAATGACGGGGAAGGGAATTGACGGTTACGTTTAAGAATGAGGTAATAATTTGATTTTTCAAACTTGGTGGTAATGACTTCATAAACAATACCCGAGCGCTTATCCATGGCAAACTCATCTTCCAGGCCCCGGAAGAATATGTGTAACTTCTGTTCTGGCCGGAAGCGGTATTCTTTCGGTAACTTCAACCTGAGCCCTTCAGTAGAAATATCCACACTACTGGCTTTGTACTGACTACCGCTCTCATCCTGTATTTCAACTGCGACAGCAAAGTTCATCCGTTCCTGATTACGGTGAGCATAGTTCAGCAAATTAACAACAGGAATGGAGTACTGATGAAGATTTTCCTGTTTGGTTTCAGCGTCAGATTTAACCGTGCCCTGCAGAGCTTGTTGTTCAGCCCGCTCCCGCATCACTCTGAAGTTATTTTCTGTTGCCATCACCGTTTCGTAAACACCAAAGGTGTAATTTCCGAAGATATTCACCTGGCGGTTAAAAACGTCTATGGCAACGTCATCGAGATAGTGCTTCCTGCCACGGTATTCGAAAAGCTTGCATTCACCGTCCACCTGACCGCGCAGATCAATTGAGCGTACACAGGGCTTGGCCAGTCTTTTCAACTCCATTTTGATGAGAAAGCGTTTTTCTGACGGAAGGTTCTGCGTCAGTTGCATCAAAACTTGATTGAATTCAGGGGCGCCGATTGATGATTTCAGCTGCTCTATGATGTCTGCATATTGCTGAAGTTCTTTTTCCATTTTAACTACTGATCTTAATTGGCTGCCCTGTTGTATTTCTTATCGGCAGACTTCGCTGAGACTGTAAGTGAACATTTACCCGGACTCCATCCCTACTTTAATACGGTATGCAGTGCCTTCATAATAACGTTAGAATAGCCCAAAATAATACCTTTAAATTAATTCAAATGGCAAAACGTAAAACAGCCTACGTCTGTTCTGACTGTGGCGCAGAGTTTCCAAGGTGGCAGGGACAATGCAGCGAATGCAAATCCTGGAACACCATTTCAGAGTTTGTGGTTTCCCCTGCTAAAACAGCAAAGGCCGGATTCAGCGGTTACGCCGGTCAGACGAATGCCCGTATAGAACCTCTTAATGCCATCGATCTGGAAGCATTACCCAGATTCAGCTCCGGCTTCAAAGAGCTGGACCGGGTACTTGGCGGTGGCATTGTACCCGGCGCGGCTATGTTAATAGGCGGTTCACCCGGTGCCGGTAAAAGTACACTGTTACTGCAGGTGATGTGTCAGTTAGCCAAAGAACGCAGCGCGCTTTACGTTACCGGTGAAGAGTCGTTGCAACAGGTGGCCATGCGCGCTCAAAGATTAGGGTTGCCCACTGATAAGCTGATGATGCTGGCAGAAACCAATGTGGAGACTATCTGCGAACTGGCACTGACACAACAGCCTAAAATTATGGTTATTGATTCGATTCAGGTAATGAATGTAGCTGATGTACAGTCAGCTCCCGGCAGTGTATCGCAGGTGAGGGAAAGTGCCGCTTATCTGACCCGTTTTGCGAAACAACATCATATCGCCATGTTTATCGTTGGCCACGTAACGAAAGATGGCAATCTGGCCGGCCCGAAAGTCCTTGAGCACTGTATCGACTGTTCAATGATGCTGGAAGGTGAGAGTGACGGGCGCTTCAGAACATTACGCAGTCATAAGAACCGTTTCGGTGCTGTTAATGAGCTTGGCGTTTTCGGCATGACGGAAAGAGGTCTTAAAGAAGTTAGCAATCCTTCCGCTATTTTCCTCAGCCGGGGGGAAAATCAGGCGCCGGGTTCAAGTGTGATGGTAGTCTGGGAGGGCACCAGACCGTTGCTGGTAGAGATTCAGGCGCTGGTGGACTATTCGCAGATGGCTAATCCCCGCCGGATTGCAGTCGGTCTGGAACAAAACCGGCTCGCCATGTTACTGGCAGTGTTGCACCGTCACGGTAATGTACAGATGAACGATCAGGACGTATTTGTTAATGTGGTGGGTGGTGTAAAAATTTCAGAAACCAGTGCTGACTTAGCCTTATTGCTGGCGATGGTCAGCAGTTTCCGCAATCGTGCTTTACCAAAAGATTTGATTGTATTTGGTGAGGTGGGTCTGGCCGGTGAAATCAGACCGGTACCGAACGGCAGTGAGCGGATCACAGAAGCCGCCAAGCACGGTTTTAAACGGGCTATCGTACCCAAATCCAATGCGCCCAAACAGCCGGTAGCCGGATTGCAAGTCGTGCCGGTGAGTCAATTGTCAGAAGCGCTGGATGCACTCAGCTAAGCATTCAGTTGCCGGGATAGACTGCATTGAGCAGGGCGTCCATGTCTTTATCGCTTAGCGCATCGTCGCCGCTGTTCAGGTTGATCAGGCGGCGCAGTTCGGCGAGACATTCCACATCGATGTGATCAACTTTACAGCCGACATAAATGACGCCGGCTTTTTGCGGAGACTGGCGGTAAAGCTGGATCAGATACAGTGTCATTAACGGACTGTCGGGATTTGCTTTAAACATCACTGTGTAAGGGTCGTGACTGTCGAAGGGCAACATGTCCAACATGGCTTCTGCAGCGCTGAGGCGCAGGCCCTGCAGTGATACATCCTCAACAGTAACAGGTATGCTGTTACCGTGGAGACTGAGCTCTCCCGGTACCTTTAAATCTACACGCTGAAACTGTCGTTTATCCACAATTGTTCTTCCTGATAACTTACCCCTTAATTATTAGTGTAAACAACGGGGTAAGGTCAACCTGATCGTTCAAATTAATCCTGTGAAAGCCGGAAAATTAATCAACCAGATAGTAAAAGCCCCGCAAATGCGGGGCCTGTGTATTACTTCTTCGCCATACGCTTATATTTCAGGCGGTGCGGCTCTACCACATCCTGTCCGAAGTTTTCTTTCAGCCAGGTTTCGTAGTCGGTGTAGTTTCCTTCAAAGAAGTTAACTTTACCTTCATCGCGGTAGTCAATGATATGCGTGGCTACGCGGTCGAGGAACCAGCGATCGTGCGAGATAACCATGGCACAGCCCGGGAATTCCAATAAGGCATTTTCCAGTGCACGCAGGGTTTCAACGTCCAGGTCGTTGGTCGGTTCATCGAGCAGCAACACGTTGCCGCCGGCTTTCAGCAGTTTGGCCAGGTGAACACGGTTGCGCTCACCACCGGACAGATCGCCGATGAACTTTTGCTGGTCGCTGCCACGGAAGTTAAAGCGGCTGCAGTAAGCGCGGCTGTTAATTTCAAAGTTACCGATGCGGATAATGTCAGAATCGTCAGAGATTTCTTTCCACACTGTATTCTTGTCATTCATGTGGTCGCGGAACTGCTCCACACTGGCAAGATGAACGGTATCACCAATAACCACTTCACCTTCGTCCGGCTGCTCCTGACCTGAGATCATTTTGAACAGGGTAGATTTACCCGCACCGTTAGGACCGATAATACCGACGATAGCGCCTTTCGGTACTACGAAGTCCATATCATCGATAAGTACACGGTCACCGTAAGCTTTCTTCAGGTGCTTCACTTCAATGACTTTATCGCCCAGGCGCTCACCCGGTGGAATGAACAGCTCATTGGTTTCATTACGTTTCTGGTAATCAGACGTGGACATTTCTTCGAAGCGGGCCATACGTGCTTTCGATTTAGCATGACGGCCTTTCGGGTTCGAGCGCACCCATTCCAGTTCCTGTTTCATGGATTTCACGCGGGCATTTTCAGTGCGTTCTTCCTGGGCAAGACGGGCTTCTTTCTGTTCCAGCCAGGATGAATAGTTACCTTCCCACGGAATACCGTGACCACGGTCGAGTTCCAGGATCCAGCCGGCAACGTTATCAAGGAAATAACGGTCGTGGGTAATGGCTACCACAGTACCTTCATAGTCGTGAAGGAAGCGTTCCAGCCAGGCAACAGATTCTGCGTCCAGGTGGTTAGTCGGTTCGTCAAGCAGCAGCATATCCGGCTTCTCAAGCAGCAGGCGACACAATGCTACACGGCGGCGTTCACCACCGGACAGTTTGGAAACATCGGCGTCCCATGGCGGCAGACGCAGGGCATCCGCAGCACGTTCCAGGGCGTTGTCCAGGTTATGACCGTCCTTCGCCTGAATAATCGCTTCCAGCTCACCTTGTTCCTTTGCCAGCGCATCAAAATCGGCGTCTGCTTCGGCGTAGGCGGCATACACTTCATCAAGACGGGTAAGGGCGTGTTTTACATCAGCAACCGCTTCTTCGATGTTGCCGCGTACGTCTTTGGACTCGTCCAGCTTAGGTTCCTGTGGCAGGTAACCAATGTTGATACCCGGCTGCGGGCGGGCTTCACCTTCTATTTCGGTGTCCACGCCGGCCATGATGCGGAGCAGGGTAGATTTACCCGCACCGTTAAGACCCAGAACACCGATTTTGGCGCCAGGGAAAAAGCTCAGAGAGATATCTTTTAAAATATGACGGTTGGGTGGCACAATTTTGCCAACCCTGTGCATGGAATATACGTATTGTGATGACATGTTCCGAACAGTGTCCTTGCTTCAATATAAGTAAATGATATGCCATCTATTGTACTCGCTTTGTCCTCAATCTGACCAGTAAAGCCAGCAGTGATTTTCAATAATGGGTTAATTTTGAACGTTTACATGGCGGATGGCAGGAAATTAATGGTGAGGGTCAGGACGAATCCGGGATTTTGCATTACCATACACACAGGAAATTGACTAACAGGTTAAGCTATGACGGCACACGCAAAACGCACATACACTTTAACTGAGCTGGCTGACCACGTGGGTGGCAGTGTGGCGGGTGATGAAGCCCGTATCAACGAAACAAAGCTGAGTGGTGTGGGCACTCTGGCCGGGTCCAAAGGCCACCAGATTTCATTTCTGACCAACGTAAAATATAAGTCGCAACTGGCTGATACGGCCGCCGGAGCGGTGATTTTGAATGAGAAAATGCTGGACGACTGTCCGGTTCCTGCGCTGGTTCACAGTAATCCCCACGCAGCCTTTGCCCGCATAGCCCAGTTGTTCGACACCACCCCGGAGGTGGCATCCGGTATCGCTGAAACAGCGGTTGTGGCTTCTTCTGCTACGCTGGGAACCAATGTGTCGCTGGGTCACAATGTCATTGTTGAAGATAATGTCATGCTGGGTGATAACGTCAGAATCGGCGCAAATACCGTGATTGGAAAAGGCACGAAAATTGGTGAGGGTTCGACCATTTATCCCAACGTCACCGTGTATCACGATATTGTGATTGGTAAGCGGGTGACTATTCACAGCCAGACCGTTATTGGAGCGGCAGGTTTTGGATACGCAAACGACAAAGGAACATGGCTGCCCATTCCGCAAACCGGCAGTGTACAGATTGGCGATGATTCACAAATTGGTGCTTCAAGCAGCATCGACCGTGGCGCAATGGAAGATACCATCATCGGTAAGAATGTGATTATCGATAACCAGGTACAGGTAGGACATAACTGTATCATTGGTGATCACTCCTGTATTTGCGGCGCTACAGGCATTGCTGGCAGTTGTCATATCGGCAAATACGTCATACTTGGCGGAGGCTGTGGTGTGAATGGACATATCAGCATTTGCGACAATGTGCAGGTAACCGGTTATACCATGATTGTGCAGGATATTACCGAGTCCGGCGTTTATTCATCCGGTCAGCCGGCCATGAAAAACCGCGACTGGCGTAAAGTGACTGTACGGACCCGTCAGATCGATGATCTCTTTAACCGTGTGAAAGCGCTGGAAAAAGGTTAAATCTTTCTGAATTGTAATTAAACGTTATATATGGCCGCAGGCCGCGGCGTATAAGCGGTAGGGCAGTGTTAAGAAATGCTGCCGCTGCGGATATAAACGAAACGGGCATAAAGCAGTATACATGCGGCTTAAAATGACTAAAATATGCCCCTCATTTTTTAGCTGTCCATAAAACGCAGAGTAAGGAGCCTTCATGTTACCTCGCGATATGACTATTGCGGATTACGATCCGGAACTGGCAGATGCCATGGCCAAAGAAGCTGAGCGTCAGGAGCATCACATTGAGCTCATCGCATCAGAAAACTATTGCAGTCCACGTGTCATGGAGGCGCAAGGCTCTCAGTTAACGAATAAGTACGCAGAAGGTTATCCCGGTAAGCGTTACTATGGTGGTTGTGAGCATGTAGACGTGGTAGAGCAACTGGCGATTGACCGTGCTAAGCAACTGTTTGGTGCTGAGTACGCCAACGTTCAGCCCCATGCAGGCTCTCAGGCCAACGCTGCTGCGTTTATGGCTCTAATTAATGCCGGTGATACTGTTCTGGGGATGAGTCTGTCTGAAGGCGGTCACTTAACTCACGGTTCTCACGTAAATTTCTCAGGTAAAACCTACAACGCGGTACAATATGGTCTGAATGAAGAAACCGGCGAAATCGATTACGAGCAGGTTGAAGCACTGGCCTTAGAGCACAAGCCTAAGATGATTATCGGTGGTTTCTCTGCTTATTCAAAAGTGGTTGACTGGGCCCGTTTCCGTGAAATCGCAGATAAAGTAGGTGCGTACCTGCTGGTCGACATGGCACACGTTGCCGGTCTGATTGCTGCCGGTGTCTATCCGAGCCCGCTGCCTCATGCACACGTAGTGACTACCACGACTCACAAAACCCTTGCGGGTCCACGGAGTGGTCTGATCCTGTCTGCCTGTGGCGACGAAGACATCTACAAGAAGCTGAACAGCTCTGTATTCCCGGGCAACCAGGGGGGTCCTCTGTGTCACGTTATTGCAGCTAAAGCGGTAGCGTTCAAAGAAGCCCTTCAGCCTGAATTTAAAGAATATCAGCAGCAAGTTGTGAAAAACGCAAAAGCCATGGTTGAAGTGGTGTTGGAGCGTGGTTACGACGTAGTGTCAGGCGGTACTGAAAACCACCTGTTCCTGCTGGATCTGATTAAGAAAGATATCACAGGTAAAGACGCTGATGCCGCGCTTGGCCGTGCAAACATCACTGTAAACAAAAACTCTGTACCAAAAGATCCACGTTCACCGTTCGTGACCAGTGGTCTGCGTATCGGTAGTCCGGCGATTACCCGTCGTGGCTTCAAAGAAGAGCAGGCGAAACAGGTTGCGACCTGGATCTGCGACATTCTGGACAACATGGGTGATGAAAGTGTTGTTGAGCGTGTTAAAGGTGAAGTTGTTGAACTGTGTAAAGCGTTCCCGGTTTACGGGTAAGCCGCTTTATCAGTATGAAATTCCCCGCTCTTAGTCAGTAAGAGTTGATGCCGTCAGAGCAGCCTGTGCTGCCTGGCGGCTTTGTTGTTAAAAGGACCTGCTATGTTTTGCCCGTTTTGTTCGGCACAGGAAACCAAAGTTATCGATTCCCGTCTGGTGGCAGAAGGGCATCAGGTACGTCGCCGTCGCGAATGTGTTATCTGTCACGAGCGCTTTACTACCTTTGAAAGTGCTGAATTAGTGATGCCGAGAGTCATTAAACGGGATGGTTCGAGAGAGCCGTTCAATGAAGATAAGCTACGCGCCGGTTTGCAGCGGGCACTGGAAAAGCGCCCTGTAAGCACGGAGAAAGTGGAAGAAGTGATTTTGTCGCTGAAGTCTGCATTGCGTGCTACCGGTGAACGGGAAGTCTCCAGTGAATTCCTTGGTAATCTGATTATGGATGCACTGAAGGTGCTGGACAAAGTCGCTTATGTACGGTTTGCGTCAGTGTACCGCTCATTTGAAGATATTCGTGAGTTTGGTGAGGAAATTGCCCGTTTAGGAGACTGATAACCGCCATGAAAACCACGTCAGCTGTTTCCATTTCTCAGGACTACGCCTGGATGGCGAAAGCCATCAGACTGGCTACGCAGGGTCAGTTCACCACATCTCCGAATCCCCGTGTCGGTTGTATTATTCTTGACAGTAACGGCGACTTAGCCGGACAGGGTTACCATATTCAGGCCGGCACTCCCCACGCGGAAGTACATGCTCTTCGTGAAGCGGGCGATAAGGCCCGTGGCGGTACGGCTTATGTCACACTTGAGCCCTGCAGTCATTTCGGACGAACGCCTCCCTGTGCCGATGCTTTAGTGGAGGCTGGTGTCAGCAGAGTGGTTATCGCCATGACTGATCCGAACCCTCAGGTGAGCGGCCGTGGCATAAAAAAACTTCAGGATGCCGGCATTGATGTGGTGTCTGATATTCTGGCGGCCGAATCGGCAGCATTGAACCCCGGTTTTATCAAACGCATGGTATCAGGCAAACCGCGGGTAACGGTAAAACTGGGTATCAGTCTTGATGGCAAAATCGCGTTGTCTAACGGCGTCAGTCAATGGATCACCAGTCCCGAATCCCGTCGCGATGTGCAATTACACCGTGCTGCAAGTTGTGCCATTCTAACCGGCAGTGGCACTGCACTGGCCGACAATCCGTCTTTGCTGGTCAGGGAAAATGAAGCCAATTTTTCTGATTATCCTGTTTCGCCGGTAAGGCAGCCGCTCAGGGTCGTGATAGACAGCCACAACCGGTTACCGGACGATCTGCAATTATTCACAGACGGACACAAAACCCTGCGGGTAACCGGTCAGCCAGTTGCGCCGCAAACCAGTGTCCCTGCACTAGCCGTCTCCATGCGTGGCAATTACATAGACCTGTCTCAGCTCATGGAGAAGCTGGGGGAGCGGCAAATTAATGATGTGTGGGTGGAAGCCGGCCCGGGTCTTGCCGGTGCATTGTTTACTGCCGGTGAAGTTGACCGGCTTGTGGTGTATCAGGCGTCCAAACTGTTAGGTGACAAAGCACAAAGCATGCTCACGCTGGATGAATTTGTGTCGCTGGATGAAACGCCGGTACTGTCACTGACTGACGTACGGCAAACCGGCCCTGATATCCGCTTGTCATACGATATAATTAAGTAACGCTTTTGTAGAGGGTATACGATGTTTACCGGAATTATTCAGGCCCTGGGGACGATTCAGTCTCTTGATCACCGGGGCGAAGACATCAAGCTGACTGTGTCGTCGGAAAAGCTGGATATGTCTGATGTGGCCCTTGGCGACAGTATTGCCACAAACGGCGTCTGTCTCACAGTAACCGACTTCGGTACAGATTATTATTGTGCTGACGTGTCAGCCGAAACCATCCGTTACACCGGTTTTGCCAATTATAAGCCCGGCAGTACCGTGAATCTGGAAAAAGCCATGCGCCCCACAGATCGTTTTGGTGGTCATATTGTATCCGGCCATGTGGATGGCGTTGGTGAAGTCAAAAAGATTGTTAAACACAGTACTTACATTGAAATCTGGATTTCTGCCCCCACTGAGTTAGCAAAGTATATTGCCCATAAAGGCAGTATCACGGTGGACGGCGTCAGCCTGACTGTGAATGAGGTGGATGGCAATGAGTTTATGTTGTGGATCATCCCTCACACCCTGCAGGAAACGGTTATCGGCACGTATAAAGCCGGCAGTCGGGTCAATCTGGAAGTAGACGTGGTTGCCCGCTATCTGGAACGCCTGATGATGGGTGATAAGGCAGCAGAAAAGACCACCAAAAAAGACATTAGTATGGCCTTCCTGGCCGAAAATGGTTTTCTTAGAAAATAACCCTACATAAGTGAAATTATGGCACTCAACACCACAGCTGAAATAATTGAAGATATCCGTCAGGGTAAAATGGTTATCCTGATGGACGATGAAGATCGCGAGAATGAAGGCGATATCATCATGGCCGCTGAGCATGTGACGCCGGAAGCGATTAACTTTATGGTTACTCATGCCCGCGGACTGGTATGCCTGCCCATGACGCAGGAGCGCTGTGAACGTTTGAATTTACCGCTGATGGTAGATAAAAACGGCGCACAATTTCATACCGCCTTTACCGTTTCCATTGAAGCAGCCCGTGGCGTAACCACCGGTATTTCTGCTGCAGACCGCGCGACCACGATTCTGGCCGCGGTAGGTAAAGATGCTAAAGCAACTGACATTGTGCAGCCGGGCCACATTTTTCCGTTAATTGCTAAAGAAGGCGGTGTGCTGAATCGTGCAGGTCATACCGAAGCAAGCGTCGATCTTGCCCGCCTTGGTGGCTGTGAGCCAGCTGCTGTTATTGTCGAGATCCTCAATGAAGACGGCACCATGGCCCGTCGTCCTGAGCTCGAAAAATTCGCTGAAAAATACGATATAAAAATCGGCACAATTGCGGATCTGATTGAATATCGCAATCTGAACGAAACCACAATAGAGAAAGTTGCCCAGTGCAGCCTGCCTACGGAATATGGTGAGTTCGAACTGCATACCTTTAAAGATGTTATCGATAATCAGATTCACTTTGCGCTGAAGAAAGGTGACATTGACCCGGAAACACCTACACTTGTGCGTGTTCACTTGCATAATACGCTTAGTGATTTACTGGGTTCTACCCGCGCGATAAACCGTACCATGACTTTACCTGATGCCATGAAGCGCATTGCAGACGAGGGTGGTGTGCTGGTGGTGCTGGGTAAAGAAGAAGACCTGGAAGGGCAGGTCAGACAATTTGCTGCAGAAGACCGTGGTGAAAAGCCGGAAGGAAAAACCTGGACCGGTTCATCACGTACCGTAGGTGTTGGCAGCCAGATTCTGGCGACCATGGGCGTTAAAAAAATGCGTTTGCTCAGCAAGCCGGTCAAATACCATGCGCTGTCCGGCTTCGGACTGGATGTGGTGGAATACATTCATAATTAGTTCCCGTGTAATTCGTGAACATTCGATTTAGTTTGCGCGCAGTTATGCTATACTGCGCGCCGTTTTTTCATAGGGGTGGAATACCATGCAGGTAATTGAAGGTAATATTCGCGCGACAGGCAAGAAATTCGCGATTGTTGTGTCACGTTTCAACAGTTTTGTTGTAGAAAGCTTGCTTGAAGGTGCGCTGGATACGTTAGAGCGTCACGGTGAAGTCAGCGACAATGACATCACCCTGGTTCGCGTACCGGGTGCATATGAATTACCTGTAGCAGCGAAAAAACTGGCAGAAAAAGGCCAGTTCGATGCGATTATCGCTTTAGGTGCGGTGATCCGCGGTGGTACGCCTCACTTTGATTTTGTTGCCGGTGAGTGTAACAAAGGTCTGGCCCAAGTATCACTGGAGTATGGTATTCCGGTCTCTTTCGGTGTTATCACCACAGATTCTATCGAACAGGCTATTGAGCGTTCCGGTACCAAAGCGGGGAACAAAGGTGCAGAAGCTGCACTGGGTGCCCTTGAGATGGTGAACGTTGTTTCAGCGCTTAACGATCTTTAACCGGGGGTTACGTGAAAGTATCCGCACGTCATAAAGCCAGAGAACTTGCCCTTCAGGGTGTTTATTCATGGCAAATGAGCAAGAACGATATCGCCCAGGTGGAGTTATCACTTGCGACCAGTAACGATATGCAGAAAGTCGACATGGTGTATTTCCAAGCCATGTTGCGCGGTGTTGCGGAAAATGCAGAAGCATTAGACGTAAAAATTAAGCCATACCTTGGCCGTTTACCGGAAGAACTGGATCCTATCGAAAAAGCGATTCTGCGTATTGCTACCTATGAATTAACTGAGCGCATGGACGTGCCTTATCGTGTAATTATTAACGAAGCCATTGAACTTGCTAAATCTTTTGGTGCCGAAGAAAGCCATAAGTTTATCAATGGTGCGTTAGATAAAGCGGTGAAGACGTTACGTCAGCACGAGCGTTAACAGCGATCTATTTACGTACCTGTACGTAATGACACGACGACACTGAATTAACCGGTAAAACGTGAAAGAATTTGATCTTATTGGCCGTTACTTTGCAAATGGCGGCCATCAACGAAAAGACGTAATCGTCGGCATCGGTGATGACTGTGCCGTTACGTCTGTTCCTGCAAATCAGCAGCTCGCCATTACCACTGATACACTGGTGTCCGGCGTGCATTTCCTTAAAGATGCGCCTGCCAGATCCGTTGCCTATAAAGCAGTTGCTGTTAATCTCAGTGATCTCGCCGCAATGGGTGCAGAGCCAGCCTGGATTTCTCTTTCCCTGTCTATGTCTCATGTGGACGAGGCCTGGATGGAAGAATTTGCCAGTGGCCTGTATGAGCTCACCAGATACTATTCTGTGCAGCTCATTGGCGGTGACACGGTACGCGGTCCTCTGGCGATGACTATCACTGCGCAGGGTTTTATTCCCCCCGAAGCAGCGTTGAAGCGCAGCACGGCGAGACCCGGCGACTGGATATATGTGACCGGCACTACCGGTGATGCCGGCGCTGGTCTGGATATTCTCAAAGGGTCACGTGAAGCCAAAGAGGAAGACAGGGAGTTTCTGGTTAAACGTCATTTGTATCCCACTCCGCGAGTAGCTGTCGGAGCGGCGCTGCGACGCATTGCCTCTTCCTGTATAGATGTGTCAGACGGCCTGCTGGCTGATTTAAATCACATTCTGAAAGCATCAAATTGCGGTGCAACTGTACACGTAGACCGCTTACCCGTGTCTTCGGCCTTGTTCAATTGTGTGGGTGCACAGGATGCCTACCGTTATGCGCTGACTGCCGGTGATGATTATGAACTGGTGTTCACTGTAAACGAAGAGCAGCGTGGCAATCTGGAAACGTCTCTGGCCAGCACAGGTGTAAAGGCTACCTGTATCGGTCAGGTAACCGGCCAGGCAGGCAAAACAGACTTAAAATTGTATGACGAGCCGTATCAACTGAAAGACGTTGCGGGCTACGAGCACGATTTTTAATGCAACCTGAGTACCGTGCAAGAGTATCAATGAAAAATCCGGTGCATTTTTGTGCACTGGGCTTTGGCTCCGGTCTGATCCCGTTGATGCCGGGGACGTTTGGTTCTCTGGCAGCGATTCCCTTAATTCTGCTCCTTGCGCCGGCTGGTAACTTTATTTTTATCACGGCGACGATATTGAGCTGCATTGCCGGCGTTTACTTTTGCGGTAAAACTGCCACAGATATGGGCGTTCATGATCACGGCTCCATCGTCTGGGATGAAGTGGCCGGTATGCTTCTCACTTTTCTATTTGTTCCGCTGAGTATGTCTACGCTTATTGCCGGTTTCGTGTTGTTTCGCATTTTTGACATTTTGAAGCCCTGGCCTATCGGACCGGTTGATAAAACGGTTCACGGGGGACCTGGCATCATGCTGGATGATATTCTTGCGGGGATTATGGCTTGTGTGTGCCTGCATGCTCTTATATGGCTGGTTCCCGCCATAGGTTAACTTCACGGGCTTATCGAAAAAAAAGCCGTTCTGTGTGAAGCAGAACGGCTTTTTCGTTTATCTATTACAGTATCCTTTCTCAGTCGCCAAAATACGACTTTACCTGACGGATAATACCGGCGGTGTCGAGACCATGTTCAGCATACATTTCCTGCTGGGTACCCTGCAAAATGAAGCTGTCAGGGAGACCAAGATGGAGTGTGTGCATTCTTTGCTTCGCAGATTGCAGATATTCTGTTACTGCAGAACCGGCACCGCCCATGATACAGCCATCTTCCAGGGTCACGATGCCTTCGTGCTCCTTGCAGATTTCATCAATAACCGCAGTATCCAGAGGTTTAACAAACCGCATATCGACCACTGTGGCATTGAGAGATTCAGAGGCTTCCTCTGCATAAGGTAGCAACGTACCGAAATTCAAAATAGCAAGCTTGTTACCTTTACGAAGCGTACGTGACTGGCCTAACGGGATTTCAGTCATGCTTTGTTGCGGCGTGATGCCTTTGCCGGCACCACGGGGGTAACGCACTGCAGCCGGCTTCTGCGCCTTATGACCGGTATAAAGCATCTGACGGCATTCATCTTCATCAGCAGGGGTCATAATGATCATGTTAGGTATACAGCGTAAAAACGCAATATCAAATACGCCCTGGTGAGTGGGACCGTCTGCACCAACCACACCGGCGCGGTCGATGGCAAACAGCACAGGTAAGTCTTGCAGCGCCACGTCATGGATCAACTGATCGTAAGCCCTTTGCAAGAAGGTAGAGTAAATGGCAACAACGGCGTTATACCCTTCTTTGGCAAGGCCGGCACCGAAGGTCACAGCGTGCTGTTCTGCTATGGCCACATCAAAATATTGTTCAGGGAACTGCTGGGAAAACTTCACCATGCCAGAGCCTTCACGCATGGCAGGGGTAATGGCCATGAGTTTGGGATCCTGAGCCGCCATATCGCACAACCACTGACCGAAAATGGCCGAAAACGTGGGAGCTGAAGGTGCAGATTTAGGCAGGGCGTTATCTTCCGGATTAAATTTTGGTACAGCGTGAAATTTAATCGGATCCTGTTCCGCTACCGGGTAACCTTTCCCTTTTCGTGTAACTACGTGCAGGATGTGCGGGCCTGAGAACTGACGCATGTTGCGCAGGGTATCGACCATGCCATTAACATCATGGCCGTCGATGGGGCCAATGTAATTAAACCCGAGCTCTTCAAAAATAGTGCCCGGCACTACCATGCCTTTGATGTGCTCTTCTGCACGGCTGGCAAACTCTTTAATCGGTGGAACGTTACTCAGCAGCTTTTTACCGCCATCGCGGATTTTATTGAAAAAGTTACCGGTAAGCAGGCGCGCCAGGTGACTGTTCAGTGCACCGACGTTTTCTGAGATAGACATTTCATTGTCGTTAAGTACCACCACCAGGTCTTTATTAATGTCCCCGGCATGGTTCAACGCTTCAAACGCCATACCCGCTGTCATTGCACCGTCGCCGATGACGGCAACCACTTTGCGGTCTTTGCCTTCTTTTTCTGCTGCTACAGCCATACCCAGCGCGGCGCTGATGGATGTGGACGAGTGACCGACAGCAAAGGTGTCGTACTCACTTTCCGGAGGCCACGGGAACGGGTGCAGACCATTTTTTTGTCGGATCGTCGACATGCGGCCGGCACGGCCGGTCAAAATTTTATGCGGGTAAGCCTGATGGCCTACATCCCATAATAAACGGTCGAATGGGGTGTTATACACGTAGTGTAAAGCCACGGTCAGTTCTACTGTGCCAAGGCCGGAAGCAAAATGGCCACTGGTCTGACTAACTGAAGCCAGTAAAAACTGTCGCAACTCATCAGCCAGTTCACGTAGTTTTTCCTGTGGCAGCTTTCTGAGTTCATCCGGCGTCAGTGCCTGTGCCAGAACAGGATAGTGCGTTAATTCTAAACTCATTGTTATCGTTTCATTATGTTGTTTAGCATAAATCAGTATGTCCGTTTTACCATCAGGTCCGTAAACTCAGACAGCAATCCGGTATTGTAGGGCAAACTGTCTAAAGCTTGAAGGGCACTGGCATGAAGACGGTTTAATTCAGCCTTCGCCTGTGCCATTCCCAGTAATGCCGGAAACGTATTTTTGCCAAGTTCAATATCGGAACCCTGCGGTTTACCGGTGACTTCGGCATCACCTTCCACATCCAGAATGTCATCCTGAATTTGAAAGGCCAGCCCCATGTCTCTCGCGTAACCTGTCAGTGCTTCGCGGTGTTCCGGTTTAAGATCATTGCAAAGTACCGTAATCATTTCCGCACAGGCCTGCAGCAATGCGCCGGTTTTAAGGCGATGCAGGCGGGTAAGGGACGCAATGTCTATCGTGGAACCGGTAGCTGCAAGGTCTATCGCCTGACCACCGCACATGCCGGCGTAACCTGAGGCTCTGGCAAGAATGCTGACCAGTTTTGCGCGCTGACCATTGGCAAAGTCGCTCATGGGTGCATCAGCAAGAATACTGAACGCCAGGGTTTGCAAGGCATCTCCGGCAAGGATAGCCGTCGCCTCATCAAACTGAATGTGACAGGTGGGCTTTCCGCGTCGAAGATCGTCATCGTCCATTGCCGGCAGGTCGTCATGGGCCAGAGAATAGGCATGAATGCATTCTATCGCCATGCTCACTGCGGCCTGATCCTGACCGGGAATATCCAGTGTATTACCGATGATATGTACCAGTAACGGACGCATACGCTTGCCACCGGCAAGGAGCGCATATTCCATGGCTGCGCGAAGTTGTGGTGCGTGATCAGGAAGTGCGGCAACGAGGCGCAGCAAGCTTTCGTCAGTGTCGTGCTTAATCTTCTGACGTAAGCTGTCAATATTTGTCATGAATTACCTGTATAACAAGGTGGAGCGGAGCGGTCTCTCCGCCAGATTTTATCAGTCTTCAGAAGGGGTGAAATCAACCAGCGTTTGTTCACCTTGCTCAGCGAGCAATATTTTGACTTTCTGTTCTGCCTGCGCGAGAGCCTGTTGACTCAGACGGGATAATTTTACGCCACGTTCGAATTTTTCTAAAGCTTCATTCAGCGGCAATTCTCCCGATTCCATTTCCGTCACGATGGCTTCAAGTTCAGCCAGTGATGCTTCAAAAGAGGGCGCAGATGGCGTTTTTTCTGTGGTCACGTCGGATACCCGGTGCAGTTTTAATGATAATCGCGCACATTAACCGGGCAGGCACGCGGGGTCAATTGGTTTGTCCTGTTCCTGTGTGGTCAGACGGCGGGTATCTCTCTGGTTTTATTGGTGATACCTAATAATCAGCATTCATCTGGTAATCTTGTATTTTGATTATAGAATTCATAATACCGGCCGATAGAGATAATGGCATCGCGATAAGAGAGTTTTTTGAGGAGCAATAAGTGGATTTAGCAACCGTCATAGGCATGTTAGGTGGTATCGGCTTTATTGTCATGGCCATGATCCTGGGTGGGGATTTGGGCATGTTCGTCGATGTTGCCTCAGTGCTCATTGTATTCTGTGGTTCTATCTTCGTAGTAATGTCTCAGTTTACGCTGGGCCAGTTTTTCGGTGCCGGTAAAGTGGCCGGCAAAGCGTTCATGTTCAAAATCGATCCGCCGGAAGTGCTGATTGAAAAAATCGTTGAAATGGCTGATGCGGCCCGTAAGGGCGGGTTTCTCGCACTGGAAGAAGCCGAAATCGATAATGCCTTTATGCAAAAGGGCGTAGATATGCTGGTAGATGGCCACGACATTGAAGTGGTCAGAGAAACGCTGAAAAAAGATATTCAGATGACCACCGAGCGCCATGAGTTCGGTGGTTCAATTTTTAAAGGTCTGGCCGATGTTGCGCCGGCGATGGGGATGATCGGTACACTGGTTGGTCTGGTTGCCATGTTATCAAATATGGATGATCCTAAATCAATCGGTCCTGCCATGGCGGTAGCACTTTTAACAACACTTTACGGCGCCTTCCTGGCAAACGTTATCTGTTTGCCGATTGCAGCTAAACTGGACAACCGTAAAGAGGAAGAGAAACTGAATCAGTCTCTGGTCCTGGACGGTATCGTTGGTATTGCTGACGGTCAGAACCCGAAAGTCATTGAGGGAATTTTGAAAAACTACATCGCTGCCGGCAAACGTGGCGGCGGGGACGAGGAGTAATCTGCTATGTCAGATGAATGCCCTAAATGTCCCCCTCCCGGCCTGCCGGCGTGGATGGGGACGTTCGCTGACCTGATGTCACTGTTGATGTGCTTCTTCGTTCTGCTGCTGTCTTTCTCGGAAATGGATGTACTGAAATTTAAGCAGATCGCCGGCTCCATGAAGTTTGCCTTCGGCGTGCAGAATAAAATTGAAGTTAAAGACATTCCCAAAGGAACCAGTGTTATCGCGATGGAGTTTCGCCCGGGCCGTCCGGATCCGACGCCTATTGAAACCATTCAGCAGCAAACCATCGATATGACACAGCCAACGCTGGAGTTTCAGGCAGGGGATGAGGACTCATCCGGTGGCCGGCAAACACAGCGCGGGTCCCAGCGTGGTGGTCAGGCTCAGCAAACTGCATCAGACTCCGCGGCTTCATCGTCACAAAGCTCTGATAAAGAGCAGGACAACGAAATGATGAAGAAGGTGGCTGAACAACTGCAAAAAGAAGTGGCGGACGGCTCTATTGAAATGGAGTCTTTGGGTCAGCAACTGACTATCCGGATCAGAGAAAACGGTTCATTTTCCGCAGGTTCAGCATTTTTGCAGCCTCAGTTTAAGCCCGTGTTGAGAAAAATCGGCACCTTACTGGCAGAAATGCCCGGTGAAATAGAAATTTCAGGACACAGTGACGGCCAGCATATTGCCAATGAGCTGTACCGCTCTAACTGGGATTTGTCTGCACAACGCGCTGTGGCCGTGGCGGAAGAGATCCGCAAAGCGCCGGGATTTGATGAGTCACGCATGTCCGTGACCGGTCTGGCTGACACTAAACCTCTGGTTGAAAACGCAGCCACTGCTGACGACCGTGCCCGCAACCGCCGGGTAGAAATTAACATCAATCAGGGCAAACCGTTATTGTCTGAACCTATTTCGGTACTGGAAGAATAGCAGGGCGGGAGAAGGGCGCAGCGCTTAGGCGCTACGCTCCCCGTTGTATTGTGTCTCTGAAGTGAGGTTTTGACAGGACCAGCTGAACTGTCGAGATTGTCCGTTCCAGAAATCCGCCTTCGCAATATTTAAGATAGTAAGTCCACATGCGCATGAAGCGCTCGTCATAACCATCCTGCATCAACGGCTCTTTGGCATTGATGAAAGCCTTGTACCAGTCATCCAGCGTCCTGGCATAATCCAGCCCGATATCCTGTAAATCTCTTACAGATAAATCACTGAAACGTTTGAGGTAGTCGTTGATAACCAGCTGTGAGGGCAGAAACCCGCCCGGGAAAATATATTTCTGAATAAAATCCACACTCTTGCTGTAACTGTCGTAACGACGGTCATCAATGACAATCGACTGCAATAGCATCAAACCATCGGCTTTCAGTAGTGAGGCACATTTATCAAAAAAGTTGCCCAGGTAACGTTTACCTACAGCTTCAATCATCTCGATGGACACCAGTTTGTCATACTGGCCTTCGAGTGTCCGGTAATCCTGTTTTAGCAGGGTGACTCTGTCACCCAGATTTTCTCTTGTTATCCAGGCCGCAGCATAAGCATGTTGCTCTTCAGAGATGGTTGTGGTGGTGACTTTGCAGCCATAGTGCTTTGCTGCATAAACAGCCAGACCGCCCCAGCCGGTGCCGATTTCCATCAGGTGATCCGATGGTTTCAGCTGTAATTTGTCACAGATTGTTTTTAGTTTGTGAGTCTGGGCATCGCTCAGCGAAGCGTTAGGATCCGGATAAATAGCCGAAGAATACATCATGGTCTTATCAAGGAACCGCGTATATAACTTGTTACCCAGGTCATAATGAGCTTCAATATTTTTCTTCGCCTGACTTTCAGTATTACGGCGTAAAAAATGCTGTACCTTCTGGAGAGGGAGCACCAGCAGACGGAATTTCTCTTCCCATTTGTCCAGTACGGGTAAGTTACGGGCGAACACTCTGATCACTGAGGTCAGGTCCGGGCTGGTCCATAATCCGTCAGTGTAAGTTTCTCCGGATGCCACACTGCCGCCAAACAGCAAATGTCGGTAAGCTTTTACGTTGAGTATGTTTACATCGGCCTTAAGCTCACTTTCCGGATCGCCAAATTGGGCTACGGTAGTGCCATGTTCTTTGATTGTCATGTGACCTTCGGGTAACAGTGACAACACTTTAAAAAATGCACTTCTGCAAGCGCGGTCAATACTGCTGGCTTCCTGCTGAAATATAAAAGTGGATTCGCCGTGTGACATTATCTCGGTTCCTGACTTTTAGGGTGATCGTAAATTGGCGCGCGCTTGATAAATAATTTCAGTGCCTGCCAATAGATACCGGCTACGGTTTTTATTGTCATACTGGGTATACGTCTCAGTGTAGAGCGCAGATTCTCATTATTAAGTGAAATTCTTGTCATGTTCACGCCGGCTACAAAATCCTTTTTCTCCGTGTGACAGGCCAGGGATAAGGAAAAGCGCTCACCCGGCGGCGTTATCTGCCATTTATAGGTCATCTCCAGCGGGTTGAACGGCGACACATGAAATGCTTTTTCCGTATCCTGTTGGCTGGCCATATCGACCAGATAATAATGTCTTTCATTCCAGGGTGTATTACTGACTTCAGCCATCATGTGAGTATAGATGCCTGAGGCAGGGTGCCGTAAAAAATAGAAATTTACCGGACTGAAGTACATGCCAAGGGTGCGCAACTGGCCGAGAAAGTAAACATCACCGTCGAGTTCAGCTCCCTTGTTCAGTAACGTCATTTTAGACTTTACCGCAGTTTCAAGGGGCACACTGGCGTCGCCACAATAATCGGGTCGATAGAAGCGGGTGAAATTTCTCCTGTGTACGGAAAACCACTTAAGTGATTCACCGAGACTGTCTGCTTCCGACAGTTTCAGCCAGAATAAAGCGATATCGTATTCAAACTTGTGTTCCACCGGCCTGAACCGCTGGTGGAACGTTTTGCCCAGGTAGATGCCGCTTTCCGTCTGAGAAACCACTTGCTGACTCACAAAGTTGCCCCGAAGCGTTCGCACACATCCAGAGCGCTTCTGACGCCATCTTCGTGAAATCCGTTGTACCAGTAAGCGCCGCAAAAATGCAGACCTTCTTTCCCGCAGATTTCGCCGCGCCGCTGCTGGGCTGCGACCATGGGCGCACTGTATTGAGGATGGGCGTAATCGTAGCGTCGCAGAATTTTTGCCGGATCAATGGCAGCAGTATTATTGAGCGTGACGCAAAAGGTCACCGGTGCGGTATCGAAACGCTGCAATATGTTCATATTATAGGTAACAGCCGCCGGGGCATGATTTTCTTCAGGTGTTTCTTTCAGTCGGTAGTTCCAGCTTGCCCATGCAAGCTTTCTGTCGGGTAGCTGGGTGGTATCCATGTGCAGCACGACTTCATTTTTAGCATAAGGAATCGCACTGAGAATGGCAGATTGTGAAGGCGTAGGCTCAGCCAGCATGGCCAGCGCCTGATCTGAGTGGCAGGCGAAGATGACCTCATCATATTGCTCAGGTTCCAGACCGCCTGCCGTTACCAGCCAGCCGTTACCGTTTTTTTCTACCCGTGAAACCGGTGTCGACAACTTTATATTGTCTGCAAACCCTTTTGTCAGCTTAGGAATATAGCTGTGAGAGCCGTCAATCAGGGTGTACCACTGGGGGCGGTTAGTGACGTTAAGCAGACCATGGTTGTTGAAGAACTGCAGGAAGAAGGCAAGAGGAAACTGCTTCGTTTGCTCCAGACTGGCAGACCAT
This sequence comes from Alteromonas sp. ABH4_457, assembly GCF_056160625.1. Classification (NCBI taxonomy): domain Bacteria; kingdom Pseudomonadati; phylum Pseudomonadota; class Gammaproteobacteria; order Alteromonadales; family Alteromonadaceae; genus Alteromonas; species Alteromonas sp. ABH4_457. Next base: position 728,101 of record NZ_JBSWXN010000001.1, read on the forward strand.
ATTGCCGCACACATTGGCAGAATATAATAATTAGCGAAGTCGTCACTGAGCCCGAGGGACTTAATATAGTCAAAGAGTGTGATGTCGAAATCACTTTGTTGATTTTCCGCAGCGCGTTCTTTGCAGGCTTTGTTGAATGCCAAAATATCCCGTACGATCCGCCAGAACCGTGGTCTGAAGAGATTACGTCTTTGTGCAAACAGAGTATTCAGGTTGTTACCGTTATACTCAAGGCCGGTTTTTTCGCTGCGGACAGAAAAGCTCATCTCAGTGGGCTGCCGCCGGACCCCAAGTTTATCCATTAATTTTATAAAGCGGGGGTAAGTCCAGTCATTGAAAACGATAAAGCCCGTATCCACGGGCCACTGTCTGCCTTTTACGTCTATTAATTTTGTTGCCGTGTGCCCGCCAGTATAATCGTTGGCGTCGTACACAGTGATCTGATGTTCTTTGTGCAATAAATATCCGCACGTAAGTCCGGAAATCCCTGTTCCGATAATCGCAATTCGCCGATGCATTATTCTCGTACCTTACTGCTGTTGTCTCATTTTCAGAGACAGCCACCTCTGTATGCCTGCTGGCAGGTTATGCAGCGTGCGCATAATCCAGCCAAACCCTGTAGGGAAGAACAGACTCTTCTTTTGTTTTTCAATGCCGTCGAGCATCGCTTTTGCCGCTTCTTCTGCCGTTATTTTCATAGGCATATCAAAATCATTTTTATCTGTCAGCGGGGTTTCCACAAAGCCCGGAGACACCGACTGAACAATGATGCCTTTTTCTGCCAGATCCACATCCAGACTCTTAGTAAAATAATGCACAGCCGCTTTACTTGCTCCGTAAGCTTCTGTGCGGGTAAACGGAATGAGCCTGGCCATACTGTCTACGATTACCAGCTGATCGCCTTTTTTAAGTTTAGGCAATAATACGTCGACGCTGTGAATAATCCCGAAAAAGTTGATCTCAAACACCCGTCTGAACATGTCAGGTTCAAATTTATCTACGTCTACATATTCGCAATTGCCGGCATTCAGTACTGCGATATCAAATTGCAGCGGCGCGATGGCGGTGCGGGTAGCATCAAGGTCTGTTAAATCAAATTTTGCGGTGGTGATATTGGATTCAGATGCCAGCTCCGACAGCGCTTCCTCATTTCTGCCACAAGCAATAACATGATATCCCTGACGGGCGGCATGAAGTGTGAAAGCCCTTCCTATGCCCGACGTTGCCCCGGTAACCAACATTGTTTTCATGAAGCCAACCTTGCCTTTATTTTTTTGATAATCCAGCGGAGAAGCGGAATGTGCTCATAAACCATTTCTCCCATGTCGTAGTAATCCCGGTGGTAGAAAATTTTGTCATCACGAACCCTTACAATACTGACACCGTCCAGCGTGATAGTTTTTGCCGGTTGCGCCAGCACTAAATGCATTGTCCAGATAACGGTATATGCGTTGGTGTTATCTTTCTGAGACAGCAGGGTTTCGTGAATATCGAACCGGCATGATTGGGTTTCATTCAGCAACTTTCTGAAATACCCAATCACATTATCCAGCCCGTGATGAGTGGTGATAGGGTCTATAAACTCGATATCAGTTGTATAAATGCTATCAAGGTGGTCAGGGTTGACCTTATGTAATTCGGAATAAAATTCACAAAACCGTTCAATGATGCTCATGATGCAATATTTACTGACTGAGTAATGAAGTATGTAAAATCGTCCTGAATGTATACCAATTTTACTTACACGCGGATCAGAATCAGGCCGGCAGACGAATTATTAAAGCGTGTAAATACTCCGATCCAAATTTATTTTTCGCCGTAGTTAAGCTCAGTGAATAATGAAAATACTGTGTTTATGACGGCTCAAAATCTCCCTTTATTTCCCTTGTCAGCACACCTTCTTCCCGGTGGCCGGATGGCACTCAGAATCTTTGAACCACGCTACGTGCGAATGGTTAAAGAGGTATGTGCCGGTAATGGTCAACTGGTGGTTTGTATGCTCAACACACAGGGTGAAAAGGAAGCCAACACACACTTCTATCCTGTGGGCACTGCAGCAACTGTCGTTGACTTCGATATGCTCGATGACGGGTTGCTTGGCATAAAGGTTGCTGGTGTTAACTGTGTAGAGATAAGTAATGTGAAGACTGAGCCCGACGGGCTGCGTACAGGACACTGTCAGCCACTACCAGACTGGCACTGTGATATTACTTCTCAACAAATTTCACCTATAGACGAACGTTTGCAGGAGATTTTTGAGCGCTACGCTGAGGTAGGCCAGTTATATGATGTTCCGGAGTTCCGGAATCCCATTTGGGTAATGTACCGCTGGCTCGAATTATTGCCCGTAGACGCTAAACAGAAACAGTATTTTCTTGCTCAACGCAATTGCCATAAGTTACTGGATTACTTAAAAGCACTTGTGCAGTAAATCGCCGTGTAAACTTTACATGGTATGGGCATGAAACCATTACAATTCTGTAATCTGCTTGAAACACTCGTCTGTAGCAACTATTAACTTGATAGGATATGGACAAATACTTATGTTAGTTGGAATCCCAGTGGAACAAAGTAACAGTGTAATTAAGCCGAAAGATTGTGCGGCAGAAATGTCAGACTATATTGTTAAAGTTGCCGAACAGCGCTGCAAAGCATCGTTTGCAAGGGTGTTTGGATATTTTGCTCCGCGTTTACGTTCTTATGCGTTAAAGCAGATGGGTAATGAAGCTTTAGCCATGGAAATGGTCCAGGATACCATGTCCAACGTATGGCAAAAGGCACATCTGTTTAATGCAGAGAAGGGAAGTCCTTCAACCTGGATTTTTACCATTGCCCGTAACATCCGTTTTGATATGTTACGGAAATTACAGAACAGAAAAGAAGACGTGTGTTCTGACGACTTGTGGCCGGTTCTTTGTGAGCAGACACCAGACGTGAATGAACAGTCGCTGGACGAACAGATTACCCTTGAACAAATCGGGTATATGTTTGAAGAGTTACCGAAGAAACAAAAATCTGTTATTGAAGCCATCTATATTGATGGTAAATCTCAACAGGAAGTTGCAGATGAACTGCATATTCCGTTGGGTACTGTTAAATCCCGTACCCGACTTGCACTGCAACGCCTGAAAGGCATGCTACAGGATCATGATTAATCACCATCCGGAACAAAACCAGCTTTCACAATTTGTTCAAGGTAGTTTATCCCCCGCCGAGTCATTCATTGTCTCGGCGCATTGCGATCTGTGTCCCAGATGCAGAAAAATAGTGTCAGAAGAAACTTCACGGTTTGCTGCAGAGGTATTTGATTTTTCATCACTGTCTCAAGACGAGCAACTGGAAAGTTACAGCGCCATGCTTGCTGACATTACCCAACTCCCTGCTACGGCAAAGCCGGCAACAAAGTCCGCGTCTGTAAGCTCTATCACTGCTAAACGGGGACGTGGAGAGAAAACCATTGACCTGGATGGTCAGACTTTCGAACTCCCGCCGACGTTACAGCGTGTTATCCACAAAACGGGTTCATGGTCAGGGCTTGTTGGTAAATTGTGGCAGGCTCCGGTCGACCTCGGATACGCCGGCGTCGCCAACTTTATTTACATGGGGCGGGGAGGCAGCGTACCAGAGCATACACACCGTGGTGTCGAGTATACGCTGGTACTGGACGGTGAATTTCATGACGGCAAGCACCATTACCGCACCGGAGACTTTGTGGTGATGGATGGCAAAGATACCCATGCGCCTTATTCGGATCACATCAGTGGATGTCTGGTATTTACCTTACTGGATGAACCGCTGCATTTCACATCAGGTATCGCCAGACTGTTGAATCCGTTCAGTCATCTTTTCTTCAGATAAGCCTCTCTCGCTTAGCTGAGCGGCTCTGTGAGCATGCTTAAGACACAAAAAAAGCGCCGTAGCGCTTTTTCGTTTATCATCTGATTAACTGATGAAATCACTGTCCGGAAAATTCAGACGCAGTGTTTTCATAGCATTTTCTTTCAGCTCAGTCAGACCTAACTGGTCATAGCTTGATACCATGATTTCCAGCGCTTCCTGCACCTGATCTGTATTGGAGTAGTTTTCCAGTACGTAGCGTCCGCGATTTGCCGCCGCGACAAAAGCTTCCCGGCGCATATAGAATCGGGCGATGGCAATTTCATACTTCGCCAGCCTTTCTTTGATAAACACCATGCGCTTTTTAGCATCAGCAGCATATTTACTGTCAGGGTATTGCTGGATCAGACGTCTGAAATCTGTGAAAGCTTCCCGCGATTTACTGGGATCACGGTCTGAGCGGTCAATCTGCATCAGTTGCTGAAACATGTTTGCGTCGGCTTCCATGTTGGTCAGTCCGCGCATGTAGAACGCATAATCCACGTCAGAGTGGTTCGGGTTCAAACGGATGAAGCGGTCAATGGTCGCCAGCGTTTCATCAATTTTACCTGACTTGTAGTAGCTGTAGATCAGGTCAAGTTGAACCTGATTGGACAACGGACCAAACGGGTAGCGTGAATCCAGTTCACTGAGTGCGGTAGACGCAGCACCGAAATTTCCGTTCTGCATATTACGTTTGGCATTATCATACATTTGCTGGGAACCCATGTTCGCCAGCGCCGCGCGTTGTTCTGAATCGTCAGACGAGCTGCAGCCCGTTACGCTAATCATGACACCAACAACAAGGGGCATCACTAATCGAATTGATTTCATATCTGTTGTCTATTCCTGCTTAACCGACTGATACGTTTAACTGCATTTTCATTATAGCGGCATTCTAGCGCACTCAAACACGCAAACTCCACATAAAAACCGGAAACTTTCCGTTTAACTAACGTAAAGATTGGTATAATGCGCTTTTTTGTAACAGCGAAAGAGTTATATGACCCAGCCTGTAAACACCGTCAAGCTTGAGGCAAACACCGGGCCACACCATTTTGGTCAGAGGTTAGATCAGGTTTTGGCTGATTTGTTCCCTGAATATTCCCGTTCAAAGTTAAAAAATTGGATTCTGGAAGGGAATGTCACTGTGGATGGCGATGTTTTGACCACTCCCCGGCAAAAAATGCTGGGTGATGAATATGTACAGGTCACGGCTGAAATGGAAGTGCAGACCGCCAGCCTGCCACAGAAAATCGACCTGAACATTGTATACGAAGATGATTCGATCTTAATTCTTAATAAGCCTGCTGATCTGGTGGTTCACCCCGGGGCAGGTAATCAGGACGGCACTTTGCTGAATGCGTTGCTGGCCCATGTACCGGGTATTGAAGTGGTGCCACGGGCTGGCATTGTGCATCGTCTGGATAAAGATACTACGGGTTTGATGGTGGTGGCGAAAACCGTTCCGGCGCAAACCCATCTGGTTAATCAACTTCAGGACCGGGTGATGAGCAGGGAGTATGAGGCGCTGGCATACGGCACTATGGTTGCCGGTGGCATCGTCGATGCGCCTATCGGTCGTCATGCAACTAAGCGCACACTCATGGCCGTTCGTGAAACCGGTAAGCCGGCAGTCACTCACTATCGGGTTATCGAAAAGTTCCGTGCACATACGCACTTGCGCCTGAAACTGGAAACTGGCCGTACACACCAGATCCGCGTGCACATGGCACACCTCAAGCACCCGCTGGTGGGTGATACTGCCTATGGCGGCAGAACCCGGCTGCCAAAAGGCGCCACAGAGGAGTGTGTTGAAGCACTACGTGCTTTCCCCCGCCAGGCCTTGCATGCTGCGCAATTGTCTCTGTTCCACCCTGAAACCGATGAATGGATGACCTGGCAGGCGCCGCTACCTGATGACATGGTGCAACTGATCGCCACTGTGCGTGAAGACACCAAAATCAAAGGTATGGATGACGTATAAGTGATACCCCTGATCCAACCGGCATGGCCTGTGCCGGACAATGTGTTTGCTTATACCAGTTGCCGCAACGGCGGACTCAGCAGCGGGAACTACGCCGGTTTAAATACCGGTGCCCACGTGGGGGACGATCCGCAATTAGTGGCCGGTAACCGTGCGTTATTGCCCGGCCATGCCTCCATTGTCTGGTTGGATCAGGTGCATGGAGAACACTGCGTTACTTTCGGTGCAGACGTGACCGGCCCTTTACCGGCGTCGCCTTTACAGGCCGATGCTTGTATCAGCAGGACCCCGGCACGCACCTGTGCCATTATGACAGCAGACTGCGTGCCGGTTCTTCTGTGTAATCTTGCCGGTACGGAAGTGGCTGCAATTCACGCAGGCTGGCAGGGACTGGAAAAGGAGATTATCGGACACACCGTCAGCGCGATGAAATCATCTGCGGATAATCTAATGGGCTGGATCGGACCGGCTATCAGTCAACCTTGCTATGAAGTTCCCCGTTCTCTGGCCGGGCGTTTTGCCCGTTACCCTGAAGCGATTGGGAAAATAGACGGCAGCGATAAATGTTTGCTTGATTTACCACTGATTGCACTTAAACAATTGAACGATGCCGGCATAAAAAACGTGACGCAATCGGGTCTCTGTACCTATTCCGATCCCCGCCAATTTTATTCACACCGTCGGGCAACGCATGAAGGCAGGGGGCAAACCGGCCGCATCGTGTCTGTCATAGGTTTGCGTTAAGCCTTTTCAATCAGTCACCCGGTATCATGTGTTTTGTGAGCCGGGCAGATCCCAACATTGATGTTAATCAACAAATTAACCTGGTCTTGAGTTATTTTTTAATCAGATAACTTGAATCACAGCAGATTAATACCCATAAAATTAGCAACGTTATTGCAGGGGATTTTTCATGCGATTAGATAGATTTACCAGTAAATTTCAATTAGCGATTTCCGACGCACAGTCTCTGGCACTGGGTCGGGATCATCAGTTTATTGAGCCCGTGCACCTGATGACAGCCATGCTGAATCAACAGGGCGGCTCTGTACGTCCGTTACTCGATCAAGCCCACGTAAATGTGAATGCATTACGCTCTTCTCTGGCTGAAGCGATCGAGCGGCTTCCACGGGTTGACGGCATCGGTGGCGATGTACAGTTAAGCAAGGACAGCGGAATTTTGCTGAACCTGTGCGACAAGATCGCCCAGCAGCGCAAAGATGAATACATCACATCTGAAATTTTTGTGCTGGCAGCGCTTCAGGACAAAGGCAAATTAGGTGATTTGCTGAAAAGCCTGAATGTGACAAAGGATCAAATCGAAACGGCCATTGATAAAATGCGTGGCGGTCAGAAAGTGACAGATCCTAACGCTGAAGATGTGCGTCAGGCGCTGGAAAAATACACCACTGATCTGACCGAACGGGCAGAACAGGGCAAGCTGGACCCGGTGATAGGCCGTGATGATGAAATCCGCCGCACCGTGCAGGTATTGCAACGCCGGACCAAGAATAACCCGGTGTTAATTGGTGAACCCGGTGTAGGTAAAACCGCCATTGTTGAAGGACTTGCCCAGCGTATTATTAATGGTGAAGTACCGGAAGGGCTTAAGGATAAGCGGGTACTGTCCCTCGACATGGGCGCGTTAGTGGCCGGTGCGAAGTACCGTGGTGAATTTGAAGAACGGCTGAAAGCGGTACTCAATGAACTGGCCAAAGAAGAAGGCCGTGTCATTCTGTTCATTGATGAGCTTCATACCATGGTCGGCGCCGGGAAAGGCGACGGCGCGATGGATGCCGGTAATATGCTTAAGCCAGCGCTCGCTCGCGGTGAACTGCATTGTGTGGGCGCAACCACGCTGGACGAATACCGTCAGTATATCGAGAAAGACGCTGCTCTTGAACGTCGCTTCCAGAAAGTGCTGGTGGATGAGCCGGGTGTGGAAGATACCATCGCCATTTTACGTGGTTTGAAAGAACGTTATGAGCTTCACCACTCGGTAGATATCACCGACCCGGCCATTGTCGCGGCGGCTACATTGTCACACCGTTATATCAGTGACCGTCAGTTGCCTGATAAAGCTATCGATCTTATTGATGAAGCGGCTTCCAGCATTCGTCTGCAAATTGATTCAAAGCCTGAAGATATGGATAGGCTTGAGCGCCGCATCATCCAGTTAAAACTGGAAGAGCAGGCACTGGCAAAAGAAACAGACGATGCCAGCCACAAGCGCCTGGAAATGATCGAGCTGGAGCGTGAACAGGCTGAAAACAAATTGTCCGGTCTGGATAAAATATGGCGCGAAGAAAAGGATGCGATGCAGGGCACGCAAACCATCAAGTCTGAACTGGAGCAGGCGAAACTCGATTTGGAAATCGCCCGCCGGGCGTCAGATCTGAATCGTATGTCAGAGCTGCAGTACGGTCGTATTCCTGAGCTGGAAATGAAGCTGGAAAAAGCGGCGGAGAACGAAACAAAAGAAACCTTCTTATTGAAAAACAAGGTTACCGACGCTGAAATTGCAGATGTGCTGTCCCGCTGGACAGGTATTCCCGTATCCAAAATGCTTGAGGGTGAACGGGAAAAACTACTCAGAATGGAAGATGTACTTCATAAGCGGGTAGTGGGGCAGGCGGAAGCGGTAAATGCTGTGTCCAACGCTATCAGACGCTCACGGGCTGGCCTGGCAGATCCAAACCGACCCATTGGTTCGTTCCTGTTTTTGGGGCCTACTGGGGTAGGGAAAACCGAACTGTCGAAGGCACTGGCCGGTTTCCTGTTTGACACGGAAGATGCACTGGTACGTATCGACATGTCTGAGTTCATGGAGAAGCATTCGGTATCCCGTTTAGTGGGGGCGCCTCCGGGCTATGTTGGCTACGAAGAAGGGGGTTATCTCACTGAAGCTGTGCGGCGTAAACCGTATTCCGTGATCCTGCTGGATGAAGTCGAAAAGGCCCATCCTGATGTGTTTAATATTTTGTTGCAGGTGTTAGACGATGGTCGTCTGACAGACGGGCAGGGGCGTACGGTAGACTTCAAAAATACCGTTGTGATCATGACATCAAACCTGGGTTCTGACGTGATTCAGGACACCCACGACGACAGTCAGTACGATGAAATGAAGCAACGTGTGATGGGCGTGGTCGGACAGCACTTCAGGCCCGAGTTTATTAACCGTGTGGATGATCTGGTGGTATTCCATCCGCTGGGTAAAGAGCAAATTAAATCCATTGCTAAAATACAGCTGGCATCATTACGTCAGCGTTTATCTGAAAAAGGTTACAAACTGGAGTTGTCCGGTGCGGCCATGGATAAGCTGGCGGACGCAGGTTTTGATCCGGTGTTCGGTGCCCGTCCACTGAAGCGGGCTATTCAGACACAAATCGAAAACCCGCTGGCACAGCAGCTGTTATCCGGTGTGTTGTTACCTGAATCAACAATTCGTATTGATGTGAAGGACGATCACCTTATCGTGATGTAAGCCATTCCGTCTCTGGTTTGGAAATAAGATGTCCGGAAAAATGAAAGACCCCTCTGCCTGGCAGAGGGGTCTTTTTTATTCATTAATGATCTGAGTTCATTGAGTCACTGAAGACTTTTGTTGTTTGCGTCTCCAGAATGCCAGTGAGCCACCCATCAGGAACAGCGCCAGAGTACCGGGTTCAGGTACATCGGTTTGTGGCATTTCTTTTTTGGAAAAACCGATAGAAGCCAGTTTAAAGGCATCGTCATACAAGGTTCCGCCAATATCTCCGAACACCAGATTATACGCTCCAATCAGCCAGTATTGGGAATAGGTTGTATCCATATCCACCATCGCCAGATTGGTGTCTTCGCAATTAAGTACGTCATACGAACCCACTGCCAGCGCCTCTCCGGCTATATCTGCCCAGGTGTTTGCACCGGATGTCAGCATAGAGGTGTCGTTCAGAGCTGCTACAGATACCTGTGTATCACCGCTGTTCCAGAGCCAGCTGAACGTTGCTCCGGTTACATTAACCTCTTCATCAAAGGAGATAAGGTAAAAATCGTAATCGGTTTCAATTATGTGATAACCGCTGGCATACCAGTCCAGATTAATATTGTCTGCGGCATGCTGGGGGACACCATATTCGCCACTGCGGGTGTCACTGGTAAACGGCGTGTTAGTCACATCTTTATTGATGATACCGTAACCCTCGCCATAATTAATCAGGCTGGCTGTTTCTACAATGTCGTCGCTCAGGTAGTGCTTGCCGTTGGACTGGTTGTAGGTGTAATCGTAATTACGGGAAGAAAAGCCCCGGCCTCCCGTATCCGAATACGCTGTTGTACTGATTGTCACGCCATCGACAACGGCGCTGCTGATACCATCGTTGGCAATCATGTAACGCAAATCTTCAGCAAAGTAGTCACTGGCTGAGCAGCCGGTGTGATTATCGCCACACTTACTGCTCCAACTGGTAGCCTGTGCAGGTACGATGAATATCCCTGACGCAACCAGTGTGGTGACACTCATAATTTTATTAAACTTCATAAATAAAACCTTACGTGGGGACAATGAATCACTGTCTTCACTTTGAGTACAATTAACCGTTTATCTTCCTGCTCTTACACCCGGAGGGTTGCGACAGAAATCTCTTACGTGACGCCTGGAGGCACCCGTATGCTGAACGGAATACAGGCTTGTATTGTAGTTTGGGCGGGCCCTTTATGAAGTATGCGTCTTTATACAAAGGGGACAGGATGAATACAGAGCGCGGGTGTGCTGTGCAGGATAAAAGAACAAAAAAGCCGCACGGAAAACGGGGTTCAGTGCGGCCTGATTATTTCAGAGTCAGGTGCGGTGTGTCATATACCGTTAAGTAGTCTGACTGCCAGCGTCTTGCCGTTGTATTCCACTTCAGAGTTGGCAGCCAGTTCAAGGTGTTCCTGCGCTTCAGCTTCGCGTCCCATCTTCACCAGCGTGTACCCGAGGTGGAAGCGGAGTTTCGGGTTAGTCGCCTGACGACTGAACGCCCGTCTCAACATTTCCAGGCTTTCAGCATATTTTCCTTCGTTCGCCAGTACCCAGCCATAAGTATCCAGTATTTCCGGATCGCTGGCATTCAACTGAAATGCCTCTTTAATCCACTGACTGGCCTGAATGGTATTTGTCTGAGCTGACATTTCTGCCAGACGGTTCAGTACTTTCGGTTTGTTCAGTACATTGGGTAATTTAGCCAGCTCGATATATACAGGTATCGACTTCTCAAACTCCCCGGCATTATAGAAATACTGTGCAAGTAAGTTGGCCGGTAACAGATATTCAGGGTGGTCTTTCATTAATTTTCTGGCAATTGATACAAAACCTTCAGGGTTGTTGCCCCGCTCAGCCATTTTATAAGCCGCCAGAAGGGGTTGAGCATAAACAGGTGCGATAGTCAGTGAACGGCCATACGCCTGTGCAGCTTTATCAAAACTGTTGCGACTTTCTGCCAGCAGACCAGCCACATACCAGAAGTCCGCGTTATTTTGGTTTTTCTCAATACGTGAAGCAATAGTGTTCGCCGCGTCAGATACTTTACCCATTGCGATCTGCAGTTTAGCCGTATGCAGGGCAAGATCATTATCGTAAGGAGAGATTTCTCTGGCAGTTGTGAATGCTGCCAGTGCTTCATCAGGACGTCCAAGTTTAATCAGGATGTTGCCATAACGCTCCAGATATTTGGGATTAGTCTGAATAACATCCCTGGCAAGCACAATAGCCTGTTCGGCTTCGTCAACTCTGTCCATCCCGATAAGGATATCGGCTTTCTGCAGCAAGTATGCAGGATTATCAAAATCCTCTTTGAGGAGCTTGTCTAGCTGGTAGAGTGCACCACTCATGTCGCCTTTGGCTGCGGCAACCTGAACCAGTTTTACCCGCGCTTCCTGATTGTTGGGATGCAAGGTAAGCACATCTTTGTATATCAGTACCGCATTATCAATATCTTTAAGTCTTAGCAGGTTTTGTGCTTTCAACAGTTGCGAAGGAACATGACGGGGAACTTGTGCCAGTAACGCATCGAGGAGTTCCAGCGATGCAGGCAGGTTACCCGTCTTAGCATCCAGAGCTGCAAGGTTGAATCTGGCTGAAAAACTGCTCTCATTGATACTCAGGGCTTTATCCAGCAAGTTACGGGCTTTGGCAAATTCTTCCTGTTGTATAAATAAAGTAGCTTTTAGATTATAAACATCGGCTTTGTCCGGAAAAATGTCGATGAGCGCATCTACCGCATTATGAGCGTCATCGTACATGCCGAATCGCATTTTCATAGATGCGTAGGTAAACAGGAAAGTCGGATTAAGCTGCTGAGCAGGATAATTTTTATCAAGCAGTGCCAGTGCCTGTTCTTCCATACCCCGCACTGTCATCAGCTTAATTTTAAATAGTTGCAATTGCAGGGTATTTGGAAATTCTTCTTCCAATGCGCGAACAAGACTGTCTGCCCGGAAGCTTTTGTTCTGATCTATCAGCAAATCACCCAGCAAAAGGGCTGCGTTTAAATCCTGCATCAACAATGACTGTTTTTTCTCCAGCAGTGTTAACGCCAGTTTAGGGCGCTGAGTAGAAATATATGCTTTGGCCAGTAATTTTATTGCCTGCAAGTCATCAGGCACCTTACCCAGGTAACGTTCGAAATCGCCAACCGCTTTTTCGATGTTGCCATTAAAATAGGCAGTAAGGCCGCTGATATAAATAAGTAGCGGTTGGGATTCAACTACGTCCGGCGACAACTCGGAGAGTGTATTACTCAGTTTCTGAATTTCAGTACTGTTTGATGTGACCGTCTGTTCCTGTGTCATCAACCAGTTGTTAAGCAGAATAGCCAGTGGATCGTCCGGAGTACGGGACATGATTTCATCCACATATGCACGGGCGCTTTCAAAGTCATCTCTGGCAATGTAGATATTAACCAGATTACGCAGAGCAATGGGATCGTCTGAATTTATTTCAAGTGCACGTTTAAAGTCTTTGATAGCGGTATCAACGTCGCCCTGACGGTAGCTGAGCTGACCTGTCAGGCGCCACAGAATGGCACTGTTATCATCAATTTCGCGGGATTGTGCGAGAAAGTCTTCAGCGATTTCTGTATCACCGGCCCGCATTGCAATTGCAGCAAGTCCGTTCAGCGCGTTGTCCTTATTGTAGGGCATGGCAAGCATGTCCTGATAAGCTTGTTCAGCACAGACATCATCGTCAAGTTTTGTACAGGCTGTTGCCCGGATCTGTAGCCAGCTTGATTTTTGTTTAGAGCCCAGACGCTTGTATTCCTGGAAAGCAAGAATGTCGCGGAAGCGGTTCATGAACAACCAGGCCGTTCCCAGCGGTTCTGCAACCAGATTCAGGTCAGCGCCCATGTCGATGGCTTCCTGAAACTCCAGTTCAGCGGCACGCACATAACCGTTTTGCAGAAGCAGGCGCCCCATTAATATCTTGGCAGTCAGGTTATCAGGATCTTTTTGCAGACTATTTTTCAGGTGAACAAACGATTCTTCATATCGTTTTGCATTGTAGGCTTCCAGTGCCTGTTCATAATCTTCAAAGGTTGTAGCATGGGCTGATCCAATTAGGCTCAGTCCGGCCAGACCGAAGAGCGCGCAGCGCACGCGTGAAGCTAACATCCGTTGATTTTTCATAATTCACCTGAATTTGCCGAACAAAAAAGGTGGCATTAAGCCACCTTTTACGGGTAATGCCTGTTAAGGCTTAATCAAATTGATTAAGCATTACGTTTTCTGCGCCACATTGCCAGGGCACCGCCCATGAACAACATCGCGAATGTACCGGGTTCAGTTACCTGCGTTGTTGGTGGCTCTTCACCAGGCTTTTTATTAAAGCCTACGCTGGCTAACTTGAAACCGTCATCGTACATACTATGCCCGATATCGCCGAAGACTGTGTTATACGCTCCGATAATCCAGTATTGAGAATAAACATTATCCAGACCGCTGATTTCTGCTAAATCAGTATCGTCACAGTTAAGAACATCAAACGAACCTACTGCCAGCGCATCACCTGCAATCTCGCCCCATGTATTCACGCCTGAAGTAAGCATAGATGTGTCGCTCAATGCTGCAACAGAAACCTGTGTCTCAGTTTCTTTCCATAGCCAGCTAAATGTTGCGCCAGTTACGTTTACGTCCTCGTCGAAAGAAATAAGCACATAGTCAAAGTCAGTATCAATTACGTATTGGTAATTTGACCAACCTTCTTCTTTCTCGTTGTCAATTGAATGGTCCGGCGAATATTTCGCCTTTTCATCTTCGTTAACGATCCCGTATCCATTACCGTATTGTTTAAGGCTGGCTTCTTCGACGTTTACGTCGGAGACAATGTCATAGTAACCATATTTCGTACCTACCTTCTCCATACCTTTGGTATCAGAATAAGCAGAAGCGTTGATAGTTACACCATCAACTACTGCATTGCTGATACCATCGCTGGCCAGGCTGTACATTAAGTCATCTGCGAAATAGTCAGCTGCATTACAGCCATCACCTGTGTTGCCACCATTGCCACAACCACTGTGCCAACCACCAGAATAGTTAGTTGCCATAGCAGGTGCAGTAATAGCGCTTGCAAGGACGAGTGTCGTCACTGACGCGATCTTACTTATCTTCATATTAAAAACCCCTTTTATACCTCGATTTCATACCTCAATCCGATCTAAGCACTTACCGTGCCACTTGTTATTGTGTTGATTTTTATAGGGAAAATTCAGGTTGGATTTAGGTTTAAAAATTCCTACGTAAAAAATACTGACATGATACAAAAGTAGTTAAAGTTGATTTATTTATTATAATTCAATGTGTTAATGAAAGATCTCGTGAATTAAATTGAGGTATGTCAGCCCATACTAAGTAATAGGCATTCTCTGGTATATTTGAACCGTGCGTAGTGCGGGTATGTATGAAATAATGGATTGGTCAGTATTAATTAACTTGAGGTTTTATGACGGACACAAAAAGGAAAGGCATCTACCTGTTGCCTAATTTACTTACCACCGCAGGGTTGTTCTCGGGTTTTTATGCCGTAGTCGCGTCTATGAACGGCAGTTTCGAAGCTGCTGCGGTTGCCGTTTTCGTTGCAATGATATTTGATGGGCTCGATGGAAGGGCTGCCAGGATCACCAACACCCAAAGTGCGTTTGGTGCTGAATACGACTCTATGGCCGACATGGTGTCCTTTGGGGTTGCTCCGGCGCTGGTTGCTTACAACTGGGGTTTAAGTGAATTAGGTAAGCTGGGATGGCTCGCCGCCTTTATATATGTAGCTGGTGCAGCGTTACGTCTGGCGCGGTTCAATACGCAGGTGGGTATTGCTGACAAACGATTCTTTCAGGGGTTGGCAAGCCCGGCTGCTGCAGCCGTTGTATCCGGGTTGGTCTGGGTAGGCGTTGAATATGATGTGAATGGCAACGATTACGGTTTTGTTGTAGCACTGATAACCGGTGCGGCCGGCTTACTCATGGTGAGTAACTTCAAATATAACTCCTTTAAAGAAGTAAACTGGAACGGCAAAGTTCCTTTTGTTGCGCTTCTTATTATTATGCTTGTGTTTGTAATTGTGGCGACAGAGCCTGCATTAGTGCTTTTCCTTGTCTTTGCCCTTTATGCACTTGCCGGACCCATTAATACATTCCGTACGGTTGATAAGGTAACGCTTCAGGATGTAGTGGGGGACCATGAAGAGAAGGACGCCGATTTTTCTGTTGATGATGATAAGGCAGATGAAAAAACTATTGATAATGATGAACCAGAGCATAAGTCATAGCACCGGTTACCTGAAATAATCTAGAAAAGAGATATCAGAACAGACGAAATTAAGACGTTTTGTTTATTTAATTATCAATGTGTTTAAAAAGCGACCGCTCAGGTCGCTTTTTTACTTTTTACGGTAATTAAGGGTTGACGGGAAGGTTCATGTGAGTAGAATGCGCGTCCTCGGTTCAGGGAGCTGACACAAAGCACCGGAAACGAGTTTTTGGAAAGCGTTTTGAGAAGAAAAAACTTCAAAAAAATGATTGACAAAAAAATGATGCAGAGTAACATACGCATCCCGCTTGAGACGGCTAACAGCAAGGCTTAAGCAATTGTTCTTTAAAAATTTATAACAAGACAATCTGTGTGGGCACTCGTTAAGAGTGTCAACCGACGATTCATAAAAGTTTTTCGATATATTTAATTGAAGAGTTTGATCATGGCTCAGATTGAACGCTGGCGGCAGGCCTAACACATGCAAGTCGAACGGTAACAGGAATAGCTTGCTATTTGCTGACGAGTGGCGGACGGGTGAGTAATGCTTGGGAACTTGCCTTTGGGAGGGGGATAACAGTTGGAAACGACTGCTAATACCGCATAACGTCTACGGACCAAAGGGGGCTTAGGCTCCTACCTGAAGAGAGGCCCAAGTGAGATTAGCTAGTTGGTGAGGTAAAGGCTCACCAAGGCGACGATCTCTAGCTGTTCTGAGAGGAA